>JALSLW010000074.1 GCA_026988155.1 Methylomonas sp. | reverse complement strand
GTCGCAGGGTTTAAAGAATCCATGCGAATTGTATTTGATGAGCATCTGAAACTATGGAATTATGTTGCTGTTCCAAAGAACGGAAATTTTTAAGTTGTCGAAGTTATTTCGTGCACGTTCCTAAGTGCATCTGAACAGCTGTGGCTGGATCAGCATAAAACCATTCGTTTTACCGGCGACCCTAATTGGCTGCCCTATGAGGCATTTGATCAGCAAGGTATTTACATTGGCATTGTTGCCGAGTACTTAAAGCTAATAGAGCAAAAACTGGGGATTAAAATGGAAATTATTCCTAGCGAAACATGGAGTGAATCTGTTGCTAAACTAAAACGGGGTGAGATTGATGTATTGTCTGAAAGTAGAGATTCAGATTTAAAACAGCAGTTATTATTTACTCAGGATTATATTTCCAGTCCTGTAGTAATTGTTATGAGATGGGATGAGAATTATGTTGAAAATATTAATCAGATAAAGCAAAGAAAAATTGCGGTTCTTAAACGTCACGGCTATGTGCCAAAAATTATTAAAGCACACCCCGGCCTGAAGTTTCTCACGGCTGATAACATTCAGGAGGGACTTACATCAGTATCTACTGGTAAAGTTGACGCTCTTTTAGCAACGCTGGCTCAGGCAAGCTTTCATATCTCCAGGCTAGGGATAAGCAATATTCGTATTGTTGGGAAAACAGAATTCAATACTCGGCTGGCTTTTGGAATGACTAACGAATTTAAGCCATTAGTTCCGTTATTTAATCGCGCTTTAAATAGTATTTCCCAGGTAGAAAAGCAGGCTATTTTTGCAAAATGGGGGAAAGATAAATTTACTGCCAGAGTTGATTACAAGTGGCTTTTTAAAGTAATAGCCGGACTGCTGCTGTTTATTTTTGCTGTGCTTTATTGGAACAGAAAGCTGGCTAAGGAAATGGCTTTAAGAAAGTTGGCAGAAGCCCAAACGAAGGTAGTTATTGATTCCATTCCTTTGCCGGTTGTTGTGACCAGTATGGATGGCAAGGTTTTATCTGCCAATCCAAAAGCGATGAATGATTATGATATTCGGTATAACGAGCTAAACCAGCTTGATATTTTGGGGTTTTACGCCAGTCCGGATGATCGTGACAAGCTTGTTAAAGAGCTTAAGCAGCGAGGCAAAGTAGAACAAAAAATTATTCCGATGAAAAAGCCCGATGATAGCATCGGTTCTTTTATGGTTTCCATAATGCCGATTAATTATCAAGAGCAGCCAGCTTTATTGAGTATTGCGGTGGATATGACGGAACGGCTAGAAATGGAGGTGGCACTGCAAAAAGCAAAGGAGAAAATAGCTCGGGAAAATAATCTTTTAAAATCAATTATGTCATCAACAAATGACATGATTTTTATTAAAGATAAGAAATTGAATTTTATTGAGGCAAACCAGGCCTTTTTTAAATTTTTCGGTGTCACTGAAAAACAGGTTATTGGTCAGACTGACTTTGATTTATTTCCCCGAGAGGTCGCTGCAGCCTTTAGAGAAAATGACTTAAAAATACTGGAAAATAAAGTTATTCATACAAATGAAGAATCTGTAACAGATGCGAGTGGCAGTCTCAGAAATCTTTTAACGCAAAGAATTCCCCTTTTATATGACGGAAAAAATATGGGGGTTTTGCTAATAACTAGAGATGTAACCGATATACGCTCGGCGCAACAAAAAGCGGAACAGGCAAATAAAGCAAAGACAGAGTTTCTCTCTAATATGAGCCATGAAATCCGTACGCCAATGAATGCAATTATAGGCTTCACTGAATTGCTGAATGAACAGATTAGAGAGCCAAAGCTCAAATCATTTGTTAAAACGATCCAATCTGCCGGGAATAATTTGTTATTTTTAATTAATGACATTTTAGATTTATCTAAAATAGAGGCTGGGAAATTTCATATTGAAAAAACAGCATGCAATCCGCATGACGTATTTTCGGAACTCGGCGCCATCTTTATGCTAAAGATGAATGAAAAAAACTTGGATTTTATTATGGATATTGATCCAAAAATTCCGCAAAGCCTAATGCTTGATGCTGTTCGTTTGCGCCAGGTACTGTTTAACTTGATAGGCAATGCAGTTAAATTTACCGATAAAGGTATGGTTCGAGTTAAAGCTTATACTGATAATGAAGATGAAATACGTAGCAAGCTGGATTTGCTAATTGATGTGCAAGATACGGGCATAGGCATTTCAGAAGATCAAAAACAATTTGTATTTCAAGCGTTTGAACAAAGCAGTGGGCAGGATGTTAAAAAATATGGTGGGACAGGGCTAGGCCTTTCAATTAGTCAACGTCTAGTAACACTGATGGGGGGTAAAATTTCATTGCAGAGCCAACTGAGGAGAGGGTCTACTTTTACTGTCAGGCTAATGAATGTTGATGTATCTCCTTTGGCGGCAGAGCTGAAAAACGAAAAGGCTGAAATGCCTATGAAAGTTGACTTTCATAAAGGGTCTATTTTAGTTGTCGATGATATTGCTGATAACCGAGAGCTACTGTTCGCATTGTTTGCAGATACAGCTCTTAAAATTGTTGAAGCAGAAAATGGACGAGAAGCTGTTGCTCTCGTAAAAAATCATATTTCTCAACAGCATCCATTTGATCTTATCCTAATGGATGTTCGCATGCCGATAATGGATGGCTTTCAGGCTGCCAGGGAGATTAAGGAATTCTCCTCGGTGCCTATAGTCGCTTTAACGGCTTCAGTAATGGCTAATCAATTTCAGCTGTCGAATCACACTATCTTTGATGGCTGTTTGAGAAAGCCTGTGCTAAAATCCGAGCTAGTTGCTGAACTATGCAGATTTTTATCATTTGATCGGGCACCGGAAAGTGCAGGTATTCCAAGCGAGCTTATACTCAGCGATGCAGAGCTTAAGTACTTGCCGATTGCGCTGGAAAAGCTGGTAAAGCTGAAAGAGCAATGCAAAGCTGTTTCTAAAGCAAATAATATCTCATCAAGTAAGGCATTTGCAGAGGCCGTTATGGAGATTGCAAAACAATGCCCCATTTTGGTGATAACTGAGTATGCTGAACACTTGAGCAATGCAATCGACAGTTTTGATATTGCCAATATCAAAAAAGCTTTAAATGAATATCCGCAGTTAATCCGACAGTTTGATCGGCTAGATGAAAACAGGGAGCAATAAGGGGTAATACTGTTTTTCTCCATTAGCCAATAGCATAGCATAGTATTATATTGACTTAACTTGATGACTAAAAGATAGAAAATGGAATGTAGCGTAAATGTTCTGATCATAGATGACGTTCTGGAAAATATTCAGATGGCCATGAATATTTTAAAAGAAGATGGCTATGATTTTTCTTATGCAACGCATGGTGCAGAAGGCTTGTCTCTGTTAAATAAACGAGATGAAGCGACCAAAGTCGACTTAATCTTACTGGATGTTATGATGCCAGAAATGGATGGATTTGAAGTTTGCCGGCAAATTAAAGAAAACGTACAAACCAGGCATATTCCCGTTATTTTTTTAACGGCAAAAACGGATGTGGATTCTATCAGCGAAGGTTTTGCTCTCGGCGCAGTTGATTATATACGTAAACCTTTCCATGCTGAAGAATTGTTGGCAAGAGTCAAAACGCATATACAGCTCTATCATGCCAAAAAACTGCTTCAGAAAAATAATATGGTTCTGGGGAGCAAGATTGTCTTTCAGCAAAAAAGGCTGATGTCTGAGCTTGAAGATAATCAGAAAGAAATGATATGGATGCTGACAGAACTGATGGAGTCGACATCTGATGAAACGGGTAAGCATATTAGGCGAGTAGCTGAAATTTCTTCATTGCTGGCGCATTATCATCCTACCTTAAATGCAACGGATGAAAATATTCTATACCATGCTTCCCCCATGCATGATATAGGTAAAATGACAGTGCCCCACCGAATTCTGCATAAGCCGGGACATTATACGGAAGAAGAGTTCTGTTTAATGAAGGCGCATACCAGCAATGCCTATAAGCTGTTATCTGGTTCGAAACGGCCATTAATTAAAGCGGCGGCTATTATTGCCTATGAGCATCATGAAAAGTGGGATGGTGAAGGCTACCCTCGCCAGCTTAAGGGGAGTGATATTCATATATATGGGCGGATCGTAGCATTGGCGGATGTGTTTGATGCGTTAACACATAAGAGGTGTTACAAAGAAGCTTGGCGCATAGAGACGGTTATTGAGTATATCAAGGGGCATCGCGGTACCCAGTTTGACCCTGAACTGGTAGATATTATGCTGGATCACCTGGCTGAATTTGAACGGATTGTACAAATGAAATAAATGTTAGGTTGATATAGCGCAGAATGATAGTCTAGTTCAAGGTTTTCGCGATACTGGGGTTGCCGTTTCCATTTCTCGGCAATTGCCCCCAGTCTATAATGCTGATTATCTAGTCTTCTTTTTCTTCTTTTTCTTCTATTTCAGGCTCTGATTTTTTAATAATGGCAGCCAGGCAGTCCATTACGCTGATAGTATAGTTGCTATGAGCATCTGCCAATTCTTTGGGAGATCCAAAAAGAGTGCGCAGTTCCTCGAGCATTTTCTGTTTATCTTCAATTGTTCTCATAGAGAGCATTTTTGTATATTTCTGGTAAGAAGCGAGCCTGTCTGGGTCAAAGGGAAAGGCTCCTGGCATTCCTTTGGATGACATTTCAACTACGCAATCAGTCATTTCCTGCGGGTCAAGGTTGTAGTCTTTTAAGTCTTTTTCAGCTTGCATTTCTAAAAGTACAGCCGATTCATAATTTTCCTTATCGGCGCATGCCGTTAAAAATAGAGTAGCTGTACATACGAGCAGTAATTTTTTCATGGATTTTATCTGTTGGTAACTTGTAAATAGAAGTAAGGTTACAATCACTCAGGGAAAGGGCCCTTAATTTGTGGTTATTTCTTTCATTGCCTGAGCAATCCATGCCTCAGCTTCTGAATTGATTTCTTTGGCTTTTTTATCAATTGATTCAATAGCAGGTCCTATTTTAACTTTAATTGTCCCCGGGTACTTTAAAAAACTGTATCGAGGCCAAAATTCGCCAGCATTATGGGCAAGCGGAATTACGGGATACCCCGATTGCTGCGCAAGCATCGCGCCGCCAATATTGAATTTTTTGTCTTCACCTGGTGCCGCTCGAGTCCCTTCAGGGAAAATGATCACAATAAGACCTTCTTTTAAGCGCTCAGTTCCCTGTTCGATCAATGTACGCAAGGCCGCTCTTTGATTCTCCCTATCAATGGAGATGGGCTTTAATGTGGATAAAGCCCAGCCCCCTAGGGGTATCTGGGTTAATGATTTTTTTAAAACAGCAGTTTGCATGGGTAAAAATGCTCGTGTAGCCAATGTTTCCCATGCTGACTGATGCTTGCTTAATACTATAAATGCCTGACCTTTAGGGAGGTTTTCCAGTCCTTCTACCTGATAGTTTAGTCCGCAGCAGATTCTTGCCATTGCTATGATGGAAGTAGCCCAAAGGTTTGCGACCTTGTACCTAAATGAAAAAGGAAAAATGGCACAGAAAATAATAATGGGACTGAATATGGCTACAGAAATAATGATGTAAATAAAAAATAGGCTGGAACCAATATAAACTCTTAGGCTATTTTTCTGAGATGATAAATTTTGCTGCGTCATAAAGGTTTTCAAAAATAGGGGCGTTAATGATTGGGTTTTTATCTAAAGTATTTAGGCCTTTACCTGTTTTAACCAGCATGGGCTTGGCGCCAGCGGCCTCGGCAGCCTGGATATCGGCTAATTTATCGCCGATAAAATAGACATCAGATAATGGCTTGTTAAATTCTTTGGAAAACCTGTTTAATAGGCCTGGCTTAGGTTTTCGGCAATCACAGTTATCATCGGGGCTGTGAGGACAGTGATAAATGGCTTCGATTTTTCCGCCTTTGACTTCTGTCATTTGATGCATTTTCCGGTGCATTTCAGCGAGCACCGTTTCATCGTAAAGTCTTCTGCTGATACCCGACTGATTGGTAATAACAGCTACTTTATAGCCATGCCTATTCAATAATGCAATTGCTTCAAGACTGTCTTCAATAGGCACCCACTCATCTGGGGATTTGATATAGTCATCTGAGTCATGATTAATGACTCCATCACGGTCCAATAAAACGTAAGCCTGTGTCATTTACTGCAGTTTGGAAATATCAGCGATTTTAAGAAACTGATTAGAAAGCATGGACAGCAAGGCTAAACGGCTGGCACGTAGCGACAGGTTATCAGTATTTACCATTACATTGTCAAAAAAAGCATCAACATCATCTTTTAATTGAGCAAGGCGGGTTAGCGTTGCCTGATAATCCTTTTGCTGCAGTAAAGGCTGAATGTCTTTATCTGATGCAATAGCCGCAGAATGCAGAATTTTTTCCTGTGATTCAATTAATCCGCTAATCGAATCGGCAGCTTTAGTATCAGATTTTTTCAGAATATTAATGATGCGTTTATTGGCCGCCGCCAAGCTTTCGGCTTCTGGCAGCTGTCTAAAGGCTTTAACCGCTTGCAGGCGCTGCATAAAATCTAAAGGCTTAGTGGGTTTGACTGACATAACCGCTTCAAATTCATCAGCGGTATGGCCGTGGTCCAGACAATAGCCTTTTAAGCGCTCAAATACAAAATCAGCAATCAGCTGCTGGGTTTTGGTTTTATCAAAATCATGGCTAAACTGCGTTAAAGCAAGCTGAATTAGCTCAACAATATCCAGATCCAGGCTGTTTTCAATAATGATTCTGAGTGAGCCTAACGTTGCCCGTCTTAAGGCATAGGGGTCTTTGTCGCCGGTTGGAATGAGATTGGCGCTGAAGATGCCGCTTAATGTGTCAATTTTTTCAGCTAGTGACAGAATTTGTCCCGTTATACTGGCTGGAGTCGGGCTGCCTGACTGTTTTGGAAAATACTGCTCTTCAATTGCCACAGCAACTTCGCTAGGTTCATTGTCGGCGAGAGCATAATACCGGCCAACAATACCCTGCAGGCTGGCAAATTCTCCGACCATATCAGTCATCAAATCAGTTTTAGCCAGGTGTGCTGCCCGCTTAGCTAAAGAGACATTTGCTTTTAGCAGTTGGGCAATGTGCTCGGCCAGGTTTTCAACACGCGAGGTTTTATCTGCCAGTGTTCCCAGTGTCTTTTGAAAAATGATGGAGTCCAAACTGGCAACACGGTCTTCCAGTTTTTGTTTTCGGTCCTGATTCCAGAAAAACTCGGCATCGGCAAGGCGAGGCATAATAACGCGCTCATTGCCTTCCTGGATGGATAGAGGGCGACTGCTTTCAATATTGCTAAAAGTAATGAAGTGAGGCAGCAGGTCACCTTCTTTGTTCTTGATAGGGAAGTATTTCTGATTGATTTGCATGGTGGTAATCAATACTTCGTTAGGCAAATTAAGAAAACGTGATTCAAAATTGCCTATTACAGGGATAGGCCATTCATTTAAGGCGGTAATTTCTTCTAGTAAATCCTGTTCAATGTGGGGCATTCCATTAACTAGATCCGCAGAAATTGTTGCCTCATCTTTTATAAGTGCCTGACGCTGACTAAAATCGGCAATAACGTAGTTTTGCTCTAATGTTGCTAAATAGCTATCTGCAGAGTCAATGGTGATGGCTTGAGGTGCATGAAAACGATGGCCATGCGATTGATTGCCTGTTTTTAAACCTAAAATTTTGGCATCAATGACTTTTTCGCCAAAAAGCAGTACACACCAATGAACAGGGCGAACAAACTCTGTACTGTAATTGCCCCAGCGCATTCTTTTGGCAATCGGCAGTAAATGAATACTTTTTTGGATAATTTCAGGCATTAGCTGGTCAGTTGCCAGCCCTTTGATTTCTTGGTTAAAGGCCAGCCATTCACCTTTATCTGTTTTTAATCTATCCAGCTTATCAACTGTTGTGCCACAGCCTCTGGCAAAACCCTCTGCAGCTTTGCTAGGCGTACCGTCATCTGTAAAAGCCGCCTGTATCGCTGGGCCACGTTTTTCAACGGATTTGTCAGGCTGAGCACAATTTAACTGTTTGATGATAACGGCTAAACGTCTAGGTGTAGCATAGGCATGAGCTGATATGTAGTTTAAATCAGCTTCTTTTAACCCGGACTTTATTCCATTAAGCAATGCATTGCTTAATTTCAGCAATGATTTTGGCGGCAGTTCTTCACAGCCTAATTCAAATAATAAATCGTTACTTTCAGTCATGATTATTCTCCCTGCCCAGTCTGCAGCATGGGAAAACCTAAGAATTCCCTTCTATTATAATAAGCCTCAGCAACAGACTTGGATAAGTTTCGTACCCGTAAAATATAGCGTTGCCTTTCGGTGACGGAAATAGCATGGCGCGCATCTAGCAGGTTAAAGGTATGCGAGGCTTTTAAAACCATTTCATAGGCGGGTAGAGGCAGGTCTTTTTCAATCAGCTTTTGACATTCCTGTTCATAGGTATCAAAACAGCTGAACAGGAAATCAACATTGGCATGGTCAAAATTATATTCTGACATTTCAACTTCATTTTGATGGAAAACATCGCCGTAAGTTACTGTTCCCTGGGGGCTATGCGTCCAGACTAAATCATAAACGCTTTCAACGCCCTGGATATACATGGCAATGCGCTCAAGGCCATAGGTCAATTCGCCGCTCACAGGTTTGCACTCTAAGCCCCCCACCTGTTGGAAATAGGTGAATTGAGATACTTCCATGCCATTTAGCCAGACTTCCCAGCCTAATCCCCATGCACCTAAAGTAGGCGATTCCCAATTATCTTCTACAAAGCGTACATCATGCTCAAGTAAATCCAGGTCTAAATGCTTTAATGAATTTAAATACAGTTCCTGAATATTGTCGGGAGAGGGTTTTAGAATCACCTGAAACTGATAATAATGCTGAAGACGCATAGGATTTTCTCCAAAACGTCCATCGGTAGGTCTTCTTGAAGGCTGCACGTAAGCCGCATTCCAAGGTTCTGGGCCTATGGCACGCAAAAAGGTAGCCGGATGGAACGTGCCTGCTCCTACTTCCTGATCCAAAGGCTGCAATAAAATACAGCCTTGCTCAGACCAGTATTGCTGTAAGGCTAGGATTAGCCCTTGAAAGGTTGATAAATCGTTATTTGTGCTAGACACGGCGATTACTTCAAAGAATAAAAAACCGCCAATTATAGCCCATAAAGGTTAAATTCAAAAAAACAGTTGCTATAAACTCGAGAAAGGGAAAAACTATGGCTTCAGATGTTAATTTTTTTAGTCATGCAATAAATAAAATGAATCAAAATATTTTTAGTAAATTTAAAATGACTTTTATAGCCCTCATTGCGGTTTGCTGTTTAAACAGTACAGATGGCATTGCTAGTGAAAGTGCTTATAAACCTTTTGTTAAAGGTTCATTTAATCAAATCCTGCAACAAAATAAAGATAGGCCCTACATTATTGCCTTTTGGTCTGTCACCTGTGCCTATTGCATGAAAGAGCTGGCTCTATTTGGCCAGATAATGAAGGAATATCCACAGGTTAAGTTAATAACGATCACTACTGACCCATTCCTTGAGGATGAGTCAGTACAAAAGCTGTTAAAAGCTAAAAACCTTACAGGCACAGAAACTTGGGTTTTTGCAGATAACTTTGCTGAAAGGCTGTATTTTGATATTAATCCGCACTGGCGCGGGGAGTTGCCATTAACTTATTTTTTTGATAAAAATAATGCCATGGTTAAACATATGGGAATTGTTAAAGAAGAAGAGCTGGTTAAGTGGCTTAAAGAGCAGTCCGCTATTGCTGAGTAGGGTGAGAAATAATTGAAATTGGTTTCGAGACACCTTTGTTTAACAGGGCCACTGGCCGTCTTACTTCGATGGTTCCTTCGGAGAAAAATAACGCAACTCTAACTTATGTCCACTAAATTTCAAGGAGTATGTCATTTGTTTGAGAGCAAAAAATACAAACTCTATCCCCAGTTTTTATGTTTATATAAAATTATTACTCTTACAATAATTTATTTTATCACTGGAAAGCTAAGCCTCCTTGTTTCACAAGAAAATAACATTGTCACGATTGTTTATTTTATACCTGAAGGCTTTGCTTTAGCCGCTATGCTTATCTATGGACGAGCGATATGGGGTGGAGTATTGATTGGACAGTTTTTGTTGGGTTTAGATGCGGGGGTAATGCCACTTCCCGCAATATGTATCGCGGCTGTTAATAGTGCTGAGTCCATTATTGGCGTTCTTTTATTTAAGCATTTTGAATTAAATAAATCACTAAAGCAACTAAAAGATATTGCAGGATTAATGCTTATCATTAGCTTAGTTCTGCAACCCATTAGTGCACTATTTGGTAATCTTGTCTTGGTGTTTTCTTCAGTTTCCGATTGGCAAGCCTATTTAAAAAATGTATTCTCTTGGTGGTTTGGCAACACAATGGGGCAGGTTTTATTCACTCCTTTTCTCTTATTGCTTTATTCTAATTTTAAAAAGCTACAAATTAAGGATATTGTTATTCATATTCTCTTTTTTAGCTTATTAAGTTATCTGATTTTAATTACCTTTCCAATAAAAAGCCTCGCTATATTAATGACAATAACTATGCCTTTGGTCGTTTCTATTGCACTCCATAAAAATATTATTTTAGCTTACACTGCAACAATAATTATTTCTATTACGTCTCTTTATGCCGTCTATATTGAATCTGGTGTTTTTACTTATGGGGAATCACTTTATAACCTTATTGACTTGAATTTTTTTATTCTTGCTCATGTTTTTTTAGTTCTCATCGTTGGCACACTTTTTAATGAAAAAAAGGAATCCGAAGAAAAGTTAAAATCAATGGCAATTTATGATTACTTAACAGGCCTACCAAATAGAAACCTTTTGAAGGAGCGTTTACACCATGTGATTGCCATGGCGCACCGTCATAAAACGGTGAGTGCCATTTGTTTTGTCGATGTTGACGGCTTTAAGGAGGTGAATGACATATTTGGTCATAATATTGGTGATTCTGTTCTTAAAATAGTTGTTCAACGCATTAGTGGTTTTATTAGAGAAGAGGACTCACTAATTAGGCTGGGCGGTGATGAATTTTTGATCATCCTAGAGGGGGTCGATACAAATGAAGGCATTGCTCATTCATTGACTCGAATTTCTTCTGCTGTTAATGAAGCAATTAGGGTAGAAGGGAATACTATCCATGTTTCATTAAGTATAGGAGTTGCAATATGCCCTAGTGATGGGGATACTGTTGTTGATTTAATGAATTTATCTGATGGAGCTATGTATATAGCAAAAGAAAAAGGGAAAAACTGTTTTGTATTTCATGAATAATATAGCGTGAAACTAACTTTTTAGAGGTATGTTCAGGTTCTGAATTGTGCCCCCAATATCTTTAGGTGTTAAAGTAAGAAAAGCTGGAATTTTGTAATTCGTTATCTGATTCCAATACTGTTTGTGCGATAGCCTTGACCTATCTTAATTCCTTTGCTCTGAACGTTTTAATATGTAATCAGGACTGTTTTTTTTATTGTTCCAGGTCGCAGTTTAAAGCTATGCACTTTCAGTCCATAGTTGTTGAGTAAAGATAATTTAGTAGAAATACTTGGGATATTTCATGGTTCTTTAAAGGTTGAGAAATATTTAAAAAAATAGCCTATGTATCACTTCTTTACACAGGCTATTTTGAATAGTGGCCTCTAGGCCTTTTTGCACTTCCTATTGTTTATGATATTTCTGTTCAGCCACTGTAACTGCCCACCAAGGCCCTTGCCTACTTTCTAGCAGGGCCGACCAGAACCAGGAAGAGACGTCATACCAGCTGTTACCGGCCTGATCGTAGATTCGTTCGCAAACCTGATAGCTTATGCCATTTCTCTCTGCTAATACGCATCCCCATAAATGGCTGTTTTGGTCTCGGCTGATTGGCTGTGGCTTAACTTTATAGCCTGAACCGCGAAAACAGTCAGCTGAGGGGTGCACTTTTCGAGAAGGCTTTTCTATATAGCGAATAATAATTTCCCTTGAACCATCTGTAAAACGTGCGATTTTCCCTGGGAAGCCTTTGCTAAAGCCCCTCTCCTTATCCGTCATTGGTAGACGAGTTAACGGCAGGCCTTCAAATTCCGTGGGCCAAAGCTGAAATGTATGGGGGGTCGGTAGATTGCCGTTTTCCCCGTTGGCAAAGGGGATTAGGCCCGTACATAAATGCAGGGCAATAAATATTAAATAGCGCATGGTGATTGCCTTTGGTTTAGATGATGAAAGCCAAATACCGCGACTGCAACTATGGCAAAAACCAGCAGGCCAACTGCCTGATGAGTATAATCAGGTGCGTTGACAATGCCGCTTTCCGTAAAAAACAATAAAGTGGCTCTGAAAATATTGCCGATAAACACGGAAAATAAGGTAAAACTGGTGCTTAGCCAGGTTGTTAAAAAATTCAGTTCACGCCATGCGGCCAAGGTAAAGTTTAAATACAGGCCTGTCCAGAGCATTTTAATGCCGGCGCAGGGCGCATCGACGGCTATGACTTCGCCTAGCCAATAGAGCAATGTACCTTGAGGATGAACGGCGTATCCCATCAAGCCAATAAGATAGGATGATATGTGTGCCGTAATGACCCGAATCGGAAAGCCGCCGTAAAATTGCAGTGATGCAATTAATGGCAGCGACAACAGCATCAAGCCGATTATGCCTGTTTGCAGGGTTCGTCTGTAGCAGATTGAGCTAATAGAAAAGCCGATAGCAACTACGGCAATTCCTCCTCTAAAGAGAGGAGGAAGGTGGTTATAGCCAAGGGTATAAAGTATTGCAATAACTGATGAGATGATGACTGTTGACGCGTTAGGTGCTGTCCATGTTTGCCTTTTTATCAGCAGAAAAACGACGCTTGCTAATGCGACAATTCCCCAGGGTTCATCAGAACCATCAAGCATTCGGCGGAGATACCAATTCCATACTGACCAGTAGGCTGTCAGCTGTGCTGTTAAAAATACTCTTGTAGATAACATGATTAAGCCTTTCCGGTTTTTTTAAATTTAGGCAATAGGCGTGTGCTAAACAGTATTGCCAATACACCCAGCAAACTTAGAATTTCAGGTTCTGGTGTTGTTGGAACAATGCCGCCCACAGCCAGTTCGGAAACACCTTTTGGCAAAGGCAGAGGCTGTTTTACTTGCTGACTTTTTCTTTCTGAGTTGGCAATTGCCTCATCCACTGCAATAAATGATGTGTATGCAGTGAGCAGGTTATAGGTTAGCCCCAGTGCTGTGATTTCAGCTTTTTGTTCTGAGTCGGGTCTTAGTTTTTCAAAGTCACCCAATTCAGCAATTCTGTTTCTTGCCCATAAATAGCGTAAAGCTTTATTGCTGCTTGCTTCTGCTTTGTTGACTTCAATAGTTTCAGAATAAATGGATTCTCCCTGATAGCCTTTTATCTGTATTTTTCCAGTTGTGTTGCCACGCCATTTTCCATAAATGATTAACGGTCTTTCGGCAAATAGGTCTGGGGTTTGCTGAGGTTCTACATCGTAGACTTCAAACTCATCAAAGTTAATATCAATACCTGTCAATACAGGTGTTTCGATATATTCGAGGAATCGTTGAGCGACCTTGAATGCTTCTGAACCGGAAGTAATGAAAAAAGGTTCGCCTTTGCCTGCTCGTGCTAATCCTTCTATCAAAAAACGGTTGATGCCCGAGCCTATGCCAAAGGAAAAGAAATTGGCATTGTTTAAATTATCTTTAACATACTGAAAGGCTTCTTTTTCAATTGAAACATAGCCATCGGTGATGATAACAAAGCTGCGGGAGGTTGATTTTTCCGCTGGCAAATCCATGGCACGTTTTAATGCCGGAAGCAATTGTGTACCTCCGCCGCCTTGCTGGTTTTCCATCATGCTAATGGCTTTTGCTATATTGTTGCTAGTGACGGGCAGTGAGCTTTTAGCAAGTGCTGAAGAACCGCCAGAAAAAAATAGGATATTGAAAGAATCTGTTGGCCGTAAATTTGATAATAATTCTGTCATCAGCCTTTTGCTGGTATCTAATGGGAAACCATGCATTGAGCCTGAAACGTCCACCACAAAAATGTATTCACGGGGAGGAATTTTTTCCGGGGTGGTTTTTTTAGGCGGCTGTGACATTAATAGGAAGAAATTTTCGTGTTCGCCTTTGTGCAATAGCAAACCCGTTTTTATTTCTTTTCCACGCAGCTGATAGCGAAGGATGTAATCTCGGTCAGCCTGTCGACTGTCTTTTGTTTTAAGGCTAACATTGGCAGTGCCCCGCGGATCATAATCTACCTGTATTTTATGAGATGGAGAATTTAATGCCTGAATGGGGATGCCAGCTGAAATTGAGGCCTTAATATCAAAGCTATAAGGTGGTGCAGAATTTTTGTGTAAATAGGGATTGGCTATCCAGTTCTCAGAATCCGGAGTATCTTCTGCCAAGGCTTCAGAATAGCGTGGCCCTACTACAGCAGGGTAGACAAATTTATAAACCCCTTGTTCTGGAATAATCAGCTCAGTGTAGGATAATTCCACAATAACCCGATCTCCAGGCATAATGTTAGCAACATTCATCTGAAAAACATTCGGGCGATGCTGTTCCAGAAGCGATGCCCGTTTGCCCTGTTTTTTAGCTTGGGTATAGGCCGTTTTGGCAGCTTCTCGTTCTTTTATTTTTGCGACCACAACCCGGTCGCCTATGGTCATTGTCATCCCGTAAACGGCCGATTTTGTCGACCCTGGGAAAACATAGATAGCTTCAATGGCTGTCTCGCCTCTATTTTGATAGATCTGGCGAATTTTTACATCGGCAATAACACCGACAATATCAACTTGTGCCGAGGTGCGCTGCAAAGGCAGGTTTTCCAGATTGCCCGTACCTTCCCCAATAACTTTAAAATAGGGCGATAGGGTTTTATCTACGACGGTTTCATTTGCCAAAAGGCTGGGATGAAAAAATAGAAAGGCTAAAATACTTAATAGCCGGTATAAATTAATGGATTTCATAATCATGTCCTCTTTTTGACGTTAACCGGTGAATGCCACCGTGAATAGCAGTTTAAAAAAAGGAATTGAAGATCGGTTGAAGAGCTTGTGAATTTATTGTGAAGTTTATGTGAAATCGTGCGGCTGGGGTTTTAGCCACGGCCGAGACCATAAGCAGGATCAAAAGAAGTCGTGGCTAAAAGCCACTCCTACCGAGTCATCTTTGATGATGGAAAAAAAAGGCTGGCAACTGCACCGTGTTTAGGCTGGTTTTTTACGGTTATTGTGCCTTGATGCAATAGCATGATTTCCCGAACTAAGCTAAGGCCTAGACCAGAGCTTTTATGTCCATTCCCAGGACGCTTTAATGAATAAAAGCGTTCAAAAATTCTGTCCAGAGCATAATCAGGGATGCCTGATCCGGCATCGTTAATTTGAAATTCTGTTCCTAAGTGATTGGAGCTAACTTTTATATATATTGAGGCCCCAGGCGGGCTAAAATCAATGGCATTTTGGATAACATTTATCAATGCCTGGTAAATTAGATTGCTATCTCCTAATATTTGGCAATGAGTGCTGGCCTGAATAATCAACTGAATATTATTGATTAGCAGCAAAGAGGTTAAAGAATTTTTGATCTTGCTGAGCATGTTGTCAACATCAATAGGGTCTTGTGCTGTAATGAATTTACGGGATTCCAATGAGGAGAGCAGCAATAAATTATCTACAATCTGGCTGATTCGGTCAGATTCCAGGTGTACATTTTGCAATAGCGTCTGTTTCTGTTTAGGGGGAAGGTCTTCTTCTAGCAACTCTACTGCGCCCCGAATGGCAGATACGGGGCTTTTTATTTCATGGGTCAGCGTTTGGACATAGTTTTCAACATAATTTTTTCCGTTCAGAGCATCGCGCATCTGTTCAAAAGCGATGCCTAATTCTTCCATTTCATTTGAACCCAGCACTGGTCTTTTTACCCGTTTGCCATCTCGAACCGCTTTGACGTAGTCCGTCAGTTTTTCAATGGGATGTGTGACCCATACGCCTAATAATAAGCCTATGCCAATAAATCCAAGGCAGGCTATAGTGCCTGCGATAATCAATTTATTTTGAGCGGCCAAGGCAAACTGGTTAGAGCTGTGGGTAGGTTTCCCCACAGACAGTACACCTATTAAATCATTTTCTCGGAGAATGGGGGCTGCGACATAAATCATTTTTTTCTGCTCATCCCCGCCGATATCTGAGGTGCGGGCACCGTATTCCCCGCGCAGGGTTAAATGCACATCTCGCCATTGCGAATAGTCTTTACCCTCGTCTAGGCCGTGGCTGGAATCAAAAATAACTTTACCTGTACGGTCTGTAATATAAACATGCAAATCTACATTATGTTTAAGCAGTCCGAATATTTGAGCCGAAAATGTCTGTGACTGAACGCTGCTGAAGGTATCGCGGAAAAGAGCTGTATTGATACTGTTATCAGTTGCAGCTGTTGCGGCAATGGAGGCCAGTACACGGGCTGTATCAACCAGAGGTTCTTCTGTTGATTCACGGTAGCGCAGTTCTATGTCATCAGCGATAAAGTCTATTAATAAGAAAAAGCCAAAGCTGAAAAGTAAAATAATGCCTAAAAAAATACGCCGGCGAATACTCATGAAAGGTCTCTGAGCGCATAGCCTACACCTCGATGAGTTACGATAGGGTCATGGTCTGGATAAATTGCTTTTAATTTTTGACGGATGGTTTTGATATGGGTATCTACAGTGCGGTCCAGGCTAATGCCTGAATGCTCCCAGGCGTGATCCATCAGCTGGTTTCGTGTATAAACGCGCCCAGGTGACTGCACTAGAATAGTCAAAAGCCGATATTCTGTTCGGGACAAATCAATATTTTGATTCCGATAAGAAATCTGTTTTTTTTGATCATCAACTATAAATAATAGCGAATCTTGCTTTTGTGTAGGAAGCGTTTCTGATATCTGTGTATTATTAGTTCGACGAAGAATGGCTTTTACCCGTGCACTTAATTCTCTGGGGCTGAAGGGTTTGGTTACATAATCATCAGCACCAAGCTCTAGGCCAACGACTCGGTCAATTTCATTGGATCGGGCGGTTAAAAAAATAATAGGTATTTGTGAGGTGCTGCGAATTTTTCTGGCCAGATCAAAGCCGTTGATGTCTGGCAAGCCGATATCTAAAATAATTAATGCAAAATCTGATGTTTCAAAAGCATAAAGGCCGTCGCCCCCTGTTGTGCAGGACGCTGTAGAAAAGCCTTCGGTTTCCAGTGCAAACGATATATTATCAATAATTGAGGGCTCGTCATCAATAATAAGAATATTTTGCATAGTTTTTCCATTATTTATCAGCTGAAATTGGTCACTGCAGCGTTATTGTCGTTAGCTTGCCAAGCTGGATATTTCACCATAATAGATGAAAATAAATCAGATTCAAGGTGCCTGACTAGCCATTGGTTCAGTTTCTGATATTTTGATGTCAGAAACCAGGCATGATTGACATTGGAAAATTGTCTAATAAAAGGGAATATGGCGATATCAGCTAGGGAGCAGTTTTCATTGCAAAGAAAACTATGCTGAGATAATCTATTTTCCAGTTCAGCGATAAAAACTTCAGCTTTTTCCCGATAAAACTGTTCTGCATTTTCAGTATAGCGGTCAGCATATTTATAACGGTCTAAATAATATTTGAATTCTGTATCATTCCAATGGATCAGTTGCTGAATATCTTCAGTTGAGCCATTTTTTAACCAGCTGTTTCCATCATTTTGAGATAAGGCCCAATACATAATATCCAAACTTTCTTCAATTATTTCGCCGTCAGGAAGCAGTAAAACAGGCACAGTGCCTTTAGGGGAAACATCCAGCAATTGCTGAGGCTTGTTGCGCAATACCACTTCGCGCAGTTCTATTGAAAGTACTGCATTTGCAATGGCCAGTCTTGCCCGCATAGCATAGGGACAACGGCGAAAACTATATAAAATGGGGAGGGGAGAGTGCATTATCTATTTTCTATAGGTGACTGGCTGGGCTAAGCCAATTGATTTCTGTTGCTGTTTTGCTGCCAATAATACAATGCTTTAGGCTGTCAGCCATTTTTGACTGGGTGTAGGAGGTAGGGATCTTCGCTGACATGATTTCTGCCTTAAGCTGGGGAAACAATGGCTGTTTATCGGGTTCAGCATATCCATCGGGAAAAATGGGCTGGTTATTGGCATTGTATTTATCTGTTGCTCCAACGGTATGCAAAAATTCGTGAGCAATAACAATGTTATTTTGTTGCTCCTGATCTGCTGAGGCAAAAGCATGGATGATAGATAGCAAACCATTGTCTAGTCCTAAAGAATGCTGAAGCCGTGTATTTTCTAGTGCTTCATGGTAATGCACAAAAATTCTAACACGGTGTAGGTTCGATTTATCATCAGGGGTGTTTTTATAGGCCCAGTAGCGAAATTTTATGCTCCATAAGACAGTTTCGATAAGGCTTGTCTTTGAGATGGGGGGTGGAGGCGGGTAATTGTGGATAATGCTGCCAAGGCGGGTTGAGATTGGGTGTTCAATGGTTAAATTGTAATGCTCTGCTTCATCTTTAAAAAAAAGGTCAATTTCTTCAAATGCGGCGCTGTCCAATTGGGAAATATAAGCTTCAACATTTTGGTTATGCCGGCTATTCATAGGATAAATTACAATTTCCAGAGGCTGTACCCAGGATCGCGATTTAAGTTTCTGTGTTTTTACATAAAAAGCCAGGCCTACAAAAATCAGCAATAAGATGATAACTCTGAGAGCTTTAAACACGGCTAGATTGATGTCATGCTAATAGGCAGTTCTTCAACAGAGTGATCAATAATGTTAAAGGCTCTGATTTCAAGAACGCCTTTGGTATTAAGTGAAATAATCAGATGGATGGCATCAGGGTAGCTGGCCAATTTAATGTCAGTTTCTGAAGGAACAGCTGGTGCTGTAGGGTGTGAGTGATAAATGGCAAAAAGGTTTTCATTTTTATCGCGCATTGCTGAAAGTGTGCTGATTTGCTGTTTTTCATCAAGCTTAAAGCGAGTTTCAGGATGCTCGGCTGTATTGTTGATGGGATAGCAAGTGCGGGCAATGCCTTCTGTAGAGCCAATTAAACCGCATACCTCCCGCTCGGGAGTCATTTGTGCAGTGTGCAATAATTGGTTGGTGATTTTTCGGGATAACCGAACTTCTTTTGTGCTCATGAGGCGCTCCATTGTGCTGTTGTAACTCTGGGGTTGCCAGAAAGGTCTGTATGCGTTTTGATGCTGGTATATTGGTATGAATCAAAAATAGCCTGAACAGCCGACTGCTGATCGCAGCCATGTTCTATCAGCAGTGTGCCATGCTGTTTTAAATATTGACGGGCATTGCCTGTAATAATTTTAATATCTTTAAGCCCCTGGTCCTTGGCAATTAATGCGCTGTCAGGTTCAAAGCGAACATCACCCTGGGATAGGTGGGGGTCATTGCCATCAATATAGGGAGGGTTGCTGATGACAAGATCAAATTTGTGGGGTGGAACATTGGCAAACCAGTTGGAATGAATAAACTGAATGTTTTTTACCTGGTGCATTGCTGAATTTTGTCTAGCTATATTCAATGCCTGCTCACTAAAATCAGCTGCGATAGCCTTAATATCGGGTCGTTCGGTTGCCAAGGCAATGGCAATAATGCCGGATCCAGTGCCTAAATCGATGATTTGAGGACTGGCTTTACTGACAAGCAGTTCTAAGCTTAGCTCAATTAATAATTCTGTATCTGGTCTGGGAATTAATACTGCGGGGTCTACTTTAAAGTCCAGAGACCAAAATTCTTTGTGGCCAGTTAAATAGGCAATTGGTACGCCTTGCTGGCGCTGTTTGGACAGTTTTAAAAACTGCTGGCTATGCGAAGTCGATAACTTTTTTTCAGGCCATGCCCGTAGGTGAGAGCGCGTTTTATCAAGCACATGGCAGAGCAGTATTTCTGCGTCAAGCAATGCTGAGTCAGAGGTTTCGGCAAGCTTGGCAGATGCTTTAGCAAGGGTGGATTGGATATCAGTCATTACCTAATTGTGTCAGCAGGTCGGCCTGATGTTCATTGATCAGCGGGCCAATGACATGTTCTAAGCCTCCCTGCATAATTTCATCCAGTTTATAAAGGGTTAAATTGATGCGATGATCAGTCATGCGTCCCTGCGGATAATTGTAGGTTCTGATTCGTTCTGAACGGTCGCCTGAGCCAACTTGCAATTTTCTTTCTTCCGACTGGGCGGCATGCTGCTTGTCCTGTTCTGCTGTCAATAAGCGAGACTGCAGCAGCGCCATGGCTTGTGCTCTGTTTTTGTGCTGAGAGCGCTGATCCTGACATTCTACAACCACGCCAGTTGGAATATGAGTTAATCGAATGGCTGAGTCTGTTTTATTGACGTGCTGACCGCCGGACCCAGAGGCTCTAAAGGTATCAACACGCAAATCGGAAGATTTAATCTCATATTCGTCGACACTTTCAACTTCTGGCATGATAGCAACTGTGCAGGCTGAAGTGTGGACTCTGCCTTGAGATTCAGTTTCCGGTACACGCTGTACACGGTGTACCCCAGATTCAAATTTGAGTTGAGAGTAGACATCCTGCCCCGCAATGCGCAGGATAATTTCTTTATAGCCGCCGTGCTCCCCCCTATTTTCAGAAACTATTTCAGTTTGCCAGCGCTGTTTTTCTGCAAAGCGCTGATACATTTTTGCCAGGTCGCCAGAAAAAATGGAGGCTTCATCTCCTCCTGTGCCAGCTCTGATCTCTAAAAAAATGTTTCTGTTGTCGTTAGGGTCTTTTGGAAGCAATAAAACTTGCAGCTGATGCTGTAAATTCTGTTTTAGCTGTTCAGCATTCTGCAACTCATCTTTCCCCATTTCTCTCAATTCGGGGTCTGAATCTTTTGCCATTTCAATGGCTTCTTCAAGGTTCTTTTCATTTTCCTGATATTTTTCATAGCAGGAAACAATAGGATCTATTTGAGCATATTCCTGACTCAGCGAGCGATATTTGTTTTGGTCGCTTTGTACTTCCGGCTGCGATAGCAGGGCTGCAATTTCCTCGAAGCGTTCGCTGAGGTTTTCAAGTTTTGTTTTGATTGATGCTTTCATTATGGGGGAGCAAGTTAGGGCAATTTAAAGATTTCTCTGGCTGCCGCGATTAAATCATGTCTTTCATTTTCCCCTGCATCTCTTATTTGGGCGCTGGGAGTGTGGATCAGTTTGTTGGTTAATGTGTGTGCCAAAAGGTTTAAAACTTCTTCTGCATCACGTCCGTTATTGAGCTGGGATAATGCTTTTTCAAGTGATTGGTCGCGTGTAATATGAGCTTGCAGCCGATAGTCTTTAATGACCGATTGAGCACCTTGAGAACGCATCCAGGATAAAAAGTGTTCAACCTGGGTATCAATGATTTCTTCCGCCTGTTCAGCCGCTTTGCGTCTGGAATCCATATTTTGATCGATGGTGTTTTGCAGGTCATCGACAGTATATAAATAGACATCTTGAAGCTGGGCTACTTCGGATTCAATGTCGCGCGGTACAGCAAGATCCACCATAAACATAGGCTTATGTTTGCGTTTTTTTATAGCACTTTCAACACGGCCTTTGCCTAGAATGGGCAGTTGGCTGGCCGTCGATGAAATGACAATGTCAGCTTCTGCCAAGTGAGTTGTAAGTTCAGATAAGTCAATGGCATAGCCGTTAAACTGAGAGGCTAGAGCGTGTGCTTTATCATAAGTTCTGTTAGCAATGATAATGCGTCCAATATTATTCTG
This sequence comes from Methylomonas sp., assembly GCA_026988155.1. Taxonomy (GTDB): domain Bacteria; phylum Pseudomonadota; class Gammaproteobacteria; order Methylococcales; family Methylomonadaceae; genus QPIN01. The sequence continues at coordinate 73,221 of JALSLW010000074.1, read as the reverse complement.
ATATAAATGACGTGCAGTCAATTCGATAGTTTCGCCTGCACCAATTAATAATGCAGTCTGTTCGCTAAGTGAATTGAAAATTTGCTGTGCCAGCTGTACAGCGGCAAAAGCGACTGACACCGGGCTGGAACCAATAGCTGTATCCGTACGGACTTTTTTTGCTGCAGAAAAAGTATGGTGAAAAAGCTTGCCCAGGTGTTTGCCTAAGGTACCCGCTTCATAGGCGGCCTGGTACGCAGTTTTCATTTGCCCCAGAATCTGCGGCTCACCTAAAACCATGGAATCTAAGCCGCAGGCAACACGAAACATGTGCCTTATTGATTGGCTGTCTGTATGGCTATAGAGATAAGGGGTAAACTCTCTGGGGCTGATTGCTTTGGTTTCGGCTATCCAGTCTATTAATATGTCTGGGCAGCAGTCATCGGTCTGATAATAAAATTCAGTTCGATTGCAGGTGGATAAAATGGCTGCGCCATTAATTTTATGGCTGTTCCACAGTGTTTTCAGTGACAGTTCAAGTGATTCCGCCGGGAAGGACAGGCGCTCACGGATAGCAACTGGCGCTGTATTGTAATTTATCCCGACGGCAAGAAGAGTCATTTAATAGGGCTGGAAAGCATAATGGAAAGCACATATTCTAAGTAAAATAGTGATTTTATCCAAATAGAATAAATTCCTAGTCTGAATTTAAATGATTTTCTGCTACTCTATAGGGATGTTTAATCGAGTTAAATAGGGAAAATCAGTGTTGATTATTAAGATAGTAGCTGGTCTGGTATTTATAGTTTTGGCAGGGTGTGCGGGCGTTTCTGATATAAAAGATAATGGTTTGGGCGTAGCTAATGATGTAAAAGAGTCGAGGAAAAGTGTTAAGGCAGATAAGATAACCGAAATCTCCCCCGAGGTGCTGTATCTGTTGATGACGGCAGAAATTGCAGGGCAAAGGAATCAGTATGGCGTTGCTCTGGACGGCTATTTGCAGGCAGCTAAGCGGGTTGATGATGTAAGAGTGGCGGAAAGAGCTGCGAAAATCGGTCTTTTTTTGAAAGATACAAAAAAAACAGACGAAGCCGTTTCTCTTTGGCTTAAGCAGGATGGAGAAAATTTAACGGCAAGAAAAATTGCTGCGCTATCGGCATTGAAAGGCAATAATAAAAAACTGGCTGTAGAGCATTTAAATAAAATATTGGCAGACGACCCGGCGGGGTTTGAGGCAACACTGCTTGAATTGACGCGATTGCTAGGAAAAGAAGGCAAGGCTGATTTTATTTTCAATGTACTGGAGGATATTGGGCATCAGCACCCGAAACAGGCATCGGTATTTTTTGTGCAGGCATTGCTGGCAGGACAGCTAAATAGGCCTGAAACGGTTAAGGAGAAGGTAAATGAAACACTGGCATTGCAACCCGATTGGGACAAGGCGCTCATTTTGCGTGCGCAGGTGTTTGCTCAAACTGGAAAGCTTGATAAGGCAAGGTTAGACCTGGAGCGGGTTCTGGAGAAAAATCCGCAAAATATCAAAATAAGGAAAATGTTAGGCAAGGTCCTAATGAAAGCTGATGCTTTAGACGAGGCAATAGAGGCGTATCAAAAAGTATTGGAGACGGCGCCGGAGGATGGCGAAAGTCAATTTGCCATCGCCATTATTTATTTACAGCAAAAAAAGGAAGATGATGCGCTGGATTATCTTAAAAAATTAGTTAACAGACCCGGGTGGGATGCTCAGGCCAGTTTTTATATTGGTCGGATTGCGTTCAAAAATAAACAGTATGAGAAGGCCTTGACTTGGTTTGACAAAGTAACTCAAGGACCCTATGAATATGATTCTGCAGTCGCTGCAATTTCCGTACTATTAAGTCAAAAGGAATATAAGGAGGCAGAACAAAGACTGGCAAAAATGCCAGCTAAGTTTCCCAGGCACCAATTAAATATTGCGCTGTTAAAGGCAGAAATTTACAGTGAACAAAATCAATACCAAAAGGCATTTGATTTGCTGACAGAGGTGTTAGCTGATTATCCAGGACATAGAGATTTACTGTACACAAGGGCTTTGATTGCAGAAAAAATAGATCGGTTAGATGTTCTGGAGCATGATTTAAAGAAAATTCTGTCGAAAAAACCTGATGATGCAGCTGTTCTAAATGCTTTGGGCTATACCCTGGCTGATAGGACTAATCGGTATGATGAGGCTGGCAAATATCTGCAGAAGGCTCTGAAGTTAAATCCTGAAGAAGCTGTGATTATGGACAGTATGGGGTGGCTCCTGTTTAAGCAGGGGCGAATGGCGGAGTCGCTGGGAATGTTGCGGACTGCTTATGAGAAACTGCCAGAGAATGAAATTGCGGCGCATCTGGCAGAGATTCTTTGGGTTATGGGTAGGAAGGCCGAAGCAAGAGATGTATTTAACAAAGCACTGATAAATGCGCCTGAAGATGAGTATCTTTTGAAATTAAAAAAGCGTATTTCAGGTATTGACGATAAATGATCTGCAGATACATCATTGTCATGATGGCCTTATTTTTGCTTGTTTCATGTGCAAATATGCCGGATAAAAAAGAAGGTTCATTCAATTTATCTGCGCGCAAGCATCTGTACGAAAAAGAAGTCTGGTTTTTTTCAGGCAGGATGTCATTAACAGATAAAAATCATTCTATTTCAGCAAATGTTGAATGGGAGCATGAACCTAAGGAAGATGTTATAAATCTTTCCGGGTCCTTTGGTCTAGGGCGGGTTAGGGTAGTGCTGGCAGGGCAGAGTGTGGAAATTAACATGGATGGCAGACAAGAAAAGTATATTGGCAATGTAGATGATATTTTATCTTCCGAACTGGGTATTGTAGTACCTGTCTCGGCTTTAAAATATTGGGTGCTGGGAGTCGCTGATCCCAATGCTGTATACAAAGATGAGGGGCGGGGTTTTGTTCAGAATGGCTGGCGGGTGAGCTATTTGCAGATGCAGGCCAATGGTGATTATGAATTGCCTCGAAAAATTAAAGCTGAACAGGGAAGTGCTAAATTAAAGTTAATCGTTAGTCATTGGGATATATAGTTTTTTTGAATTGCTAAAAAATGAGAATATGAAACAGCAGTCGGTAAGGTGGGGTGAAAGGTGGCCTGCTCCAGCAAAATTAAATTTAATGCTGAGGATAACGGGGCGGAGAAGTGATGGTTACCACTTGTTGCAAACAGTTTTTCAATTGACTGATCTGTGTGACTGGCTGACATTTCATGCAGTTGATGATGGCCAAATTTATCTTGACAGGCCGATACCGGGAGTTGCTGAAGAGTCAGATTTAACAATACGGGCTGCAAAGTTACTTAGACAGGAAACTGGTTGCAGGCAAGGTGTGCGGATAGAGGTTGAAAAAAATCTGCCTATGGGAGGAGGTTTGGGTGGTGGAAGTTCAGATGCGGCAACAACGTTGGTAGTGTTAAACCATTTATGGGAATTGAATTTGCCAGAAGCAAGGCTGATGCAATTGGGTTTGCAATTAGGTGCTGATGTGCCAGTGTTTGTTTATGGGCATGCCTCCTGGGCTGAGGGCATTGGAGAGAAGCTGGAGAAAATAGAACCTGAAGAAAAATGGATTGTGATAATTAAACCAAACTGTCATGTAGATACAAAAGAAATTTTTTCCGTTAAAGATTTGACAAGAGATAGTAAATCAATCACAATAGCCGACTTTATTGCGGGCCAGCATCAAAACGATTGTCTTGATGTGGTTTGTAAGTTGTACCAGCCAGTAGAAAGTGCTCTGGTTGATCTGGGTGCTTTTTCTGAGGCTAGATTGACTGGAACAGGGGCTTGTGTGTTTGCTCAGTTTGACTCCAAGGAGTTTGCAGAGCAGGCATATAAGGTATTAGTTAAAAAGTGGCGCGTTTATTTGACCAAGGGTCTGAATAAATCGCAATTGCTAGAAATGCTGGTTTAATCAATTATTGGGCTGTCGCCAAGCGGTAAGGCACGGGGTTTTGATCTCCGCATACCCAGGTTCGAATCCTGGCAGCCCAGCCATTTCCATCTCCAATTATAAAATCGAGCGGAGTGCTTAAATGCAAGATACTTCTATGATGGTATTTTCAGGTAATGCCAATAGGGCTTTATCTGAAGGTATAGTGAGGAAGTTGAACATGCGTCTTGGCATGGCAACGGTCGATCGCTTTAGCGATGGAGAGATAGTAGTAGAAATTGAAGAAAATGTGCGGGGGCGGGATGTCTTTATTATCCAGCCTACGTGCTCTCCTGCCAACGAGCATCTGATGGAGCTGTTGGTGATGATAGACGCACTAAAGAGAGCGTCAGCTTCGAGAATAACAGCGGTTATACCCTATTATGGATATGCCCGCCAAGATAGGCGCTCACGCTCAGCAAGGGTGCCGATTACGGCAAAGTTAGTGGCGAACATGCTAGATACGGCAGGTGCTGATCGTGTGCTGACGGTTGATTTGCACGCGGATCAGATTCAGGGTTTTTTTGATATACCTGTTGATAATGTTTATGCATCTCCTTTACTGCTCGGCGATGTCTGGCGGCAAAAGTACGAGAATTTAATAGTTGTGTCTCCGGATGTGGGCGGAGTGGTTAGAGCTAGAGCACTTGCTAAGCGCTTGGGTGATGCTGATTTGGCTATTATTGACAAGAGACGGCCCAAGGCAAATGTGTCGGAGATTATGCATATTATTGGTGATGTTTCGGGGCGCACCTGTGTGATGGTTGATGATTTGGTGGATACGGCGGGGACTTTGTGTCATGCCGCTAAGGCTTTGAAAAAAAATGGAGCAATTAAGGTTGTAGCCTATTGTACGCATCCTGTGCTTTCGGGGGCGGCAGCAGAGAATGTGAGAAATTCGGTGCTCGACGAATTGGTGGTGACGGATACAATTCCGCTGAATAAGGAATTGTTATTAATAGATAAGATCAGGCAGCTAAGTGTTGCTGAAATGTTGGCTGAAACAATTAGGCGAATTGCTGAAAGTGAGTCGGTAAGTTCGCTATATGTTGATTAATTTATATAGAATAGGATTGCTTGAAAGCAAGTTTGGAGAAAGAAATGTCTAATATGTTTGAGTTTGTGGCTGAGAGCCGTGATCTGTCAGGTAAGAGTGCGGCAAAGGCTGTTCGTCGAGATGGGAATGTACCGGCGGTGGTGTATGGTGGAAAGACTGGTCCCCAGTCAATTGTGCTAGGGCAGAATGAGGTGGGTAAGCATTTGGTTCATGAGGCAGTTTATTCGCATATTTTGGATTTAAAGATAGATGGAAAAACTGAGCAGGTGGTTTTAAAGGGGCTTCAGCGCCATCCCGCAAAAGCACAGATTATGCATATTGATTTTATGCGTGTCGATGTGACTCAGACTTTGAGGGTTCATGTTCCATTGCATTTTATTAATGAAGACGCTTGTGTTGGTGTTAAAGCGGGCGGGCAGGTTACGCATGCCATGACTGATGTCGAAGTGTCATGCTTGCCTGGAGTGTTGCCAGAATATATTGAAGTGGACTTGGCTGCCTTGGATATAGGTGATTCAGTTCATCTGACAGATTTAATATTGCCTGAAGGTGTTGATATTCCTGTATTGGCGCAAGGTGAGGATCATGATTACCCTGTAGCTCAAGTGGTAAAAACAAAAGTTGTTGTTGAGGATGAGGCTGATGATGTGGTTGCAGAAGAGGATGCTTCAGAAGCTGATTCAGATAAGGAAAGCTAGCTTAGTGCCTGAGAGTAGTGTTTTAAAGTGATTAAGCTTGTAGTTGGTCTTGGCAATCCAGGTCGACAGTACGAAAAAAACCGGCATAATGCCGGTTTTTTGTTTTTGGATCACCTTTCTGGTGTCTCATCCTGGAATAGTGAGGCAAAATTTCATGGCATTATAGCAAATTATCATGCTGGGGCGGGAAAGGTTATTTTGCTTAAGCCACAAACATTCATGAATAAAAGCGGTCTATCGGTAGGGGCAATTGCACGGTATTATAAGATTGACGCGGAAGAAATTTTGGTGGTCCATGATGAACTTGATTTAAGCTCAGGGGTAGCAAGGCTTAAAATGGGCGGAGGTCATGCTGGTCATAATGGATTGAGGGATATCATTGAAAGTTTGGGTAAAAAAGATTTTTATCGCTTAAGAGTGGGCATTGGTCGGCCAAAGTCAGGGAAAAAGGTGGCAGACTTTGTTTTGTCGGATTTGTCAAGGCTAGAGATGGAGGAGATGCTGGCGGCTTTTGGGTTGGCAGATGCGTATTTTGACAAAGTAATTGGTGGGGAAGTGGCTTTGGCAATGAATGGGCTGAATAAAAAATAAGTATATTGTAGGTGGTTTGGGGTGGTGAAGGCTAAAAAAAGATAAGGTTTGTTAAAATAAAGATTGACTATGATTCCCTGTACCATCATAATAATAAGTTCAGGAGGGGTTCCCGAGTGGCCAAAGGGATCAGACTGTAAATCTGACGGCTCAGCCTTCGGAGGTTCGAATCCTCCCCCCTCCACCATTTTTCAATTATGAAAATATGCGGGTGTAGTTCAGTGGTAGAACTCCAGCCTTCCAAGCTGATTATGTGGGTTCGATTCCCATCACCCGCTCCAATTCAAAACAAACTCAAGCGCTCATATAGCTCAGTCGGTAGAGCACTTCCTTGGTAAGGAAGAGGTCACCGGTTCAAATCCGGTTATGAGCTCCAGTATTGCATGTCGGGTGGTTTATCTCAGGCGAAAATTATGATGATAAAGCTGTTGTGCGCAGGGGTTTTTTGATATATAATCTACAGTTCTTTACGGTTTCTGAATAGGTCAGTGGCTCAATTGGTAGAGCAGCGGTCTCCAAAACCGCAGGTTGTGGGTTCGAGTCCCTCCTGGCCTGCCATTCAGAATAGTATTCAATAATTTTATTTCCAATTTTTAGATGAACGCACAGGCAGAAAATACATCAAAGGCTTTTGATGTTGTAAAGCAGGGCTTGTCACTTATACTTGTGGTGGCAGGAGTGACTGGGTTTTATTATTTCTCTGATGTTCCGGGTTTTACTCTTCTGTATAGAGTTTTGGCGTTGGTTGCAATTATTCTCATTGCAATAGCAGTAATGTTTACGACAGAAGCAGGAAGAAATATTTGGCAGTTTGCTTTAGAAGCAAAGCAAGAGGTTAGAAAGGTTGTATGGCCTACTAGAGAAGAAACTATTAGAACAACGCTGTTGGTTTTTGGTATGGTTTTTATTGTGGGTTTAATTTTGTGGCTGCTAGATTGGGGTTTGCTAGTGGCAATTAAAGCGTTAACTGGTCAAGAGGGTTAGGTTATGGCGCTTCGGTGGTATGTGGTGCATGCTTATTCTAATTTCGAGAATAAAGTTAAATTGGCACTTGAAGAAAAGATAGAGCTGGAAGGTTTGCAAGATCATTTTGGAAAGATTCTCGTGCCAACTGAAGAGGTTGTTGAAATGCGCATGGGACAGCAAAGGAAGAGCGAAAGAAAGTTTTTTCCTGGATATGTTCTTGTGCAGATGGAGTTAACGGACGAAACATGGCATTTGGTTAGAAATATACCGAGGGTTTTAGGATTTATTGGTGGAACATCAGATAGACCGGCACCAATTTCTGATAAGGAAGCCGATGCAATTCTAAATCGAGTTGAAGAAGGTGTTAATAAGCCAAGACCCAAAGTATTGTTTGAGGTTGGTGAGACGCTGAGAGTAATTGATGGGCCATTTAAAGATTTTAATGGCAATATAGAAGAGGTTAACTACGAAAAAAGCAGATTAAAGGTATCTGTTTTGATTTTTGGTCGCTCAACGCCTGTTGAACTGGAATTTGGTCAAGTAGAAAAGCTTTAGATAAAATGGTCTTAAAACGAATCTCTGCTCTTTTTAGGGTAGGGATTTTTGTATCTTGGGGAGCTGAAAAGCGATTGCACCCATTTGGAGAGTAAAATGGCAAAAAAAATACAAGCATATATTAAGCTGCAGGTAAAAGCAGGTGAAGCAAACCCGAGTCCGCCAGTAGGTCCAGCATTAGGGCAGCATGGTGTAAATATCATGGAGTTTTGCAAGGCTTTCAACGCAAAAACATCAGATGTAGAAAAAGGCCTTCCTATTCCTGTCGTTATTACTGTATATGCGGATAGAAGCTTTACTTTCATTACAAAAACCCCGCCAGCGGCTGTTCTTTTAATGAAAGCTGCCGGAATAAAGAAGGGAAGTGGAACTCCAAATACAGAAAAGGTCGGAACAGTTACCAGAACACAACTGGAAGAAATTGCGACAATAAAGATGGAAGATCTTAATGCGGCTGATATGGATGCCGCAGTTAAGATTATCGCGGGCAGTGCGATGAGCATGGGTCTGAATGTGGAGGGGCTATAAATGGCTAAGTTATCTAAAAAAGCAAAATTGGTTGCTGCTAAAGTTGAAAAACTTAAGCAATATACAATTACAGAAAGTGTTTCTTTACTAAAAGAATTTGCTAATTCAAAATTTGATGAGTCGGTTGATGTCAGTGTTGTTTTGGGCGTAGACCCAAGAAAGTCAGATCAAAATGTTCGCGGAGCATCTGTTTTGCCACATGGTACTGGTAAAACAGTTCGGGTAGCTGTGTTTACACAGGGGCCAAATGCTGATGCGGCCAAAGAGGCAGGTGCAGATGTAGTAGGAATGGATGATTTGGCCGCTCAAGTCAAGAAAGGAGAAATGGATTTTGATGTAGTTATTGCTTCACCTGATGCAATGAGAGTTGTAGGCCAGCTGGGCCAGATATTAGGCCCAAGAGGGCTGATGCCTAATCCTAAAGTAGGAACAGTTACGCCAGATGTTGCAACTGCAGTCAAAAATGCAAAATCAGGGCAAGTTAGATATCGTACCGAAAAAGGTGGCATTATTCACTGCTCAATTGGCAAAGTTTCATTTGATGAGAAATCAATCAAAGAAAATTTAGAATTTCTAATTGCTGATCTGAAAAAAGCAAAACCATCTGCGGCAAAAGGGGTATATTTGAAGAAAATTGCGATAACTTCAACTATGGGACCTGGCTTGGTAGTTGATCAGAGCAGTATTGAGGTATAAAAAGAACTTTGGGTTGCTGGCGAACTGGCAACCGTCAAAGACCGTTGGTGTTGAAAAATATAATCTATAGATTTTTTATAGGCCAGCGTAGGCGGAAGCTTTACCAGTAAACTGGTAGGGAACCGTAAGGTGCATCGAAAGAGATGTGTTTTATTAAAATCCGGATGCAAGTCTGGATAAATTACCGGAGGTAATCTGTGGCATTAAACCTAGATAGCAAAAAGGTAGTTGTTGATGAAGTTGCTCAGTATGCCTCTAAGGCATTATCTGTTGTTGCGGCTGAATACCGTGGTCTGACAGTCTCTGAATTGACTGAGTTGCGTAAGGCTGCGAGAGAAACTGACGTTTATTTAAGAGTCGTTAAAAACTCTTTAGCTAAACGGGCAGTTGCAGGAACTGAATTTGAATGTATGCAAGAAGGATTGACAGGTCCTTTAATTCTTGCATTTTCAATGGAAGCACCTGGTGCAGCGGCACGAGTAATCAATGACTTTGCAAAAAGCAATGATAAATTGATTCCTAAAGTTATTGGCTTTGATGGTCAGTCACTTGATATATCTGAGTTGGCTCGTTTGGCAAGTATGCCTACACGCGACGAAGGTATAGCTTTGATCATGGCAGTAATGAAAGCGCCAGTAGGCAAATTAGTGCGCATATTGGATGCTGTCAAAGATCAGAAGCAAGAATCAGAAGCTGCATAAGCTTACAACCAGTTTAAAATCTATTATTTTTAGAGGAATTTCATAAATGGCTATCTCACAAGAAGATATTTTAGAAGCGGTCTCCAACATGACTGTTATGGAAGTTGTTGATTTAATCTCAGCAATGGAAGAAAAATTTGGTGTAACAGCTGCTGTTGCAGCAGCTGCGCCGGCTGCAGGCGGAGATGCTGGCGGCGGTGCTGAACAAACAGAATTTGACGTTGTATTGACAGGTTTTGGTGAGAAAAAAGTTGCTGTGATTAAAGCAGTACGTGCTATCACAGGTCTTGGACTTAAAGAGGCAAAAGAAGCTGTTGAGGGTACACCAAGCACGCTTAAAGAAGGCGTAGCTAAAGCAGAAGCAGAAGAAGTAGTTAAAACACTTGAAGAAGCGGGTGCTTCTGCGGAAATCAAATAAATTTGATTGATAGAAGCCTATGGGTCTTGAGGTTTGTTTTAATAAGCTTTAAGAGTCAAAAGGTTGCAAGAGCAGGGCTGATGGCATATTTGTCGTCGGCCTTTTACTGCTTGCAGGAAGTCATACCTAAACCTCTCAGCCAGAGCAGGTTTTGGTCGTAATGTTAAACAATCCTTGACGAAAGGTATGGAAAATATGGCCTATTCTTTTACCGAAAAAAAACGTATTCGCAAAAATTTTGGGAAAGCTAATGAGGTGCTTGATGTACCCTATTTATTAGCAACCCAAATCAATTCATATGCTAGCTTTTTGCAAGACGGCATTCAGCCTAAAAAAAGGCTGGAGCGTGGTTTGCATGGTGCATTTACTAGTGTTTTTCCTATAGTAAGTCACTCGGGCTATGCAGTTCTTGAATATGTAAAATATAGATTAGGTGAGCCTACTTTTGATGTGAGGGAGTGTCAGCAGCGTGGAGCAACGTATGCTGCACCGCTTAGAGTATTAGTGCGTCTGGTTATCTATGATAAAGATGCGCCTGTGTCTGCTAAAGTCGTAAAAGATATCCGTGAACAGGAAGTATATATGGGTGAGCTTCCGTTAATGACTGAAAATGGTACTTTTGTCATTAATGGTACAGAGCGTGTAATCGTTTCACAATTGCACAGGTCGCCCGGCGTTTTCTTTGATCATGACAAGGGTAAAACGCATTCTTCGGGGAAATTGTTATTTAATGCCAGAGTTATTCCATATCGTGGTTCTTGGCTGGATTTTGAATTTGACCATAAAGATGCTGTCTTTGTAAGAATAGATAGGCGGCGTAAAATACCGGCAACAATTTTATTGCGTGCGCTGGGTTATGATAACGAAGAAATGATTAAAATGTTCTTCGAAACCAATAAGTTCACATTAGATAAAGACAGTATTAAATATCATATTATTCCTGAACGTATGCGAGGGGAAATGACAGTATTTGATATTAAATATGATGGTGAAGTGCTTGTTGAAGAAGGGCGAAGAGTTACAGCTAAGCATGTCAGGCAGATGACGAAAGCAAATGTAACTGAAATAGAGGTGCCTAAAGAATATTTGTATGGCAAGATTCTAAGTCACAATGTTGTCGATGAATCAACTGGTGAGTTAGTTGCAAATGTTAATGATGAGTTAACTGAAGAGTCAGTGCAGGCATTGCTTGAAGCGGGTGTCTCAGATATCGAAGTCCTTTATGTGAATGACTTGGATAGAGGGCCTTATATTTCAAATGCAATGAAGCTGGATGCGTCAACTAATAGATTGGAAGCATTGGTTGAGATTTATCGTATGATGCGTCCTGGTGAGCCGCCGACTAAAGATTCTGCAGAAAATTTATTTTCAAATTTATTTTTCACTTCAGATCGTTATGATTTGTCAGCGGTTGGAAGAATGAAATTTAATCGCCGTCTGGGAAGAGAAGAGACTGAAGGTGAGGGTACTTTAAGCAGTGACGATATAGTTGATGTATTGAAAGAGCTGATTGCAATTCGTAATGGCAATGGTACCGTTGATGATATAGATCACCTGGGTAACCGTAGGGTACGTTCCGTTGGCGAGATGATTGAGAACCAATTTAGAGTGGGGCTGGTTAGAGTTGAACGAGCAGTAAGAGAGAGGTTGACTCTAGCGGATTCAGAAGGCTATATGCCACAAGAAATTATTAATGCAAAACCTGTTTCTGCTGCAGTAAAAGAGTTTTTTGGTTCGAGTCAGCTGTCACAGTTTATGGATCAGAACAATCCATTGTCTCAGGTGACACATAAACGCCGGGTTTCTGCATTAGGACCGGGAGGACTGGCTAGAGAACGTGCTGGCTTCGAAGTGCGAGATGTTCATACCACCCACTATGGCCGTGTATGTCCAATTGAAACGCCTGAAGGGCCGAATATTGGCCTGATTAACTCACTGTCAGTTTATGCAAGGACAAACTCTTATGGTTTTTTAGAAACGCCTTATAGAAAAGTTGATAATGGACAGGTGACCGATCAGGTAGATTATTTATCTGCTATTGAAGAGGGTGATTTTGTTATTGCTCAATCCAGTGTTGCTATTAATGAGAATGGACGATTAGAAGAAGGTCTGGTTCCAGCCAGATACAAAGATGAGTTTACATTGGCATCATCAGAATCAGTCCAATATATGGACGTATCTTCAAGACAGATTGTTTCAGTAGCCGCTTCAATTATTCCATTTTTAGAACATGATGATGCGAACAGAGCTTTGATGGGTTCAAATATGCAACGTCAGGCAGTTCCAACGCTAAAAGCTCAAAAACCTTTGGTTGGAACAGGGATGGAGCGCGTTGTTGCTAAAGATTCTGGTGTGTCGGTGGTTGCTAAGCGTGGCGGGATTATTGAAACAGTTGATGCTGCCCGAGTTGTAGTAAAGGTAGATGAAAGTGAAACTGTTGAAGGTGTGCCTAGCGTTGATATTTATAACCTGACCAAATACACTCGGTCAAATCAAAATACCTGTATTAATCAAAAGCCACTAGTGAGGCCTGGTGATAAAGTTAGTTCTGGTGATATTTTGGCTGATGGACCTTCCACTGATATTGGTGAGTTGGCATTAGGGCAAAATATGCGAATAGCTTTTATGCCGTGGAATGGATATAACTTTGAAGATTCAATTTTAGTCTCTGAACGTGTTGTTAAGGAAGATCGATTTACCACGATTCATATTGAAGAGAAGAGTTGTGTTGCCCGTGAAACAAAGCATAGCCCTGAAGAAATTACAGCAGATATACCTAACGTAAGCGAGGAAGCTCTCTCTAAACTTGATGAGTCGGGTATTGTTTATGTTGGTGCTGAAGTCAAAGGCGGTGATATTTTAGTGGGAAAGGTTACGCCAAAAGGTGAAACCCAGCTAACGCCTGAAGAAAAATTATTGCGTGCAATTTTTGGCGAGAAAGCTGCTGATGTAAAAGATACATCGCTAAGGGTTCCTGGCAGTATACGTGCAACAGTAATTGACGTGCAGGTCTTTACCCGTGATGGGGTAGGGAAAGACAAGCGTGCATTGGAAATAGAGGAAGCTGAAATCAAGCGCTATAAAAAGGATTTAGACGATCAGCTGAAAATTATTGAGCAAGATATTTTTGACCGAATCGCAAATATGCTGATAGGTCAGAAAACTGATGTAGGTGTGGGTGATGTTAAGAAAGGAACTGAATTGACTCAGGATATTCTTGATGGATCAGCAAAATCTGATTGGTTGAAAATAAAGGTTCAAGATGAAAATATTAATGTTCAGCTTGAGTCAGTAGCAGCCCAAATTGAGCAGCAGCGTAAAGAGTTTGATGAAAGGTTTGAATCAAAACGTAAAAAAATTACCATGGGTGATGATCTGGCTCCTGGCGTTTTAAAAATGGTTAAAGTATATTTGGCCGTTAAAAAACGTATTCAGCCTGGCGATAAAATGGCTGGCCGACATGGCAATAAAGGAGTTATCTCTCAAATTGTGCCAGTTGAAGATATGCCATACACAGCAGATGGCAATCCTATTGATATTTTATTGAATCCATTAGGTGTTCCATCAAGAATGAATGTTGGGCAGGTGCTGGAAACGCATTTGGGCTGGGCTGCCAAAGGATTGGGGGTAAAAATTGGAAAAATGCTCGAAGCTCAGGCCAAAATAGTTGAAATTAGAGGTTTTTTGGATCAAATCTATAATAGCGGGAGCAGAAAAGAGGATCTTGACTCATTTTCAGATGCAGAGATTATGGAAATGGCAGGCAATCTTGTTGGTGGAGTGCCAATGGCTACACCTGTTTTTGATGGTGCCGCTGAAAATGAAATTCGTGAAATGCTGCGTTTAGCTGACTTGCCGGAAAGTGGGCAAATTACTTTGTTTGACGGTCTAACGGGTGAAGCATTTGAGCGTAAAGTAACAGTAGGTTACATGTATATGTTGAAACTTAACCATTTGGTTGATGACAAGATGCATGCAAGATCAACAGGACCTTATAGTTTGGTTACCCAGCAGCCTCTAGGCGGTAAGGCGCAGTTTGGCGGGCAGCGTTTTGGTGAAATGGAAGTGTGGGCACTGGAAGCTTATGGTGCAGCATACACTTTACAGGAAATGTTGACAGTAAAATCGGATGATGTAAATGGCCGGACTAAAATGTATAAAAATATTGTTGATGGGAACCATACAATGGATCCGGGGATGCCAGAGTCGTTTAATGTATTGATAAAAGAAATACGGTCATTGGCGGTAAATATTGAGCTAGAGTAGCAAATGCTTGAAATAACAAGATAATATTAGAGATTATTTATATTTTAGGCTGCGTTTATTTGTTACAGATGAAGTTAAGGTGTAATCAAGATCTAACCTGTCTGTGAAACTGATGGCTATGAATAATTGATTGATTTTACGCGGAGCTCAACAAATGCGTTCCGTGAGATATAAGTGAAACGATGAGGACAAGCTCTTGAAAGATTTGATGAATTTCCTTAAGCGTCAAGGTCGAACTGATGATTTTGATGGTATACGAATTGGTTTGGCATCGCCTAGTATGATCAGGTCGTGGTCATATGGAGAAGTGAAAAAACCGGAAACAATTAATTACCGAACTTTTAAGCCGGAACGCGACGGATTGTTTTGTGCAAAAATTTTTGGCCCTGTAAGTGACTATGAATGTTTGTGCGGAAAATATAAAAGACTAAAGCATCGCGGTGTGATTTGCGAAAAATGTGGTGTAGAGGTTACTATCTCGAAAGTTAGGCGAGAAAGAATGGGGCATATAGATCTTGCAAGCCCTGTTGCCCATATTTGGTTTTTAAAGTCATTGCCTTCACGAATTGCATTATTGCTTGATATGACATTGCGTGGTATCGAGCGTGTTCTTTATTTTGAATCATTTGTTGTCCTTGATCCTGGTATGACAACATTAGAGCGTGGTCAGCTATTAACGGATGAGGAATTTCTTGACGCTGTAGAAGAACATGGCGATGAATTTGATGCCAAAATGGGGGCGGAAGCTGTCTTTGATCTTCTTAAGTCTATCGATTTAAAAGAAGAAATTAATATTCTTCGTGAAGAAATAAACTCAACAAATTCTGAAACAAAAATTAAGAAGTTTTCTAAGAGGCTCAAGGTTATTGAGTCTTTGGTAGCTTCTAATAATCGTCCTGAATGGATGATTATGACGGTTCTCCCGGTTTTGCCTCCAGAATTGCGTCCATTGGTTCCTTTAGATGGGGGGCGTTTTGCTACTTCGGATTTAAACGACCTGTATCGAAGAGTCATTAATAGGAATAATCGCCTAAGACGTCTATTAGATCTAAATGCACCTGATATTATAGTGCGCAATGAAAAGCGCATGCTGCAGGAGTCTGTCGATGCACTTTTAGACAATGGACGTCGCGGTAGAGCCATTACAGGAACTAATAGAAGACCTTTAAAATCTTTAGCGGACATGATTAAAGGCAAGCAAGGTCGCTTTAGGCAAAATTTATTAGGGAAGCGGGTTGATTACTCAGGACGTTCAGTTATCGTTGTTGGGCCAACACTGAAACTGCATCAGTGCGGTTTGCCTAAAAAAATGGCGCTGGAGCTATTTAAGCCTTTTATTTTTAGTAAACTGCAGCTTAGGGGTTTGGCGACAACCATCAAGGCTGCAAAGAAAATGGTTGAAAGAGAAGGGGCTGAAGTATGGGATATTTTGGAAGAAGTTATCCGTGAGCATCCTATTATGCTAAACCGTGCTCCAACTTTGCACAGATTGGGGATTCAGGCATTTGAACCCACCTTGATCGAAGGTAAGGCCATTCAGTTACATCCACTAGTCTGTAGCGCTTTTAATGCCGATTTTGATGGTGATCAGATGGCAGTTCATGTGCCCTTATCAATTGAAGCGCAGCTTGAGGCCAGAATTTTAATGATGGCAACTAATAATATCCTGTCACCGGCAAATGGCGAGCCGGTCATTAATCCATCTCAGGATGTGGTTATTGGTTTGTATTATATTACCCGTGGGAAAATTAATGCAAAAGGCGAAGGCAGTATTTTTGTCGACCTAGATGAGGTTAATAAGGCGTTAGATGAAAAATCAGTAGAGTTGCAAACAAAAATACAGCTTCGTGTAACTGAAAAAGTCAAAAATGAACAGGGTGAGGTGGTAACGCGTACTAAACGATACGAAACAACAGTTGGCCGTGCTTTAATCTGGGCTATAGTGCCAGAAGGAATGCCATTTGATGAAGTTAATGTAGATATGACTAAAAAGAACATATCTAAACTGATCAACTATAGCTACCGACATCTTGGAAATAAAGACACGGTTATGCTGGCTGACAAGATTATGTACCTAGGATTTAAATATGCGACTAGGTCTGGTGTTTCAGTTGGAATTGAAGACATGGAAATACCTGAAAAGAAAAGTGCAATTTTAGCGACTGCGGAGGCTGAAGTGACTGAAATACAGAGTCAATATGCTTCAGGTTTGGTAACAGATGGCGAAAGATATAATAAGGTCGTTGATATTTGGTCGCATGCAAATGAGCAAGTAGCCAATGCAATGATGGAGGGTTTGGGTGAAGAGCCTGCAGTGAATGCCCAGGGCGAAACTGTAATGCAAAAGTCGTTCAACTCAGTATTTATGATGGCAGAATCTGGGGCGCGGGGGTCGGCCGCTCAGATTCGTCAGCTTGCAGGTATGCGGGGCTTAATGGCCAAACCGGATGGGTCTATTATTGAAACGCCCATTACTGCTAATTTCCGTGAGGGGTTAGATGTTCTTCAATACTTTATATCGACACACGGTGCACGGAAAGGTCTTGCTGATACCGCACTAAAAACGGCTAACTCAGGTTATTTGACACGTAGGCTGGTTGATGTTGCACAGGATTTGGTCGTTTTGCAAGAAGACTGTGGAACGGTGAATGGTTTAACTATGACACCTATCATTGAAGGTGGAGATGTTGTTGAGCCTTTGTCTGAGAGAGTGCTGGGGCGGGTAGCTGTTAATGATGTATTAAGCCAGAAAGATGAGGAAATCCTAATACCAAGTGGAACAATGATTGATGAGTCCATGGTATCTATGCTGGAAGATAATAATATAGATAGGCTGCTTGTCCGGTCGATCATTACCTGTGATGCCCGTCATGGTGTCTGTGCTAAATGCTACGGGCGTGATTTAGGAAGGGGGCATATGGTTAATATTGGCGAGGCTGTTGGGGTAGTTGCAGCGCAATCAATTGGTGAGCCGGGAACACAGCTGACAATGCGTACCTTTCATATAGGTGGGGCTGCTTCAAGGTCGGCGGCGATTAGCAATGTTCAGGTTAAATCAGCAGGAACGGTCAAGCTCAATAACATGAAGACGGTCAAAAATAAAGATGGACATCTTGTTGCTGTGTCGCGTTCTGGCGAAGTGGGCATCATTGATTCGTATGGGCGTGAGCGTGAGCGGTATAAAGTGCCTTATGGTGCAGTGCTGACAGTTGAGGAGGAGAGTCCAGTTGAAACGGGTGATATTATTGTTACCTGGGATCCGCACACGCATCCGGTAGTTACTGAGGTAAATGGGCTGGTGCAGCTCATTGATTTTGTGGATGGCGTTACTGTGCAGCAGCAGTTAGATGACGTTACGGGGTTGAGCTCACAAGTAGTCACTGATCCTAAGCAAAGGAGTACGGCAGGCAAGGAGTTGCGCCCGATGGTTCGTTTAGTAGATGAGCAGGGTGAATCAATTAATTTATCTGGAACCGATATACCTGCGCAATATTTCTTGCCAGCGGGTGCAATTGCTGGAATAAAAGATGGCGGAGAAGTTAGGGTTGGTGATGTATTGGCTAGAATCCCTCAGGAATCAAGTAAAACCAGAGATATTACCGGTGGTTTACCTCGGGTAGCTGATCTATTTGAGGCTCGAAAAACCAAGGATCCTGCTATTCTTGCTGAAGCAACAGGCATGGTTTCTTTTGGCAAAGAAACAAAAGGCAAGCAGCGAGTTGTCATTACTGATAGTGAGGGCGAGCAGTACGAAACATTGATTCCAAAGTGGCGTCATATTACTGTATTTGAGGGTGAGTTCGTTGAAAAAGGAGAAACTATTGCCGAAGGTGAGTTAACACCGCATGATATTCTTAGATTAAGAGGGGTTGAGGAGCTAGCAGATTATTTGGTTAAAGAAATTCAGGATGTTTACCGTTTACAAGGTGTAGGTATCAATGATAAGCATATTGAGGCAATAATCAGACAAATGCTCAGGAAAGTGGATATCACAGCATCTGGTGAAACAGATTTTGTCAAAGGGGAGCAGGTGGAAAGAAGCTATCTTAATGAAATAAATGATCAGATGGAAAAGGATGGGAAAATTCCAGCCAGTTTTGAACCTGTTTTGCTAGGTATTACAAAGGCCTCGCTTGCAACGGAATCGTTTATTTCTGCGGCCTCTTTTCAAGAGACAACAAGAGTGTTGACAGATGCGGCTGTGAGGGGCATTGGTGATGGTTTGAACGGGTTAAAGGAGAATGTAATTGTCGGGCGTTTGATTCCCGCAGGGACAGGTTTAGCATATCATGAGCAACGAAAAAAGAAGCTATTGAATAAACTTGCTGCAAATTCGGCTGATGCTGTCCCTTCGGCAACAGTTGATGCAGAGGATGTGGAGCAGGCGCTGAAACAGGCGCTAAATACAGAGTAAGGATTTAATATAATAAAGCTTGACCAGGGGTGTGGGTTTGGAGTAATATACTCGGCTCACATGAGCTAAGAGCTAGGTCAGGAATAAATGGATGCTAAGAACCGTTATGCATTTATGTATGGCTGTTCTTTTATTGTCTGACAATTAAAATTTGTATATCGGAGTAAATAGATATGGCAACGATCAACCAATTGGTTCGTAAGCCTCGTGCTAAAAAAATAGAGAAAAGCAAGGTGCCTGCATTAAAGGCTTGTCCTCAGCGACGCGGAGTGTGTACTCGTGTGTATACAACGACACCTAAAAAACCAAATTCGGCGATGCGTAAGGTTGCGAGGGTTAGGTTGACAAGTGGTTATGAGGTAAGTAGCTACATTGGCGGTGAAGGTCATAACTTGCAAGAGCATTCCGTGGTCTTGATAAGGGGTGGGAGAGTGAAGGATTTGCCAGGTGTTCGCTATCATGTTGTTCGGGGAAGTCTTGATACTTCAGGTGTTGACGGTAGGAAAGCAGGCCGTTCCAAGTACGGTACTAAGAAGCCTAAGTCATAAAGGAGAGTTAAAAGATGTCTAGAAGAAGAGCGGCAATAAAGCGAAGTGTAATTCCTGATCCTAGGTTTGGTAGTGAGATGCTAACTAAATTTATGAACTTGCTTATGCTCAGTGGTAAAAAATCAGTAGCAGAAGGTATAGTTTACGGAGCTTTAGATGTGATTGGCACAAAAGGGCATGAAGAGCCTTTGGAAGTGTTGTCAAAAGCGCTGGAAAATGTTCAGCCTAGAGTTGAGGTTAAGTCTCGTCGCGTGGGCGGTGCAACTTATCAGGTGCCTGTTGAGGTGCGTCCATCAAGGCGTGTTGCATTGGCGATGCGTTGGTTGATTGATGCCGCTCGCAAGCGTAATGAGAGAACAATGGCTGCCAAGTTGGCAGGTGAGTTGCTAGATGCTTTTGATGGTCGGGGTGCGGCTAATAAAAAACGCGAAGATGTTCATAAGATGGCTGATGCAAATAAGGCTTTCTCGCATTATCGCTGGTAGGCGGTTATAGAAGGAAAAGGTTGTGGTTCGAGAAACACCGATTGATCGTTATAGAAATATAGGGATTATGGCGCATATAGATGCGGGAAAAACAACCACGACGGAAAGAATTTTATATTACACGGGAGTGTCACATAAGATCGGTGAGGTGCATGACGGTGCTGCAACAATGGATTGGATGGAGCAGGAGCAGGAAAGGGGGATAACCATTACTTCAGCTGCTACAACTTGTTTTTGGTCGGGAATGGAGGGGCAGTTCCCTAAGCATCGGATTAATATAATTGATACACCTGGACATGTTGATTTTACAATCGAGGTGGAGCGTTCTTTGCGGGTTCTTGATGGTGCCTGTGCAGTTTTTTGTGCCGTGGGTGGAGTAGAGCCTCAGTCAGAAACAGTTTGGAGACAGGCGACTAAATATCAAGTTCCAAGAATAGTGTTTGTAAATAAAATGGATCGTTCGGGAGCTGATTTTTTACGGGTCATTGAACAGATAAAAACTCGGCTAAATGCGACCCCGGTGCCGTTGCAATTGCCAATAGGGACTGAAGAGTCTTTTAGAGGTGTTGTTGACCTGATTAAGATGAAGGCAATCTATTGGGAAGAAGGGAATATGGGGGTGGCTTTTGAAGAGAGGGCAGTCCCTGAAGATATGATGACTCTTGCTGGGGAATGGCGGGAGAATATGCTGGAAGCAGCCGCTGATGCTAGTGACGAACTGATGGAGAAGTATCTTGAAGAAGGTGATTTGGATGAAGCGGAAATAAGATCAGGAATTCGTACGCAGGTGCTGAATAATAAAATTGTTCCTGCTTTTTGCGGTTCTGCGTTTAAGAATAAAGGAGTTCAATGTTTGCTTGATGCAATTATTGACTATTTGCCTGCTCCAACAGATATAGAATCTATTGAAGGAGTCTCTGTAGGAGGTTCAGAAGAAACAGAAGTTCTTGTAAGGCATGCCGATGATGATGAACAATTTTCAGCATTGGCTTTTAAAATAGCAACAGATCCGTTTGTTGGTTCATTAGCTTTTTTTCGAGTTTATTCTGGGGTGCTTGAATCTGGTAGTGTGGTATTAAACGCTATTAAGGGAAAAAGGGAGCGCGTTGGACGTATTGTACAAATGCATGCGAATAGCAGGGAAGAGGTAAAAGAGGTTAGGGCGGGTGATATCGCGGCAGCAATAGGTTTAAAGCTGGTCACAACAGGTGATACATTGTGTGATCTTAAAAGCCCAATAATTTTGGAAAAAATTGAGTTTCCGGCGCCAGTAATATCTATTGCGGTAGAACCGAAAACACTAGCTGATCAGGATAAGATGGCAGTAGGTTTTGAGAGACTGGCTCAAGAAGATCCTTCTTTTAGGGTGAGCTCAGATGTAGAGGCTGGGCAAACAATTATTTCTGGGATGGGTGAGTTGCATCTGGAAATAATAGTCGACCGCTTAAAAAGAGAATTTGGTGTTGATGCAAATGTTGGAGATCCGCAAGTAGCTTATCGAGAATCTATTGTTAATGCGGTAAAGTGTGAAGGGAAATTTATAAAAGAAATGGCGGGCAAGGGGCAATATGGACATGTCTGTCTAAAAATAGAGCCAGTGGAAAGAGGTTCTGGCTACCAGTTTGTTAATGAAATCGTAGACGGTGCGGTCCCGAAGGAATATATACCGGCAATTGATAAAGGGATTCAAGATCAAATGGAAAGTGGCGTAATGGCCGGATTTCCAGTTGTAGATGTAAAAGTAACTTTGTTCGATGGGTCATATCATGATGTCGATTCGAATGAGATGGCTTTCAAAATAGCAGGATCTATAGCTTTCAGGGATGGAACGAAGACTGCAAATCCTGTGTTACTTGAGCCTTTAATGAAGGTGGAAGTGGTTACCCCCCAAGACTATTTGGGGGATGTTGTTGGCGACATCAATAGACGTCGCGGATGTGTACTAGGGATGGATGATTCTCCAGCTGGAACGACGGTAGAATGCGAAGTTCCATTGGCAGAAATGTTTGGTTATGCAACTGATTTACGCTCAGCAACACAAGGGCGAGCAACATACAGTATGCAGTTTGAAAAATATGGCGAAGCACCTGCAAAAATTGCGGAAGCTATTATTAATAAGGTTTTATAAAGTAAAAAGACTAAAGGTATTGACTCATGGCTAAAGAAAAATTTGAAAGAACTAAACCCCATGTAAACGTTGGAACAATCGGCCACGTTGATCATGGAAAGACTACTTTGACAGCGGCTTTAACAAAGGTTATGGCTGAAGCAATGGGTGGTGAGGTTAAAGCATTTGATGAAATTGATAATGCACCTGAAGAGAGAGAGCGTGGCATTACAATTGCAACATCTCATGTTGAATATGAATCAGAAACGCGTCACTATGCACATGTTGACTGCCCGGGTCACGCTGATTATGTAAAAAATATGATTACTGGTGCGGCCCAAATGGATGGTGCTATATTGGTTTGTGGCGCAACTGATGGGCCTATGCCTCAAACGCGGGAGCATATTTTGTTGTCACGTCAAGTTGGTGTCCCATATGTTGTAGTTTACTTGAATAAAGCAGATATTCTGGCTGAGGATTGTGGTGGATTGCATACTGAAGAGTATGACGAAATGCTGGAATTGGTCGAAATGGAATTGCGTGAGTTATTAGATCAGTATGAATTTCCAGGTGATGATACCCCAATAATCGTTGGTTCAGCATTAAAAGCGCTAGAAGGTGATACAAGTGAAGTTGGTGTTCCTTCAGTTCTAAAGTTGGTCGAGGCCCTAGATACTTATATTCCTTTACCTGAGCGTGCAGTCGATGGTGCATTCATTATGCCTGTGGAGGATGTATTTTCAATATCGGGTCGTGGAACGGTTGTAACCGGTCGTATTGAGCGTGGAGTGGTTAAGGTCGGTGAAGAGTTGGAAATTATCGGCATTAAGGAAACAGCTAAAACTGTTTGTACCGGTGTAGAAATGTTCCGTAAATTATTGGATCAAGGGGAAGCGGGCGATAACGTTGGTGTTCTTTTGCGTGGAACTAAGCGTGAAGATGTTGAGCGTGGTCAAGTATTGGCTCATCCTGGTTCGGTTAAGCCTCACTCAAAGTTTAAAGCAGAAATTTATGTTTTATCCAAAGATGAAGGTGGACGACACACACCTTTTTTCAATGGCTATCGACCTCAGTTCTATTTTAGAACTACCGATATTACAGGTGCGGTAGAATTGCAGGAAGGTGTTGAAATGGTTATGCCTGGAGATAATGTAACAGTAGAAGTTACTCTGATCAACCCGATTGCAATGGATGAGGGTTTGCGCTTCGCTGTACGAGAAGGTGGTCGCACAGTAGGTGCGGGTGTTGTTGCTTCAATTATTGAGTAAAATAAATGGCTAATCAAACTATCAGAATTCGCTTAAAAGCTTTTGATCATAAATTAATTGATCAATCAGCTGGTGAGATAGTAGAAACAGCAAAAAGAACAGGTGCCCAGGTTAAGGGTCCTATTCCATTGCCTACTAAAAAAGAACGCTTTACCATATTGATATCGCCTCATGTAAATAAAGATGCGCGAGATCAATATGAGTTGAGAACATATAAAAGGTTACTTGATATTGTTGAGCCAACTGACAAAACCGTAGATGCATTGATGAAAATTGATCTTGCAGCTGGTGTGGATGTTCAGATAAAGCTTAAATAAAGTAACTTAAACAAATAAATGCTCGTTAAAGAGCGTTTGTAAGTACGAGGAATTGGCAGATGTCAATAGGTCTTATTGGTCGTAAATGTGGTATGACCCGTGTTTTTACTGAAGATGGTGCTTCGGTCCCGGTAACGGTTCTTGAAATCAATTCTAATCGAGTTGTTCAGGTTAAGAGTGTTGAGAATGATGGTTATCGCGCAATACAAGTTGCTGTCGGTGATAAAAAATCTTCTAAAGTTGATAAAGCGCTAGCTGGGCATTATGCCTCTGCAAATGTTACAGCAGGTCGCAGTTTGGTTGAATTTAGACTGGACGATAATGAGGGTGCTGATTTATCTGCTGGATCCGAGCTCGCTTTGGATGTGTTTAGTGAAGGCCAGGTTATTGATGCTTCCGGTACAACTATCGGTAAGGGGTTTCAAGGTGGCATTAAGCGACATAATTTTGGAATGCAAGATGCTACTCATGGTAACTCTATTTCACATAGATCAAATGGGTCTATTGGTATGTGTCAAACACCAGGTCGCGTTTTCAAAGGTAAGAAAATGTCAGGTCATATGGGTGCAGTAAAAAGAACTGTTCAGAATTTAACTATTCACTCAATAGATGCTGAAAGAAATTTAATTTTAGTAACAGGTGCAGTTCCTGGGGCTAAAGGTGGGGATGTGGTTATCACACCTGCTACGAAAATGCGAAATAAAGGTTAAGTTATGGTTTTGCAAATACCCGCAATTAATTCCCAGGACTCGGCGAGCGCAATTGAAGTTGCTGAGCAAGTCTTTGGTCAAGAATTCAATGAAACATTAGTTCACCAGATGGTTGTCAGATACTTGGCTGGTGGACGTTCCGGAACAAAAGCACAAAAGAATCGTTCGGCTGTTGCCGGCGGCGGTGCTAAACCATGGAGACAAAAAGGGACAGGGCGTGCAAGATCTGGTACAATGAGCAGTCCTATATGGCGCTCGGGTGGTGCGACTTTTGCCGCTCAGCCCAGATCTTTTTCTCAAAAGATAAATAAGAAAATGTATAGGGTGGGTATCCGTTCTATATTTTCAGAATTATTGCGTCAAGAAAGATTAGTTGTCAGTGATAAAATATTGCCTGACTCTTCTAAAACTAAAGATATGGTAACTAAGCTTTCCACCCTAAATGCTAAGCGGGTACTGATTTTAACGGATGAAATGACGGACAACCTGGTACTTTCAACTCGCAATATACCATATGTTGAAATTTCTTTGGTTGGTGGAATTAATCCGATATCTTTGGTTTCGGCTGATAAAGTTATTGCTACTTCAGCTGCTGTAAAACAAATTGAGGAAAATTTGGCATGAGC
Source organism: Methylomonas sp. (assembly GCA_026988155.1). Lineage (GTDB taxonomy): Bacteria > Pseudomonadota > Gammaproteobacteria > Methylococcales > Methylomonadaceae > QPIN01. The sequence goes on along the minus strand of JALSLW010000074.1, from coordinate 48,321 downwards.
TTGGAAAAAAATAAATTAGCTAACGTGTTATTGGCGCCGATTGTTTCAGAAAAGAGCACTTTGGCTGCAGAAGATAGCAATCAGTTTGTTTTTAAAGTGCAAAAAGTTGCGACTAAATTAGAAGTAAAGAAGGCCGTTGAGTTGATGTTTGACGTCGAAGTAGATTCGGTGCAAGTGCTTAACGTTAAGGGGAAGGTTAAGCGTTTTGGCCAAACTCTAGGTAAAAGATCTGACTGGAAAAAAGCATATGTAAAGCTTAAAGAAGGTCAGGATATTGATTTTGCTTCGGCATAAATAACATAATTATATAAAACGGTAGAAAGCAATGGCTATTCTAAAATCTAAACCTACCTCCCCAGGCTCGCGCTTTGTAATTCGAGTAAAAAATGAAGAATTACATAAAGGCAAGCCATTTGCACCTCTGTTAGAGAAGAAAAGTAAGACGGGTGGCAGAAATAATCAGGGTAGAATTACTACCCGACATATTGGTGGTGGGCATAAGCAGCATTACCGAGTAATTGACTTTAAAAGAAATAAGCTTGATATACCGGCTATAGTTGAAAGGCTGGAATATGATCCTAACAGAACGGCTAATATTGCCTTGCTATTGTTTAGAGATGGTGAGAGAAGATATATCATTGCCCCTGATGGCATTGAAGTGGGGCAAGAGATTCTTTCCTCAGAGGCAGTTCCTGTGAAAGTAGGTAACTGCATGCCTTTGCGTAATATGCCTTTAGGTTCAACAGTCCACTGTGTGGAATTAAAACCTGGTAAAGGTGCTCAAATTGCGAGAAGTGCGGGTACATCTGCTCAGCTGGTAGCTAAAGACGGAGCTCATGTAACTTTGCGTTTACGTTCGGGTGAAATGCGTAAGGTTTTATCGGATTGCAGAGCTGTTATTGGTGAAGTGTCAAATTCTGAGCATAACCTTATCTCATTAGGTAAGGCGGGTGCTTCTAGGCATAGAGGGATTAGGCCAACTGTGCGTGGTGTTGCTATGAATCCGGTTGACCATCCGCATGGGGGGGGCGAGGGTCGTACTTCTGGGGGTAGGCATCCTGTGTCACCTTGGGGGACACCAGCAAAAGGCTATAAAACTAGAAAAAACAAACGTACTGATAAAATGATTGTCAGACGCCGTAATAAGAAATAAGGGGTGTAAATAGTGCCACGTTCAATTAAAAAAGGTCCATTTATTGATCATCATCTGCTAAAGAAGGTTGAAGCGGCTGTTGCTACTAATAATCGGAAACCAATTAAAACCTGGTCAAGAAGATCTATGATTAGTCCTGATATGCTTGGTCTAACAATAGCTGTTCATAATGGACGTCAACATGTTCCCGTGTTGATTTCTGAGAATATGGTCGGGCACAAGTTGGGTGAGTTTTCGCCAACACGTACCTATAGAGGCCATATTGTTGATAAGAAATCTAAGAGGTGATGGTAATGGAGATATCAGCAAAATTAAGCAATGCGCCATTATCTGCACAGAAAGCAAGATTGGTTGGAAATCAGATACGAGGGTTGCCAGTTGAAAAGGCGTTGAATACTTTAAAGTTTAGTACAAAGAAAGCATCAGCAATTATGGTCAAGGTGCTTGAGTCTGCAGTAGCAAACGCCGAACACAATGAAAGCGCCGATATCGATGAGCTATTTGTGTCAACTGTGTTTGTAAATGAAGGTTCTACGTTAAAAAGAGTTCGTGCAAGAGCAAAAGGGCGTGCTAATCACATCCTGAAGAGGACTTGCCACATAACAGTTAAAGTCTCAGAATCAGAGTAGAGGTTAAAATGGGTCAGAAAGTACATCCAACGGGTATACGTCTTGGAATTGTTAAGGATTGGACTTCAAGATGGTATGCGAATAGCCAAAACTATCCTGTATTCTTGCTTCAAGACTTGAAGGTTCGGGAATATATAAAAGAAAAGTTATCGCATGCATCAGTAAGCCGCATACAAATTAATCGTCCGGCAAATAATGCTCAGATTACTGTACATACAGCACGTCCAGGTATAGTAATCGGAAAGAAAGGTGAAGACATTGATAAATTGAAAGTTGATGTTTCGAATATGATGGGTGTACCTGTCAAAATCAATGTAGAAGAAATAAGAAAGCCTGAGCTTGATGCTACACTTGTTGCAGAAGGCATTGCGCAACAGCTCGAAAAAAGAATTATGTATCGGCGGGCAATGAAACGAGCGGTGACTAATACAATGCGATTAGGAGCTGAGGGTATTAAAATAAATGTCGCAGGCAGATTGAATGGTGCTGAAATAGCCCGTGGTGAGTGGTATCGTGAAGGTCGGGTGCCCTTGCATACTTTGCGTGCAGACATAGATTATGGAACTGCGGAAGCAAATACCACATATGGGATTATAGGCATAAAGGTCTGGATATTCAAAGGTGAGGTATTTGACATGGATGCACATAACGCTGTGGCATCTGCTAAACCAAACTCTAAAAAATAGTTGAAGGGAAAAGATAATGCTTCAGCCAAAAAGAACAAAATTTCGTAAGCAGCATAAAGGTAGAAACAATGGTGTTGCGGTTCGGGGATCTTCGGTAAGTTTCGGAGACTATGGATTAAAGTCGGTGGGTCGTGGTAGAATTACAGCCCGTCAAATTGAGGCGGCACGTAGGACAATTTCTCGCCATGTAAAAAGACAGGGAAAAATGTGGATCAGAATTTTTCCAGATAGACCTATCACAAAAAAGCCTCTTGAAGTGAGGATGGGTAAAGGTAAAGGTAGTGTAGAGTTTTGGGTTGCTAATGTTAAACCTGGTACTATGATGTATGAAATTCAAGGGGTTCCTGAAGTTTTAGCTCGAGAAGCTTTTACTTTGGCTGCTGCCAAATTACCTGTTAAAACAACCTTTGTAGCACGGACAATAATGTAATGATAGCTAGCGAATTGCGTCAAAAAACAAAAGTTGAATTAAATGCTCTGTTACTTGAAAAAGGACAGGAACAATTTAATTTAAGAATGCAAAAAGGAACGGGCCAGCTGTCCAGACCTGATCAAGTGAAGAAGGTAAGGCGAGATATTGCTCGGATTCATACGATTTTAAATGAAATGGCGAGTGCATAGGCATGAGTGAAAAAGAAGTTAAAATGCGAACTGTTACAGGTCGTGTTGTAAGTGACAAAATGGATAAGACAATAACTGTTTTGGTTGAGCGACTGGTCAAATTTCCCATCTATGGTAAATATGTCAAAAGGTCCACAAAATTTTTGGCTCACGATGAGGCAAATCAAGCAAAAGTGGGAGATATGGTGTCCATAGCTTCCTGTAGGCCATTGTCGAAAAATAAAACATACAAATTAGTTTCGGTTCTATAAGATCTTAAGCTGAACAAATTTGTAAAATTAATTGATATAACTGGGATTTAACAATGATTCAGATGCAAACTAGCCTTGATATCGCAGATAATAGCGGTGCTAAAAGGGTCATGTGTATCAAAGTATTAGGTGGATCGCATAGGCGGTATGCTGGTATTGGCGATATTATTAAAGTAAGTATTAAAGATGTAATTCCTCGAGGTAAAGTTAAGAAAGGAGAGGTCTATAATGCTTTGGTTGTCAGAACCCGTAAAGGTGTTCGCAGAGCAGATGGCTCGGTAATTCGTTTTGATAGTAACGCAGCCGTTATACTAAATGCCAATCTACAGCCGCTTGGCACACGTATATTTGGACCTGTAACGCGTGAATTGAGAGGTGAGAAATACATGAAAATTATCTCGCTTGCTCCAGAAGTATTATAAGGTAGGTTCGAATGCAAAAGTTAAAAAAAGGTGATGAAGTCATTGTGCTTACAGGTAAGGATAAAGGTAAGCAGGGTAAAATCCTCAGTGTTATTGATGATAAAAAAGTATTGGTTGAAGGGATCAACCGATCAAAAAAGCATCAAAAAGGTAACCCAAATGCTGGAATACAGGGTGGTATAATAGATAAGGATATGCCAATCAGTATTTCAAATGTTGCTTTGTATAATCCTGAGACAAAAAAGGCTGATAGGGTTGGCTTCAGGTTTCTAGATGATGGAAAAAAAGTCAGATATTTTAAATCTACAAATGAAGTAGTTGACGTATAAGGTATAAAATCATGGCTAGACTAGAAACAGAATATAAAGAAAAAATATTGCCTGCTTTGCAGAAGCAGTTTGGTTATAAATCGGTAATGCAAGTGCCAAAAATAACTAAAATAACACTTAATATGGGTGTTGGTGAGGCGGTAGCAGATAAAAAAGTATTACAGGCGGCGCTTTCTGATATGGAGAAGATCTCTGGACAGAAGCCTGTTGTAACATTGTCAAGAAAATCTATTGCAGGTTTTAAAATTCGTGATGATATGGCTATAGGCTGTAAGGTTACTTTACGAAGTGATAAAATGTACGAATTCTTAGACCGATTGATTAGTATTGCAATTCCTCGTATACGTGATTTTCGAGGAATGAGTCCTAAAAGCTTTGATGGTCGTGGAAATTATTCAATGGGTGTTACTGAGCAAATCATCTTTCCTGAGATCGATTATGACAAGATTGACACCTTGCGCGGTATGGATATTTCTATCACAACAACAGCGGGAACAAATGAAGAAGGGCTGGCATTAATGAAGCTTTTCAATTTTCCATTTAAGAACTAAAGGGCGTAAAAATGGCTAAAAAATCGATGATAGCTCGCGAAAATAAGCGTACTAAACTAGTCGGTAAATTTGAAGCTAAAAGAAGATCTTTGAAAGAAATTATAAGAGATCCAAGTGCTTCAATAGAAGATAAAGATGAGGCTGTTATTAAGCTTCAGAAACTTCCGAGAGACTCAAGTCCAAGTAGAGGGCGTAATCGCTGTCAAATTACTGGGCGTCCGCATGGTGTGTACCGTAAATTCGGTCTTAGTCGAAATAAACTAAGAGAAGCAACTATGCGTGGTGATGTTCCTGGTTTGTCTAAGGCAAGCTGGTAACAGGTTTTTGGAGATAAAATATGAGTATGAGTGATCCGATTGCAGACATGTTGACTAGGGTAAGAAATGGTCAGGCTGCAGGAAAGAAAAGTGTTAAATTGCCTTCATCTAAATTAAAAGTTGCAATTGCAAATGTATTAAAAGAAGAGGGCTATATTACTGACTATAAGGTTGAAACTACTGGAAGTCATACAGAAATGACAATCGACTTAAAATATCATAAAGGTCAGCCTGTTATAGAAAAAGTAAAAAGAATAAGTAGGCCTGGCCTTAGAATATATAAGTCAAAAGATGAGTTGCCGAAAGTCCTGGCGGGGCTTGGTATCGCAATAGTTTCAACTTCAAACGGTGTAATGACAGATCGTGCGGCCCGAGCTATTGGGCATGGCGGTGAAGTTATTTGCACGGTTTGCTAAGTAGTAGGTTATTTTATGTCAAGAGTTGCAAATGCACCGGTTACCATTCCTAATGGAATCGATGTAAAAATAGACGGAAGTGATATGACCATCAAAGGATCGGGCGGTCAGTTATCATATAAGATACATAACGATGTTAATGTAGAAATTAATGGCGATATCATCCAGATAAAATGGGATAATGCCGTCAAAAAAGCAAATGCACAAGCAGGAACAGTTAGGGCTTCAATTTCCAACATGATCTTGGGGGTTTCCAAAGGTTTTGAGAAGAAACTTACTCTAATTGGCGTTGGTTATAGAGCTTCGGTTAAAGGTAACGTGCTAACATTGGCTTTGGGTTTTTCAAATCCAATAGAATATCATGTTCCTGATGGTGTTAGCGTTGTGGCAACCAGCCAAACGGAGTTGGTTGTTAAGGGAAATGATAAGCAAAAGGTCGGACAGGTTGCATCAGAAATTAGAGCTTTTCGGCCGCCTGAACCTTATAAGGGTAAAGGCGTTAGGTATTCTGATGAATATGTTGCAAGAAAAGAAGCCAAGAAGAAGTAGGTTAAGATAATGGATAAGAAAGCTGCTCGTTTAAAGCGAGCCTTAAGACAGCGCTGTAAAATACAGCAGTTACGAATTAATAGATTAACTGTTCATAGAACTTCACAGCATATTTATGCTCAAGTGATAAATTCTGACGGAATGGAAACAGTTGCAAGTGCATCTACATTAGATACTGATATTAAATCAACTGCAAAAAGTTCTGGTAACACAGATGCAGCTAAACTGGTAGGTAAGCTTGTAGCACAAAGAGCATTAGAGGCTGGTATTAGCGAGGTAGCTTTTGATCGCTCTGGTTTTAAATATCATGGACGCGTTAAGGCATTAGCTGATGCGGCGCGTGAAGCTGGTTTGAAGTTCTAGGAGAAAATAATGGCTACATCAGGACCTCAAGGTCAAGCAAGTGCAGATGGTTTGCAGGAAAAATTAGTTTCAGTTCGACGTGTTGCAAAAGTTGTTAAGGGCGGAAGAGTTTTCGGTTTCGCGGCTCTAACAGTTGTGGGAGATGGCCAGGGACGAGTTGGGTACGGAGTCAGTAAGGCTAAAGAAGTGCCTATTGCTATCCAAAAATCATTAGAGCAGGCAAGAAAGAACATGCGTAAAGTCCACCTGAAAGATGGAACATTACAATATACCGTAACCGGTGAGACAGGAGCTGCCAAAGTATATATGCAACCTGCTTCTGAAGGAACAGGTGTAATTGCCGGTGGCGCAATGCGTGCGGTATTCGAAGTTGTTGGTGTTCATAATGTACTGGCCAAATGTATCGGTACAAATAACCCTATTAATGTTGTTAGGGCAACAATTAAAGGATTGTCTGAAATGAGAAATGCTGAACAAATTGCTGCTAAACGCGGTTTGACAGTTGATCAAATAACTGGGTAATTGTTATGGCTGAAAAAAAATTAAGTATTACTATGACTAAAAGCAAATTTGGTAGACTTAAGAGTCATCAGCAATGCTTGAAAGGACTAGGATTAAGAAAAATACGTCATACAGTTGTGGTTATTGATACGCCAGAAAATCGCGGTATGATTAATAAGGTGTCTTACATGTTAAAAGTAGAGGAAGTGTAATGTATTTGAATACGATACAATCTGCATACGGATCACGTAAAGTTCGTAAAAGAGTCGGCAGAGGCATTGGCTCTACTCTTGGAAAGACATGTGGTCGCGGACATAAAGGCCAAAAGTCGCGTAGCGGAGGAATGCCAAAAGTAGGTTTTGAAGGCGGGCAAATGCCATTGCAGAGAAGATTGCCTAAAGTAGGGTTTTCTTCGCGTGTTAAGAGATTTTCTGCACAGGTTACACTTTTTGAGATTGATTCTTTGACGGTAGATGTGGTTGACATTCAGTCATTAATTGAGGCTAATTTAGTTCCTTCTTTTGCAAAAGTTGTAAAGATAATTAAGTCTGGCGAGATTTCTAAATCAGTAACTGTTAAAGGCATGAAGGTTACATCTGGAGCTAAGGCTTCAATTGAAGCTGCCGGTGGCAAAGTAGAGGCATAAGTGAGCACTTCAAGAGCAGAAATGGCTAGTAAAATGGGTAATTTTTCGGAGCTGAGAGCTAGGTTACTTTTTGTACTTGGTGCCTTTGTCGTTTATCGTATTGGTGCTCATATCCCAGTTCCCGGCATTGATCCCAAAGCTTTAGCTGTCATGTTTGAACAGCAAAGTGGCTCAATACTAGATATGTTTAATATGTTTTCTGGGGGGGCGTTAATGCGCCTAAGTCTTTTCGCCCTTGGGATTATGCCATACATTTCTGCATCTATTATAATGCAATTGATGACCGTTGTAGTTCCTGCGATGGAGCAAATTAAGAAAGAAGGAGAGTCAGGACGCAGAAAGATTTCACAATATACGCGATATGGAACTGTTGTTTTGGCAACTTTTCAGGCAATTGGGATATCTATGGCTTTACAGAATCAAACTGCTGGCGGGCTTGGTGTTGTAATAAATCCTGGTTTAAGTTTTGTTGTCATTACTGCTATTACTTTAGTTACTGGAACGATTTTCTTAATGTGGCTGGGTGAGCAAGTTACTGAAAGAGGAATCGGTAACGGAATTTCATTGATTATCTTTGCAGGTATTGTTTCTGGGTTACCTTCAGCTATTGGGGGGACTTTGGAGCTTGCTAGGACAGGTGAGATGAACGGAGCATTTATTGTTTTGCTTTTTTTGGTCGCTATTGCGGTTACTGCTTTGGTGGTTTTTGTTGAAAGAGGTCAGCGTAGGATTATCATTAATTATCCAAAAAGACAGCAGGGTCGTAAGATGATGGCTGGACAAAGCAGTTTTTTACCATTAAAGCTTAACATGGCTGGAGTGATTCCACCTATCTTTGCTTCAAGCATTATTCTATTTCCCTCAACAATAGCAGGATGGTTTAGTAGTAATGAGGGGTTTGGCTGGTTGCAGGAGGTATCAACAATGCTGTCTCCGGGACAGCCTATTTATGTTTTATTTTATGCTGCGGCGATCATATTTTTCTGCTTCTTCTATACGGCTTTGGTCTTTAACTCTAAAGAGACGGCTGATAATCTAAAGCGGTCTGGTGCTTTTTTGCCTGGAATTAGACCAGGTGTGCAAACTACCGCTTATATAGATAAAGTAATGACTCGCTTGACTTTAATAGGTGCATTTTATATTACTTTGGTTTGTTTGTTGCCTGAATTTATGATCGTCTATTGGAATGTGCCTTTTTATTTTGGTGGCACATCTTTATTGATTATAGTTGTGGTTGTTATGGATTTTATTTCTCAATTGCAAACACATATGATGTCTCAGCAATATGACGGTCTTATGAAAAAGGCCAATCTAAAAAAATAATATCATTTAAAAGGGGTATGCAGTGAAAGTACGTGCATCAGTTAAAAAAATTTGTAGAAATTGTAAGGTAATTAAAAGAAAAGGCGTGTTGCGCGTCATTTGTAAAGATGGACGCCATAAACAGCGTCAAGGATAATTTTTGTTGCGCATAGTATGGGGACATGCTATTATTGCGCTCTTAACTTTAGAATACCGTAGTAGGAGTATCTAGATGGCACGTATTGCCGGAATCAATGTAGCAGACCATAAGCACGCAGAAATTGCATTAACAGCGATTTATGGTGTTGGTCGTCAAACTGCTAGAGAAATTTGCAAGCAGGTTAATATAGAACCGGCAGTCAAAATTAAAGAGCTATCAGAGGAACAACTAGAGTCAATTCGTAAAGTGCTGACCTCTATGACTGTCGAAGGCGATCTTCGTCGTGAAGTTTCAATGAATATTAAGCGTTTGATGGATTTGGGCTGTTATCGTGGTATTAGGCACCGCAGAGGGTTGCCTCTTAGAGGGCAGCGTACACGAACAAATGCCCGTACGCGTAAAGGTCCCCGCAAACCAATCAGAAAATAAGATAGTCAAGGTTAAGTTAATATGGCAACTCAAAAACGAGTTAAAAAACGAATAAAAAAAGAAATTGCTGATGGCATTGCACATGTTCATGCGACTTTCAATAATACAATCGTGACAATTACGGATCGCAAAGGAAATGCACTTTCTTGGGCAACAGCTGGCGGATCTGGATTTAGAGGGTCACGCAAAAGTACTCCGTTTGCAGCCCAAGTTGCTGCGGAAAGAGCTGGTAATGTGGCTCTTGAGTATGGGATGAAAAACTTAGATGTAATGATCAAGGGGCCGGGCCCCGGTCGTGAATCGGCTGTAAGATCATTAAATAATTTAGGTTTTAAGATCAGCAATATTGTGGATGTAACACCTATTCCTCATAATGGTTGCCGTCCACCTAAAAAACGTCGCGTTTAATATTCTGGAGTATTGTAATGGCAAGATATCTTGGCCCAACTTGTAAGTTAAGTCGTAGAGAAGGTACTGATCTTCTTCTGAAAAGCAGAGGTAAGTCCCTAGAAGGGAAATGTAAATTAGAGCAAAGGCCTGGTCAGCATGGAACTGCTCGCACCAGAAGTTCTGATTATGCATTACAGTTGCGAGCAAAGCAAAGAATCAGAAGGATATATGGTGTTTTGGAGAAACAATTTAGAAATTACTATAAATCAGCAGATTTAAAAAAAGGTGCAACAGGTGTAAATCTATTGAATCTTTTAGAATCAAGGTTGGACAATGTTGTGTATAGGATGGGATATGCAGCTACAAGATCAGAAGCTAGGCAGTTAGTATCCCACAAGTCTATCTTAGTAAATGACCAGATTACAAACATTGCATCGTATCAGGTTAATGTGGGAGATGAAGTTAAAGTAAGAGAAAAAGCGAAGAAGCAGCAACGTATTATCGAAGCGCTTTCAGTGACTGAGCAGTACGGTTTTCCAGCATGGGTTGAAGTCAATTCTAAGGATATGTCTGGGCTTTTTAAATCTCTTCCTGAAAGGGCTGATCTAGGCGCTGATATGAATGAGCAGCTTGTCGTAGAGCTCTATTCGAAATAATTCATACTGAGAAATAAATTATGCATAATACTGTTGCTGGTTTACTTAAACCTAAGTTGGTTGAAGTTGTCAGTCATAACGTTAATCATTCCAGAATTGTTATTGAACCCTTCGAGAGAGGCTTTGGCCACTCTCTAGGCAATGCATTGAGACGTGTTATGCTCTCATCTATTTCTGGGTGTGCGGTTACTGAGGTTGAGATTGAAGGTGTTCAGCATGAATACACAACTATAGAAGGTGTTCAGGAAGATGTCATAGATATTTTGCTGAATATTAAAAACCTTGCGCTCATCCTGCATTCCAAAGATGATGCAGAGCTTAATTTGTCAGCGTCGGGTGCGGGGGTTGTAACTGCTGCTGACATTACTTTACCCCATGATGTTGAGATTGTTAACCCTGACTTGGAGTTGGCTAATTTAACTGAAGCTGGTGAGTTGAATATAAAGTTTAAAGTTGAACGCAATAGAGGCTATATACCAGCAAGTGTCAGGAAAGAACAGGACTCAAGCTCTCCTGTTGGTGTCTTGCATATTGACGCGGCTTTTAGCCCAATAGTAAAAGTTGCCTATTCTGTTGAAAGTACTCGAGTTGAGCAACGTACAAATCTGGATAAACTAATAATCGAATTAGAGACTAATGGTACTGTGGACCCTGAAGAGACCGTTAAATTAGCCGCAACAATTTTGCATGATCAGTTATCTGTTTTTGTCGATTTTGAAAAAGTAAACGATAAGGTTGTTGAGGAAGTGGTTCCTGTTGAGCCAGAATTTGATCCTGTCCTGCTGAGGCCTGTTGACGATTTAGAGTTAACTGTAAGGTCCGCAAATTGCTTAAAAGCTGAGAACATATTCTATATAGGAGATTTGATTCAACGAACAGAGGTAGAGTTGTTGAAAACACCAAATCTAGGAAAGAAATCTCTTACAGAGATTAAAGATATTTTAGCACTAAAAGGTTTGTCATTGGGAATGCGTCTGGAAAACTGGCCACCTGAGAACTTGATTGATCAAAGTCAAACTGGAATTTAAATTAAAGGGTCAAAATAAATGAGACATCGTAAAACTGGTAGACAGTTAAATAGAAATAGCAGTCATCGTAAAGCTATGTTTAGTAACATGACTACTTCTTTATTTAAACACGAATTAATAAGAACAACATTACCAAAGGCCAAGGAGTTAAGAGGTATTGCTGAGCCTTTAATTACTCTTTCTAAAGAAGATTCTGTTGCTAAACGTAGGTTGGCTTTTTCTAAATTAAGAGACCGAGAGATAGTTACAAAATTATTTAATGAACTAGGCCCGCGATATAAAACACGTCCTGGTGGGTACGTAAGAATAATTAAGTGTGGCTTCAGGACTGGTGATTCAGCACCAATGGCATACGTTGAGCTTGTTGATAGGCCCGAATTAGAAAGTACTGAAGAAGAATAGAACCAATTGCATAAAAAACCAGTATATTGCTGGTTTTTTAATGTAATTAATTTATTCAAGTTGTCTGTCAATATTAAGTATAAATCGTTAAAAAACCAGTAGATTTTATTACTACTAACTAAATTCAGCATAAAATATACAAGCGATTCCGAATTTTTTTGATTTTAATCCTAAATCAAATCATTAGATAATCTCTATCTAAATATCATCTCCCTGTAATATTGTTCAGCACCTATTTAAAAATCAAGCACTAGTTTGGGTCTTGGTTCTGTTGTCAAGCAATTGGCTTTCTATATTAGAAAAAATAATTCCTTTGAATGCTTTTCTATTGAAACTCAATATTAGTCATGACGCTAATGGTTGAGGCTTGTCGCTTAGCAAAGCCTTCTGCAATATGAAATAAGTCCGAAATTTATCCAGAATTCAAAAATAAAATGAGAGTAAACTGACATAATCAGGAAACTGTTAATGATGAAGCAATGAAAGCAATCATGAATCTTAAAAACTAAAAAAAATGAAGAGTTATAAATCTTTTTAGACTGACCCCAGGCAATATCCTTTACCGTTCCTGCAGATAAAGCCACTGGGTAAGGTTTTATCTAGTCGACATTAAAGCAGTTTCACTGCCGAGCCTTAACTAAACGGCAGAAAGATTTTATCAGCTGATTTTATTGCAAGTGACCGCCTATTCACGACAGCAATTGATACTTCTAATTCATCAATTCCAGAACGCAGAGGCTGTACATTAGTACGTGCCGGTCAGGCTTTAAGCGGAAGTATACTTTTGGGTAAGGGTTCTTGGCCATGTTTTTCTTTTGGATTGCTATTATTGTAAAGTAATATTATGCCATATCTATTAAGTGCCTAGGTTTGCATTTCAGCTTGAGTCAACAGCAATCCTTCTCTCCTCACCTTTATGTCAGAATAGATATTGGGTTTAGTTTTTACTTGAGCGTAGAAACTTTTATAACGGATTTGCAAGAAGCTTTAGCTGTTTTAAATTGCTTTTATCGTATTCTTGCCATAATTGAGCGTAGCTTTTCTGGATTATGGGATGCATTGAATTAGGCGCAATTTCAGCTAAAGGTTCAAGCACAAATGCGTAGCGTTCAATTTCATCTCGAGGAATTTGTAAGCGCCCATCGCTAATGATCAAGCTACCATACAGAACGAGGTCTAAATCTAAAGTTCTGGCCGCGTATTTTCTACTGTCTCGTGTTCGCCCATGATTAAGCTCGATTTCTCTGAGCATTTTTGCCACAGTTTTAGCGGCTAGCCCTGATTCAAACTGCACAATTAGGTTATGAAAATTTTCGCCGTCAAAGCCAACTGCTTCTGTTTCATAAATGCTGGATAGTACCACTTTTCCAAATTGCTTTTGCAGCGCAGTTATGCTGGAAGGGATATGAATCTCTTTGTCAATATTGCTGCCTATGCTAATAAAACCTGTGGGCATGTGCTATTTCTCCCCGCGTTCGATAACAATGCCTACATCCTTGGCACGGCTAATAGCTCCGCGTTTATTTAAGGTGATTTTTACCCAGGGGGTGTCAAATTCAGTAAGCAGAATATTGGCTGTTTCTTCAATTAACTTTTCAACCAGATAAAATTCACTTTGTTCAACAAAGGATACGATACGCTCAGAAACGGTTTTATAATCAAGGGTGTATTGAATGTCATCGGTTTCTGAAGCTTTTTTTATATCGAAAGCCATTTCGATGTCGAACACAAGAGTCTGTTTTGTTTCTCTTTCCCAGTCAAAAATGCCTATGATAGTTGTTGCTTCTAGTCCGCCTAAAAAAATGATGTCCATCTGGGTTTCCAGTTAAAATAGTCAGTAGTAAAACATTAGTATCAGGGAAATGTCCCTGATGTACAAGTCTTGATTGAGAGAGGAAATGATGATTGATTGGTTGTTGGTACCCATTGCATATTTGATAGGGTCAGTATCAAGTGCGATTATTGTTTGTGAATTGATGGGGTTGGACGATCCGAGAGAGCATGGTTCAGGAAATCCCGGTGCAACAAATGTGATGAGAATTGGAGGTAAAAAAGCAGCGGCAATAACCTTGCTTGGTGATGCTTTAAAAGGCTTGGTTCCTGTGTTGGGAGCTAAAGCGTTGGGGGTAGATATGCCGGTGTTGGCTTCGGTTGTTTTTGCGGCTTTTTTAGGTCATTTATACCCTGTTTTTTTTGGTTTCAAAGGCGGAAAAGGTGTTGCTACAACGTTTGGGGTAGCGCTGGGAGTTGGCTGGTTGCTTGGCCTTGCTGTCTCTGGAACTTGGTTTGCTGTTTATAAAATTAGTAACATTTCTTCATTGTCGGCGTTAGTAGCTGCTGTATTAGCGCCTGCATATGTGTGGCTTATTGTTGGCGATCCATTTTTAGTAGCTGTTTTTGCAGTCATTTCCGCTGTTTTGCTCTGGAGGCATAAAAGCAATATTCAAAGATTAATTGCAGGTGAGGAGCAGTAAGGTAAAGTGGGTGTCTGTTCCTAGATGCTCAGAAGGGTCTCTATTGGCCAGCGGGGTTTTGCAAATATTTCTAGATTCTCATGCTGTCCTGCCAGCAACCTTTGACAGCCTGCATAAGCAATCATTGCGCCATTATCTGTACAGAATTCCAGTCTCGGAAAAAATAAGGTAGCGCGCTGTTTTTTTGTCATTTTAAGCAGTTCGGAACGGATTTTCGTATTGGCGCTGACCCCGCCTGCTATCACTAAGGTGTTTATTCCAGTCAGTTGCAATGCTCTTTTGCATTTTATGCTGAGTGTTTCTGCTGTTGCCTTTTGAAAGGCGTAAGCGATGTCGGCTTTATCCTGATTTGTTTTTTTAGTGGAATTTAGTGTGTTCATAGTGAATGTCTTTAGACCGCTGAAGCTAAAGTCCAGCCCGGGTCTGTCCGTCATCGGTCTTGGGAATTTAAAGCGATCAGTTCCTTTTTCGGCCAGTAGGGATACTTTTGGGCCGCCTGGGTAGCCAAGTTCTAGCATCTTAGCTACTTTGTCAAATGCTTCGCCTGCTGCATCGTCTAAGGATTCTCCTAGCTGAGTGTATTGCCCAATACCGTCAACCTGAATAAGCAGAGTGTGCCCACCTGAAACTAATAAAGCAATAAAAGGGTAGGGGGGTGGTGTTTCTTCTAGCATGGGGGCGAGTAAATGGCCTTCCATGTGATGAACGGCAATAGCAGGGATTTGCCAGGCCCAAGCTAAGCTTCTGGCCGTGGTGGCGCCAACAAGTAATGCTCCCATAAGCCCTGGGCCAGCTGTATATGCAATTCCTGAAATGTCTGGTCGGGCCAGATTGCTATCGCGGATTGTTTTCTTAATTAAAGGGACTAATTTTCTAATGTGATCGCGAGATGCCAATTCTGGTACAACACCGCCATATTCGCTATGCATACTAACCTGGCTGTATAGGGTGTCATGTATCAAGCCTTTTTTCGAGTGGTATATGGCGATTCCAGTTTCATCGCAAGATGATTCTATGCCTAAAATGTACATTGCTTTTGATTAAATCAATTTTAAGGGTATAATTAAGAGTTCATTTTTGAGTCTAGTTGACTCAAAAATATATATTAACATAAACAGGTCATTATAATGCCATCAGTAAAAGTTAGAGAAAACGAACCTTTTGATATTGCGATTCGACGTTTTAAGCGCTCATGTGAAAAAGCAGGCGTCTTATCAGAAGTTCGTCGCCGTGAATTTTATGAAAAGCCCACTGCTGAGCGTAAGCGCAAAGGTGCTGCAGCGGTTAAGCGACATTTAAAAAAATTAGCGCGTGAGCGTTATGCATTGAAAAATCTGCGTCGCGGTCGTCCGCAACTTTAGCTGAGGCAGGTTATGAGTTTATTAAAAGCTCGTATTAAGGATGATATGAAAGCAGCGATGCGGGCAAAAGACAGGGATCGTCTTAAGATAGTTCGTATGATTTTGGCTGCCATCAAGCAAATTGAAGTTGATGAGCGAATTGAACTTGATGATGAGCGGATTATTGTTACGCTTGATAAAATGCTCAAACAGAGGCGAGAGTCAATCAGGCAGTTCAATGAGGCCGGACGCGAAGATTTGACGGAGGTTGAAGAGGTAGAGATTCTGGTGATCCAGGATTTTTTGCCAAAAGCACTTGCTTCGGAAGAAATTGAAGAGATGGTTGCGAAGGCTGTATCGGATTCTGCCGCTAAATCCATAAAGGATATGGGCAAGGTGATGGGTATCTTAAAGCCTCAAATGCTAGGGCGTGCCGATATGTCAGTTGTGAGTTCTGTGATTAAGGCCAGGCTTGGTGCTTAGTTAAAAAAACCTGAGCAGGAGGGCTGGATATATGTCCGGCAGAATACCTCGTGAATTTATTGATGACCTTCTGGTACGAGTTGATATTGTCGATCTGATTAATTCGCATGTCCCTTTGAGCAAGAAGGGGAACGATTATTGGGCTCGCTGCCCTTTTCATTCTGAAAACAGTCCTAGCTTCTCCGTGAGTCAAAAAAAACAGTTTTATCACTGTTTTGGGTGTGGGGCTAATGGTAATGCTATCGGTTTTTTAATGGAATTCAGTCACCTTGATTTTGTTGAGGCTATCGAGGATTTAGCCGGTTTTTCGGGCATTGATGTGCCTAGAGAGGCTGTGGCGTATCGGAAGGAAAAGCAGGATTATAGTGCGCTGTATTCAACCCTTGAGCAGGTCGCGGTTTTTTATGTTGAACAGTTGAGAAATACTTCTCAGGGTGCTGTTGCGGTAGATTATTTAAAGGATAGGGGGTTAAGCGGGGATGTAGCCAAAGAATTTTCATTGGGTTATGCGACAAACGACTGGAAAGCCCTGTCTTCAAGATTTGATGAGAAGTTGCTAATGGATGCCGGTGTTTTGGGTAGCAAGAATGGTCGTAGCTATGATCGCTTTAGGGGACGGCTGATCTTCCCTATCAGAGATAAACGCAAACGAACTATTGGATTTGGTGGTCGTGTTTTAGATGAATCCTTGCCGAAATATCTAAACTCTCCGGAAACTGCTGTTTTTTCCAAGGGCCGTGAACTTTATGGCTTGAGTGAGCTTTTAGAAAAGAACTCTAAGCCTGAAAGAATTTTAATTGTGGAGGGGTATATGGACGTTCTCGCCCTTGCTCAGTTCGGAGTTTCATACTCTGTTGCCGCCTTGGGGACGGCGACCTCCAAAATGCATCTAGATTTATTGTTTCGATTTACTTCAGAGCTGGTGTTTTGTTTTGATGGAGATGTTGCAGGAAGGAAAGCTGCGTGGCGAGCTGTTGAGGCTTCTTTCCCCAGTCTAAAAGATGGTCGGCAGGTTCGGATAATGCTATTGCCTGAAGGCCGGGATCCTGATTCGCTGATTCGGGAGCAAGGGGTGGAGGGATTTGAGGGTAAGATAGAGGGGGCTCTGGCTTTGTCAGACTATTTTTTTAACTATATTGGCAAGGATGTCGATATGGAAACGATTGAAGGGCGTTCTTTGCTGATGGCACGGGCGAAGCCCCACATAGAAAAAATTCCGGCAGGCTATTTTCGTGAAATGATGTTTGGCCGGCTAGAACAGGAATCTTCAGGGAGGGCTCTGGGTGTATTGAAGCCACCTGCGATATTA
The DNA here is from genome assembly GCA_026988155.1 of Methylomonas sp. GTDB lineage: Bacteria > Pseudomonadota > Gammaproteobacteria > Methylococcales > Methylomonadaceae > QPIN01. The sequence continues at coordinate 30,914 of JALSLW010000074.1, read as the reverse complement.
ACTGGTAGCCCCCGCAAAAAAAGAGCGGGTGGCGGAGTAAAGGCGTCGCCCGTCCGTATAGTTGTTGCTTTTTTATTGCAGAACCCGCTGTTGAAAGAAGTTTTTGATCAAAAAGAGCTTGATTTGTCGAAAATGGTTTTGCCTGGTGTGGATGTGCTGAAAGATGTGCTACAGGCAATTGAGAAGATTAAGCCTGCTAATTCGGCGGTTCTTATGGAGTATTTTAGAGGGAAGCCAAATGAAAAAATTGTTAATACTCTGATAAGTTGGGATTTTTTTATTCTTAGCGATGGTGTGGAAGCTGAGTTTTTAGGTGCAATTGATTTGATACTGCAGCAAATGGATGAGGAAATGCTTAATGGCTTGCTCGGTAAGGAAAAAGAGCACGGATTGAGCCTGGAAGAAAAAGAGTTGCTGAAAAAGCTATTGGTTAAGAAAATATGATGTGGTCAATTTGCTGTTTTAGTGATATAATTTCCTGTTCGATAGGGGTGGCTACTTAATGTATTTTGTGGGCGTAGAATGAATCAAGAACAACAACAATCTCAAATTAAACAATTAATAGCAAAAGGTAAGGCGCAAGGGTATTTAACTTACGCAGAAGTAAATGACCATTTGCCAAGTGATATTGTTGATCCTGAACAGATTGAAGATATCATTGGAATGATTTCAGATATGGGTATTCAGGTGCATGAGGTTGCGCCTGATGCCGACTCATTATTAACATCTGACTCGGCAGTTACGTCCGATGACGATGAAGCAGCTGCTGAAGTGGCGGCCCTTGCCTCGGTTGACAGCGAATTTGGACGGACTACTGATCCTGTACGGATGTACATGCGGGAAATGGGTTCTGTGGAGCTTTTGACGCGGCAGGAAGAGCTGAAAATAGCTAAGCGGATAGAAGCTGGGCAACGCCATATTATTCAGGCACTTGCCCGCTCAAAAGGAGTGGTTGAATCGTTTATTTCCTCTTTTGAGTCTATTTTAGATGAAGAGTCAGGTGTCAGGATGAGCGACCTGCTGACTGACTTAGTCGACCTTAATGAGCCTGAATTTGACCCTAAAGTCGCTGGTGCGGCTGCGGCTGCTGCCAGTGCGACTGACGATGAAGAGGAGGTCAAAGGAGTGACTTATGAAGAAGTAAAGGAAAAGGTTGAGGAGCTAAAAAAGGCTTTAAAAATTGCATCGGCCTCAGTAGCAAAGAATGGCTATAGTGCAGAGAAATCTGAAAAAGCACTGGATGATTTAGCGCTCGTTTTTACTGAGTTTAAATGGACTCCTCCGTATTTAAAGAAAATGCTGGCACTATTTAAGCCGGTTGTCTCTGACCTCAGAAGAAAAGAAAGAACTATTTTAGATATTTGTGTCAGAAAGGCTAAAATGCCCCGAAAAGAATTTATTGATAGCTTTGTAGGCAATGAAGTAGATAATGCGTGGCTAAATCAATATCTGAAAGGGCAACCGTACTCCGCTGCATTAAAGAGTTTTGAAGATGAAATAAGAAAGGCTCAAAAGGAATTGGCAGGCATAGAAAAAAGTCAGGGCCTTGCTGTTGTTGATTTAAAAGATATTCATCGTCGGTTGTCTGTTGGTGAGGCAAAAGCAAGAAGGGCTAAGAAAGAAATGATTGAGGCCAATTTAAGACTGGTTATTTCTATTGCTAAAAAATATACTAATCGAGGTTTGCAATTTCTAGATCTGATTCAGGAAGGCAATATCGGTTTGATGAAAGCGGTTGATAAGTTCGAATATCGTCGGGGATATAAGTTTTCAACTTATGCAACATGGTGGATAAGACAGGCGATTACCCGATCTATTGCTGACCAGGCCAGGACTATCCGTATTCCTGTGCATATGATAGAAACAATTAATAAACTAAATCGTGTTTCTAGACAGATTCTGCAAGAAAAAGGTAGGGAAGCAACGCCGGAAGAGTTATCTGAACGGATGGAAATGCCTGAAGATAAGGTCCGTAAGGTATTGAAAATTGCCAAAGAGCCTATTTCTATGGAAACACCCATTGGTGATGATGAAGATTCACATTTGGGGGATTTTATTGAGGATGGCAAGGTACTTTCACCTGTGGAATCTGCTACAATTGCAGGTCTTTGTGAGTCCACACAGAATGTGTTGAGTGGATTAACTGCACGAGAGGCAAAAGTTCTGCGGATGCGTTTTGGCATTAATATGAATACGGACCATACGTTAGAGGAAGTTGGCAAACAGTTTGATGTGACTCGGGAGAGAATTCGTCAGATTGAAGCCAAAGCGTTGCGAAAATTAAGACACCCATCAAGATCTGAACAGTTAAGATGTTTTCTTGAGGGCGATAATTAATAATAGTTTAGGGCCCTTAGCTCAGTTGGTTAGAGCATCCGACTCATAATCGGCAGGTCCCCAGTTCGAGTCTGGGAGGGCCCACCATATATCAAAGAAAGGTCGCATATGCGACCTTTTTATTTTGTGAAAGGGTGCGATTTCAATTATCACCCTGATGGGGAGCCTGTACGAGAATAAAAAGTTCCGCTTCGGAAAAGCTTTTTTGATCAGATTTTCTGTTCATTTTTCTCAAATGAACGAACTATTTGACTTAAATATGTCTTTTTCTTGTGATGAATTTCTTTTTTTGACAGGTTTCTAGCTTAAGAAAAATATACTGGGCACTAAATTCGTGTTCAATCGATTTTCTAGAATCTAAGTATTTGGTCATGGGGAAAGTATAGTGAGTAATGATTTTATTTTTACATCAGAATCTGTATCAGAAGGTCATCCGGATAAGGTTGCTGACCAAATTTCTGATGCTGTAGTTGACGCATTGTTAGCGCAGGATCCCAAATCAAGAATTGCATGTGAGACCATGGTTAAAACGGGGATGGTTATTTTAGCCGGAGAAATAACTACTGATGCCTGGGTTGACACTGAAGAACTGGTCAGAAATGTACTTTGTGAAATTGGCTATGATAACGGTGAGGTGGGTTTTGATGGTAAAACCTGTGCGGTCCTTAATGCTATAGGTAAACAGTCAGCTGATATTGCTATGGGAGTTGATGATAGTGACAACCATGAGCAAGGTGCGGGTGATCAAGGTCTGATGTTTGGCTATGCCAGTAATGAAACAGATGTATTAATGCCTGCACCTATTACCTTTTCCCATCGGCTGGTCGAACGCCAGGCAGAAATACGTAAGAATAACACTTTACCTTGGTTAAGGCCCGACGCAAAAAGCCAAATTACCTTCCGCTATGAAAATCATAAACCTGTTGCGATTGATGCGGTAGTACTGTCAACTCAGCATTCGCCAGAAATCGGTGGAAAACAGCTTGAAGAAGCCGTTATGGATGAAATAATCCTGCCGATCTTGCCAAAAGAATGGCTGCATTCTGGGACTAAATATTTTATTAACCCAACAGGGCAGTTTATTATCGGTGGTCCTGTCGGAGATTGCGGGCTAACTGGTCGTAAGATTATTGTTGATACCTATGGCGGTATGGCTAGGCATGGCGGGGGTGCTTTTTCGGGTAAAGACCCCTCTAAAGTCGATAGATCGGCGGCCTATATGGCGAGATATGTTGCAAAAAATGTCGTGGCAGCTGGTCTCGCAGAACGCTGTGAAGTTCAGCTTTCTTATGCTATTGGTGTTGCTGAACCCACTTCAGTTGCGATAGAAACTTTTGGTACAGGAAAAATTGCTGAAGATAGATTGGAGGAGATAGTTCGGGAGCATTTTGATTTAAGGCCAAAAGGTTTAATTGCGCAACTGGATCTATTGCGGCCTATTTATCGCAAAACGGCGACCTATGGACACTTCGGGCGTACAGAAGATTCATTCAGCTGGGAAAAAATAGATAAGGTTGAAGCATTGAGAATCTCTGCTAACCTTTAATAATTGCCTCAATTTGAAATAGGATAAATAGACATATGAGTTCACAGGATTATAAAGTTGCCGATATGGCATTGGCTGAATGGGGTCGTAAAGAAACTACCATTGCAGAAACAGAGATGCCAGGTTTAATGTCACTGCGTGAGGAGTTTGGTGCTGGGCAGCCATTGAAGGGGGCACGTATTGCGGGTTGCCTACATATGACCATTCAGACTGCGGTATTGATTGAAACCTTGACCGCATTAGGTGCAGAAGTCAGGTGGTCATCCTGCAATATTTTTTCTACTCAGGATCATGCTGCTGCTGCAATGGCTGAAGCAGGAGTTCCTGTATTTGCCTGGAAGGGTGAAACGGAGGAAGAAGCTGAGTGGTGCATAGAACAAACTATTATTGGCCCTGATGGTTGGCGCCCAAATATGATTTTGGATGATGGTGGCGATTTGACCATTATGATGCACGAAAAATTTCCAGAATTAATGAATGATGTAAAAGGGCTATCTGAAGAAACTACCACAGGCGTTCTTCGCCTGTATGAAATGGTCGCCAAAGGAACATTAAAAACACCGGCATTTAATGTTAATGATTCAGTAACTAAATCTAAATTTGATAATTTGTATGGCTGCCGTGAATCATTAGTTGACGGCATTAAACGGGCTACGGATGTGATGGTTGCAGGAAAAATTGCAGTTGTTGGCGGCTATGGTGATGTTGGAAAAGGCTGTGCTCAGTCATTGCGTGGCTTAGGGGCAACGGTTTGGATAACAGAAATTGATCCTATTTGTGCATTGCAGGCTTCTATGGAAGGATTTAGAGTCGTCACTATGGAAGAAGCTGCACCGGTAGCCAATATTTTTGTAACAGCAACAGGCAATTTTAATATTATTACCCACGACCATATGGCAGTCATGAAAAATAATGCCATTGTCTGTAATATTGGGCATTTTGATTCAGAGATTGAGATTGCTTCTTTGCGCCAGTACACTTGGGAAAATATTAAGCCGCAAGTTGACCATGTGATTTTTCCAGACGGTAAGCGGCTCATTATACTGGCAGAAGGGCGCTTAGTTAATTTAGGCTGTGCGACAGGGCACCCCAGTTTTGTAATGTCTAATTCATTCTGTAACCAAGTGCTGGCTCAAATAGAACTTTGGGAAAATGCAACGGCTTATGAAAATAAAGTCTATATTCTGCCTAAGAAGTTAGATGAAAAAGTGGCTAGATCTCACTTGAAGCAACTAGGGGTAAATTTAACTGAGTTGACAGGTGAGCAGGCTGAATATATAAATGTTCCTGTAGAAGGCCCTTATAAACCAGATCATTATCGCTATTGATTTTTTTACAGAGATAATAAAAAAGGGGCTGAGAAGCCCCTTTTTTTATGTCTGATTCTTTGTAGACAATTAAAGGTAAACATAAAATATGCGAATTTCAAGGTTATATACACCAGATATTTTAAATACAGGTCAAAAAATTGAGCTTAAAGAAGGTAATGCACATTATGTAAGAACAGTGTTAAGACTTAAGAAGGATCAGCAGATTACGCTGTTTAATGGCCAGGGCGGTGAATTTTTAAGTGTGATTCATGAGGCAAGCCGTAAACGCGTTGTGGTTTCAATTGCTGAGTTTGTTGATAGAGCAGTTGAATCTCCACTATATGTTACATTGGGGCTGGGGATATCGCGTGGAGACAGAATGGACTGGGCAGTACAAAAAGCTGTAGAGCTTGGAGTTAACGATTTAACGCCTTTGCTAACGGAGCGTTGCGTGGTTAAGTTTAAGGCCGATAAAAAACAGCAACGATTACAGCACTGGAAACATATAGCTCAGCATGCGACAGAACAAAGTGGCAGAACGATGCCGCCAGCTTTAAGTGAAATTACTGAGATTGAAGAGTGGGTGCACAAACAGATGGGGCTGAAGGTTTTTTTGGATCCTTACGCAGAACAGACCTTAGCTAGTTTAAAGCCTGAAGATCAGAAGGTAACCTTGCTATCCGGTCCAGAAGGCGGTTTTAGCAATCAGGAAAGAGAGCTTGCTGTAGCTGCGGGGTTTGTTCCTGTTCGTTTGGGGAAAAGGATTTTGCGTACTGAAACGGCATCGCTGGCAGCTTTGTCAGCAGTGCAAATGTTATGGGGGGATTTTTCCTAATGCAACAAGGTATAACCGCGCAGGGTTTACTGAAAACAATTTACTATGCATTTGTTCCGTTGCTAATATTGCTGTTTTTTGCAGCGTTATCTTCTGTATTCAGTTATTTCATATTGATGATGACAGGCGATGTTTTATCAATGCGCAAGCTCGTCAGCAAAGCAGCCCAAGTTTTCCTGCTACTCAGTATTTTTCCGTTACGACATTATTTAAGGCTGACTTGGTCAGATATCGGGTTTGCGGCTAAAAATACTTTTTTGAAGCAGGTTGGGCAAGGGATGCTGTTGGGACTGGTAACGCTGATGCCTGTAATGGTCGTTTTATATGTGCTGGATATTAGTGTAATTGACCAAACGAGAGAGTGGTCAGTTGGAGCCATTGCCTCTAGAGCTTCACTTGCTTTATTGCTTGCAACATTAATTTCTCTGGGTGAGGAGCCTATTTTTAGTGGAATTTTACTGGCAGGGCTAAGAAAAAAAATGCCGGTTCGTTTAGCTGTTTTAATAACTGCAGGCTATTACTCTGCTTTTCATTTTGTAAAGACAAAAACAGATATTCCCTTTCAGGAGCTTAACTTAGGAAGCGGCTTTCAGTTAATGGCAGAAGCTTTTTCCAATGTTTTGAACCCTGAAATTATTTCAGCTTTTATAGCTTTACTGATTGTCGGTATTTTCTTAGCGACTATTAGAACCCAGTTTGCCAGTAGCATAGGCATTTGCATTGGCTGTCATGCAGCATGGGTGTGGCAGATAAAATTAGGCAAGGATTATTTTAATACTAATGCCGAGTCAGAGTATTATTATCTGGTTAGTTCCTATTATGATGGTGTTGTAGGATATTTAGTTGCAGGATGGCTGTCACTGGTACTTATTTCCTTTTTTATTTGGAAAAGGCATAGGCCAGTCAAATAAATGCACGTCCATACTGATTGTTCAAGAAAGATAAAAGCTATTTCATTCCGGGTGTGTAATAGTTTCATAGATGTAACAAGAATGCAGAGATAGCGATTGCCGAGAAACAAAAAAAATTGAGAGGGTGATTTGCTCCGTTAGATTCCTCTCGCTGATTGCAATGACAAAACACGCCTGAGTCGATGTTGCTTTTTTAATGCTTTTAATCTCTAAAGTTTTCAAATTGTAAAGGAAGCTCTATTGAATCTTCCGCTTTAAGCATAGCAATGACTTGCTGCAAATCATCTCTTTTTTTTCCCGTTACCCTTAGTTTTTCCCCCTGAATGGCAGTTTGAACCTTAAGCTTCTTATCTTTAATTAACTTGACAATTTTTTTGGCAATAGGCGTTTCAATGCCTTGGTTAAGGGTAATAGGCTGCTGAGCTGTTTTTCCTGTATCCTGTATATTTCCAGATTCCATGCAAGCAATATCAACTCCACGCTTTGTCATCTTTGCAAACAGAATGGGCAGCATTTGCTGCAATTGAAAGCTTGATTCTGCCTTCATTAAAATACTGCCATCTTGTAGCTCAAACTGAGCGTTAGATCCTTTAAAGTCAAAACGGGTAGTCACTTCTTTATTGGCTTGGTCTACGGCATTATGGACTTCATGTGCGTCAAATTCAGAAACAATATCAAATGATGGCATCGTATTTATCTTGGAGTAAATGAATAAGCCGTAACTATAATTCTGTTGCAGATAATTTTCAATTCATTTTAATTAACCTATTTGTACAAAAGTGATAGAAGTACCGCAGATTAACAAAGGTCGAATGTGAATTATTACCTAAAATATCTGTTGATTAATAGGGGCATACCAATTAGAGTCGAACAGGTATCAGGTTTTTCAGTGGGTAATTGGCGATGGTGAATCTAAAAATAATTATTTATTTGCTATTTTTAGCTTTAATGGGGTGTCAGTCTGGGCCAGTAAACAATACTGATGGGGTAAAAGCTACAGAAGGCTATAGCGCATCGGAAACAGATAAGCTCTATGTGGTGGATTGCCTGTTGCCAGGACAGCTTCGTAAATTAGGCAGTAAAATGACTTATCTGTCATCTAGACGGCCTATTAAAACGACGGCCGGCGACTGTGAAATTAGGGGCGGTGAATATATTGCCTATGATCGGTCAAATTATGCATCTTCTTTAAAGGTTTGGCTGCCCCTGGCTAAAAATGGCAATGCTGAAGCCCAGGTGATTGTAGGGGAAATTTATGAAAAAGGCCTTGGCGGTCTGGCTGATGCAAAACTGGCGGTAAAATGGTATAGAAAAGCTGCTGAGCAGGGAAACTCCAGAGCCCAGATTAACCTTGGTCATTTATATGAAAAAGGCTTGGGGGTAGAGAAAAATCTGCCTGAAGCACTGAATTGGTATAGAAAAGCATCAGGATTAGAAGATACCGACTTAGAATTTGCTTCGGTAACAGAGGCAACAGTTTCGGCTGGTTATGAAAAGCAGATACAGGATTTAAAAACAGTCTCGGCTCGTTATCAGCAAAAGGCAAATCAATTGCAGCGGCAGCTAAATCGTTCTCGGCAAAGCTATTCCAGGCAGCAAAAAAGATTAAGAGCTATTGAAAATAGGCTGAAAATAAACCGGCAGAGGCTGGATCAAGAAAAAAGCAAAAAAAATGTTGACCGTGAATTGGTCGTAAAGTTAGAAAATGATTTACAACAGAATCAAAAAAAATATAGCAGCCAAAAGGATAAGTTGACAACAATTCAGAACACGATTAATAAAGACAGCCAGGCTACAGTTTCTTCATATTATGTGCAATTGGAAAACCAGCAAAGGCTATTGAGAGTAAAGGAAAATGAATATAATAATGTAAATATTCGTATTAAAAGAGATATGAAGCAAATAGGGGGTAAGTCTAAAGTTGCCGCCTCTACTCAAGAAAAACTGGCAATTGAGCAGTTGCGGGGGAAATTGGAAATAGCAAAAGCTGACTTGTTGGCAATAGGCAGACAGATAAAGCAGCTTAAGAGTCATATTGCAGAAAATGAAAAAGTTATCAGTCATTTGGAAACGCAGGGAAACATAATATTTGCTCAGGCGGGTATTGAAATTATTGAACCGCCTATGCTTTTAACCCGCGGAATGCCCAGTTACCAATTAAGATCAATTCAGCGCAGTAAAAAAGTGATCGGTAAAGTGCTTGGTGTAAAAAAACTGCAAACATTGATGATTAATGGACAGCTCACTCCGGTAGATGGCAATGGGGTGTTTCAAAAAATGATTGATATAGAGAGTGAACTCAACCCAGTTGAAATTATTGCAAACTATAAACAGGGAGCCCCGGGTAAATTGTCATTTAATCTATTGGCAAAAGGCGTTGACTTTGACGTTAGTCGCCAGAGTTTGCCATTCAGAGCAACGTCCAATATCTACACATCAGTTGATTTTGGACGCTTTTATGCATTGGTCATTGGCAATAAAGACTATACACAGCTGCCATCGCTAAAAACCTCTGTGAATGATGCTAGGGCAGTGGAAGAGGTGCTGCGGACACGCTATGGCTATAAAACCACATTGCTGATCAATGCTAACAGGCATCAGGTGATGACTGCCTTAAATGATTTGCGTAAAATTTTGACAGGAAAAGATAATCTATTAATTTATTATGCCGGCCACGGTGAAATTGATAAGGCAGATCAAAGTGCCTATTGGCTGCCGACAGATGCAGAAATGGACAATTCAGCCAACTGGGTATCAAGCCACAGCATTACCGAATATTTAAACATTATCTCAGCTAGACATATTTTGGTTGTTGCCGATTCTTGCTATTCAGGTGCAATGACAAAAGGCTCTATTGCAAGACTCCCAGAGCAAATGGCAGAAGAAAAGCGAACAAAATGGCTGGAATTTATGGTCAAACGTAAAGCTCGAACGGTGATGACCTCAGGAGGGGAAAAGCCAGTTTTAGATAGCGGGGGCGGGCAACATTCAATTTTTGCCAAGGCCTTTTTAAAAGTGCTTAAACAGAACGAGGGGCTAATGGAGGATTATGAACTTTTCAGAGCAGTTTCCGGGTATGTTAAAAAAACGGCCTCATTGATTGGTTTTATACAAGCTCCTCAATATTCTGCAATGCTTCATGCCGGGCACGAAGGAAGTCCGTTTTTTTTCGTCCCTGCTACTCAATAGATAAAAATAATTGCTGATGAAAGTTTCTGATAATAATAAAAATGATGAAACAGTCATGATTTCATCAGTTTCTGATCAGCTAGATAAAACGGTTATGAAGTCAGGCATTAATAATGATGAAACTGTTATTGTAAAAGCTGAGACGGATACCCTGACTAGCAAACCGGCTGGGAAGCTAACTATTGGTTCAATCTTGCAGCATCGTTTTGTTCTAAAGGAGATACTTGGAAGTGGTGGGATGGGTACCGTATACCGAGCTACAGATTTGCGTAGACAAGAGGCTAAAGATCATCAGCCAGATGTCGCGATAAAAGTACTGAATGATGAATTTAGAGATGACCCTGAATTATTTATTGCCCTGCAAAGAGAAACTAAAAAATCTCAATTGCTGGCACATCCTAATATTGTGACTGTTTATGACTTTGACAGGGATGGAAAAAATGTTTTTATGGTTATGGAATTGCTTGAAGGCCAGTCACTTTCTAAATTTATCAAAGAACAATGTTCTGGGGGAATGCCTTTTAAAAAGGCCTGGTACAGTATGAAAGGTCTGTTTCTTGCGCTGGCATATGCCCATAGAAAAAATATTATTCATTCTGATTTTAAGCCGGGTAATGTGATGATTACCGATGAAGGAAGCGTTAAGGTGCTTGATTTTGGTATTGCCTGTGCTGCAGTGAATTCAGAAATGTATCCAGCCGATACTGTCTTTAATGCCCGTGACCTGGGAGCCTTGACGCCAGCCTATGCCAGCCTTGAAATGCTACAGGGAAAGCCTCCCTCCCCAGCTGACGATGTGTATGCTTTAGCCTGCGTCTGTTATGAAATTCTTGCAGGCAAGCACCCGTACGGAAGGCTGTCTGCGGAAAAGGCATTAGAACTTAACTTGGAAGTGCCTATTATTCAGGGATTGGACAGAAGACAGCGGTTGGCGATAAATGATGCCTTAGCTTTAAAAAGTGAGCGGCGCATTGCGACGGTTGATGCTTTTTTAGCCAAAATTGAGCCTAAATCTATTTGGCCAAAAATATTGGGCGGATTTGCAATAATTACTCTTTTGGCTTTAGCTAGCGGTTATTATTATGTTTTTAATGAGCTGGATGTTGTTGATAATAAAACCTTCGAGCTCTCTCCAGAACAGCAGTTAGCGGTTAATGATTTTTTAGAGTTGGCTCAAATACATTTTGAAGTGGGTTATTTAACAGCCCCTTCTGGCAGTAATGCACTGTGGGCATACAGGCAGGTTTTAAGTATTGATCCATACAATCAGCAGGCGCAGAAAGGTCTTAAAAAAATTGCCTTGATTACTGAGCAGCAGGCTACAGAACTGTTTGAAGCCGGAAAATATGTGGCCAGCCTGGCAAAGCTTGAAGAGGGCTTGGAGGCCGTGCCTAAAGATCAGGAATTGCTGGAATTAAAAAGCCATATTTTGAGTTCTGGTCTGACAGATTGAAGTAATAGGATAATTATTTTTGTGTTTTTTTTATTTTGTAAAAAAGTATAATGTTGGTAATAGTTTATTTAAAGGTAGTGTCATGAGAAAGTATTTTATTCCTGTATTTTTATTTTTTCTAGGTTTTGTTTTACCTCATATGGCAATTGCTATGGAGATTGATTTGGTCGGTTTTTCAATCTCGAGTAGCCAGGTTGATGAAGGCGATAAAAGTATTCAGTTAAAAGTGGAAAGAAAAGTAAAAGGCCCTGCTCCGAAAATTTCAGTTGAGTATAGGTTCGTGATAGGGCAGGGGGCAACTAGTAGCATAGATTATGATTTGTTAGGTGACGGCATGCTGACTTGGGGGGAAAATGACACTGATCCAAAATTTATCTCCGTTAAGATTACCGATGATTTGATCGTAGAGTCTGAAGAAGCTTTTACTATAGCTCTTTTTAATTGCAGGGGCCTTGGCTCTACATTGTCCACAACCTCATCTTGCAACATTCTAACTAAAAATCATACCGTTACAATAAACGATAATGATATTCCAGGAGAGTTCGTTTTCGAAAGTGTGGCCGTAAATGCGGATGAAGGTAAAGTAGCACACATTACTGTGAACAGAATAAACGGTGCAGATGGTGCTGTTTCGGTTGATTTTCAGACTATTGAGGGTTCTGCTTTAAGCGGTTCCGACTACACGCACAGATCAGGCACTTTATCTTGGGATGACCAGGAAGACGGCAGTAAAACATTCGACATTCCCATTCTAAAAGACTCAGAGGTCGAGTCGAAGGAGTCGTTTGAAGTCCAATTATTCAATACAAGTAATCAAGCAATCATTAAAACTGGGGTGACGACAGTTAGTATTACTGATGCCACAGAGCCCGGTATTTTATCTTTTATCAATACTGCCATTACTGCCAGGGAAGGTGATAAGGCAATAATTGCCGTGACGAGAAATGGTGGTGCAGACGGTGCAATTTCTGTGGACTATAAAACGGATGGAGGCACAGCAACTGCCGGTTCTAACTATGTAGCCGCTTCTGGCACTTTGTCCTGGAACGATCAAGAAAGCGGAGCTAAAGTATTTGAGATAGAAATACTGACTGACACGCAGAATGATGATTCTGTGGAGTTTAGCATTCAATTGTCTAATGCAACAGCCGGTGTGAGTATTCTGGAAAATACGGCCAATGTTACTATTGTTGTTGATGATGTACTCCCACCCCTCGGGAATCTTCTAGTAGAAGAAAGCTATGTTTCCGTTAACGAAGGTGTAGAGGCACAAATCACATTAACCCGTGAAAATGGTTTAGACGGTGCTTTGTCGATTAATTATCAAACTGAAAATGTGAGCGCACTCGCCGGCGAGGACTACATAGAAACTTCAGGTATATTAACTTGGGCAGACAAGGAGACTGGCAGTAAAACCATTAAGATCGTAACCAATAAAGATGCCAATGCCGAATCGACTGAGTCATTTAAAATTACCTTTGACTCAAATGATTTAGAGTTTGTGGAACCAGTCACCGTTTCAATAATTGATCAGCAATCTACGGGAACTATCACGCTTACAAAAAGTACTGAATCGGTCACAGAAGGTTCTTTTTTGAAGGTTGAAGTTATACGACAAGGCGGTGTCAATGGTGTTATTTCTGTTGACTATGCAACTTCAAATATAATTTTAGAAGGCAATGATTTTACTGCGGGTGACAGTGTCGGTTACACGCCTGTTAGTGGTACTTTAAACTGGAGTCAAGGGGATGACTCTACGAAAATAGTTAGGGTGCCGATCAATAACGACTTTACAAATGATCGCAGTGAGAGCTTTCGGTTTGCATTGTCAAATGTACAGGGTACGACGCTAGGGGATTTTCAGCAAATGATCGTTACCATTGAAAACACGCAATCTTCTTTAGAAGAATTGCCTGGCCTGAGTCCAGAACAAAAACAGATGGCTAAAATGCTTACCGGAGCATGTGATGGAGCGGTTGGTGATTTAGTGGCTCGCTGTACAGAAATGCTTCAAGGTGAGTTCACTGAAAATGAACTGAAAGACATATTGCAGCAATTATTGCCTACTGAAGTGGGTTCTATGGGTAGCACTGGAATTACATTAGGCACAACACAGTTAAAAAACCTGATGCAGCGACTAGGTGATTTACGTCGAGGGCAACGTGGCTTTTCTGCAGATGGACTGACAATGAATATACAGGGTGAGTCTCTTCCAGTAGGTAAAATATTGGCATCTGGAAGTGAACCTTTAGGTGGAGGTGGAGGTGCGAGTTCAGATATTGTTGAAAATGAAAGGTTCGGCTTTTTTATTCACGGTAAAATAAATGTGGGTGACAAAGACCAAACGAACAGAGAAACCGGTTTTGAGTTCAGTACCCAGGGAGTGACGGTGGGTATGGACTACCGTTTCAATGACGAATTGGTTATGGGGACAGCCTTTGGCTATGGGCATACAAATACCCGATATGACCAGTCTAGGGGGGAGATGGATGCCAATGCAATTTCAGCCTCTTTTTATGGTAGTTACTATCTGCCTAAATCCTTTTATGTAGACTGGATTTTAGCTTATGGCTTTCATGATTACGAAGCCGATCGTAATATTCGGTATGATGGTACAGATTATGCGGCTAGCAGTACGCCAGAAGGTAACGAGTATGATGTTGCAGTTAGCTTTGGAAAAGACATTAATTGGCAGCAATGGCAATTAAACAGCTATGCCCGTCTGGAATACCAGGTTTTAGATATAGAAGGCTATCAGGAATCTGGCGGCCATGGTTTTGCTTTAAGAATTGGCGAACAGGCTGTAAATTCTTTTACCACTGTTCTGGGAGGACAGCTTGCCTTTAATTGGAGCCAGTCTTGGGGCGTCCTGTCACCCGCCGCAAGATTTGAATGGGAGCATCAATATATGGACAGCTCAAGAAATATAACTGCAAGCTTTGTGAATAGCAATACCAATGGCGGGGTGTTATCAATTGCTACAGAAAACGTTGATCGAAATTATTTCAATATAGGCGCATCATTAAATGCAACCTTTGATTATGGGCGATCAGCTTTTGTCATGTATGAAACTCGGCTTGGCCAGAGTGATATTTCTAGCCATATGATAGAAATAGGAGTGAGAATTCCTTTCTAGGTGATTCGTCAAACCATTTTACTTAGGAACGTGCGCGAAATAACTTGAGCAACTCGTTGATATTTTTGGCCATCCTCTGCGTTGTATAAACAATCTCATAGCCTGCTATGTTCATGTTTGTACATCTTGAAGCTGAACAGAAACCTTGTGCCAGGTTCAAGTTATTTCATGCCCATTCCTTAATCAGGAAAAACTGCATATGAAGCTAATTCTGAACGTCATTTCAAATATGGGTGCTGAGATAAATACAATTATTCTAAGGCAGGAATCCGCCACTATTGGAAGAAATTCCGGTAATACACTGGTACTGGAAGACCCCAATAGGTATATATCCGGCCAGCACGCGGTTATTGATTATCAAAACCCAGATTATTTTGTAACGGATACCAGTACCAATGGAGTCATAGTCAACAGTGCGATTCTGCCCATTGGAAAAGGAAATAGAGTTAAAATAAACGATGGCGATCAATTGCATATCGGTAACTACAACGTTCAAGTAGAAATTGATAGGGAGACACAGGCAAAAGATAGCCTCAGTGATCCAGTCAATAGTGAAGTTTATGATTTTGCTGATGACCCGTTTGCCGAGCTGGGTCAAGACCCTGTGCAAGAGATGATTGATGAGAATCAATGGAAAGAACCTGCTGACAGGAAACAAGGGTTAAGTGCTGAGTTGCTAGATAGTTTAGACCAGGAGGTTTTTGAGTTAGACGCTAAGCATAATGAAGGTATATTGGAAGTAGAGCCCCCCCCTGTCTTTCAAGAAGCTTTTCAGCCTTATATAGCGGGTAAAAGTGAACAGAAAGCAGATTTAACTGATGATATGTTTGGTGAAGACTGGTTTTCAAAAGGGTTGGATGAAGATGATGATGAAATAGCCTCCGAACCACTTTTTTCAGAAACAGACTTTCTTGAAAAGGACGTTTCAGTTGAAAAGCTAGAAACCAAAACAGCAACTCTGCAAGCTGACGAGAATTTTATTCAGGCCGAAGTTGCCGTAGAAGAGCCCACCACAATCTTAGATGTAACCGAGACCGAAACTGCGCTACTGATAAATAATTTTCTGAGTGGAGCAGGTCTTGAAAATACGGGTATTAGTGAATCGCTAGACCCGCAAAGCTTTTATATTATCGGTAAAATTCTGAAGTCATCTGTTCAGGGAACCATGGATGTTTTGATTGGCAGGGCTAAAATTAAAAATGAAATGCATCTGGATGTAACCATGATTAGATCCAAAGAAAATAATCCGGTTAAATTTTCTGTTACTGCAGAAGAAGCGCTTAAAAAGCTTCTGGCTCCGCAAGATGCAGGATATTTGCCGGCAGAAGAAGCTATAGAGGAAGCATTTGATGATATTCGTGCACATCAATTTTCAGTTATTGCGGGAATGCAGACTGCATTGCTTGAAGTTTTGAAGAGATTTGACCCGCAGAAATTGGAACAGCGTCTGCAACAGCAAAATCCAATCAGTTCAAGTATCCCCGTTGTTAAGCAGGCGAAATTATGGGATACATTTGAACAGCTGTACAATGAAATTGAACTTGAAGCGGCTGATAATTTTTACCATTTATTTGGCCAGGCATTTGCAGAGTCATATGAGCAGCAAATAATTAAATTAAAAAAAATAAAAAAAGAGAGTTCGTTTTAACTTTCTAAATTTAGTAACGTTTTGGAAGCAGTTATGAATATTATAAAAAGTTTTGTTCTGTTATCACTGCTGTTATCTGGGTGTGGCACGTCTCCTGAAAAGCCCGAAGCACCACCAACGGTTGTGAATGCAAAAATTGCCGTCTCAGCACAGGCTAATCCTGATATTAATAATCGTGCCTCACCTATTGTTGTTCGTATTTTTGAACTGAAAAGTCTGGGGACTTTTAATGAAAGCGATTTTTATGGGCTATTCGATAATTATGAATCAGTGCTGGGAAGCGACCTTTTAGGTTCTGAGCAGATCCATTTAAACCCGGGTGATATTCACACCAAGAAACAGACCACTGCTCCGGGGACACAATATATTGCAGTGATTGCCGCTTATCGTGACCTTAATCAAGCTGTGTGGAGGGATTATGTTGCATTGCCGGCAGGAAAAGAAACCCAGATAATGATTGTTGTTGATAAACTAGCCATTAGTATCTGGAAAAAGTAATGACTATTTAGGTAAATATATGTCATGGAATAATAAAGTCATCTGGACAGAAGGCATGTTTCTTCAGCCTATACATTTTCAGCAAATGGATCGCAATTTTCAAAATTGGGTTGAAACGCGTTGTGGAGGTTTGCAAAGCTATTCTTGGGGGATTATCGATTTAGAAATTGATCAGCAGCTTTTGTCGTTGGGAAAAGTTGCCATTAATGTCTGCCGAGGCGTTTTTCCTGATGGTACTCCTTTCAGCATTCCGGATCAGCATAGCGCCCCGGAGTCTCTTGATATTTCGATTGAAACCAAAGATGAGGTTATCTACCTGGCCTTGCCTGTACAGCGTCTGCTGGGCAAAGAAATTGCCTGGGATAAAGGCGCGGATGAATTAAGCCGTTATCGTATGCAGGAAATTGAAGTTAAAGATATACATTCACAGTCTGAACTGGGTAATGAGGTCATTCAAAGTGGCGAATTATGGATGCGACTTCGATCATCTGCTAAAAAACAGGATGCTTATGTGACAATTCCTCTGGTAAAGGTTGTGGAGCGTAAAATTGATAAACAGGTTGTATTGGATCAGCAATTTATTCCTAGCTGTCTATATAGCAATGCATCTGAGCAGTTGGAAAATTATATTGAAGAAATTACCGGAATTTTGAATCACAGAGCTGAAGCGTTGGCCAAAAGATTAGGATCGCCGGGTACTGGCGGTGTAGCCGAGATAGTCGATTTTCTTCTATTGCAAATTGTTAACCGTTATCAGCCTTTATTTAGTCATTTTTCAGTGCTTCAGCAGATGCATCCTGAACGGCTGTTTAGCATAATGATTCAAATGGCTGGCGAATTGGCCACTATTACACAAGAGAATCACAGGCCGGGAGTTTTCCCAGAATATCTGCATGAAGATCTGGAACAGTGTTTTGAGCCAGTTATGACTACTCTTCGTGAAGAGTTAAGCTGGGTTTCCGAATCCAGAGCAATTTCAATTCCTTTGGAAGAGCATCCGCATCAGATCCGTACAGCCGTTATTCATGACCGTGATTTGCTGCAGACTGCAGAATTTGTTCTGGCTGTAGCTGCGCAGGTAGCTTCGGATAAACTGCGCAGCCATATCCCCAGAAAAACAGCAATTGCAACAGTGGATAAGCTGCGTGAGCTAGTGATGGCACAAGTGCCAGGGATTAGACTCAATGCACTGGCAGTAGCGCCTAGGGAAATTCCCTATCATAAAGGCATGATCTATTTCGAGCTGAATAAAAACCATGAAATGTGGAAGGAGCTGGAAGAAAGCGGCACCATAGCCATACATTTTTCAGGCGACTATCCAGGGCTTGAGCTAGAGTTTTGGGCCATTAGGGGAAAATGAGATGACTGCAGATGATCCGTTTTTTTCAGCACAGTCTGATGACAGAACAATCATCCGCCCTGTGCCTGGAGGAAAGCAGTCTGATATTAAAACGTCTATACCTCCAAGGGCTCCCGCGCTCAGTATTAACAGGCCTTTACCCATTCTTGGGCAGCTCAACCCTTTAGAAAGAGCCTTGTCTGGACTATTGGCTCTTATTACTCAGATCAATGGCTCTCAAAACCAGGCCGACCCAGAGGGTCTGAAAAATAAGATAATTCACGAAATAAAACAGTTTGAGATAAAGGCAGAGACAGCGGGTATAGACAGTCAGACTATTTCCAGTGCCCGATATGTTATGTGTACAGTTTTGGATGAAGCTGTATTAAGTACACCTTGGGGAAATAACAGTGACTGGGCTCAGCACAGCTTGTTAAGTCTTTTTCATAAAGAGGTATCTGGGGGCGAACGTTTTTTTCATTTGCTTAAATCATTGGCCCAGAATCCAGCTAAAAACAGAGGCCTGTTGGAAGTCATGTATCTCTGCCTGGCTTTGGGATTTGAAGGGCGGTACCGAATTATAGACGGCGGAAAAAATAAACTGGCTCGCATTAGAGAGTGGCTATACCAAATTATTCAGCAGCAGCGAGGTGTTGTGGAGCATGCATTGTCCCCGCATTGGGAGGGGGTGACAGATCAGCGTCACCCTTTAGCTCAGTTTGTTCCATTATGGGTTTTTGCGGCGGTTGCTGCGGGGTTGCTTGGGCTTATGTTTAGTGGTTTTCTATTCCAGTTAAATAGGGATTCAGATCCTGTTTTCAGGCAGATTATTACGCTTAAGTCGCCAATGCCTGAACTAGAGACGGTCGAAGCGGCACCAGTTTATACTCCCATTCCGGAATTGACTCTGACTATGCTTTTGGCTGATGAGATTCAGAAAAAAAACTTAAAAGTAACAGAGTTAGTGCAACGCAGCATTGTAACGATTCAAGGGGATAATTTGTTTTCTTCGGGGAGTACTACAGTTAAGCGGACTGTTATTCCCCTGCTGCATAGAATTGCAGATGCGTTAAATCAGGTGTCAGGACGGGTTCTGATTACCGGACATTCAGATAATGTGCCGATTCGGAGTTCACGATATCCCTCCAACTGGCACTTATCAAAAGCAAGGGCGGAGGCCGTGGCCAAGCTGATTAATCAGAATTTGACAGACCAGGATAGAACAGTGATAGAAGGACGGTCTGATTTAGACCCTATTGCCCCCAACTCCACTAGGGAAGGAAGAGCAAAAAACCGCCGAGTTGAAGTTACATTGCTCAAGTAAAAAATAATCAGATGAAAAAAATACTTAACTTTATCAGACAGCGCTGGTTTATTTCTCTGCTCGGAATGCTAGCGCTAGGACTATTTATTTGGTTTGTTGGGCCTTTATTTGCTTTCGCTGATTATGCTCCTTTAGACGATGAAGCTAATCGCTGGTATTCAATAGGCTTTATTTTTATTCTTTGGATTGCAGATAGAAGCTGGTCTTATTTTAAGGCTAAAAAACAGAATGGCCAAGTAATGGCCGCAATGGCTGGTGGGGAAGTTTCCGGATTAAGTGCCGATGAACAGTCTTCTCAGGAAGAGGTTCAGCTATTGCAGGAAAGAATGGCCGAAGCATTGGCTGAACTAAAGGGGTCACGTTTAGGGAAAGGCTCCCACAGACAGTTTTTGTATCAATTGCCTTGGTATATTGTTATTGGCCCGCCGGGTGCTGGCAAAACAACGCTGCTAAAGAACTCTGACCTGAAATTTCCATTATCCGACCGATTTGGCAAAGATGCTGTTAGAGGTGTCGGTGGTACGCGGAACTGCGATTGGTGGTTTGCAGAGGATGCGGTCCTGCTGGATACTGCAGGACGTTATACTACACAGGACAGCCATGAAACAGTTGACCAGGCTGCCTGGTTCGGTTTCTTGGATTTACTGAAAAAAAATCGTAGCAGGCGCCCTATTAATGGTGTCATTGTTGCAGTCAGCCTTTCTGACTTGCTTGAGAAAGGTGCTGAGCAAAGCCTTGCCCAAGCCAGGGCCATTCGACAGCGAATTCAGGAACTGTATGAACGCTTTAATATCCGTTTCCCTGTCTATTTATTGTTTACAAAATGTGATCTGCTGGCTGGGTTTATGGAATATTTTGATGACCTTGACAGAGATGAGCGCTCTCAGGTTTGGGGAATGACATTTAAGCTGGATGAACAGATAAAACAGAATGTCACAGAGCAGTTCAGTACAGAATTTAGCTTATTGCAGCTGCAGCTGCAAAATCAGTTGCTGGATAAAATGGAGCGGGAACGGGGCAAAGAAAGGCGCGAACATATATACACCTTTCCTCAGCAATTTAGCGGGTTGAATGAACTGGTTAAGCCCTTTATTGAAGAGCTTTTTCAATCGAGCCAGTACGCCCACCAAGTGATAGTTAGAGGCATTTACTTTACCAGTGCCACCCAAGAAGGCTCACCTATAGATAGAATTATGGGGGCTTTGTCTAATAGTTTTGGCCTGGGTCAGCAAGCTAAGGCAACTCCTGTGGGGCAGGGAAAAAGCTTTTTTATCAATAACCTGCTGCAGAAAGTTATTTTTGCAGAATCGGGATTGGCAGGTGCCAATTTGAAACTGGAGAGAAAAAAACGCTGGTTTCAGAATGGTGCCTTTATTGGTGTTACTGCGCTTACCGCTTTAATGGCATTTGCCTGGGTATCAAGCTATTTAGGAAATAAGACCTATATCAATGAAGTGTCGGAGCAGGCATCGGCTATTGAAACAAAGATTAACGCAATCAACACCAATGATGCTGATCCATTATCAATTTTGCCTTTATTAAATGAAATAAGGGATATCCCAGGCGGCTACGCAGATCAAAATAACGGTACACCATGGAGCCTTGGTTTTGGCCTATATCAAGGTGATAAGCTTGGCGATGCATCAATATCGCTGTACCGAAAACTGCTTAAAAACGCACTGTTGCCGAGATTGATGACTCGTATTGAAAAGCAGCTGCAAAACAATGCGAATAATGCTGATTATTTATATGAAGCGCTAAAAGTTTATTTGATGCTGGCCAGCTCTGAACATTATGATGCTAGTGCAATAGGAGCTTGGTATAAGCTTGATTGGAAATACAATTTACCGTTACAGGTCACAACAGAACAGCGAGAAGCATTGAACCGGCACTTGGCGACTTTATTGGAACAGCGGACGGTACCGTTACCTAGACCTTTAAATATGGTGCTGGTTAAGCAAACGCAAGAATTGCTGCAAAATAAGCCCATTGCTGAACGGGTGTATTCTGGGTTAAAGCTGGAATTAAAGAAAAATAATATTGCAGATTTTAGAGTCAACGAAAAAGCGGGGCGAGATGTGGCCTTAGTACTGGCAAGTAAAACCGGAAAACCATTGACAGCAGGAGTCCCCGGTTTGTTTACCTGTGCGGGATATAAAAATGTTTTTTTGAAAAATAAGGAAAGAATGATTCTCCGGCATGCCAGCAATAATTGGATATTTGGTACTCAGCAAGACCCCGGCTTTTCCGCATCGGAGATCAAGGCGCTTAATGAAAATGTGTTAAAGCTTTATCTGCAGGATTACATAAATTATTGGGATGATCTGCTAGAGGATATACAAATTAAATCATTTTCCAGTCAGGCACAAATGGTTGAAGTTCTGAATATTGTTTCAGGAGAGCATTCGCCTGTTAAACTGTTTCTTCAGGCCGTTGATTTGGAAACCAGCATGAGCTGTCTGGAGAATGATGATCAGTCAATGCTGGCAAAAGCAGGGGAAAAATTTAGTGATGCCCGCTCATCACTTGAGAGAATAATGCGTACCACACCGGAAAGCCGTGAGATTGCTGCGCCGGCAGTTGGCACCAAAAGAGTAACTGAACATTTTAAGGGATTGCATGAAATGGTGCAGGCTAAAGAAGGCATGCCTCCACCGCTAGACCGTACACTTTCAGTGCTGAATGAATTGCATATATATCTTGACTCAATGCAAAGTGCCAGCGGAGATGAGCTGGTAATGGAACAGAGACAGCAAGCTGTTAAGGTGATCACCAAGGTTAAGCTGGAGGGCAAAAGAACCCCTTTTCCAATTAATAATATGATGGATACAATAGCTGATAGCAGCCATAACCTTGTCAGTGGCGGAGTCAGAAAGCATTTGAATGCAATGTGGCGCTCATCCGTTTTGCCATTTTGCCAGAAAGCCATTCAGGGGCTATATCCTATTGGAAAAAAATCAAGGGAAATAACTTTTGAAGACTTTACCTATTTTTTTGGGCCAGGCGGACTGATGGATGAGTTCTTTAAAAAATATCTGGATGCATCGGTAGAAAAAGGTGGAAAAAACTGGCGTTGGAATAGCCGGGGTGCAGGAGGTTCCGAGATTTCGTATGCTGCATTGAAACAGTTCCAGCGGGCAGAGAATATTAAAAATATCTTTTTTCGAATGGGTAGGCAGTCTCCCAAGGTCAGTTTCAAATTAAAGCCTATTTCCATGAGTCCATCAATTGTGCAGTTTATTATGGATGTTGACGGTCAAACATTGACTTATGCACATGGCCCGTTGCGGCCAGTTGCCATGAAATGGCCAGGGCCCAATGATTCCGGACAAGTAAGAATACAGTTGCTGCCTCCTTTGCAAGGTCACTCCGGACTATCAAAAGAAGGACCTTGGGCATTGTTTCGAGTTTTTGATGAAGCGCGCATTACCAAAACCTCTAACCCTGCTGTATTTATAATGACTTTCAATATTCAAGGACGTGAGGCTAAGTTTGAATTGAGAGCGAACAGTGCAGTCAGTCCTTTTCAATCAACAGACTTGCAATCATTTCGATGTCCAAACAATCTATAGCAAACGGCTATTATGGCAAAGTTTCTACACATGGCGATTTTGTCAGCCGAGGCTTGCCTATCAGTTTTATTGATCCTTGGGATGCCTGGCTGCAGGAGGCAATTGTCAGCAGTCGGCAGCAATTAGGAGATAACTGGCTGAATTGCTACCTCACAGGTCCGATCTATCGCTTTGCATTGACACCAGGCGTTTGTGGCGAACATGGCTGGCTGGGGGTGATAATACCTAGTGTAGATAGTATTGGCCGATATTATCCCATTACCATTGCAACATTGAATAAACCAAATATAAACCCTTTTATATTGATGCAGCAAGAAGCTGCATGGTTTGAAAATGTAGAGGCTCTCGCTCTTTCAAGCCTGGCGGATAATTTTAGCCTGGAGCAGTTTAATAAAAAACTAGATGAAGTGATACCGGGTTTCTTAATGAAAGAAGATGAAACAGCCACACCTCCTGTTTTGGTCACAAAGCAGACTTCTCATCATGCATGGCAGGGAACAGTGAAAAGCAATCAGGCGGTCAAGGATGTGTTGCCTTTTTTTGCTAATGAATTTCTTAAAGAACATTATTTCGCCTACAGTTTTTGCTGGACACAAGGTTCTGAGCTGGTAGCCCCTTCTATATTGATTTGCGAAGGTCTGCCACCTTTTGATGGCGTGGCAGCCATGTTGGATGGGAATTGGCAAAAATGGGGCTGGGAAGGCAATCGCTATCCATCGGGTGATCAGATTGAAAGAAGAAAATAGGCTGGTTTGGTCTTCCTATGGAAAAACTCATATAGGTGGAGTACGAAAAATAAACCAGGATGCATTCGCTGATTTGCCTGAAAAGTCTCTATGGGTCGTAGCTGATGGTATGGGAGGGCATAAAGATGGTGCTATTGCCAGCAATGAGATTGTTAACGCCTTTAAACGGTTTGAGCCAGAAAATTCAATTGGAGCCACCGCTAAAAAAATACGTCAGCAATTAGATAAGGTTAATGCAAGCTTAATTGAACAGGCGGCATTGACCGGAGATAATGAGATCATTGGCAGTACAGTCGTCATTTTATATGCCGATCAGACACGCTGTGTGGTGCTTTGGTCAGGAGACAGTCGCCTTTATCTTTTTCGCAGGGGAGATTTAAAGCAGCTAACTCGCGATCATAATAGTGAGTCAGTGCTGTTGGATCAGGGGTTTAGTGCCGAAGAGATAAAAGACCACCCTTATGCTCAAGTATTAACACATGCCATAGGAGGAGAGAGCGAAGCCTATTTGGATGCGCAAATTCAGGAGGTTCGGCATCAGGATATTTTTTTGCTCTGCAGCGATGGTTTAAACAAAGAAGTCTCAGATGATGAAATTGAAAGCATTATTGCGCAGATGCCTTGTCGGCAAGCAGTTGACTCTTTGATGGAGCTGTCTTTACTGCGAGGGGGTCGAGATAATATTACAATCATTTTGGTGCAGGCTCTCAGAGAATGATTAGTATGGAATGGTCTTATTCCCTTTTTTGTTTAAAAGATATGTGCTTTAATAAAACTCAGTTGCCATTCTTTTATTACCCTTTTTAGGTGGTTTAACTTTATTTCGTTAAACCACCTTAATCGTCTTATAAGGCAAAATTTTTCTAAGGAATTCGTTAATTGGTTGAATTAAATTTAAAATATTTACTAGATGAAATCTCTTCTGACTTTCCCTGCGGAGAAAACCTTGAGGAAGATGCGGGGTTTTTAAAGCTGGAAATTGAAGCGCGATTTGTCGAAGAAAGGTGGGACGGCGAATCAACCATTCCTGCTGAAGAACCCGATTGGAAAACGGTAAAGACTCTGGCTCTGGAGCTTCTTGAAAAAACAAAGGATATTCAGGTTGCTATGCACCTGACCAGTGCGCTACTCAGAACGGATGGCTTTCATGGTCTTGAACAAGGCGTGGCGCTATTGGAGGGGTGGCTGAAAAATTATTGGGATACTGTTTACCCGCTTCAGGATCCTGAAGACGATTATCCGATTCTTAGAATAAACACTTTAAGTTCTCTGGGGGACTATACTCTATTCAGAAGAACTTTAAATAGCCTTCCCTTAATAGAATCGGCATTGGGCAACTTTTCCTGGCTAGATATTGAAATTGCTGAAGAAAAAAAGCCAATCCCCGAAGAGGGGGCAGCTGAAATGCCTCTGATAGAAGCAGCCTTTGATGATACAGATTTTGAAGCGTTGAAAAATCTGAACATATCGATTCAACAAACACTTGAGCATATTAAAGAAATCAGCAAAATTGTTATTGAAAAGGCGGATGCAGTGAATGCTCCAGATTTTTCAGCTATCACTAATTTATTGCAAAGCATTAAACTATTTGTAGCAGAAAAAATCAATCAAAGACAGGTGCTGGAAGGCGTTTCTGTCGATACAGAAACAGGGGCTGCTGCGGGGGAACTGTCAGCAAATGGCTCGGTCAAGACGAGTAGGCAGGCCGGCATTCATAACCGGGATGATGTGATAAAAGCCATTGATGATATGTGCAAATATTTTGACCATTATGAGCCATCGAGTCCGGTTCCATTTTTATTGCTCAGAGCAAAAAAACTGCTGACTATGAATTTTATGGATATTCTGCGTGATATGACACCTGATGCAGTTACTCAGGCAGAAAATATTTGCGGAGTTAAGAACGATGGAGAAAGCTAGTAGTCCGGCATTATCGTTTGCTCTGCGTGGGAACTATCATCATGCTGTAACTGGACATGCAGATCATATCCATTTTCGTATCCACTCTGTATTTCAGGGTAAAAGTGGTTTAAAGTAAAGCATCTTGGTTTTGTAGAGTGGGCAAAGGGCTCTTCCGTGCCCACCAGTTTTTTGGTTGTTGGATTAATTGTAGTCAAAGGTGGGCACAGGGTAGAGCTCCTTTGCCCACCCTACAATTTATAGCAGATACCATTATTTGAAAAATGCTATTGCTTTTGGAGTAATGAAGGAGTTAAATGATATTGACCCTAAGCAGGATAAAGATCTTCTGGTAAGGCTGTATCAAGCGCCTATGATGAATCAAGATTGCTTTATTGAAACTCGTGGTGTTTGTCATTATTAAGCATTATATTAGCGTTTCTACATTTGATGAAACCCCAGAAGTGAATGCTTTTGAATTATCAATCCTTGGTGAGGTTGCCAGGGTTTTCTGGTTGGAAGAGAATGTACAGGACTATGTAAAACTTGAATTGACAGTTAATAAATATACCAAAGAAGCACTGGATAACAATATATCTTTGGAAAACAGAGTAGTTAAGGCTCTGCTTAAGCTGAGTGCGAAAAAATTAATTGAAGAGGTTAAGTCCATTAATAGGATCGATAATTAGGCAGTTAGACAAAATAAGTTTAGTAAATTTCAATATTAAGGAGAACATCTATGGCCAAAGCAAGCAGCCAAAAATTTATTGCGCGGAACCGGGCACCCAGAGTGCAAATTGAATATGACGTGGAATTATATGGCGCTGAAAAAAAAATTCAGTTGCCCTTCGTTATGGGCGTAATGGCAGACTTGTCAGGCAAGCCAGCGGATCCATTGGAACCGGTTAACGACCGCGACTTTCTGGAAATCGATGTTGACAATTTTGATAGCCGTTTAAAAGCAATGAAACCAAGAGTTGCGTTTCAGGTGCCAAATGTATTGACAGGTGAAGGCAACTTAAATGTTGACCTTACCTTTGAAGATATGGATGATTTTTCTCCAGCGGCGGTTGCCAGCAAAGTGGATGGGCTGAGTAAATTGTTGCAGGCAAGAACGCAGCTGGCTAATTTATTGACATATATGGATGGTAAAGGTGGCGCTGAAGATTTAATTGCCAAGGCTCTAAACGATCCTGCACTGTTGCAATCTTTGGCTTCTGCGCCAAAACCTAAGGGTGACGATGAAGAATCTGATAGTAGTAAAGGTGGGGAGAAATAATTATGGCTGAAACAGAAAGTGAAGTAACGGGTGCAGCCACAGAAGCTGGGACAGAAGGGAGCGGTGATTTTTCTGCACTGCTGCAAAAAGAATTTAAACCAAAAACAGACCGTGCCAAAGAAGCGGTTGAAAACGCAGTTAAAACCCTGGCTGAACAGGCATTAACTGATACCGCATTGATTTCAGATGATGCGGTTAAATCCATTGAATCAATTATTGCAGAACTGGATAAACGCTTAAGTGATCAAGTCAACTGCATTTTACATCATGAAGATTTTCAAAAGCTGGAAGGAAGCTGGCGAGGCATGCATCATCTGATCAGTAATACCGAAACAGATGAAATGCTTAAGATTAAAGTGTTAAATATTTCCAAAAAAGATGCTCAAAAAACACTGAAAAAATATAAAGGAACTGCCTGGGATCAAAGCCCGATTTTCAAGAAAGTCTACGAGCATGAATATGGTCAGTTTGGCGGTGAACCATTTGGCTGTATCATGGGGGATTATGAGTTTGATCATTCACCTGCGGATGTTGAATTTCTTAAAGGCATCGCTGAAGTTTCAGCAGCTGCGCATGTTCCTTTTATTGCGGCTCCTTCGCCTAAATTATTGAATATGGATTCTTGGCAGGAACTGGCAGATCCCCGAGATTTAACCAAGATTTTTCAGACCCCGGAATATGCCTCCTGGCGTTCTTTAAGGGAATCGGAAGATTCTCGTTATATTGGTTTGGCAATGCCACGATTCCTCTCCCGCTTGCCTTATGGCGTTAAAACCGATCCAGTGGAAGCGTTTGATTTTGAGGAAGATGTAGAGGGTGCTGACCACACAAAATATACCTGGACAAATTCTGCCTATGCCATGGCGGTCAATATTAATCAGTCATTTAAGCTATATGGCTGGTGCTCCCAGATCAGAGGGATAGAATCAGGCGGTGCTGTAGAAGGCTTGCCTACGCATACATTCCCAACAGATGACGGTGGTGTAGACATGAAATGTCCTACAGAAATTGCCATCAGTGATCGACGGGAAGCAGAGCTGGCAAAAAATGGACTTATGCCCCTGTTGCATAAAAAAAATTCAGACTTTGCGGCCTTTATCGGTGCGCAATCGCTGCAAAAATCGGCTGAATATGATGATCCGGATGCTACAGCAAATGCTAATCTTGCCGCCAGATTGCCATATTTATTTGCGACCTGCCGTTTTGCACACTATTTAAAATGTATTGTCAGAGATAAAATAGGCTCCTTTAAAGAGCGGGATGATATGGAAAAATGGCTGAATAAATGGATTAATAATTATGTCGAAGCAAATCCTGCAACAGCTACAGAAGAAGATAAGGCTCGCAGGCCTTTAGCAGCAGCAGAAGTGGTTGTCGAAGAGGTGGAAGGGAATCCTGGGTACTATTCTTCTAAGTTTTATTTAAGACCTCATTATCAACTTGAAGGCCTGACGGTTTCATTACGTCTGGTTTCTAAACTGCCTTCAGAAAAGGGTTGATAGTGATGGGAAAGAATTTTTTAGAGGCGTAAAACTTCTAAAGAAATAGCAAGATGCATTAGAAACAGTAAGATGCATTATTTTTTTTATTTTAACTGAATGGTGAATAATTATGGCTACAAGTACGTATTTAAATATCGACCCTATAAAAGGGGAATCAACAGATACAGCACATAAAGGTTGGATAGAAGTAGACAGCTTTAGCAGTGGTGTATCTCAGCCTATGTCTGGGCCAAGTGGAACAGGTGGCAGAGCAGCGTCAAGAGCTGATTTTGCTCCTTTCGTAGTGAATAAAAAGGTAGATGCAAGTACGCCTGACCTTAATCTTTATTGTTCCAGCGGTAAGCACATTGCCAAATTGGTGCTTGAAGTTTGTCAGGAGACTGGAGAAAAAGTTAATTATTTGAAATATGAATTAGAGAATGTCATGGTTCATTCTGTCAGCATTAGCGGTGGCGGTTCTGAAAGACCATCAGAAAGCGTGGCATTTGTATATGACAAAATATCGTGGACTTACACAGCCGTTAAGGATAATGGTAGTGCCGGTACTAAGACTGGGCCTAAGGTATGGAATCTTCAGGAAAATAAATCAGAGTAGTCTATCGACTGGTTCTAGTTCTTAAGCCCTCCTCCTCCTCAGTCAGCAAGGAGGAGGGCTTTTAATAAGCTGATCTGTAAAATATTGCACTGATGCAGTATGGGTTAATTTTTCCTAGCGTAGAGCTAGAATGGTATAGGCCTGAGGTTGATAGCTCCGGGGTATTGAAAAAAAATAAATATCGAATAATGCGCTCGCTTACTGCATACATGCTGATACATAAAAACTATTTTACAAGAGCTGTCTTTTTGTTGCTATTGCTTGAATTAATGGCATGTGATGCGACGAATGAAAAGGAAGCAGGAGCGGTAAATACAAGCAAGCTCTCCGACTGGGAGCAGAAGATGCATGTGATATTTCCCGATAAAACAGAAGCATTGGGTCTTAATATTAATTCGGGCATGGATGAGGTTGCTTATCTGAAAGTAAGTATTCCAAAACATAGCTGGAAAGGTTTTATTGAGAGTTCTCTGTTCCAGCTGGAGGATATGGATAATGCTAAACGGTTTTTCCTTGGTACTGATAATGACTGGTGGAACCCCAGTAAGCCAGTAGAGTTACCTGTAGCTCAAGTGGCTCTGCCTGATGGAAGCATCGTTAATATTGGCCTGGATCTGTCAAAGGAATCTAAGGCTATAATTTATCTTATGTGGCATGAACAATAAATTTTGATTAAGGATTAATTCAGGACAGGTTATGACAGCAGAAAATTGCCTAAAACAGGGCGACATTGAAGGAGCCCTAAAACAGCTGCAAGAGCAAGTGAAAAAACAGCCGGCAAATACTGAGCTTCGTGTCTTTCTGTTCCAGCTTCTTGCGGTAATGGGGCAATGGGATAGAGCGCAGACCCAGTTAGACGTGGCTGCTGATCTGGATGATGGTACCTTGGCAATGGTCTCAATGTACCGACAGGTTATTGCCTGCGAACGAATACGGGAACAGGTGTTTTTAGGCAAGAAAGAGCCTATTATTTTCGGCAAACCTAACGAATGGGTCGCCCTGCTGATACAGGCTTTAAAATTAACCGCACAGGGTGAAAATGCTAAATCGCAATCTGTGCGATCTCAGGCGTTTGCTGAGGCAGAAACGACATCGGGGCTAATTAATGATGAACCTTTTGAATGGTTCGCAGATAGTGATCCTCGTTTAGGCCCGGTAATGGAAGCAATGGTTGATGGACGCTATTTGTGGATACCCATTGAAAACATAAAAAAAATAGTCATTGAAGAACCCGTTGATTTACGTGATATGATCTGGTTGCCCGCACATTTTACCTGGAATAATGAGGGGGAAAGTTACGGAATTATTCCAAGTCGCTATCCGCTGTCTTACCAATACGATCCTCTGCTGGCATTATCCAGAAAAACAGAATGGCAGGATTGCGGTAACGATTTGTTTTTAGGGTTAGGGCAGAAACTCTGGACAACAGATTCCAATGAATACCCTGTTATGGATATAAGAACTATTCAGTTTGATGCTGAAACCATGCCTGAAGAGGGCTAAGGCTTTGGTCAGAACATCGCCTGAAGAGCGTTTTTTACCCTCGCTGCTTGATCGGTTGACTGATGATGACCCGATCAATAATTCTATTGGCCTGCAAAAAAAAAGAATTAAACGGCTAGAAAAAGAATTGACTGATTTGCTTGGTAATAAACTGCAAGTAGCAGATCAGGAAACTGTTAAAACACAGCGCCAGGCCATTCAGCAGCAATTGGACCAGGCACATGCTCAATTTGGCATTCTCTCAGCATCTGTTAGCTCGTTGACTGAGATTAGAGCTTGCGTAAAAAGAGAT
>JALSLW010000073.1 GCA_026988155.1 Methylomonas sp. | reverse complement strand
GCCCGGCGACTCAAAGTCCCCGCCGAAAAGATGCAATGACCGCTTCCTGCGCCCCTTCAGCCCCATCGGCACCGAAAGAACAGCGCATTCTACAGCATCTGCCGATTCCGTCAAGGCCTGATTTCTATCCGGGCTACAATTTTTAACCTGAAGGTACAATTATCAGCATATATCACCACCCTCAATAGTGTGGCGGAACCTCTATTCCCTGATTCATTGCCTCAGGCTCTGCCATATTCTTTATTCGCTGCCCAAGTAATTTACAAATCTCTTCTAACCTAATTAATTGCCTTTGCTGCTCCCCCACCACATCATTTAATGCCTGCAATAAATCATCCTGGTAGGCCATTTTTATTTCCAACTCTAAAATACGATCGTCACTCATATCAAAACACCTTTTACTCTAATCAATTTAGCGATACAACCATCAATATTCTTATTCGGTACCTATAGAGCGAGCCTTATAGCCATGCCTTTCAACAATATCAAAAACATCGGCCTGGCTTACGCACCCTATAACAACCCCTTTCTTTGATTTGAAATCGATATCAGCCCGGGTAACTTTTTCATCTCTTACCAGAGTCATCTCTAAAAATAGAGCGCAAGAAGCACAGCTCATTCCCTCAACACAAAAAACAATCTCTTTCTCCACGCCTCCGCAACGAGGGCACTCTCCGGCTGTTTTTTTTATTTTTTCACGTGGCTTTTCAGAAAAATTTGCCAAAATATCATCCAACAAATTAAATAGATCCTTTTTTGATAACACTTTTGAATCAAATTTAATTATAACCGCATCATCGTCTAAATTAACTTTCACATCTTCAATCGCTTCTCTTTTCAACAAAATAATTCGTAAAATAGAAGCTCTCTCTTCATCATGAAACAAACAAGGAACAGCAACGACTATTTGCCGCTCTTGCCGCTGATCTACCGCTAAAAAATTTTTAAATTGCTGGTTTTGCATTATATTTACTTTATCTAACCATAGCTTTGTAATTTGACTTACCTACCAATTTTCCACATACCCAACCCAAAAAACTATACCCTTTACGTTTGCCATTTTTTAGTATTTTGCTTACGATTATATTTTACTATATCGCTATACCTCTGCTCGACCTCTTGGCTACCGTACTCTCTCTCCAAATGGCGGATTGTAAAATGTGCTTCTGCCATTCTCTGGTAATGCCGTATAAACAGCCAGTTTACCGAGGCGCCACTCACCGCCCCCATAACAGGCAAGCTTTGAGCAGCCAATTTACCCGACACTGGAATTGAAAAGCGTACCGAAACAGCATTAATTAATTTAACCAACACCGGCGCCCCTTCCTTAGAAAAACCATGAACTGTAATATGATTAGCTGTATCACCCAGAGCTTTAGTCAAAAATGACCGAACCGCATAATAACTTGTATCCGCAGCTTCAGCGCCTTTTGCCGAACCACCGCCACTCAAGGCAAAAACAGTTAAACATGCCATTTTACTATCTAACTCCTCTAAATTTTCTCCATAGCCACGGGCAATTTCTCCTATAGAGCGAAGCATAATAGTTGCCGAAACCGGCAATTCAACAGCCAGCGCAGCAATGCCAAATGAACCGCCAACGGCACCACTAACCCCAGCAAATAACATATGAATTTTATTTGCTGGCTTATTAGCCTGTCTTTTAAGCGAAAAGAGTGCTGCATCCAAAGCTTTCTCTAAGGCTTTTTTTGTTATTCGGGACACTATATTTGACCAATGCCCCGGTAATGCTGACATCGCTTTTTCTATTGGCAGACCGACAATATGACTAATTGACGCTGCTAAACTTGATGTTTCCAGCTGCTGAGCAGCACTGGCCAGCATCACTAGATCAGTCCGTTTCATCACATACCCTGAATATTACTCATCATCACATTTATATACTCAATCACTTGCCCCATCAACACCACCCCTTCATCAATTTTTTCTTTTAAGAAATGAAGAAAGGTACGATGTTTAAAATCCTCTTCCACATAGAAAGTCAGCCCTTTATAAATGGTATTCAATCCCATAAAGATCATAATAATTGCGGCCGACTTCAACATAAACCCACGAAGGCCGGCCCCCATCTTAGCAAAAGCAAAGCTGATAAGCAGCATAGTCGGCAGCGTTCCTGCACCGAATGCAAGCAACAGCATGCCTCCATCCGAAACCGTGCTGGCAGATGTAGCTTGCACATACATTGCAAAGGTTAAAGGGCAAGGCATTAAACCATTCAAAAATCCAGCAATCATTGCCCCGGCAACCGGCCCTTTAGTTCTAGCTTTTGCATAGCCTTTACGCAATAAATTCATGGGCAAGAGCTTCACCGAGCCTTGCCAGGGGATTAGGCCTAAAATTCCTAGCGCAAGAATAATCACAACTGAACCAATGGCCATTTGCAAAATACTCTGAAATTTGCCAAACATTCCGCCTGAAACTAGCACCACACCCAGCGAAGCCGCCAACAGGCCGATACAGACATAGACAAGAACCCGCGTGAACTGATATGCAAAATAAGGCAAATATGACTTATTTTCGCCTATATTCATAAAATAACCTGAGACCAAAGCCCCACACATTCCTAGGCAGTGTCCGCTCCCCAGTACACCCGCAATAAATGCCAGTGTATAATCGAACCCTGTCGCCATCGCCATTTCATGCATGCCATGCATTGAATGATCCATCATTGTGCCCCTTACTTTTTACTCAGTCTTAAAGAATTAACAATAACAGATACAGAACTTAATGCCATTGCCGCTGATGCCACCATGGGATTGAGCTTACCTAAAGCGGCCACCGGAATAGCAACGGTATTATAGCCAAACGCCCAAAATAGATTTTGCTTAATAATATTTATTGTATCTGTACTTAATTCTATTGTTTCAGTCACCTTAGAAATATCCCCCTGCACCAAGGTTAAATCAGCAGACTCAATAGCAATATCAGTACCACTCCCGATTGCAAACCCTACATCAGCCGCAGCTAAAGCCGGTGCATCATTAACACCATCACCAATCATTCCTACTTTTTTCCCTTCGGCCTGCAACTGTCTTATTATTTTAAGTTTTTTATCAGGCTTTGCATTAGCAACCACTCGCTCAATTCCCACTTTGCCAGCAATATACATGGCGGTTTTTTCAGTATCCCCCGTTACCATAATAGTTTCCACGCCTGAACTATTCAATCGGGCAATAGCAGATGAAGCTTCAACCCTTGGCTTATCCGCTATGCCAAAAATAGCCGCTTCTTTGCCATTAATTGACATATAAACAGGGGTTTTCCCCTGCCCTGCAAAATGGCTTGCCTGCTCTACCAGACCGTCTACATTTACATTCTGATCATCCATCCAAAACTTATTGCCAATAAACAGTTTTTTACCATCAACCTCGGCCTTAATCCCCCGACCTGTTTCACTATAAAAATAGCTGCAATCTAACAGCTCTATCGCCTGCTCTTCCGCATAATTAACAATAGCTCTTGCCAAAAAATGTTCCGAGCTATTTTCTGCCGAAGCCGCCAAGGCAATTATTTTATCCCTACCTAAACGAGACTTCTTAAAAAAATCTGTGACTACAGGCTTACCTTCTGTTATTGTCCCCGTCTTATCAAAAACAATAACATTTAACTTTGTTGCCACTTCCAGACTTTCACCATTGCGAATATACACCCCTTTTTTTGCTGCTTGGCCAGTACCCACCATAATCGCAGCCGGCGTTGCCAACCCCAAAGCACAAGGGCAGGCAATCAACAGCACTGTCACAGCACTGCCAAATGCAACAGAAAAAGGAGCTCCTACCAACATCCAGCCAGCAAAGGCTACCCCCGAAACCCCCATTACTGCAGGGACAAACACAGCAGAAATCTTATCAACCTGCTTTTGGATAGGTAGTTTTGCAGCCTGTGCCTGGTCAACCATATGCACAATACCGGCCAGCACGGTGTCCATTCCAATTGCTGTTGCTTTAACATGCAAGACTCCATTGCCATTAACACAGCCGCCTATCACTTTATGGCCAATTTCCTTAACAACCGGCATACTTTCACCCGTTACCATCGCTTCGTCGACAGTGGAAATGCCAAAAACAACTTCGGCATCTGTCGGTATTTTTTCACCAGGCCTGACTAATAAAACATCGTCTAAAACAACATCATCCACATCAACCTGGACCTCTTTGCCTTCTTTTAACAGAGTTGCCGTTTGAGGCTGCAAATCGACTAGTTTACGAATAGCTTCTCCAGCCTTGCCCCTTGCCCTTTCCTCAAGATAGCGCCCAAGCAAAACAAAAGTAATAATGGCGGCCGCGGCCTCAAAATACATATGGCCTTTACGCCTAAACAAAACAGGCAAACTATAGCCATAAGCCGAACCGACACCTAATGCAATCAAGGTATCCATATTTGCAGCTTTTTGCCTGGCTAGACGCCATGCTTTGATAAAAAACTGTTTTCCTGCACCAAAAACAACCGGCGTAGTTAGAATAAACTGAAACCAATGCGACCACCTTGAGTGCGTCATTGACATCGCCACAGCAATAACGGGGGCACTTAAAATGCCAGACCATATAAATCGGCGTTTTGCCAATTCAACTCTCTGCTGCTCTTTAACAATAAGCGCTTTTCTTTGAGATAGTGTATCCATGGAAAACGCCTCATAACCGAGAGACGCTATTTTATCGCTGACCTGCTTCTTATTTAATAGCCCATGAACAGTGACTGTTTCTGTAGCAAAATTAACACTAGCCGACTTAACATCCGAATCTCGACTGATCACCATTTCAATCAGTAATGCACACGACGCACAGGTCATCCCTGATACTGCCAAGTCCACCTCTTGGATCGCCCCGTCAAATTGCTTTTCCTTTTTTTCGTGAACACGGCGCTCTTTCTGGGCAATATTGCCTAATACGGCATCCAGTAAAATCAAAAGATTTCTCTTAGGCAATTGAGACGAATCAAATTCAATAACAACTGCCCCCAACGTAGGGACCGATCGAACACGCTTTATTTCCGGACGCTTTTTAAGCAGAATTTCAAGGATATAACACCGCTCAATATCCTTTTTTAAAACAGGCGAAATAATACGAACACGCCTTTTCAGCTGATGCTTAAGGCTAAAGTTCTTATAGCTAGCTATTTCTGAATCCATTATATGAGTCCCCGTAGGTTCTAATAAAAACTTATTAAACTTGAGAAATTAGTCCTGATGAAACAAATCAGCTTTAGAGCAATTTCAATAGAATGGCATGGATACGCGACTGCTTATAAAACAACTTTGGAATAGTGTCCATTTTAACTAATGGACTAAGGCAACTCGCAATAAATAACCCACCAATCTTGCTTGTCTTTTTAGCCGTCTTCAGCGTTGCAACTTCGGTCACATAGCTTGCTATGCTCCCTTCGTTGCGTCTTGAAGACGAATAAAAATCCTGCGCAATATGGGTAGGTTATTTAATGCGCGTTACCTAAGCGCAGCTTCACTAAAACACCCCGGCTAAAAATGACTTTATCAATGTCTATTTTGTCGGCCTACGCGAACGTACCAATAAATAAAAAAGGTAAAAAACCGCCGCCCATTGAGACTTAAATGCCCAAGGTCTAGGTATCCACTCCTGCGTAATACGCGTCCAATGCAATCGAATCAGGTACAAAACCAAAACATCATTTAGAAACTCTATAATGGTCTTTTCAGGATCTTTAATAAATGAATTAGGTTTTTTTAAACCTAGTTTTGTTACTACCTTTGCGGCATAAACTGTTTCTTTTACATCTGCATATTTTTCAGTCGCCCACTTCGATGCCTTCCAGCTTCTCATCTTAGACTTTATATCCCATTTTACTTTTTTCGCTGAAACTGCATCATTTACAGCAGGAGTAATTAATAATTTTTTTTGTTCTAGCTCAGAAAGAAGCTGGAATAGCTGGTCTGCCAATTGACTAAAACTGCAAACTGTATCCTGATACCTAATAGATAGCTTTCTTTGCTTTCTAAACAGATTAACCCTATAGACGCCATCAATCTCCAAGATCTTAGCGGTAAGCAATCTTGAAACACTAGGATCACATAACTGATTCGGCACTTCAAAACGAACATGTCCTTCCGTTTTATACCTAATGGTAAATTCTTTTTGGATACTCATAGCAAACACTAAAAAACTTTAAAAGCAAAAACGGGCAATAGGTATACTGAATATACCTATTGCCCGCCTAATTTAACCGCATAAAACAAACTGTCTGTTTAAACAATCAGCCTTCTTCTTTTGTTTCTGCAACTATGTCTTCCAAGTTTTCTTTTTGCTGTAATACAAAATCCTTACTCGCATCAGTCGCTTTCCCAACACTGGACACGATTTCTTTTCTATACTTATATATTACATAGCCAGCGGCCAAGCCCAACCCGAAAACCAAAACAGGGTGCCTGGCTAACTTACTCATAACCTTTCCCCCTGATTTTACCGATGCAGAAGCCATTGATCCTTTCATGATCTGCTTTCCCATTGCATGAGCTGCCTGGTGACTATGACCCGAATGGCTCATGCCTTTCATTGCCTGGGTACCGTGCGAATGTGCCATTGTTATTTCTCTATTTGATTTAATTACGAATCTTCTGCAGACTCAGATAGAACCTGATCTTCATGAAGCATTTGAAAAATACCTTTACAACCTTCACAGCAGAATTTCTTTTCGCCTTCTTTAGTTTTAAGCTTAAAGCCTTCAACTTCGACAGCTAATCCGCAAAGGTCGCAAATTTCTTTTTTATCGTTCATTTCTTTCATTAATACCCTTAAACGAAGCAGTACCACATACTATCAAACAAAGCTTATATGCTCAAATTTAATGGCAGCTAAAACCAGCTGATGCTGCCCCTGACTCATCATCTCCTCCATGCACCGCTCTGCTGCTAGCCTTCATCAAAGCAATCCGCAACGCTCCCGTCAAGCTCGCTCCCAACCCCAACCTCATTGCAAGCGCAGGAACCAATATCATAGATGCAACTATAAGCCCTGTACCTAGAGCCAAAGAACCATTTTGATTAGTGCCCTGCTCTTCCTCTTTAGTGGCAGATACTGTTATTTCTTGTGTCATAATTACTCTCATATAGGTAAGGTTATTCCATAGCAATAAAAAAGCACAAATAATGCCAAGAAATAAATCATTAAAATTAAAACAGTTTTTTTTTAATAAATTACTAAACTATGTTATTTAACACATATTTTTAGTCATATAACCTATTCCGCCCCTTTTAACCTTTTTTTAATTTATAATCTCACTTACTCTCTGATTACTGATTAAAAAACCAATGCCAACCCTACTTTTCTCACTGCGCGGTGTACCTGAAGACGAAGCCTATGAAATCAAAGAGTTGCTAGACAGGCACGAGATAAATTATTACGAGACATCTGCGGGAAACTGGGGAATATCATTGCCAGCCCTTTGGCTAACAAGTATCGATGAATTGGATAAAGCTCAAAAACTGCTCAGCAAATACCATCTAGAAAGAGCATCAGTACAACGAGAAAACTATGAACAGTTAAAAAAAGAACATAAAAACAAACGATTACTAGATACAGTTATCGACAAGCCAGTTAAATTTCTTATTTATCTTGCCGCAATTGCTTTTATTCTCTACCTCTATGCGAGAATGCTTTTTGAATTTGGCTTATAAAGCAGTCTAAAGAGAATAATAAACTGCAAAAACCCACCCAGCTAGCAAATAGCAGAAACCAGGGCAAGACAGGCTGCCTATATACAGTATTACTCCCATTTTCAGCAGCACTTTCCTTTTCCG
Source organism: Methylomonas sp. (assembly GCA_026988155.1). GTDB lineage: Bacteria > Pseudomonadota > Gammaproteobacteria > Methylococcales > Methylomonadaceae > QPIN01. The sequence continues at coordinate 2,595 of JALSLW010000073.1, read as the reverse complement.
GCAACGCTATTGACTTAGAAGCCTTCTGTAGCTTTCTATTTAACTCTCTAGATTTTTCTTTCTGATGTTTCTTATATTGATTAATACCTTTTTCTATACCTTGAGCAATTAATTTTGTCTGCTCTTTTGTTTGCCCAGGACGCTGTGTTGCCCGTGCCACTTTCATTGCATCATCCTGCGTCTGAGGCGATACTTTTTGATATTTATTTTTTTTTGTCATTCTTCTTGAATCCTATGTGCTTCTAGCTGGACAGAAAGCACCATTCCACCCAGCATAACCACCTTGCCGTGGTACCGCTCATCCCCTGTAGAACTAAACTCAAACAGAAACGAACGCCAGACTTTCACCTTGCCCTGCCCATCTCTTTTTAACCACTGGCCATTTAAAGCGACGTAATCATCAAGCAGCATAACATCCATTTTATGACAATGAGCAACAGCGGCCTTAAAAGCAACCTCTCTGGCCTTCATGGAAATAGACCAATAATAACCAATTAACAGCAACATACAAATAAAAAATAAATTCAGCATAAAACCAGCTTCCCGTTTCGTTTTAACATTTTATGAGAACCTGCAGCAATCATTTTCAATCAATGCAGGCAACCCAAATCATTTGCTCTCAAAAGCATTTCATGCACCGAAATCATCAGCCTTTACTGCCTTGCCTGATTTCCATAGCCTGAAAATGCCCGTTACAGTTACAGCAACAACCAACGCAACCACTATGGGCTAAAAAGCCCCAGGCACTCTAAAACAACTGAAAGCCATCATGCAGTACCATACCGAAATTAAATGCCAAAGCTTTGCTCTGAAAGTACTTAGTTCTAATTTAGCCCCCAGGAGCAATAAACTATTACGCAGTTAAAATCCTCAAAACAGCTTGAGCATGCTCAGCCGCCTCTATCCCCAGGTCAGTTAAATACCCGCCATCATCCTGAGAAACCAACCCTTTATCAAAAAGCCTTTTTGCCGCAGAAACAATCTCTGGATTAGCCGAGCCATGCACCTTAATGCCTTCCTGTATTGAAGTTAAATTATAGTGCGTAAGAATCCTAATTTCCTCTATCAGTTCTTCTGTCAAAGCCATAAATAACATCCTCATAATTATAAAGTAGCAATTATACCAAAATTATATTCATGGAAAATTTACATCATTCAGTGAATACTCTAAACTTACTCATCAATTAATATAGGATACTCCTTTTGCAAACGCTCTTTTCACTCATAGTCATCATAGCTACACTGCTAGCATTTGCTTCAGCAAAAGTCTTATTAAGAACCAATCCAGTTCTTGGCCTTATCGTTATTGCCGGATGCTGCTTATTTTTAGCATTATGCTGGTATATTTATCCAAAAATCAGAAAGCCATAAAACCATATCCAAAAATAGTAACGCCTTAATCTAAATATTTTTGCACCATTATCAATTTAAATTAAAAAAGAAGGTGCTGTATTGGGCTAATTAATATTTTTACTTGACTAAAAGCTGATAAATTAGTTTAATAGACGGCTCGATTTGGTGTCTTGCCCAGGTAGCTCAGTCGGTAGAGCAGAGGACTGAAAATCCTCGTGTCGACGGTTCGATTCCGCCCCTGGGCACCATTATCGATTTACACGAAATATCTTTTATCAGAAAAAATAACGCCCAGGTAGCTCAGTCGGTAGAGCAGAGGACTGAAAATCCTCGTGTCGACGGTTCGATTCCGCCCCTGGGCACCATTTTTAAGAATCCATACCCCAGCCAGTTCAGATTTTTTACAAATTCGTCTTTAATCGGCCACCTTTAAATTGTTATTATTATCTCGGCTTTGACAAATCAGCTCATTGCTTTCAATCCGCTGAGAAGATTTGGCCAACCTATCATAAAGAACAACATTTACTGTTGCAGCTAAATTCATACATCCAACAGTAGGCACATAAATAACTGCATCAGCTCTATCTATCACTTGCTGAGCAATAGATCCATCCTCTGGGCCAAAGATATAAAAAACACGCCCCGGATGCTGGTATTCAGGCAGGGGCATAGCATTCTCAGCAAATTCAATGCATACTATTTTCATATCCTTAGGCACACTATCTACTAGACAAGCCACTCCAGACAACGGAATGCTTTGCCCAACCTTCCGGCTGACACTTGCAGTGCATGACTTATATTTTTTTGCCCGCGAATAACGCTCCCCCGTATAAAAAACACTTTCAACCCGAAAATTACCGGCGGCACGCATTACAGAACCTACATTATCAGGGTTTTTTGGATTAACCAATCCAATGCTTACTTTTGATTGCTTCATTTCGCTTCCGATAGATTCATAACATCATCCTAATCAATTCAGTACAGATTATATGGGTGAAAAAGACGAATAATGGCCACCTTCTTTATTGAGAACTATTCTGCAGAACTTTTTGACCAGCCTTTTTATAAAGCCATGAAGCAACATTACCTCACCCGTCCAGTAAGCATCAAAAAGTTGCTTAGGAACGTGCACGAAATAACTTCGACAACTTAAAAATTTCCGTTCTTTGGAACAGCAACATAATTCCATAGTTTCAGATGCTCATCAAATACAATTCGCATGGATTCTTTAAACCCTGCGAC
>JALSLW010000072.1 GCA_026988155.1 Methylomonas sp. | reverse complement strand
CTTAGTGGAAATCCATCTATTGAAGCGGTTTCAGCATTGCTCAATAATATTACCTTTCTGAACACTTCAGATGCACCCACTGCCAGTAGAACACTGTCTATTATGGTTAGCGATGGCGATGGTGGCACTAGCAACCCTATCAGCCAGGTAGTGACAGTGACGGCAGTTAATGATGCCCCGGTAATCACCATAGATTCTACAAACAACTTCACAGAAGATAGCGGAACGCTAGTAGGTGCAGAAGTTGCCGCCTTCAGTACCAGTGATGCAGAAGGCGATACAGTCACGGTAACGCTAAGCGACACAATCAACTATGGGCTCTCTGGAAACACGGTTGTCTTAACACAGGCCGGACTTGACTTGGTAAATGCCGGAACAGATTTGCCAGCATTTACTTTAACCCCCAATGATACGTTTACAGATGGAATACCTCAGAACGTTGATCCATCAGTGACAGCCACCAACGATGCACCAACAGTTGTAAATAGTATCCCTGATCAGACGGCTATTGAAGATGATGTGTTTATCTTTAAATTTAACACTAATACTTTTAATGATGTTGATGGTGATAGCCTAACATACACATCTGATGCCAGTGGCTGGCTAGCGTTTGATGCCGCCAACCGGACATTTGGCGGCACCCCGTTAAACGCTGATGTAGGCACCTTAACGGTGACCGTCACTGCCAGTGACGGTCATGGTGGTTCAGTCAGTGACAGTTTCAATATTGCTATCAGTAATACTAATGATGCGGCTGTTATTGCGGGTGTGGATTCTGGCCGAGTACAGGAGGATATTTCCGTTTTTAACAATAGTATCAGTACCTCTGGTTTGCTGACTATTAGTGATGAGGATAATGCTGAAGCCATTTTTAAAGCAGAGACCATTGCTGGCAACTACGGTGAGCTGGCAATGCAGGAAGATGGAAGTTGGTCTTATAGTGCCGATAATGCACAGACGGCTATTCAGCAGCTTGATTTGGGGGAGAGCATTACTGATATCATTACTGTTTCAGCGATTGATAATACACCGCATAATATAGTAATTACTATAAATGGCACAGATGATATTTCTGTTATTGCAGGGACATTTACTGGCAGTGTGTCTGAAGATGGAGCTTTGATCTCATCAGCTGTCTTAACTATAACTGATATTGACAGTAGCGATTCCAATCGGTTTGAGAACGTTATTGAACAGGCTGGGGAGAATGGCTATGGCACTTTTTCTATTATCGAGAATGTCTGGAGCTTTACTCTTAACAACAGTCATGCAGAGGTACAGGAGCTGGATTCAGGTGAGATACTTACCGATACCTATATTTTTATAGCTCCTGATGGCGTGGCTCAGCAAGTTTCCGTCACGATCAATGGCGCTGAAGACGTGCCGGTACTGGATTTGGTTGTTAGTTTGGTAGCCAGGGACGGGGAAGCTTTTCGTCAGACAATAGCGGCTAGTGATGTGGATGTTGAAGCTATCTCAATTACCGCAAGCAAATTGCCTGTCTGGTTAAATTTGATTGATAACGGCGATGGAACTGCTCTTTTAACTGGAATCCCGGGTAATTCTGACGTGGGTGAGCATTCATTGGTGCTGGTTGTCAGTGATGGTGAAGTAAGCAGCAGTCAGAGTCTTACTGTTAAGGTTGTCAATACTCATGATGATGCGCTGTTGTTATCCCGGTTTTTTGAAGAGCCTGGCTTTTCTTCTACAGCTGTTATAAATGAGAATAAAGTAGACAAAGAGGAAGGATATGAAGTCGTGGATTTATCAGTCGCTGATAGAAAGGATGAGGGAGAGGAAGTACTTCGACAGCAACAGAAAATAGACTCCGTATCTCAGCAGTTTGAAAAAGGCACTGGCTTGCAAAATATTGATGAAGAACTGCAAGTGCTTGAAGATACAGTAAAGCCTTTGGGCAATTCAAGCCATTTTATATTAGAGAAAGGTGCTGCAAAATGGCATAAGTCGCAATTGTTGATTTTTGAAAAGGTTGATCTGCGATTAGAGGGAGATAAAGGTTTTTTTGAATTAAGTGAAACTAAGGTAAATGGGGATCTTTGGGATAGTATCGATTTAATGAAAGAACAAATGCATGCTGATGCTGATGCTGAGAAACATGAAAAGCGGGATTTTGAAATAGAGTTTGTAGCGGCTGCTTCAATCGGAATAACTGCAGGTTTTGTCAATTGGGTTTTGCGCGGAGGTGCTTTACTTTCAAGTCTGCTGTCATCAGCATCTTTATTTAAGCAGTTTGACCCGTTGGCTGTGGTGTTTTCTCAGAATAAAACATTTGAAAACAAGTCTATAACGGAGAGTGAAGAGAATCCGAGTGATATTGAAAAATTGTTTGACAAGAAAAGTACAGGATAAGGGGATGCCATATGTCCTTAGTTAGTCAGTCAGTGGCCACATTCTGGCCTGCATTCCGAATCAGTCTTGTTTTAACCTTAATTACAGTGAGTTTGGTACTATCGGCAGATTTTTTTGGCATTGCGCCCAGTCGAACCCAATATGAACTGGAGAGTAGAAAACAGCTAAGTGAGTCAATGGCTATCCTCTTTTCAGCTATGGCCTCAGAAAATGATTTAAAAAAGGTTCGAACCGTTTTGTCAAAAGTTGTAACGCGGGAAGATGAGCTCCTGTCGGCGGGCTTTAGAATGAATTCTGGCAATTTGCTGTTTGAAATAGGCTCGCATACTAAGTTATGGGGCGACTATAAATATAATAAATCAACATCGACCCATGTTTTAGTGCCTGTTTTCCGAGATAGAAAAGCATTAGGGGTTATTGAGTTGAGGTTTTCGGAACTTTTATCCTTGCAAGGGCTAAGTGTTTTTAAAAATCCCACTTATCAGCTGATTTTATTTATTTTTATTTTTGGCTTCATGTCCTTTCTGTTCTTTATGTTGAGAACGCTTCGTCAAATAGATCCTGCCGCTGTTATTCCTGATAGGGTCAATGCCGCTTTTGATACATTATCTGAGGGAGTGGTGATCCTTGATGATAAAGAGCAGATAGTGCTTGCAAACAAAGCCTTTTCTGAGCTTCTTGATCGGGATACAGCTAAATTGCTTGGTAATAAACTTTCGGATCTTAATTGGAAAACGGCCTCTGATGAGGCGGGTGATATTCTGTATCCTTGGCTTATTGCTCTGTCGGCAGGGGAGAGCAGTGTGGGCGATATGCTGGTGCTGGATGTAGCTGTTAAAGATAGTCACACGCTGGCTGTGAATTGTGCGCCTATTCTGGATAGCAAGAACAGCCAGCAGGGGGTTTTGCTAACTTTTGATGATGTGACTGAGGTGGAATTGCAAAAACAGCAGTTGCAGGCAACTGTTTTAGAACTTGAATCTTCAGAGAAAGAAATTCAGCGCAAGAATAAAGAACTGCATTATCTTGCTACCCGTGACCCTATGACAGGCTGTTTGAATCGCAGGTCATTTAATGAAATGTTTGCAGAAAATTTTGTTCATGCACGAAGTCACGATAAAGAGCTGACATGTATCATGGTTGATATTGATCATTTTAAATTGGTTAATGATAACTATGGGCATGGCGTGGGCGATGAAGTGATTAAAATGTTAGCTGGCGTCTTGCTCTCCAGTACCCGTGATGAAGACATTGTCAGCCGGTATGGCGGTGAGGAGTTTTGCATTATCCTGCCCGGTATTGATATAGATGAGGCGGTATCTATTGCGGAAAGAATACGTTTAAAAATTAAGAAGGATTCGGTTGCTAATTTTGAAGCAGGCCCGCACATTACAGCAAGTTTAGGTGTGTCATCCATTTACGATCATGCAAAAGACCCTGCTGAATTGAATGATCAGGCTGACCAGGCCTTGTATGTGGCTAAAGAGACTGGAAGAAATAGGGTAATAAGCTGGGCAAGCAAGAATGCTGTTGAAATAGAATATGATTCAAAAGATGAAGATAGAACAGATGATAAAAAACGTATTCCGCTATCAGGTCATGCTAGTCAGGCTGAAGAAATTAAACAGTTACAGATTCAAATTAGGCAGTTGGAGAATGCAGCCTCAGATGTGTCTGAGCAATTATTAAATCAGCAGAATTTTGATAAGTTGACAGGGCTGCCTAGCCAAACTTTTTTTTATGATCGGCTGAAGCAGGCAATAGATAGAGCAGATAGGCAAAATCAGCTGTCAGCTGTTTTGGTTATTCATTTTGATTTGTTTGCTCAGGCAAATAACAGTTATGGGCTAGATATTGCTGAGAAAATGTTTGGCACTTTGTCTGATCGAATTAGTTCGATTTTTCGTAAAACAGACACTATTGCCATTGTTAACTTTAATGTGGAAGACGTTACTGTATCGAGATTTGAAGGTGATGAGTTTGGCATTTTATTGCCAGACCTAGAAGATCATATGATGGTTACATGGACGGTTAAACGTATTTTCGATGCCTTGAGCAAGCCTATTTCATTTGAAGATAAAGAAGTCAGTGTTACCTGCAGCATTGGCGTGAGTGTGTTTCCTGAGGATGCCCGTTCTGCAGAAGAGCTGTTAAGTCATGCCAATACCGCTAAATCTTTTGAAAGCAAGGATTATTCGAAAAATAGCTTTCAATTCTATAATGCTTCAATGCAGGAAAAATCATTAAAGCAGTTAGATTTGGAAGCTGAAATAAAAAGGGCGATTAAAAATGAGGAATGGGAGCTTTATTACCAGCCTAAAGTTGATATCTCTACTCATATTATAAAAGGCATGGAGGCTTTGATACGCTGGAACCACCCTAAAAGAGGATTGCTTTCTCCGTTTGAGTTTATTGATTTTGCAGAAGAACGCGGACTTATTGTTGAGATTGGTGAGTGGGTTTTGCGTACGGCCTGTAAGCAGGCTAAAATTTGGTCTGATAAGGGGTTTGATCTAAAAGTTGCTGTTAATTTATCCTCTATACAGCTTTACCAGTCACGATTATCCAGTCAAATACTTGAGGTTATTAAGGAGGCAGGAATTAATCCTCAGCAGTTGGAATTAGAAGTGACTGAAACCATGCTAATGGTCAATCTTGAAACTGCAGTTAAAACCTTAAACAGATTGCATTGTAGTGGCATTACCATTTCAATTGATGATTTTGGTACTGGGTATTCCTCTTTTGGCTATTTGAAGCACTTGCCCATTGACGTATTGAAAATTGATCGTTTGTTTGTAAAAGACTTGATGACGGATGATTACGATAAGAATATTGTTAACACCATTATTTCAATGGCGCACGGAATGGATTTAAAGGTGATTGCAGAAGGGGTTGAAACTCTGGAGCAGCATAAGCTTTTGCAACAGATGCATTGTAATGAAGTGCAGGGGTATTTATTTAGCAAGCCGATTAATGTGGAAAGGGCCACTAAGCTATTGGAGTAAGGTGTTGTTATTAGATAGGGACAATTCCTTGCAGACGCCCTTTAGCAATATCCGTGCAAAATATCACGGAGCCGAAATGTTACGCTGTTTTTAAGGTAAAAGTAACTGGCCCATCATTAATAAGTGAGACTTGCATATCGGCACCAAATTGCCCAAATTGAGTGCTGGGATATGTTTCGGATGCGAGTTTACAAAAATGGCTAAATAGACCTGAACTTTTTTCAGGGCTGGCTGCAGCAGAAAAGCTGGGACGATTGCCACTCTGGGTATTTGCAGCTAATGTAAATTGAGGAATAACTAATAATCCTCCTTTAATATCTCGCAGGCTCAAGTTCATTTTGTCGTTTTCGTCAGCAAAAATACGATAATTGACTATGCGTTCAAGCAGCCGTTTAGCGTCTTTTTCCCGGTCTTCTTTTTCTATGGCAACTAGAGCCATAATGCCTTGATCTATTGCACCTAAAGTGATGCCATTTACGGTAACGCTTGCTTGGGTAACTCGTTGAATAATGGTGAGCATGATTAAAATAATATGTTTTTGAGCAGGAGTTACTATAATTATAAGTATTTTTTATTGAGATGCATGGTTTTTACTGTCTGATGCCTAAATTATTAATGCTGTTTCTGCTGTTTTTTTTGTCCTCGGCACAAGCTGAAATTTTTCAATGGTTTGATGCTAAAGGTAATAAGCACTTTTCTGATAAGCCTCATCAGGGTGCAACAGCGCTGAAGGTAAATGCCGGATACACGTATTATCAAGTAAAAAAAATTTATGATGGCGATACTATTTTATTAGCCAATGGCAAAAAGGTAAGATTTTTAGGTATAAATACGCCTGAAGTGGAAGGGCGCCATAAATCTGCTCAGGCAGGTGGAGAACAGGCTAAACAGTGGCTATTCAAGAAATTGAATAATAGCAAAGTGCGTTTGGAAAAAGATGTGGAAAAAAAGGATAAATACGGCCGGCTGTTAGCCCATGTTTTTACTGAAGATAAAGAGCATATCAATCTTGAGCTAGTTAAAAGAGGTTTGGCAAGTGTCAATATTTATCCTCCCAATTTAAAATATTCCCAAGTGCTGTTGAAGGCGGAGCATCAGGCTGAACAGAATCGGCAGGGTATATGGGGATATGATGAATATGCACCTAAACAGGCCAAAGATATAAACCAGGGAGGCTTTAAGGGCTGGCAAAGAGTGCGGGGTATGATAAAAAAAATCCGTCATACTCGAAAAAATAGCTATCTGGATTTCTCTGATAGCTTTGCTTTAAAGATAAATCGAAAAGCTTTTCGGTATTTTCCTGATTTAGAAAGCTATGTAGGTAAATCGGTTGAAGTGCGGGGCTGGATAGGCAGGCGAAAAAACAGCTATAGCATGTTCGTTAGGCATCCTAGTGCTATAAAGATTAACTGAGGCCATTCATTTGAATAAAAATTATCAACTGATTATTAGGGGCTGTGTCTGGTTGGTAATCATCTTGCTGGGGCTGACTGCGGTATTTCCTGAGTGGCTTGATCTTAAAGATATGATTTTTGCGGATTATGAATTGCGTTTCAAGGAGGCGAAAATGATTGGATCCGAACAAAAAACAGAGGATATTTTTGATTTTCTTGAGACTATTATGCCCGATATTCATCAGATAATTCTCAGTGAAATGCCCGATAGACCGACAGCATGGCATGCGTTGCTTGGGGTGTTTCAATTAATCTGGCAAATTGCATCTTTCATACTGCATGTTTTTTTTCTGGTATTTTTTATACTGGTTTTTTCTTTGAGTTATACGGTGCTGGAGAAAAAAATTAATATTTCGGTGTTGTCTTTTACTTCAAAGCTTGGGTTAGGCGGAGGTGTTTTGGTTTTATCTCTTGCGCTGTCCCTATTAGTCTGGCCATATATAACTGCTATTGCAGTCTTCATGTTTAAGTATTTGTTTTTAGCACTTGAATGGCTGTTTAGTTTGGGCTGATTTTTATAGGGAAAAAGAATGGAGTTGATAAAGGTATAATTTTATTTAAGAGTAAAGTAAAATGAAAGGTTTTTTGGTAGGGTAGGGTTAATCCTGCTTTATCCTAAATACTTAGTTGAAGGTAGGGTTATCCTGCAAGGTATTGTTTTACAGAGCTTTAAAATGCTTGGCTTTGCCCTTAGGGTAGCTGGGAGTTTGTTGAGCTGTTGTTAAATCAATGGCTCGTGAAATAAACTATGGTTCAGCTGATTTTTTAGGTTTTTTGTAAGTTGGAAATTTTTGAGGTGGCAGAGTGGAACTCAGTGGCGGAGAGATAGTAGTCCAGAGTCTTATAGACGAAGGTGTTGAATTTCTTTTTGGTTATCCTGGAGGTGCGGTACTGCATCTTTACGATGCTATTTTTCACCAGGAAGAAATCAAGCATATTTTAGTTAGGCATGAACAGGCGGCTGTGCATTCGGCTGATGCCTATGCTCGCTCAACGGGTAAGCCAGGTGTAGTTTTGGTTACTTCTGGACCTGGAGCAACTAATGCTGTCACAGGTATTGCTACTGCACATTTAGATTCTATCCCCATGATTATTATTTCTGGTCAAGTGGGGACTCCTGTTATCGGCAGTGATGCTTTTCAGGAGGTGGATATGGTCGGAATTACGCGACCTTGCGTGAAGCATAATTTTTTGGTTAAAAACCTAGATGATCTTGCTATAACAATGAAGAAAGCATTTCATGTTGCAACCACAGGGCGTCCAGGACCTGTAGTGGTTGATATTCCGAAAGACATTACTGATCCGGCGATAAAAATACCTTATGTTTATCCTGAAACCATTTCTATGCGCTCCTATAACCCTGTCGTTAAAGGACATATCGGACAGATTAAAAAAGCGGTAGATTTGCTGCTAAAGGCACAGCGACCTATGATTTATGCAGGTGGCGGAGTTATTTTGGGTAATGGCAGTGCTGAATTGATAGAGTTTTCTCAGTTATTGAATTACCCTGTTACCAATACATTAATGGGTTTGGGCGGATACCCTGCGACGGATAAGCAGTTTGTCGGCATGTTAGGTATGCATGGAACCTATGAGGCTAATATGGGTATGCATGAGAGCGATGTGATTATTGCTGTCGGTGCACGATTTGATGATCGGGTAACCGGGGTATTGGCTAAGTTTTGTCCTTACGCAAAAATCGTTCATATTGATATTGATCCGTCTTCTATTTCTAAAACTGTGAAAGTTGATGTGCCTATCGTTGGGGAAGTCACTGCTGTATTAAAAGAAATGATTGTGCTGATTAAATCGAGCAATATTGAGGTCGATCAAAAAGCGTTGGAAGCATGGTGGAACCAGATTGACAAATGGCGTGATGTTAACTGTTTGGAATATGATCGAGATTCCAAGATAATTAAGCCTCAATACGTGGTTGAACAGCTTTATCAAGTCACCAGGGGGGATGCTTTTGTTACCTCTGATGTAGGGCAGCATCAAATGTTTGCCTCGCAGTATTATCATTTTGATAAGCCTCGCCGCTGGATCAATTCTGGAGGTTTAGGCACAATGGGTTTCGGTTTGCCTGCATCCATTGGTGTTAAGTTGGCTCACCCTGATGCTGATGTTGCCTGTATTACGGGTGAAGCAAGCATTCAGATGTGCATACAGGAGTTGGCGACAGCTACTCAATATCGCACTCCAGTTAAAATTATCAATTTGAATAATCAATATATGGGCATGGTTAGGCAGTGGCAGGAGTTTTCTTATGAAAGCCGCTATTCCCAGTCTTATATGGAGACTATTCCTGATTTTGTTAAATTGGCAGAGGCTTATGGACATGTAGGGATGCAGATTGAAAAACCTGAGGATGTTAGGCCGGCACTGGAAGAGGCATTTGCTATGAAAGACCGTTTGGTTTTTATGGATTTTATGACTGACCGTACGGAAAATGTTTATCCGATGATTGAAGCAGGAAAGGCTCATAATGAGATGAGATTAAGAGTTGCTCCTGGTACACCTGTTAACAGGGAGTTGGCATAATGAGGCATATTATTTCCATTCTTATTGAGAATGAAGCGGGGGCGCTTTCTCGTGTGGCTGGACTGTTTTCTGCGCGCGGCTATAATATTGAGTCTTTGACTGTCGCACCTACTGAAGACTTGACACTTTCTAGGATGACGGTAGTTACCCGTGGCAGTGATGAGGTTATCGAGCAAATAACCAAGCAGTTAAACAAGCTGATTGATGTTGTAAAGTTAATAGATCTGGCTGAAGCGGTACACGTTGAGCGCGAGTTAATGCTGGTTAAAGTTAAGGCGGTAGAAGGTTCGCGTGAGGAAATTAAGCGTCTGTGCGAAATTTTTCGCGGAAAAATAATCGACGTTACGCTAACAAGCTATGTTATTGAAATGACAGGTCCTTCTGACAAGCTGGATGCCTTTATTTTGGCGTTGGATGAGGCCTCGATTATTGAGGTTGTTCGGTCGGGACCGATGGGTATGTCTCGGGGCGAGAAAGGCTTACATTTGTAAGAACAGGCAAAAGGCTGCAAGACTAAAGGGCAAGGCAGGATCAAGAGAGAGTATTGTGTGTCCAATAGGGTTTGCCTCTAGCCTATTTTTTTGCCCGGTTAAAAAATACCTTCGTGACTTCAAAGAAAAAAGTTATAATTAGCGGTTATAGTTTATTTTAAAAAGAAAACAGGAAAATTCATGCAAGTTTATTACGATAAAGACGCAGACCTTTCGATCATTAAAGGCAAAAAAGTAGCGATTATTGGATATGGTTCACAGGGTCATGCTCATGCTAACAACTTAAAAGATTCAGGTGTTGACGTTGTCGTTGGTTTACGTGATGGATCTTCTTCAATTGCTAAAGCTGAAGCGTGTGGCTTAACTGTTAAGAATGTAGCTGAGGCTGTTTCTGGCGCTGATGTTGTTATGCTGTTAACGCCTGATGAATTTCAATCTCAGCTATATAAAGCTGAAATTGAGCCGAATATTAAAAAAGGCGCAGCTCTGGCTTTCGCACATGGTTTTGCGATCCTTTATAACCAAGTCAATCCTCGCGCTGATTTGGATGTTATTATGATTGCACCTAAAGCACCAGGGCATACTGTCCGTTCTGAATTTACACGTGGCGGCGGAGTCCCTGATTTAATCGCAATTCACCAAGATCCATCAGGTACGGCAAAATCGATTTGCCTAGCTTATGCGTCTGCTATTGGCGGTGGCCGTTCTGGCATTATTGAAACAACTTTCCGCGACGAAACGGAAACGGACCTGTTCGGTGAACAGGCTGTTTTATGTGGCGGTGCAGTAGAGCTTGTTAAAATGGGCTTTGAGACATTAGTAGAAGCAGGCTATGAGCCTGAAATGGCATACTTTGAGTGCTTGCATGAATTAAAGTTGATTGTCGATTTAATGTTTGAGGGCGGTATCGCAAACATGAATTATTCAATCTCTAACAATGCCGAGTACGGTGAGTATGTAACGGGTCCTAAAGTTATTAATGAAGAAAGCCGTTTTGCTATGCAGGAAGCATTGGCAAATATCCAAAATGGCGAATATGCTAAAAAATTCATTTTAGAAGGGATGACTAATTATCCTGAAATGACAGCTAAGCGCCGATTAAATGCAGAACATCCCATTGAAGTTGTTGGTGAGAAACTGCGTGGAATGATGCCTTGGATTAAAGCCAACCAAATTGTTGATAAAGCAAAAAACTAAGCATTAAGTCAGTTTGTTAAAAAAAGCTCATCTTATGGTGGGCTTTTTTTGTTTTAACAAAGCAAACTAAATGGTATATTCCTAGTATTGCGCAGGCTGGATAAGCGATAGCACAACCCGACATGATGGTTATATTTTGTCAGTTAATGCTATCGCTTATCCAGCCTGCATGTTTTTTAATAAAAATTAATAGTCACTATTATTATGAGCAAACCAAAAAAAGTAGCACTTCTAACGGCTGGCGGATTGGCGCCGTGTTTAAATTCAGCGATTGGCAGTCTTATCGAGCGCTATAACGAAATTGACCCTTCTATCGACATTATTTGCTACCGCAGTGGCTATAAAGGTTTATTGCTAGGCGATTCGTATAAAGTAGATGCGGAAATGCGTGAAAAAGCAGGCTTGTTGCAAAAATTTGGCGGATCAGTTATTGGTAACAGTCGTGTTAAATTAACTAATGTTGCAGACTGCGTAAAACGCGGTTTGGTAAAAGAAGGAGAGGATCCTCAAAAAGTAGCCGCAGATCAATTGATTAAAGATGGTGTGGATGTTCTTCACACTATAGGTGGTGACGATACTAATACGGCTGCCGCGGATCTGGCTGCTTTTTTGGCCGATAATGATTATGGTTTAACCGTTATTGGACTGCCTAAGACAGTTGATAATGATGTTTTTCCTATTAAACAGTCATTAGGTGCGTGGACTGCCGCGGAGCAGGGTGCAAATTATTTTAAAAATGTAGTGGCAGAAAATAACTCAAACCCACGCATGTTGATTGTACATGAAGTGATGGGACGCAGCTGCGGCTGGCTAACTGCGGCAACAGCGGCTGAATATCGTAAGATCCTTGATAGCTGCGAGTGGCTGCCATCACTTGGATTAAGTCGTGCTAGCTATGAAGTGCATGGTATCTTTATTCCGGAAATGGGTTTTGATATTGCGGCAGAAGCAAAACGCTTGCGTAAAATTATGGATGAAGTGGACTGTGTCAATATCTTTGTTTCCGAAGGTGCGGGTGTGGAAACTATCGTTGCCGAAATGGAGGCAAAAGGTCAGGATGTGCCGAGAGATGCATTTGGACATGTTAAACTGGATGCCGTTAACCCCGGTGCATGGTTTGGCGAGCAATTTGCTGAAATGATTGGTGCAGAAAAAACCTTGATTCAAAAATCGGGCTATTATGCACGTGCATCGGCAGCTAATGCAGAGGATATTCGGTTAATCAAATCATGTGCCGATTTGGCGGTTGAATGTGCAATGCGTGGCGAAGCAGGTGTGATTGGTCATGATGATGATCAGAACTTTGTTTTACGGGCAATTGAGTTTCCGCGTATTAAAGGTGGAAAACCATTTGATATTGATGCGCCTTGGTTTGTTGATACTCTGGCTGCACTAGGTCAGGCTAAAGGTAAAAAGATCGAAACAAGTCATTAATTAAAGCTGTTATGTAGGCTGGGTGCGATTCTAGGGATGGAGTCGAGCTTTGCCTGCAAATATGACAATTACTGCATTTAACTTTCCTTAACTTTGATGGTATTGCAATCTACGTTTATGACTCAAAACAAACGATCAATTCGGCAGCGGGGTATTTTTTTACTGCCCAACTTATTTACTACAGGGGCTATGTTTGCAGGCTTTTATGCAATCATTTCAGCAATAAATGGCAGATTTGAAACGGCCGCTATTGCAATATTTGTGGCAATGATTTTGGATGGTCTGGATGGCCGTGTAGCTCGGATGACCAATACCCAAAGTGAGTTTGGCGTGCAATATGATAGCCTGTCAGATATGGTTTCCTTTGGCGTTGCTCCGGGAATAGTCATGTATATCTGGGCTTTTGAAAGTTTAGGCAAGCTAGGGCTGTTTGCTGCTTTCGTCCATACAGCAGGTGGCGCACTTCGCTTAGCTCGCTTTAATACCCAGGTAGAAGTGGCTGATAAACGCTATTTTCAAGGGTTGCCTAGCCCGGCCGCAGCTGCAATATTGGCAGGTGCTTTATGGATTAGTATTGAGCTAGGCTATGAAGTTGAGTCAATAAAATACTTGGTGCTGATTCTTACAATTAGTACAGGACTTCTAATGGTAAGCAATTTTCGCTATTCCAGTTTTAAAGAAATAGACTTTAAAGGCAGAGTTCCTTTTATGGTGGCCATTATTGCAATGCTGGGGATAGGTTTTGTGATGGCTCAGGCAGAGATTATGCTATTTTTGATTGCCTTGGGGTATGCCGTCTCCGGTCCCATTATTACCTTATTAATGCTTAAGAAAAAGCGAAAAAACAGAAAAGTTTAAACTCTGCTTGAGTCGTTTATGGCATTGCAGTATAGTGGCTCGCTATGATTACTCAGTATAAAAGCAGGCAGAACCATCAGTTACCTATTCTTGGTGAGGGTTTTGTGAGTGTGTTTCTGCTTCGAAATCTCTCTTTATTAAGATTATTGCCCTAGTGGCATATTATCTTTTCCATCTAATAAAAATAACCCCTTTTTTAATCAGCGTTCGCGCTGAAAATATTTCATGAACGGAGTTTCTCATGAAAGACAAGCTAATTATATTTGATACCACATTGCGTGATGGTGAGCAAAGCCCTGGCGCATCAATGACACGAGACGAAAAAGTCAGAATAGGCAAAGCGCTTGAGCGTATGAAAGTCGATGTTATTGAGGCAGGGTTTCCCGCTGCAAGCATTGGTGATTTCGAAGCAGTTCAGGCGGTTGCAAACGCTGTGAAAGACAGTACTGTCTGTGGACTCGCCCGGGCACTAGATAAAGATATAGATAGAGCCGGAGAGGCTTTAAAGGGAGCTGAAAGTTCACGAATCCATACATTTATTGCAACCTCGCCAATTCACATGCAGGTAAAATTAAAGATGGAGCCGGAGCAGGTTATTGAATATGCTGTACGGGCTGTTAAGCGGGCTAGGCAATATACCGATAATGTTGAGTTTTCGCCTGAAGATGCAGGGCGCTCGGAAGAAGGTTTTCTATGCCGTATTTTAGAGGCGGTGATCGAAGCTGGCGCAACTACGCTCAATATTCCAGATACTGTGGGGTATAGCGTACCTGAACAATTCGGAGCAACTATCGCTAATTTGATTCAGCGTATTCCGAATTCTGATAAAGCTATTTTTTCTGTACATTGCCATAATGATTTAGGCTTGGCAGTTGCAAACTCTCTATCTGCTGTGATGAATGGGGCAAGGCAGGTTGAATGCACCATCAATGGCCTGGGTGAACGTGCCGGCAATGCATCTTTAGAAGAGGTGGTGATGGCTGTCCGCACTCGGCAGGACTTTTTCCCTTGTACCACAGAGCTGGATACAAAAGAAATTTTAACATGTTCTAAGCTGGTATCATCCATTACCGGTTTTCCCGTACAGCCTAATAAAGCCATTGTAGGAGCAAATGCTTTTGCTCATGAGTCAGGCATTCATCAGGATGGCGTGTTAAAAAACCCTGAAACTTATGAGATTATGAAAGCCGAGGATGTAGGGTGGTCCGCCAATCGAATGGTACTTGGCAAGCATTCGGGCCGAAATGCATTTAAAAGTAGAATGACTGAGCTGGGTCATCACTTCAATAGCGAAGAAGAATTAAACGATACATTCTTTCGCTTTAAGCAATTGGCTGACAAGAAACATGAGATTTTTGATGAAGACTTGCAAGCTCTGATTTCAGAGGTAAATTCTGATGCAGAAGAAGATCATATTAAATTAATTGCTTTAAAAGTGTGTTCTGAAACAGGGGAAGTTCCCAGTTCTACAGTGACTCTTCGTGTTCATGATCAGGAACTGAAAGGCATTTCAGAAGGGAGCGGAGCGGTTGATGCGAGCCTGAAAGCGATTAAAAGTTTAATAGGATCCGATGCGACACTGGAACTGTACTCGGTAAACAGTATTACCAATGGAACAGATGCTCAGGGTGAAGTGACTGTTCGTCTGGAACAGGCAGGAAGGATTGTCAACGGCCAGGGGGCTGATACTGATATTGTTATTGCTTCGGCGAAAGCCTATATAAATGCTTTGAGCAAGCTGCAGACTCCTGAGCAGCGTAAGCATCCGCAAAAAGGGAATGTTTAATTGCTCTTAAATACTGATGATTTTTGATGGATAACTCAACTCGATTACAATACCTGGAGGCAATGGGAATTGATGTTTGGGTTTCCAGAAAACAGAAGCCAGTTGAAGAAAGTCAGTTGATTGATAAAACTGATTTTAGCATTGAGGAGCAAGTTGCCAATAGTCAGCTAGATTCAATAGAAGATAGCTGGGACTTGCTGCAAAAGCAGGTTTCAGAATGCAAAAAATGCATTTTATCCGAGACACGGGGGCAAACGGTTTTTGGTAAAGGAAATGTTAATGCCGACTGGATGCTGATCGGTGAGGCGCCAAATAAACAGGGGGAAATGGAAGGCAATCCTTTTACTGGGCAATCGGGGTATTTATTAACAGAAATGATTCGGGCAATGGGGCTGCAAAGAGAAGATGTGTACATTACAAATATTGTTAAATGCAGGCCGCCTGAAGATAAAGACCCTAATACAAATGAGCTGACATCTTGTCATGGCTATCTACTGCAGCAAATAGCTTTGGTTAATCCGAAAATAATTCTTGCCGTAGGCCGAATTGCGGCTCATTCACTGCTTGCTACAAAACAGCCTCTTGCAGAACTAAGAGGAGTGGCGCACCAGGTAAATGATATTCCAGTGGTAGTCGTTTATCATCCTGCGTATTTATTAAGGTCTTTGCTGGAAAAGCGTAAAGCCTGGCAGGATTTACAATTTGCTATAAAAATATATCAAGAAGAAAAATAATAATGAGTATATGGAAGTTAATAGATAAAGTTAAAGGTTTTGTAGTTTATGATGCAGACAAAGAGTTTTACGCAAAGGTTTTTCCAGACTCTGTAGAGAGAAAAGATTTGATGAGATTACGCAGAATGAGGCAGGAAGATTTGTCTGAAGTTCTGGAAATTGAAGCCAAGAACTATAACTTCCCCTGGAGCGAAGGAATTTTTAAGGACTGTCTAAAGTCAGGCAATTACAGTTGCCTTATATGCGAAGAGCTTGATGTCATCGTTGGATATAGCATTGTTTCGATAATGGCAGGCGAAGCACATATTATGAATATCTGTGTTGATCCTGCTGTTCAAAAGCAGGGAGTGGGAAGCAAGCTATTGGAACATATGATTGAGCTTGCGACCCCTAAAGCAGAATCAATTTTTTTAGAAGTTAGGCCGTCCAATAAGGGAGCTATTTCACTTTATAAAAAAAGAGGTTTTAATGAAATTGGAATACGTAAAGGCTATTATCCTGCTGTTAATGGCTATAGAGAAGATGCGGTGATGCTGGCGCTTGATTTGGTGAGCCTGTTTAAATAAATCATTTTAGCAGTTTGAATTTGGCGACAAAGGGTTTGAAAAAAGAATAGTGAGCTTTTATGTTTGCTATAAATCCTTCTTCGCCAAAATATTGCAGGACGAGCTGTTTTGTTTTTGACCTTAAAGCCATTATTTTTATTTTGATATAGACATGGAGAGGAGAGTTGACAAACTTTTCTATCATTCCCAAAATGTAGCTGTAAGCTGTTTTTAGCCAATGAAAACTCATTAGCGTGTCTTTAGTTAAATCAAATAGCCAAAATGTAAAAGCAGCAATTGGAATCTTTAATGCATAAACAGCAATGCCGGTAAATAGATAGCCATTCATAAAGCAATAGCCAGAGAAAAAACCCATCGCTTCGGTAATTGTCAGAATAGTGATAAATACCGTTAGTAAAAAATAACGGTTCATCCCTAAAAAAATATTTTTGAGGGAACTCAGTATGGCTAGACTTTTAAAGTATTGAAAAATGGGTTTAGCAAAAACATTCCATATTAGTTCTTCGAACAGGATATAGCCGATGACAAGAATGCTTTCAAACAGTTTAATGGCGATATTTTCAATTTTTTTCTTTTTCATAACTGTGATTTAAGGATAATTCCTAGAGTTAGAGTGACATTTGCTAAATAATTGCGGCAGAGCTGAGTTTATCTGCTATATTGATTTTCGAGCGTTTGGTTTTCTATATGATTTTAAGCATATAAAGATAAAGTCAAAGATAAATCGAGTGTCTGATCCCATAAAAAGTGTCATCTTTCTTAATTCTACTATACTTGGTAGATTAATCTTATTAAATGGAGAAACATATGAAAATAAAAATAAGTACCCTCGCTGTTGCACTTACATTAGCTGGCTGTGCAACAGACCCGAGCTCTCAATTAACTAAGGTTCAAGATGAGCTTAATCAAGTTCAGCAAAAGAATTCTCAGTTGCAGGCTGCTGTTGACAGGTCTACTTCTGATTTACAGAGACTTGAAGAGTTAAATAAACAATTGCAGACATCTGGAGATTCTGCAGGAAAATTGGCGACAGGTGGCGATTTGTTGCCTCCTAATGCGAAATCTGGCGAATGTTATGCAAGGGTATTAACGCCTGCAGTCTATAAAACTGAGACTAAAGAGTTACTGAAAAAAGATGCCGGTTATCGTATTGAAATCATTCCTGCTACATACGAATATGTTACTGAGAGTGTTTTAGTCAAAGAAGCATCTGAAGTTGCCGAATTGATACCGGCAAGATATGAATGGAGAACTGAAAGCGTTTTAGTGAAAGAGGCATATGATCAATTAAAAACTATTCCTGCAGTATATGAGACAAAAAGTGAAAAGATTTTAGTTAAGCCTGCTCATACGACCTGGAAAAAAGGGCGTGGGCCAATTGAGAGGTTAAATAACTCTACCGGCGAAATTATGTGTTTGATTGAAGTTCCCGCTGAATATCGGACGGTGACATCTAAGGTGGTTGTAACGCCTGCTAAAACTGAAAAAGTTTCATTCCCTGCTGTTTATAAAGACATAAAAAAACGAGTTATGGTGGAAGGCCCTACAATGGTTAAGAGAACTGTTCCGGCCGTTTACAAAACTATAAAAGTTAAAAAAGTTGCTACTCCGGCTAGAGAAAACCGTATTGAAATACCGGCAGTCTACCAAACTGTAACCAAGCGAATTTTAGTTGCCGATCCTGTTTTAGAGTGGCGCAGCATTTTATGTGAAACTAATACAACGGGTGATGTCGTACGCAATCTGCAGAGAGCATTATTGGCTGCAGGCCATAATCCTGGCTTAATTGATGGCATCTTAGGGAGTGATACTTTAGCGGCTGTTAAAGCTTATCAAAAAGAAAAAAATCTTGCTGTAGGACAGCTTACCATTGAAACACTTAAGTCTCTCGGAATAAATTATTGAGAGTAATCTAAAAGTTTGTTTAATAAGCAAAAAAAAGGATTGAATTCTTGGTTTTGCTAAAAAATAGATAGGCAATGATGTTTCGGCATCATTGCCTTTTTTGTGTGCTATATTTAAAGAATTTGTAGGCTTGGGTAAAACTTAGCAATAATATGATTTTTTTAGGGATAAAAGAGGCAGGGTAGGAGGTGAGGCTGAGCTCACCTCACCTCCTTTAGTCTATGTGATCATGACAAGCCCAAAACATCTTGCATATCATATAGCCCGCTATTTTTATGCTTTAGCCAGACGGCAGCCCTTATCGCTCCATTCGCAAATGTCATGCGACTGCTAGCTTTGTGAGTGATTTCAATTCTTTCCCCTTCGTCAGCAAACATGACGGTATGTTCACCAACAATATCGCCTGCACGAATAGTTGAAAAGCCAATGGTTTTGCTATCTCTTTCACCTGTATTGCCTTCACGGCCATAGATGGCACAGTCTTTTAAATCTCGGCCTAAGGTATCTGCGATAACTTCACCCATACGCAAAGCAGTGCCAGAGGGTGCATCTATCTTGTGACGGTGATGTGCTTCAATGATCTCAATATCAGTGTAATCGCCCATCACTTTTGCTGTCATTTCTAATAGCTTGAGTGATAGGTTAACTCCAACACTCATGTTGGGTGCCAATACGATAGCCACATCTTTGGCTGCGTCGGAGATTATCGCCTTTTGAGCTTCACTATAGCCAGTTGTACCAATGATGATTTTCTTGCCTGCCTGTCTGCATATCTCAATATATTCCATTGAGGCTTCTGGGCGGGTAAAATCGATCAATACATCAAATTGATCTACAGTTGCGGCTAAGTCTGCAACAATATTGATGTCGGCATGACCAATCCCTGCGAGTTCCCCTGCATCTTTGCCTATAGCGTTGCTTTCTGCACGGCAAACAGCAACGCTGAATTCAGTTTTTTCTGAGATTACCGAGGCTTTTATCAGGCATAAGCCCATTCTCCCGGAAGCTCCTACAACGGCAATTCGCAACATAACCTATCCTGTTAATTTATCAAAAAAACTTTTAACGCCATCAGTCCAGGAATGTTCCTGGGGACTGTGATGTTTTCCACCGCCAGTTAAAGATTGTTGCAATTTTTCAATTAATTTCTTTTGTTCTTTAGTTAAGCGTACCGGTGTTTCAATTTGTACGCGACAAAGTAAATCACCAACAGCGCCACCACGAACAGGTTTAACGCCTTTGCCCCTTAATCTGAATAGCTTGCCTGTCTGTGTTTCTGCAGGAATTTTAAGTTTCACCTTGCCATTTAAGGTAGGTACTTCCAGTTGGCCGCCAATGCAGGCAGTTGGAAAGCTAATAGGCACTTCACAATATAAATTTGCACCATCACGGGTAAAAATTGCATGATCTTTAACCTGAACCTGTACATATAAATCGCCCGATGGACCACCATTAACACCTGCTTCGCCTTCTCCGGCCAAACGAATGCGATCCCCGGTATCAACACCTGCAGGTACTTTTACTGAAAGGGTCTTGTCTTCCTGTACTCGGCCTTTGCCGTGGCATTTACGGCAGGGATCTTTTATCTGTTTCCCGGTGCCTTGGCAGGTAGGGCAGGTCTGTTGTACAGAAAAAAAGCCCTGTTGCATTCTGACTTGACCATGCCCTTGGCAGGTCGTACAGGTAACGGGGCTTGAACCTTTTTTTGCACCTGAACCACTGCATTCTTTGCAGGAGACTAAAACAGGGACTTTTACCGTTGCTTCGGTACCGCCAACTGCTTCTTCTAAGGTTAATTCAAGGTTATAGCGTAAGTCAGCTCCAGCTTGGACATTGCTCCTTCTGCGACCTCCGCCACCGCCACCCCCGAAAATGTCACCAAATACGTCACCAAAAATATCGCCAAAGTCAGCTCCGCCTCCACCAAAACCGCCACCGGCAGACTGGTCAACACCCGCATGACCAAACTGGTCATAGGCCGCCCGTTTTTTAGAGTCAGATAAAATTTCGTAAGCTTCTTTAACTTTTTTAAATTTTTCTTCGGCCTTTTCGGGGGCATTTTTGTTTCTGTCTGGATGAAACTTCATCGCCATTCGACGATAACTTTTCTTTATTTCGGCATCACTGGCATTTTTCTCAATACCCAGTAATATATAAAAATCTTCTTTAGCCATAACGTAAATAACCGCCAGCAAAAACCGGCGGTTTTTTTGTCCCCTAATATCAGGAATAATAAATAAAGCAGGGGAAAAATCTTTGCGATACCCCTAATAATGAGGGTGACCGCAAGGGAGTCCCCTACGTTTTAATAGATAATTACGACAAATTATTTTTTGTCGTCGTCTTTAACTTCTTCAAACTCAGCATCAACTACATCATCAGCTGGTGCTGATTCAGCAGATGCTTCAGGGCCTGCTTCGGCACCGCCTTCTGCTTCTGCTTTTTGTGCATAAACACGTTCAGCCAATTTCCCAGACAGTTCAGTTAAAGCATTTGTTTTTGCTTCAATGGCATCTTTATCATCCGTCTTAATAGCTTCTTGCAGATCAGAAATGGCAGTTTCAATCGCTGTTTTTTCTTCTGCAGCAACCTGTTCACCCAGCTCTTCCATGGATTTTTCAGTTGCATTGATCATGCTTTCTGCAGAGTTTCTTGCAGTTACCAGTTCAGTTATTTTTTTATCTTCATCTGCATGAGCTTCTGCATCTTTAATCATGCGATCGACTTCATCATCTGATAAACCGCTAGAGGCTTTAATAACAATGGACTGTTCCTTGCCAGTGGCTTTGTCTTTAGCCGATACGTTTAAAATACCGTTGGCATCAATGTCAAAGGCAACTTCAACTTGCGGAATCCCACGAGGTGCAGGCGGAATATCTGTTAAATCAAAACGGCCTAATGATTTGTTGCCCGATGCGACTTCACGTTCACCTTGCAATACATGTACAGTTACCGCTGACTGATTATCTTCAGCAGTTGAAAATACTTGTGATGCATTGGTTGGGATAGTGGTGTTTTTATCAATCAGCTTGGTCATTACGCCACCCATTGTCTCAATACCTAAAGACAAGGGTGTAACATCCAATAATAAGACATCAGTGACATCACCGCCTAAAACCCCCGCCTGAATTGCCGCACCAAGAGCAACAGCTTCATCAGGGTTTACATCTTTGCGAGGTTCTTTGCCAAAAATGGATTTGACTATTTCCTGCACTTTAGGCATACGGCTCTGGCCGCCAACCAAAATAACATCATTAATTTCTGAAGCAGATAAACCGGCATCTTTCAATGCCTTTTCACAAGGTCCTTTGGTTCTTTCAATTAAATCAGCGACTAAAGATTCTAATTTAGCTCGAGTTAATTTAACATTTAAATGTTTAGGGCCTGAAGCATCAGCAGTCACATATGGCAAATTAATATCGGTTTGTTCTGTAGAAGATAATTCAATTTTAGCTTTTTCAGCGGCTTCTTTTAAACGCTGCAGAGCTAGTGGATCACTATGAAGATCAATGCCGTTGTCTTTTTTAAATTCATCTGCCAAGAAATCAATGATTCTTAAATCAAAATCTTCGCCGCCTAAGAAGGTATCGCCATTAGTCGCTAATACTTCAAACTGATGTTCGCCTTCAATCTCAGCAATTTCAATGATCGAGACATCAAATGTACCGCCACCCAAATCATAAACTGCAATAGTGGTATCACCCTGTGGCTTATCCATACCAAAGGCTAGTGCCGCTGCTGTTGGTTCATTAATAATGCGCTTAACATCCAAACCTGCAATACGGCCAGCATCTTTTGTAGCCTGGCGCTGTGAATCATTAAAGTAAGCAGGTACTGTGATAACGGCCTCTTTGACTTCTTCACCTAAAAAGGCTTCAGCATCTTTCTTTAATTTCATCAAGATGCGTGATGAAACTTCTGGAGCGGCCATTTTTTTACCGTGACATTCAACCCAGGCATCGCCATTGTCAGCTTCTACTATTTTATAAGGCACCATTTTGATGTCTTTTTGTACCACATCGTCTTTAAAGCGACGGCCGATTAAGCGCTTAATAGCAAATAGGGTGTTTTCAGGGTTGGTGACTGCCTGACGTTTTGCTGATTGTCCAACTAATACTTCATCATCACCGGTAAAAGCAATAATGGAAGGGGTTGTACGTGCGCCTTCGCTGTTTTCAATTACTCTTGCTGCGCCGTTCTCCAGCACTGCCACACATGAATTTGTGGTACCTAAATCTATGCCAATTATTTTAGCCATTTGAATCTCCAGACTTTTAAGTTATATTTTGTATGCTTTCTATATGAGGTTGTTTTAGCTAATTTCAAGCCTGTTCATCTAAATTGACCGAATCATCATCTGGCTTATTAGATTGAACCTCGGAAGGTTTAACGGCCTGTGAGACGACAACCATTGCTGGGCGAAGTAATCGGCCATTTAGCACATAACCTTTTTGAAACACATTGAGTACTGTATTTGGCTCAACATCGGCACTAGGCTGCATAGTCATTGCTTGATGCAGTTCAGGATTAAATGGCTCCCCTATAGGATTAATTGCTTCGATATTGAATTTAGCGAAGACGGCTTCAAACTGTTTGATGGTTAATTCACTGCCTTCTCTTAGTGATACGACTTCTGGTACTTCACTTGTTGAAGCCTGAATGCCTAACTCTAAGCTGTCAATTACTGAAAGCAGTTCTTTAGCAAATTTTTCCAAGCCATATTTATGCGCATTTTCCAAATCTTTTTGTGTGCGCCTTTTTAGGTTGTTCATTTCAGCTTGACAGCGAACTAATTTATCCCAGTTTTCTTCAGCTTTTTGATTCGCTAAAGTTAGCTGTTTTTGTAATTCTTCAATTGAAACTTGCTGCTGTTCATCTTCAGCATCTAAAACACCGGGGTCAAACTCATCAGTAGACTCTTCATTAATTGCTCTTTCTTCGCCTACCTGTTCAAGAACTTCATCAATAAGCTCGCTATCTGATTTTTCATCAGATGTACCATGATTATTACTCATTTAAATACTCCAGACATTTTTAAATAATGTCTAATACCATGGGGACTTTCATTTAGGATTCAAGGCTGATCCTAATAATTTTGCCGTAACATCAACAAATGGGATGACTTTTTCATAAGCCATCCGTGTGGGGCCTATAACACCGAGAACTCCAACGGTTTCATCATTTATCGCATAAGAAGAAGTTACTAGACTGCATTGGTCAAATACCTGGTAGCCAGATTCCTCCCCTATATAAATCTGCACGCCGTCAGTAGCCAAACATTGATCCAGTATATGAATTACGCCTTGCTTTTGACTGAAAGCCTCAAATAGTTGCTTTAAATGCCCCATCTCGGACAGTTCATTGAAACCCATTAAATTAGTTTCACCCGATAAAACATAGTCCTCGGCCGGTTTCTGTTCAAATGCCTGCTGTGCAATATTGATTGCATCAATCATCCCTTGGTTGACTAATTGCTGATCTTGCCGCATCTCATCAACTACGGCCTGTCTGACTGATGCTAGGCTTTGACCGGAATAGACTGAATTTAGATAATTGGCTGCCTGTATCAGCTCTGCCTCAGAAAATTGTTTTGAGGTATGAATGATTTTGTTATGGACTTCCTGTTCATTTGTTACAAAAATGACTAATACCCGAGTATTGGATAAGGATAGGAATTCTATATGTCTCAGGCACAGGATTTCTCTTCTGGGCAAAGTAACAACGCCAGCCATTTTTGTAACCCCGGAAAGCATTTTTGATGCACGGCTGAGGATATCATCTGCATTGTCGGCCTGTTTCAGTTCGGTACTTAATTGATTGACTGTTTTGGACTCTAGTGGTTTGACCGTCAAAAGGGAGTCAACAAAAAAACGGTAGCCTTTGTCGGTTGGTACGCGCCCGGCAGAGGTGTGAGGCGAATGAATCAGCCCCAGGTCATCTAAATCTGCCATTACATTGCGGATGGTTGCAGGGCTAAGATTGATATCTGAGTCTTTTGATAAGGCGCGGGAACCTACAGGCTGACCATCTTGAATATAGCGTTCAACCAGAGTTTTTAATAAATGCAGTGAGCGTTCATTTAAGTCCATGTGTTTCTCACATTATTTCCGTATCTGTAAAGGTTTGAAATAGCAGGGAAAATGAAGGTGAGACACATCAAGTGCCAGGGTTATTAGCATTAAACCTTCTAACCATAAAAATAAAGACAGAAAAACCAATAATGGCAAAGATAATTCCCGCAATAACGACAGGTGAAATGCCATCGTCTTCAGGTTCTACACCGACTGAAAAAGGCAAGTGAGTGTCTAATTTTTCACCGTTATATAGGATGGTGACATGAGCTAAATAATGTCCTGCTCCAGCCCCAGACTGGCTAAAATTAATTTTGGCATCTACGGAGCCTTTTTTTACTTTTACCGGCTTTTGATAAAAGATTCTTGTACCTTCCGGTTGTTTGGTTATTTCAAATTCTACGGTGGTTTTACGTAGTTTATTACCTTCATAGTCAAAAACTAAATGAGTTTCGCCTACATTTGGAATTGAATGACAAAAACTTTCACCTCCTGAAAGGGTAGGGGTATAGGCCGAAAAGTGGATAACTTCATTTCCTACTGTAAAGCGACAGGTATCAATTTCATTTTTTGCACCTCTATGCGCACCGGCAGTGTTTGGCAGCATGATGCTTAACAGTACGGCATACATAATTAGGTAGATAAACCTTGGAGTATAATTAGAATTTTTATTATTTTTCATTTCACTTCCCCTCATTAAGTTACAGATGTTGTACAGTTTGTTTTGCCTTAGGCATTAAACTCTTTTTAATTATTTTTTGTAACTGTCCAGCCCATTAGATAACCGTAAGGTAATCTAATGGGCTGTTTATTTCTGCCAGGTAATTAAGCTGGCTAGCTCAAATGATAGGTTAATTCTGAGCAGTCAGTCAAATTGGGAAGGCTTGGAAAAAACTAAAACCTGGTGCGATAGTTAATTTACTCTGATGAAATCACTAAAGCCTGTACTAACTCTCTAAGTTTTGCTTGTATCTTTCGAGTATTTTCTGGCCCCATTCTTAGCATCTGTTTTTCAACGTCAGTTAACGATTCCAGTTTTTTATCTGCAAATTTGTATTTTACTGAGTGTTTTCTTAACCCAACTCTGCCTTCAATAACAGGGGCTTTAATGACGTTGGCTGCCGCTTTTAAAAAAATATCGTCCAGTCTGTAGTGAGCGGGATAGGAAAAGGTTTTGTATACCTTGTCAAAAAGCGGTTTAAAGGAGATATATAATTGCAAGCCTCTGTCCACATCAATAGCATCGATAGCATTTGCTAACCTGTCGTACCGTCTATAACTGTTTTCTGTTAGATATAGGCCTTGGGAATCACTTTTTACCTTCATTTTTCCTGCTGGCTGTAAAAATAATCTATGTCTAGGGATTAGCTGGCCTTGTGATAAGTCATTGATTAGTAATATATATTTATGGATAATATGTCTGGCACTGAACCAGTTAGAAAGGTTTGTGGAAACTGAAGATACTTGGTGCCTAAAGATACTGTCACTGTTTTCCAGTTCTGGAAGTTTTGCTATATTTTCTGATATTTTTTCTGGCTTGTTGTCCGGTACATTATTATGCTTGCTTGGCTGTGCTTTTTTCTTAGTGTTGAGTCGTATATTTTCTTTAGGAATAGCAATGGTTTTAATTTCTTCCCCATTGTTTTTCTGATTTTCCCAAAACATCCAGAGTGCAAAGGTGATTAATAATATAAGCACCGCTATAGCAATTGGTGCTGGTGATTTTTTTTTGCTCGTCTGTGACTCATATCGACTCATGATTTAACCTTGTTTTTAAATTTACACTTTTGCCTAATTGAAAAAATCGTCTTGCGCTAGTTTCCTGAAATATTTTACAAAGCGGATTTATCGCATTATCCTAGGAATATATTTCCCTGTACTCAATGACAAACCTAACTAAGAGTTTAATATGAAAAAAATACAATTGCTGTTTATCACTTTAATCTCCAGTATAGCCTGTCTGGCAGAGGCTGAAAATGTTTTGCCTGCAGCCAATGGTGTGCAGTATCCTGCCGGGCTGAAGAACTGGCGAATCATTTCATCTTCATATCGTACTGATAATGATACACAAAGAGTTATTTTGGGTAATAGCATTGCCATTAAAGCCTCCAGATCTGGACGAATAAAGCCCTGGCCAGAAGGAAGCATTCTTGCGAAACTGGTTTGGAAAAATGCCGAGCACCCTGATTGGTCTTCGGCTATTGTGCCTGGAGCGTTTGTCCATTCTGAGATAATGGTCAAAGACTCTAATGAATATAAAGCTACGGGTGGCTGGGGGTATGCACGCTGGGTAGGTGATGAACAGCGTCCTTTTGGAAAAGATAAGTCATTTTCTGAAGAATGTCTGGCTTGTCATGTTCAAGTTAAAAAAAGTGACTATGTTTTTACAATGCCGGCCAAAATTCCATAAAAAAGATTTAACCCTTCGTCTTTTTAGCATATGACTGTCATGAAAAGGGAAGGAGAGACTGAGAGTCTTATAGGCTTCTGAGAATAGTAGCGGTAAAGGGTAGGGGCTGTTTTGGCTGATGCTAGGATTTTTTTTACAGCTTTTATTGTTATTTCCCTGCTTTCTCGGTGTATACTCCTAAAATAATTATAAACCTACAAATAACTAAAGATAAAGGGTTCGCTCATGGCAGAGAAAACAGTAAGTAAGCACTTAATTAATCTAGAAAATTATTTTTCAGCTTCAAACCCTATATTACAGAAAGCCAGTAAATCATTTCAGCAGCTCGATCAGCTGGAATATGATCTAGGTTTAATCGACGATGATGAAACGACGGCAACAAAGAGTTCCTGGTGGCCAATTGTCAGTTTGATTGGTGGGTTTTCAACCGCAAAAAATGAATTTATTAATCGCTATTTGAATGTAAATTTGCATTCATCAAATCATAAGTTTACTGTTCTTCAATATACGCCTCAACCAAACAATGCTACGCTTCCTGGCACTGCGCTGGACGCTGATCACAGGCTTCCCTTTTATCAGATTAGTCATAAAATTGAACAGATTGAACCAGGCGAAGGCAGTAGAGCGAATGCTTATCTGGAACTGAAAACAGTCAACAGTGAGAGATTAAAAGGAAAGCTAATAATTAATACCCCAGTGCTTGATGTGGCACAGGATACGCCAGTATATTCTGAGCTGACTCGGTATGTTTTAGATATGTCTGATCTGGTTTTAGTTTTTACTGATTTATTTGATGCACCATCAGAACTTGTGCAGGAATCAGTAGATGAAATCATAGCGCAGCAGGACAATAACAAGTTTGTTTTTATTGTTGATCATTCTGAAATCAGTCTTGATACTAGCAAAAGCAACGAAATTGTTGCCTCCTGGCAAAGGCGGTTAGCTGGTTTGGGTATTCATACCGGCCAATTTATTGTTTTGTCAGATACCTCGCAATCAGATGCCGATCCATCACTGGCTGAAATTGACCAGCGTCTGGCAAATATAGAGAATGACCGTTCTTATCGTGTGCTTCATTCGTTAGAGAAAAGTATAAGTGACATTAATGATGTCTATATTCCTGAAGTTGAAAGTCAGTTGGAGACATGGAAAGACAGGATTAATATGTCAACTTTAATTATTTTAGGTTTTATCGTCACACTATTGCTTTTTGCAGAAATATCTATGGGGATTGTGCAAATACTTTTTGATCCTATTATTGGTCCGCTTTTTCTTTTGGCTTTAGTGGTTTTTCTGGTTCCAGTACATTTAATGATGGCCAAAGTACATGCAAAATATATTGTTAGAAACTTGAAAAAAAGGCAAAAAAAGCTTAGTTTAACTGAAAATTTGGCAGGCCTGTTTGAAAAGAGTTTAACTTTTTGGCGCATTCTTCTTCCAATTAATGAATCTGTAGCCAAGAATAAAAAAACCAGAACAAGAATTCATTTGCTTCAAGAGCAATGCAAGGATATGGTTCAAGAACTAAATGACCAGTTTAGCGTCTATCAGACTCAGGAAGACCCATACAGAACGCCAGAAGATAAGGAAAACTTTACTCATAATCTATAATAAAAATAATTAGCCATTATGAATATTTTCAAGCTTTATTTGCCACTTTGCTGGTTAAAGGTCAATCCGCTAGACTTGCCACGGTCGGTTGCATTTTTCAAGCAAAATCTGTGGTTTTATTTTATTGTTGAGCTGTTTATTCAAGCCAACATGATCGACCCAACAGAAGCTTTTTTTGAAGTAATTTTAGAAACGGCTCTAACGCTTTCCTTTATTGGACTGATTTTGTTTCTTAACAAAAACAGTCATCTTTTTGTGCAAATAGCCACAGCAGTATTGTTTTGTGAAAATGTAGTTGCATTTTTTGGTGTTCCTGTCGTTATCTGGCTTACAGTCAGCGAAAGCATGCTCAGCTATTACTTGATGGGAATGTTAATTCTCTGGGATTTCATATTAATCACTAATATCATCAAAAATATTTTGTCTATTAACCTGGCTGCCAGTTTAACAATCTCCCTTTTCTATTTTGTGATGACTTATTTTGGTGCATATGGCGTCACTCTGCTATTGTTTTAATAAAGTAGGATAAGGCTTTGTACTGTGCAAATGCATCAGTTAATATCGAAGAAATCGTCAAAAAATCCCGCTTTATAGGCATACTTATTCCTTGTCAGACCGAGAATGAGGCAATGTTGCACCTGTATCGACTCCAGCGGCAATATATTGATGCTTCGCACGTAGTTTTTGCATATAGAATTAAATCGTCAAAAGGGATTGTCACCAAGTTTCATGACGCAGGAGAGCCAAGTGGTACAGCAGGGAAACCCGTTTTTCAACATTTGGCGGGTAAAGATTTGATCAATCTGCTGTGTGTTGTTGTACGCTATTTTGGTGGGGTAAAGCTTGGAGCAGGTGGTTTGGTGCGGGCCTACGGTAACATGGCAAAAAAAGTTATCGAGGCCAGTGCGATAATTGAATATGTTGAATATGCAGAGATTAATTTAGAACTTAACTATAAGGACTTGCAAAATTTTGAATATCAGTTGAAAAAATTGGGTGGGAGTATCAGCGAACAGTTTTTTTCTGATAATATTAGCCTGGTGGCCAGAGTGCCAGTGAGAAATGTTGCCTGCCTAGCTAAACTTTTTAAAGTTGCTGAAAAATAGCGAGAAACTACCTTGCCATTTCTTTTCAGTTGCCCTGAGTGTCATTCTGAGTTTTGCAGTTGAATTTGTTTTGTACATATTATAAATTGTTAATGAATTTTTTAGAATAATTCCGTAAAATAACGTTTATTTTTCTCATAAAACGGGGTGCGCTTGGCAAGGCGTATCCCGTTTTGTCTATTTAAAGGTGGCTGATCTTGAGTAACCCTGCTTTGCTGTTGTTGGAAGATGGAACGGTGTTTAATGGTGTGTCGATAGGCGCAGATGGCTGTTCTGTTGGTGAAGTTGTTTTTAACACTTCATTGACGGGCTATCAGGAAATTCTGAGTGACCCTTCCTATGCACGTCAAATTGTAACGCTTACTTATCCTCATATTGGAAATGTAGGTACGACAAGTGAGGATGATGAATCTGGTGCGGTTTTTGCCAGTGGTCTGGTGGTTCGTGATTTACCTGTTCAATTGAGTAGCTGGCGGAGTGAAAAATCGCTGCAGCAATTTTTATTGGATAATAAGGTGATTGCTATTGCTGATATTGATACGCGTAAATTAACACGGCTTTTGCGGGATAAAGGATCTCAGCGAGGCGCTATTATTGCTGGTGAAACAATTGATCTTGAGTTGGCAAAAAAGGCGATTTCTGGATTTTCTGGGTTAAAAGGCATGGATTTGGCTAAAGAAGTCACTGTAGCTGATAAGTATGAATGGACTCAAGATATTTGGTCTTTGACTGAAGGATATGCAGAGGCTAAAAATTTGCACAGACATGTGGTTGCCTATGATTTTGGGATTAAGCGAAATATTCTTCGTTTGCTTGCTAACAGAGGCTGTCGCGTCACTGTTGTGCCAGCAGCAACAGTAGCCGAAGAAGTTTTGGCAATGAATCCTGATGGGGTTTTTCTTTCTAATGGACCGGGTGATCCAGAACCGTGTGATTACGCTATTTCAGCGATTAAAACTATTTTAGAGAAGAAAATTCCCGTATTTGGCATTTGTTTAGGCCATCAGTTATTAGCGCTTGCAAGTGGAGCAAAAACAGAAAAAATGAAATTTGGACATCATGGGGCTAATCATCCTGTGCAGGAAAAAGCTACGGGGCGGGTAATGATTAGCAGTCAAAACCATGGTTTTTCCGTAAACGAAGGCAGTTTGCCCGGCAATATTAAAGCAACATACCACTCATTGTTTGATGGCAGTCTGCAGGGCATTGAACGTACTGACTGTCCTGCTATGGGTTTTCAGGGCCATCCGGAGGCAAGTCCAGGCCCGCATGATGTTGAGTCATTATTCGATCAGTTCATTGAAATGATGGACAAACATACAGTTAACAAATAATTCAGGGTGATCTAACAAAAATGCCAAAAAGAACCGACATAAAATCGATTTTATTATTAGGTGCTGGCCCTATTGTGATAGGGCAGGCGTGTGAGTTTGATTACTCAGGAACTCAGGCGTGTAAAGCATTAAGAGAAGAAGGCTATCGGGTTATTCTGGTTAACTCTAACCCTGCAACAATTATGACCGATCCAGATATGGCAGATGCAATTTATATTGAGCCAATTGACTGGAAAACGGTTGAAAAAATAATAGAAAAAGAACGCCCAGATGTTGTTTTGCCGACAATGGGGGGGCAAACTGCATTAAATTGTGCTTTGGATTTAGATAGGCATGGTGTGCTTGAGAAGTACAATGTAGAGATGATTGGTGCAACAAAAGAAGCTATTAATATGGCTGAAGATAGGGAGCTTTTTAACCAGGCAATGGGACGTCTGGGGTTTGAAGTTGCACGGTCTAAAACTGCACATTCCATGGAAGAAGCTTTTGTCGCGCAGGCAGAAGTAGGCTATCCGACAGTTATTCGTCCGTCATTTACCATGGGGGGCAGCGGCGGTGGCATTGCCTATAATAAAGAAGAATTTATTGAAATCTGTGAGCGTGGGCTGTATTTATCACCAACTGATGAATTACTGATTGAAGAATCTGTTTTAGGCTGGAAAGAATACGAAATGGAAGTGGTGCGTGATACTAAAGATAATTGCATCATTATCTGTTCCATAGAAAATTTTGATCCGATGGGTGTCCATACAGGCGATTCAATTACCGTTGCCCCTGCGCAGACTCTAACCGATAAAGAATACCAGATTTTGCGTAATGTTTCTTTGGCAGTGTTGCGTGAGATTGGTGTGGATACAGGGGGATCAAACGTACAGGTTGCGATTAATCCAGAAGATGGACGCATGGTGGTAATTGAGATGAACCCGCGGGTTTCCCGTTCATCTGCGCTGGCTTCTAAGGCAACGGGTTTCCCTATTGCGAAAGTTGCAGCCAAGCTAGCAGTGGGATATACCCTGGATGAATTGAAAAATGAAATTACAGGGGGCGCAACCCCTGCATCATTTGAGCCGACAATTGATTATGTAGTCACTAAGGTTCCCCGGTTTACTTTTGAAAAATTCCCGCAGGCAGATGATCGGTTGACCACTCAGATGAAATCTGTGGGTGAGGTGATGGCGATAGGACGTACTTTTCAAGAGTCTCTGCAGAAGGCGCTTAGAGGCTTGGAGATCGGGGTAGACGGACTGGATGAAATCGTTGATTTAACAAGCCCTGATGTAAGCGATGAAATGCAGCGAGAGATGCGCCACCCTGGCCCAGAGCGCTTATGGTATGTTGCAGATGCTTTTCGCAGCGGTATGTCTTTTAATGATATTCATGAAGCCAGCCGTATTGATCCATGGTTTTTGGCACAAATAGAAGACTTGGTACTCACTGAAAAATCTTTGGCATCTAAAACCTTGGCAACTGTAAAAAAAGATGAATTATTTCGGTTAAAACAAAAAGGTTTCTCAGATGCGAGACTGGCTAAACTATTAGGAGCTAAGCAGTCAGAAGTTCGTAAATTAAGGCATAAACAAAATATTCGTCCTGTCTATAAGCGTATTGACTCATGTGCTGCAGAATTTTCCTCAGACACAGCGTATTTATATTCCACTTATGAAGAGGAGTGTGAAGCGAGGGTGACTGATAAAGAGAAAATCATTATCCTGGGAGGCGGACCGAACCGAATCGGTCAGGGAATTGAGTTTGACTATTGTTGCGTACATGCTGCGCTGGCCTTGCGTGAGGACGGTTACGAAACTATTATGGTGAACTGCAACCCTGAAACAGTATCTACAGATTTTGATACCTCAGACCGTCTTTATTTCGAGTCCTTAACCTTTGAAGATGTGCTGGAAATTATTCATTTGGAAAAGCCTAAGGGAATCATTGTGCAATATGGCGGACAGACACCGCTTAAATTAGCGCGTGATTTAGAAGACGCTGGCGCACCGATTATAGGTACTTCACCGGATGCAATAGATCTGGCTGAAGATCGGGAAAGGTTTCAGGCATTAATTAATAAATTGGATTTAAAGCAGCCTCCTAATGGTACTGCGCGTTCCATAGAGCAGGCGGTTGGTGTTGCTAAAGAGCTGGGCTATCCTCTGGTTGTACGTCCTTCCTATGTGTTAGGCGGGCGAGGAATGGAAATTGTCTATAATGAAGAGTCTTTGCAGCGCTATATGGCAGGTGCTATTGGCGTATCTAATGATGCCCCCGTTCTATTGGATCGCTTTTTAGATGATGCGATTGAAATGGATGTTGATGCCATTTATGATGGCGAGACCTTATTGATCGGCGGTTTGATGCAGCATGTTGAGCAAGCTGGTGTACATTCAGGTGACTCTGCCTGTTCAATTCCGCCGTATGACCTGCCGCAACACCTTCAGGATGCGTTGCGTGTGCAAGTGGGGGCAATGGCAGAAGCGCTTGGTGTTAAGGGGTTGATGAATACTCAGTTTGCAATTCAGGGCGATAATATTTATGTGCTAGAAGTAAATCCGAGGGCATCGAGAACGGCACCATTTGTATCGAAAGCAACAGGGTACCCTTTAGCAAAAATTGCAGCCTTATGTATGGCTGGGAAGTCATTAAAGGAACAGGGAATTACTAAAGAATGTGTACCGAATTACTACTCTGTAAAAGAGGCAGTATTTCCTTTTGTTAAGTTCCCTGGCGTTGATCCTTTACTAGGCCCTGAAATGAAGTCTACCGGTGAAGTTATGGGTGTTGGTAAGACTTTTGGTGAGGCATTTGCTAAATCACAGCGGGCTGCTGGCGTAGATTTGACTGCTGGCGGTAAGGTATTAATCAGTATACGCAAAGTAGATATGCCAAAAGTTGTTGAAATTGCACAAATGCTGATTAACAATAATTATGAGATCGTGGCCACTAAAGGTACAGCAAGAGTAATTAAAGATGCAGGAATTCCCTGTGAAATCGTACATAAAGTTAATCAGGGACGGCCTAATACTGTTGATATGATAAAAAATGATCAGATTCAATTGATTATCAATACTACTGATGGTGTTAAGGCTATTAAAGATTCGTTTACTATGCGCAGAGAAGCATTGCAGCACCATGTGACGTATTATACTACCATGGCTGGAGCAAAAGCTGCATGCTATGCACTGGGTGAGCTTGACTCTGGCGATGTGAATTGTTTGCAAGATTTGCATTGCAGTTTAAATTAAGGTTAATGTAGGCTTTTAGCCTATTTTGATGATTAAAAGGCCGGCTTCTGTCGGCCTTTATTGTATATTTGTCCTTGAGGAAGGACTAAGAAGAATGGAGATTTATAAATGGCTGATAAAGTACCTCTTACCATATCAGGCGCGGAGAAGTTGCGCGAAGAATTAAAAGAGCTAAAGCACGTGACTAGACCGGCAATAGTTGCAGCGATTTCAGAAGCTAGAGCGCATGGCGACTTAAAAGAAAATGCAGAATATCATGCGGCAAAAGAGCAGCAGAGTTTTACTGAAGGGCGTATATCAGATATAGAAGGAAAACTGTCAAATGCTCAGATTATTGATGTAACAGAAATAGATGCGGGTGGCAGAGTTGTTTTTGGAGCAACGGTAGAAATTGAAGACATTAATACAGAAGAAATTGTGACTTACCAAATCGTTGGTGTTGATGAGGCTGACATCAAAGAAGGTCGAATTTCCATAAGTTCGCCCATTGCAAGGGGGCTTATTGGTAAGGAGGTTGAAGATGTGGTGACAATTAAAACGCCTAGTGGAAATAAAGAGTATGAAATACTTTCTATTCTGTATATATAGGCATAGGCAGGCGTTCAAGATTAAAAGAGCTTTCTTGACCTGTGTTGTGCCATAGTTTGGGGGTAATGGGCTGTTAGCTTGGCTTAGCTCTTAATGAAACTTGGAAAGCTCCTGAATGGCAAGACTTATTGGAAGGGCTCTGCCAAAGCCAGGGTCCTTGGCCTTTCCCTGCGTAACTTTTTGAGTTATTACGCCCAAAACTTTGCCCGCTTCATTTATTAGAGGTCCGCCGCTGCTGCCAGGAAATATTTTTGTATCAGTATAAATATAGTCATTTTGTACGCGAGTTACTGATCCAGATGTCAAAGAATCGGAGATCCCCAGTGGACTGCCTATTGCATATACTCGAGAGCTTTGTATATTTTTCTTAAGATTGGTTTCTGCCCTTAAAAAAGGAGTCCTGTATCCGTCTAATTTCAAAAAAGCTAAGTCATAAGCTTTGCTTGCGCCAATGTACTTGGCATGGAGCTGTGTTCCATTTTTAATTCTGATTTTATATCTTTGGGCCCAGTATGATTCTCTGTCTTTTTGCCTTAAGAAAGACTGGGACGCTTCAAAACTGCTTTTAGCATCGGCGTATCTTGATTTTAAAGTATTTAGTAGTCTTTCTGATTCTTGGTAACTGTTGAGCATCATGTTGTATCTTGCTTCTAATATGCTTCTGCTCGATCTATTCCGAACTCTATGAATTGTTCTCTCATATTCGACTAAAGAGCTATGAAGCCGGTCATGATAGGCACTTCGCTGTTCAAGGCTGTTTCTGGCGTTTAACAGGAGTTCCTCTTGCCGAGCTAATTTTTGTTTGTATTTGTTCCATGCGGTCGATTCGGTTGGCTTTACAACATGTTTGTTAGTCACTATATAGCCGTCTTCGGAAAAAAAGAACCCTGAGCCCAGACCTATTGCATTTTTAATTTCTACAACGGCTAAAGTTGCTATTTTTTCTGGTTTATTGCTAGGGAAATCATTATTTAGCGAAGAGGCCAGATCTGCTTTTTCAGCATTTTTTTGCCCTTTTACCTGGATTTCAGTTGCTATTGACTGATTTTTAGGTGGCCGGTCAGTATAATGCCATTGACCCTGTTTATCCTGAAATTTATAAGCTTTGCCAATGGCCTGTATGGGTTGGCCTAATAATAGAAAAAGCGGTGTAACTATTATTAGGCGATAGAGGGGGCTTTTTACTGTAAATCGCTTCATTGAATTTTCTGTCTAAACTGTTTAAATGCTAGCTTAAGAATAGACCAGAAGAGAAATGCTGGCTGGATTTATTTATCAGGATTTTTTCGATAGACTACAATAATTTGTCCAATTGTTTGAATGAGTTCTGATTGCGTGTCTGTTACAATCTGATCTCGAATTTTATTGCGCTGTAGTTTTTCGGCGCGAATTTTTATTTTTATCAATTCGTGAGTATCTAAGGTAATTTCAATTTCATTAAGTACGGATTCTGTTAAGCCTGATTGACCCACAATAATTACTGGTTTTAATGAATGGGCCTGAGCCTTTAATTGCTTTTTTCTGGCAGAATTCACACTTTTGTCCTATTAATAAAAATATATAATTTTACACTACAAACGATATGGCGCGTAGCAAAAGCAGTAATCAATGGATGCAAGAGCATTTTGATGATGAATATGTCAAAAAAGCTCAAGCTATGGGATACAGGTCGCGTTCAACTTTCAAACTGGTTGAAATCCAGGAAAAAGATAAAATCATCAGACCTGGGATGAATGTAATTGATTTGGGAGCCGCTCCAGGAGGGTGGTCAGATTATGCACGTAAGATTGTTGGCAGGAAAAATAAAGTGATTGGTTTGGATTTACTGGCAATAGACCCCATTGATGGCGTTGATTTTATTCAGGGAGACTTTAGAGAAAATGATGTGCTGGATGAGTTGTTGCGTGTTTTGGAAGGCGCTCACGTTGATTTAGTCATGTCTGATATGGCGCCTAATATTAGTGGCAATAAGGCAATGGATCAGCCAAGATCTATTTATTTAGGGGAGCTGGCGCTGGACACTGCGCAAACCGTTTTAATAAAAGGTGGAACTTTTTTAACAAAAATGTTCCAAGGTGCAGGCTTTGATGAATATAAAAAGGAAGTGATGAAATATTTTTCAAGTGTAGTAATAAGGAAGCCCAAATCATCAAGGCCAAGAAGTAAAGAAGTATATATTTTGGCCAAAGGGTTTAAAAAATAAGATTTGGCTATATATTTAAATAGATAATTGCGAATAGGAACGCGTACGAAATAATTTCGACAGCTTGTTTGCCTTTTTGTCTGTCTTTGATACTGTGGCAACGTTTACGTAGCCCGTTATGCCTTGAAGATAAATAGAAAACCGGCATCAGTTGGCCGAACTTATTGTATACGCGTTCCTAAGCAGATTTTAATTAGAGATTATTCAGATTAGATAATCCTGATATAATTAATATTCATTAACAATGAGGCCTGTTTCGGCCTGGGGCGTGCAGCTTGAACGATATGGTAAAAAATGTAATTTTGTGGGTTGTCATCGCCGTTGTGCTGATGTCTGTTTTTAATAATTTTGGTACTCGGTCTGTTCGTAGTAGCGGCTCAATTTCCTATTCCCAATTTCTTGACCAGGTAAAGGCTGGCCAGGTTCAGCAAGTTATTATTGATGAGCATAATATTAAGGGAAGAATGCAGACAGGGGAGAAATTTAGAACTTATGCACCTGACGATAATCACTTAGTAGATGATTTATTGGCTAATGGCGTAGAGATTAAGGCGCAGCCACCCGAAGAACCGTCCATGCTAATGACATTGCTGATGTCGTTTGGCCCAATACTGTTACTTATTGCTGTATGGATATTCTTTATGCGACAAATGCAAGGTGGCGGTGCAGGTGGTCGTGGTGGTGCAATGGGCTTTGGTAAAAGCAAAGCCAGAATGCTGGAGCAAGATCAGAATAAAGTAACTTTTGCCGATGTTGCAGGCTGTGATGAAGCAAAAGAAGAGGTTGAGGAGATGGTTGATTTCCTTAAAGACCCTGCTAAATACCAAAAACTGGGTGGATCAGTGCCACGCGGTGCATTAATGGTAGGTCCTCCTGGGACAGGTAAAACCCTGTTAGCTAGAGCAATTGCAGGTGAAGCTAAAGTACCTTTTTTTACAATCTCCGGTTCAGATTTTGTAGAAATGTTTGTGGGCGTTGGTGCCTCTCGTGTAAGGGATATGTTTGAACAGGCAAAAAAACATGCTCCGTGTATTATTTTTATCGATGAGATTGATGCAGTTGGCCGTTCTCGTGGCGCTGGGTTAGGCGGAGGCAATGATGAGCGAGAGCAAACATTAAACCAGCTGCTGGTAGAAATGGATGGGTTTGACGGACATGAGGGCATTATTGTCATAGCTGCAACAAACCGTGCTGACGTTTTAGATACTGCGTTGTTGCGTCCAGGCCGTTTTGATAGACAGGTCAATGTTGGATTGCCTGATATAAAAGGTCGGGAGCAGATTCTTAATGTACATATGAAAAAAGTACCTGCAGCCGATGATGTTATCGTTAAATATATTGCACAGGGAACGCCCGGTTTTTCAGGGGCAGATTTAGCTAACTTAATTAACGAGGCGGCATTATTCGCGGCGCGTGAGAATAAGCGTGTTGTAAGTATGGTTGACCTTGAAAAAGCGAAAGATAAATTGATTATGGGGGTTGAAAAATACTCCATGGTGATGGATAAAAAAGAGAAGAAAATGACGGCTTATCATGAGGCTGGTCATGCCATTGTAGGTAAATTAGTACCTGAACATGATCCTGTCTATAAAATAAGCATCATGCCTCGTGGCCGTGCTTTAGGCGTTACCATGTTTTTACCAGAAAAAGATCAATACAGTGCTAGTAAGCAAAAGTTGGATAGCATGATTTCGAGCCTGTATGGCGGCCGTATTGCAGAAGAGCAGATTTTTGGCTGGGAGCAAGTGTCAACGGGAGCTTCAAATGATATTGAAAGGGCGACTGAACTAGCTAGAAATATGGTGACTAAATGGGGCTTGTCCCGCCGATTAGGGCCTTTGGCTTATGGTGAAGAAGACGGAGAAGTGTTTTTAGGACATTCAGTTACCCAGAACAAGTCGATTGCAGAAGGTACAGCTGTTACAATCAATGAAGAAGTAAGAAAAATTATTGATCAAAATTATCAGCGTGCAGAAAAGATCTTAAAAGAAAATGAAGATATCTTGCATACCATGGCAGAAGCTTTGATAAAGTATGAAACCATTGATAAATATCAGATAGAAGATTTAATGGATAGAAAGCCTGTTAGAGAGCCGAAAGGCTGGGATGATACGCCACCGCCTTCTGCAGATGATGTGAGTGCGGAAGGCGATAAGCCTGAAAAAAAAGGTGACTCTTCAATAGGTGGGGCAGCCGAACAAAGCTAAAGATTATAGTAGTTGAAAGGAGAGGCATTAAGCCTCTCCTTTTTTATGAGAAGAATTATAGTTTATAAGGATGCGGTAGCGATGAAGAAAAAATATTTTGGTACTGATGGAATTAGGGGCGAAGTAGGAAAGCATCCCATTACGCCTGACTTTATGCTTAAGCTGGGTTGGGCAACGGGTCGCGTCTTTGCCGAGGAAGGACACGGGTTTGTTTTAGTGGGAAAGGATACGCGGATTTCAG
This sequence comes from Methylomonas sp., assembly GCA_026988155.1. GTDB lineage: Bacteria > Pseudomonadota > Gammaproteobacteria > Methylococcales > Methylomonadaceae > QPIN01. The sequence goes on along the minus strand of JALSLW010000072.1, from coordinate 5,140 downwards.
GATATATGTTTGAATCTGCACTTGAAGCAGGTCTGTCAGCGGCTGGTGTGAACACAAAATTGCTAGGGCCTATGCCTACACCTGGAATTGCCTACTTAACCCGCACCCTAAGAGCAAAAGCAGGGATAGTCATCAGTGCATCTCACAACCCTTATTATGATAACGGGATCAAATTTTTTTCAGTGGAAGGCAAAAAGCTGCCTGATGAACTTGAGCATAAAATTGAGCGTTATATTGATTCGCCAATGACAACGGTTGAATCTTCAAAGCTAGGTAAAGCGCAGCGGCTAACAGATGCTGCAGGAAGGTATATTGAATATTGCAAGTCAACAATACCGGCCAGCATGGACTTTAATAACCTTAGGATTGTTGTTGACTGTGCAAATGGCGCAACATACCATATTGCTCCACACGTATTCAGTGAGGTCGGGGCAGAGGTTGTAACGATAGGTGCAAAACCTGATGGTTTGAATATCAATGAAGATTGCGGTGCAACCAAGCCTGAGCTGTTAACAGAAAAAGTAATAGAATTCCGTGCTGATTTAGGGATCGCACTGGATGGTGATGGCGACCGGTTGATTATGGTTGACCATAAAGGCGAAGTTGTCGATGGTGATGAACTGATATATATCATTGCAAAATCCAATAAGCAGGCTGGACGGCTGCAGGGAAATGTCATTGGTACGTTGATGACGAACTTAGGCATGGAACATGCGCTGAATAAATTAGATATTGATTTAATAAGAGCTAATGTGGGTGACCGGTATGTGATGGAAATGCTGGTTAAGCATAAAAGCACATTAGGGGGCGAAGGTTCTGGGCATATTATCTGTTTAGATAAGAGTACGACGGGTGATGGTATTGTCGCAGCATTACAGGTTCTGGCTGAAATTCAGCAGACTGGAAAAAGCCTGTATGAACTTAAATCTGATATGCAGAAATATCCGCAGGTATTGAAGAATGTAAGAGTCAATAAAAAAGTAAATATTGATGAGGTTGAAAGCATTCAGAAGGCAGTAAAATCAGTAGAGAAAAAAATGGGCAGTAAAGGACGCGTATTGCTTAGGGCTTCTGGAACAGAACCGTTGATCCGGGTTATGGTGGAAGGTGAGAATGGAGATGAGGTTAATAAATATGCTGATCAGCTGGTCGAACATGTGAAGAAGGCAATCTAAGCTTGAAATGCATTGCTTTACCCTATATTATAAGCCGTTTAGTTTTTCTTGGAGTGAGTAATGCGTCAATCTCTTGTGATGGGTAATTGGAAAATGAACGGTTCACGTTCTGAAGGTATTAAATTGGCAAATGCAATTGTAGCCGGTTTAAAAGAAGGTGATCAAGGGATTGCTATTTGCGTTCCCGCTGTTTATTTATCGGATATTGAGCGTGAAATTAAAAATACTCCGTTAGCGCTGGGCGGTCAAAATGTAGCTGATCACGCATCAGGTGCATATACAGGCGAAATATCTGCCTTTATGTTAAAAGAATGTGGCTGTGAATACGCATTGGTAGGTCATTCTGAAAGACGTTCTTACTACGGAGACACAAACGAATCGGTTGCCGCACGTTTTTGTCAGGCGCAAAAGGAAGGCATAATCCCCGTTCTTTGTATTGGAGAAACTCTAGAAGAACGTGAAAGTGATACAACTTTTGCAGTAATTGATAAGCAGTTAAATGCTGTTATTGATATGGCTGGAATTGATGCCCTGGCAAGCTCGGTTATAGCCTATGAGCCAGTTTGGGCCATTGGCACAGGAAAGACAGCATCTGATGAGCAGGCTCAGGAAGTTCATAAATACATACGTGAACAGATAGCTGCTAAAAGTCAGTCAGTTGCGGACAAAATTCAAATTTTATATGGTGGCAGTGTTAAGCCTGACAATGCAAAAGCAATTTTTGCAATGCCAGATATTGACGGCGGCTTAATTGGTGGAGCTTCATTGGATGCGGCGTCATTTTTAGCGATTTATCAAGCGATTTAAGTAGAAAAGAAATATGTATCAAGCAATCATAGTTGTTCATGTGTTACTGGGTCTAGGCGTTATTGGCTTTGTATTAATTCAGCAGGGTAAAGGCGCGGATGCAGGTGCTGCATTTGGCAGTTCGTCTGGTACCGTTTTTGGCGCGCAAGGCGCATCATCATTTTTGTCCAGAACTACAGCAATTTTGGCTGCTTTGTTTTTTTCTACCAGTTTAACATTAGCTGTATTAAGTGGAAATATAGAGGGTAAAGCTGATCTGATGGATGCGGCTGAAGAGGCTTTTGCTGATGTACCTTTGGTAAATGGAGCAGAAAGCTTACCTGGTTCAGATACACTTCCTGTTATTAAAGAAGAGCTGTCCTCAGATGTTTTGAAAATTCAGAATGAAGCCTCATCCGTGTCTGATTCTATAAAAGCCAAGGCAATTGAAACGACTGAAGAGTTGCCAGCAGAAGTGAAAAAAATTCAGGATGAAATATCTTCAATGGCGGATACAGTAAAAACTGAAGCGAAAGAAATTACTGAATAGTTAGGTTCAGCAACAGAGTCGAAATAAAGTTATCTTTGTAATTGCCGATGTGGTGAAATTGGTAGACACGCCATCTTGAGGGGGTGGTGGCCTTAGGTCGTGCCGGTTCAACTCCGGCCATCGGCACCAGAACAAAGCAGATGCAAGCATAAAAAGCCCAATAGCCTAAGCTACTGGGCTTTTTTTATGTTACGCCTGAATTGTGCAGTTGGTTCGGAGTTTTCTTAGTTGTGGATCAATAAGTAGTTGTTGTATGGAGGTTAATAATCCATTACAGCAGATGCTGAATAGCATCCCTTTCTTCTTTTAATTCAGTTTCGGTAATGTGCAGTTTTTCTTTGGAAAAATCATTAAGCTCCAAACCCTGAACAATATTTACGTATCCCTTTACGACAGTAACGGGAAAAGAAAATATCAACCCTTTTTCAATTCCATAACTTCCATCCGAAGCAATCCCCATGCTCATCCAGTCATTTTCTTCCGTACCAAAAACCCAGGTATTCATATGAGAAATGGCCGCATTGGCGGCTGAAGCCGCACTGGACTGCCCTCTTGCCTTGATGATTGCACCGCCGCGCTGCTGGACAGTTGGAATAAATTTATTTTTAAACCATTCGTCCCCAACCAGAGGCAATGCATCTTTCTCTTTTACTTTGGCATTATGCAAATCAGGGTATTGTGTTGATGAATGATTTCCCCAAATGGCTACTCTAGTCACATCTCTCGATGTTACGCCTGTTTTCTCTGCTAATTGAGAAATAGAACGATTATGGTCTAGCTGTGTCATTGCTGAAAAACAAAAGGAACTTAAATCAGGAGCATTGTTCATGGCAATCAATGCATTGGTATTAGCAGGGTTGCCAGTTACCAGTACCTTTACATTCCGGCTGGCAACTTCATTTAAAGCTTTACCCTGAACCGAAAATATTTCTGCATTGCATAGCAGTAAATCTTTTCGTTCCATTCCAGGACCTCTTGGTCTTGCCCCGACCAGAAAAGCATAATCTACATTATCAAAAGCTACTTTTGGGTCATCTGTGATGATAATTTTACGTAATAATGGATAAGCGCAGTCATTTAATTCCATTACCACACCTTTTAAAGCATCCATTGCTGGAGAGATTTCCAGTAAATGCAAGATTATAGGCTGATCGGGGCCTAGTAAGTCACCTGCAGCCAAACGAAAAAGCAATGAATAGCTAATCTGTCCAGCTGCACCAGTAACAGCGATATCTACGGGAGTTTTCATTTTTTTTCCTTCTTAATTAAAATTCTTATAAATTACTATTAAAGCTAACTTTTTGTATATTGTTGTGATTATGCAGTAATTTTATCAGTTTCCTGAAAAAGGTGAGTTAAAGTATTTTCCAATTAACAAAAGAGTCTGAACAGTTCTTTGCTTAGAGCTCTAAAAATAAGCTACTTTTCTATTCATATATCTGTTTAATAAGTTGTTTTTTAGCATATTCATTTGATTGGTAAATTGATTTTCACTCATTTTATAAGCTTTTTTCTCCGGCTGTTCTAAGAAGTGTGGCAGTGATATTTTAGACTGTTGTCGATTAACTCCGTTAAATATGCTATTCCCGTTCCAGGTTCTTTTTTAACCTTTCCAGCGAGTGGTATTTTTAGATTTTACCTGATTAGCTAGTCCGTTTAATCTCATTTGTACAATGAGAGGGGGACTCCGCGCAAGAAAATTCAGTCAATTACAAATTTATCTGGGATCATAAACCCATTTTAAAAATAAGACACAGAAAAGGCTCTTTAGCTGAAAAGAACGTTTAATAAAAAGCCTTTTACCTTCCCATTTATCTCTATATCCTGCACAATAACAGGTTTTTCAATAAAGCAATTTTATATAAAGGGACGTTATGGTCACAGGTGAGCTAAAAAGCCAAGTCGATAAAATATGGGAAACATTCTGGACAGGAGGCATCAGTAACCCGCTGACTGTTATTGAGCAATTTACCTTCCTACTTTTTTTACGCCGTTTGGATGAAAACCAGCTGCGCGATGAGAAACAGGCCAACTTTAGTGGCACACCGCTAAAAAATCCACTGTATAGCACGGCACAAAGCAAATTCCGTTGGAGTAAATTTAGACATATTGATCCCGAAGGCATGTTTGCCTTATTTACCCAGCCACAAACCGATGTAGATAATCTCACCGTGTTTGAGCATATGAAACAACTGGGCAGCCAAGACCAGGCAGGCGTATTCGCGCAATATATGAAAGGCGCGACCTTTATGATCCCCACGCCTAAACTGTTAGATCAAGTGGTGCAAATGATCGCCAGCATCCAAATGGATGACCGCGACACCAAAGGCGATTTATACGAATACCTGCTCTCTAAAATAGCCTCCGCAGGCACTAACGGGCAATTTCGTACCCCACGCCACATTATTAAAATGATGGTTGAAATCATGCAGCCCACGCGTGAAGATAAAATATGCGACCCTGCCAGTGGCACAGCAGGGTTTTTAGTCGGTGCAGGTGACATTCAATCGTTAAACCATCGACACCCGCAGCACCTTTGTTTTGTTTCACACGTTGCCATGCGTCACGAAGGTTTTTGGAGGATAAAACGTGTTCAAATAACATGATTAAAATGAATAATAAAGTTAAA
>JALSLW010000071.1 GCA_026988155.1 Methylomonas sp. | reverse complement strand
GGTTCAAGAATATTTAGAACATCATCGGAATCCTTCAAATAAAGATAAAGGAAGTATGATACTTGAATGATTTAGGACTTTCAGTCCGATCACAACCTATGCACTTTAAGTGCATAGTGGTTGAGTTAGGTTTAATCGGACAAGGCTAAAACCTTTCTTCCAATAAAAGTTGTAAACACGGATAATAAAATAGGAATAAAATCATGGCCACCATTGCATTTCAAGGCAAACCGCTAAATACATCAGGTGATCTCCCTGCTGTAGGTGCTTTAGCTCCAGACTTTTCATTAGTTAGCGGGCAGTTAAAAGATGTTTCCCTAGCGACTTATAAGGGGAAAATAAAGATACTCAGCATAGTGCCGAGTCTGGATACGCCAACTTGTGCGGCATCAACTCGGTTATTTAATCAAAAAGCTGATAATTTAGAAAATACGGTCGTGTTAATAGTCTCTGCCGATTTGCCATTTGCTCAGAGCCGCTTTTGTGAAGCAGAAGGTTTAAAGGATGTATTGCCTCTATCCGCATTTCGCTCTGATTTCGCTGAGGACTATGGGGTCAAAATAGTTGATACCATCTTGGCAGGGCTGATGGCTAGAGCCGTAGTGGTCATCGATGAAAAGGACAAGGTTATTTATACAGAGTTAGTGGCAGAGGTTGCAGACGAGCCGGATTATGAAAATGCTTTGGCAGCCTGTAAAGATGCAATTTATAATTAAACTTAGAATTAATCCAGACGTGGGAATAAGAAATAATGAGTAATGTATTTAGTTTTACTGGGACTGTCGGACGTGATGCAGAAGTCCGCTCAACACCATCAGGGCAAACTGTATTGAATGTTACGGTCGCGAATAATGTAGGCTTTGGCGATAGGCAGCAAACATTGTGGATACGTGTTGCTTTATGGGGAAAGCGGGCAGAAGGTCAGTTGCAAAATTATTTAAAAAAAGGTCAGCAGGTTTTTGTATCAGGTGAATTAACTCAGCGAGAGTATCAGGCCAATGATGGTACCACCAGAACCAGCTTAGACCTGAATGCAAATGTCATTGACCTAGTTGGGAGAAGAAATGACCAGGGGCAAGGTCAGCAAATGCCACAGCAAAACTATCAGCAGGTGGCGCCTGAGCCGGGGGCTCAGGCGAGCAGTAGTGGTCCTGCCACTTTGGATGATTTTGATGATGTACCCTTTTAAAAAGTAGCTGGTACTAAAAATTAACGTTTTATCTAAAACTCGCTTTTATGGCGAGTTTTTTATTGGATGAATTTAAATTACTTTTGATTCTCCGCTTATCGACTTTCTAAGACACCCGGGCGATATTCCCCATATAAGGCGGTCTGGTGAAAAAAGGCTACTCGCCTTTTGTGCTTGGCGCCATCTCAACCAATGTATAACTTTACTCCTCTTTAGATAACCTGATCAGAATTAAAATTCTCCGTAATTTTGGTTATTTGATTGCATCAACCTTAAAAAATAAATTGATCGCTCAGCTCAGCTATAACTCGTTAAATAATATGTTTAGGCAGCTTTTTAGGTTCACACAAGGCTGGCTCGGCTGAGATGATTTCGCTTTACGCTTTTGTGAAAAAATTCGGCAGCGTAGTCCTCACTAAGGACTATGGCTATTATTTTTGAGCAGTTTTTGTTTTTTCGTGCAGATAGATTCAGCCCTGCGTATTGAAGATCTTTTTTTGGATAAAACTTTATTAGCAAAGGAGGGGGGAATTGCAAACAGGGCTCTAGCATTCAAAATATATTGCCATGGCTGTTTTTTTGTGTAATCATGTTTTTATTTTACAAAAACATGATGTGTATCACATTATTTGAAATACTTTAAAAAATAAATTGACCGACTGTTATTTTATGTGTTTCAGATGGATAGGGCTTTAGCGGTTCTTTGATCAGTCTGCTTAAAAGTTAAATAGGTTTGGCGGAGACGGGTGGGTTCAATAGTAGGTTTACAAAGAAAAAGTAATTGGACTGCAATTGAAATTTAACATTTATGCTCTCGGGTTGAAAAAATTATTAAAAAGGGGGAACAATTCAAATGTTTAATCAGTTTTTTCAGCTTCAATCAAACCCTTTTAGCCGCACTCCTCCTGCAGAAAATTATGGTTACCTGCCATTTAGTCACAGGGTGGTTCTGCAAAAGTTAAATAATGACCTTGATAAATCAAAAGGACTTCTGTTATTGATCGGGGCAACAGGGATTGGTAAATCTACTTTGGTCAAAGTTCTTTTAGAAAAATACCGCGAGAAAAATGCCAGAGTAGCATTAAAAGATTTAACCCCGGAAATGCACCTGCGATTAATTGAACAAGACTATACAGAGGCAATTTTAAAGTCGTTGTCTGATGGAAGTTCTACTAAAGAAAATAAAAGTGCAACGACTGTTTTTCTGCTGGATAATCCTGAGAACCTAAGCTATAGCTTTCTGAAAATTTTGCTGCTCAAGGTTGCTGAGTGCAATCTAAATAATAAATCTACGCTACTGATTTTAACTGGCCGTCCACAGTTCGAAGCTGTAATTAAAACGTTACATGCTGAATTGTCACAGCCACTAGATATTAAATCGTATCTTTTAATGCATCTTAAAAGACAGCAAGTTAAAAATTATATTAGCCATCGTCTATTTTCTGCAGGATACCCTTCTAATTACCTATTTTCGGATGAGGCAATAGAGCAGGTTACTCAGCTATCGAAAGGAATTCCAAGGATAATCAATAATATCTGCAGTCTTAGCATATTTCGGGCTAGTTCCAATAAGATAAGCGTGATAGATGGGAAAACTGTCAGGCAATCCGCAGAGTTTTTGTTTTCAGCTGAAAATGCCCCAGATACGAAAGAAAATTTGAAGAAAACTAATTTTGACTCTATTCAGTTCCGGTATTTAGATTATGAGATGGGAGAGAGCTTAAATCAGATAAAAACAACTTCCTCGCCAATCACTTTTGATGCTAATGATTCAGCTGAAAAAAAACCTGGCAGTTCCAGCATAAATGAAATAGCCGCAAAACAGCAGTCTGCATCTACTGCTCTCAAAGAGCAGGACTTTAGGGGCGATCCTGTTACTAAAAAACACGTCACACCAAAGATAATTCCAGAGCTGGCAAGTAATCCAGCTCCACAGTCTGATACATCTGCAAAGAGCATGGCATCGTTATCTTCTGCTGTGGCCGCTGAAGTTGAAATTAAATCGAAAGAGTCTGTTTATAACACTTCTTTTTTTAACTCTAATTTTAAAAAAATAATAAAAGAAACTACCTTGATAATACTCTTCGTTGCCTTAATAATGGTGATCAATCCTCAGAAGAAAACACCGGCCAGTATTCCAGCAAAAAGCCATTCAAAAAGCACAGTACCCATCGGTGTGATTGATGTTAATGCCTTGCTGGCAGATGGAATAAAAAGGGATAGGTACCAAGAACTTGATAGGATAATTGCACGTGCAAAGGAACTCGAGAATAAAAAAATAATTGCCAGTAAGCTTTATGGGCAAAACTATTGGCTTAATATTGCTCTTCTAGCCAAGAATAAAGAAAAAGATATTCTGGTAAGCAATGCATCGTCTTTAAGCGGTGAAAAACATTTATCAGGTAAAGAAAAAAAACAATCATTATTTCAAGAGGCTAGCTTAAAGTTTTCGCAGACAAAAATGGAAACTGCAATACTGGATAAAAAAGCAGTTATACCAAAAGTGCCAGTTAACAATTCACTATCTCTTTCCTATTTGCTTTTCCCTGAAGATGCAGGCTATATACCTAATAGTATCAATATAGAATTTTACAAGCAGTTTTTTGCCATTGCCAGTACCCCAGCAAGTAATGCCGATCAAATGCTTTACTATGCAAATGTAAATCGCATTATAGCGACAGATCCTTTAAGCATACTTGCTTTAACTGATGAGCAATAGATTTATAGAAGCACGTTTTCGAGGGTCCGGATAACCTTAGAAAAACTAAGTAATCCGGAGCTTTTTATGCTTTGCTCAATATCCCTGCTATCGCACAAATCATTAATTGACAGGTTCTTGCGCCAGCATCAATATGGCCGATACTTTTTGCTTCCAGGTAGGATGCCCGCCCTTTTGTTGCCTTCATATTGCGAGTAGACTCCATGCCTTCAATTGCAATTTGGCATATATCTTCAGCAGTTGCTCCCTGTTTCAATTTTTCTGCTACTGGAATTAACACATCAAGCATGGTCTTTTCACCGGCTTCGGCTTTGCCTCTTTTTTTAACCGCTTCAACACCCTGGTAAAAAATATCAGCAAAAACCTGTGAATTTAATTCGGTCTTATCTCCCATAGCCTTGCTCATGCTGATAAAAAGCGTACCGAATAATGAGCCGGATGCACCGCCCATTGTTGACAATAACGTCATGCCTATTTTCTTAATGGCAGGAGTCCACTCAAGCTGAGATATTTCAAGGGCTTGCTGATTCAGTGCATCAAGACCCCGTTGCAGATTAGTTACATGATCGCCATCGCCAAGAACCTGGTCTAGTGCAGTAACTTCTTCTGCATTCTGTTCTATGGTTTCAGTTGTCGCCTTAATTAGAGAAGGTGTTATTTTAGACGTTAGTGACATATCAATATCCTATTCAGAATTAAAGTAAACTCAACTATATCGCATTTTACAAACTAACTGCCTTAACAATCAACACAAAAACAGTTGGCTTGTGATAATATCCTGATAACTGTTTCTGTCTCAACTAAATGCTCGAGGAATGAATGATATCCTTATGCTCAATCATGATTCAGTTCAAGAATAACTATAATAAAATTAAGAGGATACTTGTATGGAAATTTTAATCGTTATTGTTTTAGCATTATTGGCCTTTGTACTTATGCCGCAAAAAGGCGATAAAAACTTAATCGAACCTTCTGGCACAGAGCCCATTCAGGACTTTGATAGGGAGGAACTGAATGCACAAACCTTAAGAGAGGAGCGACTAGTTCAGGAGGAACTGGATATTCAGCAGGAAAGAGCTAGAAGAATTGCTCAAGAGCAGTTAAATGAACGTGAGTCAATCATTGCACAAAATGAACGTGATCTGCGTTTTTTACAGGATGAATTGGCAGAACAGGCTAACAGACTCTCTCAGGATGAAATAAAAATACAAAGTATTCAGCAGGAAATTGAAAGTCAGCAAGAAAAAATTGCTCAGGAAGAGCGCTCTGCACGAGTTGTTCAAGAAGATTTAGAATATCGTGAATCGCAATTATCAAGACAGGAACAGCAAATAAAAGATCTGCAAGAAGAGCTTGCACAGCAGGCTGAAATTATTGCACTGCAAGAACAGCAGACTCGGTTTGCACAAGAAGAGTTGGAAGCGAAAGCAGAAGGTATTGCCAGAAAAGAGCGCGAAATAAATAGTTCACAGGAAGAGCTTGCATCAAGACTGGAGC
>JALSLW010000070.1 GCA_026988155.1 Methylomonas sp. | reverse complement strand
CAAGTGTCGCCTTTTCTTTCTGCACAGAGTACTGCTGCAGAATTAGAAACAAAAACATTAAAAATGGCTAATGATCAAATGAAAGCGGAAGGGCAGGCTGCCTTGCAGTTGATCCAATCAGTACCGCAAGCCACAGGCAATATTGGAAATAATATTAATATAGCTGTCTAGCAATGGGGAACAAATAGCTTGTGGATGCCCTTTCTGAAATACCTGAACAGTGCGGTGCGTTGCTGTGACCGCATAGGCTGGAGGTGATGTCCGTTTTATATTTAGCCAGGTTCAAAATCTAGAGTGCATAACTCTTTAGCTGCATGCAATTGACCATTCAATAGCATGGTTTTTAACTGTTTGATGCGGTGCATATAAGCATCAGATAATTCTTTGAATGCTTCGGGTAAATGGTGGCGTTCTAATTGTGATAACTGGCCGTCAAAAGCTGCAGATACACTGAGTAAATCCAAAATAAAATAGCGTTCTTTTTCAGAAACTTCATCCAGAAGCTGTAAGAAATCATCCCAATCGTCATATTCAGAATCATCATCAATTTGAAAGGTATCGCAGAGCCTAATTAACAATATTAATAAATTTGGGTGATAGTTCTGAGCAAGCACCATCATGGTAGCAATTGCTCTGATTGATCCTTCTCGTGCTTTGGGAGAAAGCTGTTCAATCATTTCTTCAGTTAGGATGTCGTTGGCAATGTGGGCCGCCAACTTATTCCCAAAAAGCCTAAGTCTTGCTTCGCGTGCCACCTTATATAAGGTAAAGGCATTCCAGAATCCTGTAATGGGGCTGGCAATCCAGCTAAATGCCTGGCGTATTTCACCTTTGCCAAAAAGGCGGATCAACACAAATTTGACAATCATTCCGCTGAGAAAAACTTTGGCTTTATATATAAAAGCAACAAAGAACAGCTTAGATTTAGATAAGTGTTTGAGTGGGTCAATCCCTAAATAATGAATAATAGGGTCTGGAACTTCTAAAGCAGCTCTCGCCAAAATATTGGGGACGGCATCATCTCCCGGTAAGCAGGACCCTTTTGTTGCCTGGTTATGTCCCGTCAAACAAGCCAAACTATATACGGTTTTAAGGCCTAGCCAAAATAAAACAGCCATTTCTGCAATAAGCATTGTCACAAGAACACTGCCATAGAGAAAGTAGTATGGTACGGTATCCATAGTGCTTTTAAATGTCCATTCTATCCAGATGGAGACAAACGTTGTTAAAGCCCCGATAGAGAAGGCGATAACGGCGGCAAAAGCAGTAATGTTGCTAGATAGGGTTTGCAGAGTTATATCTGGCGGCAAATCATCAATGTGGATGTTTTTCATATCGGCTGTACCTGATTGATCTGCCAGATAGCGATAATATTTCACTCCTAATTTTTCAAGAAAGCCTGGTAATTCTTCTCTTTGGTAGGATGATTTTTTCATTTTTTTATTGGAAAGTGGCATGGTATTATTTTTCAGTAACCTTGTTGAATAATACTATTCCATTGCTGAGTTAATGCTGCGTTAGCTTCATTAAGCGGAAGCACACTGATTTTTTCACCACTGTGAGTTAGCAGGTTTGCTTTCTGCAGTTTTTCAAGGCCATCTTTAATTTCAAAATCCATAGGAATGCTGTATTGCTGATTAATATAGTTTTCAATGCATTTATCGAGTTCAGTACGGGTACTTTTCCCGCCTGTTAGTAAAAAGAAGTAGGCAAGAATTGCTTCTTTGCATTCTTCATATTCTGCTATGTTTGCTAAATATGTTAATGCCCCCATATTGTTGTCCAAACTGTAAAAATACAGATTCTTGGTTAAAATGGCACTGTACTTTGCGCGCTGAGAAAAAATCTTGGCAATTTGGCGCCAGATGACTGCCAATAGACCACCGACAGCTAATACTGCAGAGAGGGGATCAATAGAGGCGCTTAATTTGGTAATCGTTGCCATAACACCGCCTACAGTGCCGCCTCCGCCCATTAGACTGAGTTTGATTTTATCAAATAGGCGTATTTGTATGCGTGTGTTAGGAAAAAGCATTTCCAGATCAGCTCGGGGTATGTCTTTAAAAAGCTTCATATATATGATATCGCCATCACCGTTAACCCCAATTGATTTCATTGAAGAATCGACTTCTTTTTTAGCCTTTTTAAGACTGATTTTTTTAGTGCTGGCTAGGTGATTAATCCACTCCTGCCTATTTCTGGGTTGCAATAAAACAAATAGCCGACGATAAATCAGGATATCAATTTCTCGTTTTTTAAATTGAAGACGTTTCCAGTCCCTGTGGAACTCTGTTCGAACAGCAGACCCTCTATAGAAAAGAGCAACATCACTAAAATCACTGAAGTCTACAGATACCTTTACACCATATGGTGATATTTTATTTAGTGCTTTGTTTAAATCATCTTCAGAAATCTTTTCATAATTGGCATCGTCTAAAATACTGTAAAGTTCTGTTTTTAGATTGGATAACTGTTCATTTGTCTCATCTTTTTTAATGATCAAAGCTTCTTTGTCAGGATTAAAAGGCTGGTAAAGAAGCTTTAGACGTTGCATCTGGGTGTGAGACTGAGCATGAAGCAATGAGCTATAACGAGCACAAAATTGCTTGAATAGTGATTGGTCGTCAGAGGTAAGCAAACTGGACTTTGAAAGGTCTGCCGTTAATCTTTCAATGCTTATGGGAATAAAGTGCTCAAGAACATCAGCTTGATATCGTGTGTTTTTCATTCAGGTGAAGTGTCTATAATGCAGGAATAAATATTCATCAAATGACGTATTGATTTTTTAAAGGGAAGGAATCAGATAATGAGGAGTATATAGTCTGTTTTTGTAAAAATTTCCGTAATGATAGAGGTAAAATAGTCGTCGCGCAAATCATAAGACTTATTGCTCTGCAGTATGGAGAAGCGTAAAATAGCTTCAGGATTCATTGCTAACAGGCGATGGATTTATTTAGAAGATAATTAAAAAAATACTTGTCAAAACAAAAAAATTCTTTATAATAGTAATTCTTTGTTGGGTCGCTAGCTCAGTTGGTAGAGCACCGCACTTTTAATGCGATGGTCGACGGTTCGAATCCGTCGCGACCCACCACTAATTATTTATAAATAAAGCAGTTACAGTTAATTCTGAGCTGCTTTTTTTTATGTCTGTCATTTTAAGTTCCGGTATAAATTTTATTTAACCTTTTAAGGAAATTCTAAGGTACTGGGATTGGAAAGCATATTAAAATAATTTTTTCGCATGAGGAAGTAGCGGTCAGGTTTCAGTATGTTATATCTGATATGCACAATGGTCCAGAATACTCATTAACTAGGTTGGCAATAACGAGTCCTGCAATATACTCCGGACTCGCTTCTAAATAAAAGGCTAGGACATTCATCAATAGCTGCAAATAATGCTTATAGCTCGATCCAGCTCTTTTTTGGAGTGATAAAAATGCGGAGAAAGGCGTATGCCTTTGCCTCTTAGTGCACAGACAATACCGCTATTTAGCAAATGCCTATAAAGCAGGGCATTATCAACAGTTAAATGCTTGAACAGTACAATGCCGGACTGTAATTTTTCATATCTATTATTGAGCAAAGTCAGATTTGAATCTGCGCATATTTTATCCATTAAATAGACCGTATTTTCATTAATTTTTGTTTCAATTGTGTCCATGCCAATTTCTAGCAGTAAGGAAAGGCTTGCTGACCAGGCATGAATGCCGAGCATATTTGGGCTGCCGCACTCAAATCTTTGAGCTGTTGGGTGAATGTCCCAGGGTTTATTTTCATAATTATGGGTGTTGGCCATCATATGCCAGCCATATTGGGTGAGTTTAAGTTTAGAACGAGACCGGGGGTTAGTATAAAATACGCCCAAGCCTTCTGGTCCAAACATCCATTTATGGCCATCAGCCATCACAAAGTCAGCATGATAGGCTTGTACATCAAATTCGACTGCCCCCAGACTTTGTATCGCATCTATGCAAAATAGGATGCTGTTGTCTTTACAGAATTTTCCTATTTTTTCCAGATCCATACGCAGTCCAGAAGCGAATTGAATGGAGCTGATGGTTAGCAGTCGAGTGCCTGAATCTACCAAAGAAAACAATGCTTCTTCGGCGTTAGGTTTGGATAATAGATCTGCCTGCCTAAGTTCCACGCCTTGATTTGCTAATGACTCCCAGGGAATGCGATTGGATGGGAATTCTTCGGCACTGGTAACAATATTGTCACCTTTAGCCCAAGGCAAGCCATAGGCAACAAAAGAAATGGCTTCTGAAGTGTTTTTCACTAAGGCAATATCGTTGACAGAAGGCGCATTGAGCAATGTCTTTAATTGGTTTCGCAGTTCAGATTCTTTTTTTAGCCAGTCTAAATAATAGTGTGAGCCGTAGCATGTGTTTTGCTCTGCAAATGCTTTTACAGCCTCAGATGTTCTTTTTGGCCAGGGGGCAACGGCGGCGTGATTTAGATAGATCAGTCCTTTAGTTAAAGGAAATTCTGGATGGCTCATTGATTATTAATAGACTGCTGGATAGAAAAATGGCTTGCTGAAAAAAATATGCTGATTTAAAAGAAAAATCTCATTCTTCAGCTAGAATTGATTAGTATAAATATACTACTAAAACCAAGAGTAGTTAACTGTAAATTGAATTTGTTAATGTTATTTGGCAAATTCAGAAATTAATAAGAGGGTTAAAGTGGACATAGCATCCTTAGTGGGGTTTTTAATGGGCATTGGCATTATCGTTGCGGCCATCGCAACGGGTGGCGATGTAATGCTGTTTGTTAATGTACCTTCATTGCTTATTGTTATTGGCGGTACATTTGGCGTAAGTTTGATGCGTATTCCATTATCCGATTTTCTGCGTTCATTTGGTATTTTAGGGAAAACATTTTTAAATAAAAAAGAGGATCCTCTGGTACTCATTGAAGATGCTGTCAGATTGGCTGATGTGGCTAGAAAAAATGGCTTGCTTGCGCTGGAAGGGGAAGAGATTAGCAATCCTTTTATGAAAAAGGGTATTACCCTGTGTGTGGATGGGCATGACCCGGCTTTTGTAAAACAGATGCTGCAGCAGGAAATCAACCAAATGGTCAGTCGAAATGAAATTGGTCAGGATATGTGGAAAGGGGTAGGGGATTTGGCTCCGGCAATGGGTATGATTGGCACTTTGGTTGGCTTAGTTCAAATGCTTGCCAATATGTCTGATCCTGCCAGTATTGGACCGGCGATGGCGGTAGCACTGTTAACCACACTTTATGGGGCAATGGTTGCCAACTGCTTTGCTCTGCCAATGGTGGATAAGTTAGCTTATGTACTGAACTATGAGAAAGCCAATAAGGAATTGATTTTAGATACCATTACTGGGATTCAGGAAGGTATGAATCCTAAGGTACTGGAAGCTCTGCTAAATTCTTATATATCTGAGAAAAAACGAGTAGCGGCAGATGAGGATTAATTGCAATGGCTGATGAATGTCCAAAATGCCCCCCGGCAGGTGCGCCACTATGGCTGGCAACATTTGCAGATCTGATGTCTCTGTTGATGTGCTTTTTTGTTTTGCTATTGTCATTCGCAACGATGGATGCGGCCAAATTTAAAAAAATGGCAGAATCAATGGAAACTGCTTTTGGGGTGCAGCGTGATATTCCTGCAACCGAAATTCCTATGGGTACCAGTATTATTGCACAGCACTTTTCGCCTGCCCAAACCCAGCCGACACCGTTGGAACAGATTAAACAGTCGACAAATCAAAAAACTACAAAACTTGATGTCAGTGCAGAAGATATGGAGCAAGTTAAGCAGAAAATGCTGCAGGCCAAAGTGGATGAAATAGAAGATCAGGCGGAGAAAATAAAGGGGGCTCTTGCCCAGGAAATTGGTAAAGGTCTAGTTTCTGTTGAAACAGAAGGTTTAAAAATAATCATCAGGATAAATGAAAAAGGCTCATTTCCTTCAGGAACAGCTATTTTAAAAGCAGGGTTTGAACCTGTTATGGAAAAGATAACTTCAGCAGTTAATGACACCAAAGGGATGGTGCATGTAGCTGGACATACCGATAACATTCCCATTTCGACTGACTGGTACCGTTCTAACTGGGAACTTGCATCAGGCAGAGCAGTAACGGTCGCTGATTATATGATGAAGAAAAAGAAGATAGACCGAAACAGGATTGTAGTAGAGGGCTATGCGGATACCAGACCTTTGGTTGCAAATGACTCTGCAAAAAATAGAGCAAAAAACCGTAGGGTAGAAATAATTATTACTCAGAAAGATCCAACTTTGGATCTAAAGGCTGAGGATGTAAGCGAAATCATTCTAAATGAATCCTTACAAGATAAATCTAACTAAGTAATTTAGGGAATAAAGTGAATAAACAGCATGATATAACAAAAGCGGAAGATAGAAGACGCTTTTTCAGAATTGATGATGCAATCAATCTGTATTATAAAATAGTTGATGAGCAGACGGTGATTTCAGCAAGCAAAATGACAGACGATGTTTTGAGCAGCTGTTCTTTATCCACTGCTTTGGAGGTGCTGGGGCAAGAAAGCAGAATAATTCTGCATAGAATTGATAAAAGGGAGCCAGAAATTGCTGAATATCTAAAGCTGATGGATTCAAAAATTGGCCTGTTAGCTCAGGCTGTGCTACAGCAAGGCAATGATTTGTCAGAGAGCAAGTTATGCAATACAAACTTAAGTGCTTCTGGCTTAGCCATTGAGGTTGATGCGCCGGTTAAAGCGGGCGAATTTATCGAAGTCAAACTATTCCTTTCATCTTGTGTGGCCGTTATTTTGCTATATGGGAAAGTGATCTACTGCAAGAAAAATACAGAATCATCATATCAAATAGGTATTGACTATATTAATTTGAAAGATGAAGACAGGGAGGTCTTGATTAAACACATTGTGAAAAGACAAATGCAGCAAATTCGTGAAAATAAGGTGGCTTGATTAGTTTTCCTAGCGTTCTGGCTACGTTGGTTTGATGGGGTAGCTGTATTTTAGTCAGAGAGGAGAAACTTATCAAATTTAGGAGAATAAATACTCTTCTATCATCAAGATGGCTGGGTGGGCTGCATTTTTTAATCATCGATATAACAGCTAAATAAAACTTTCACAAATCTGTGAAGCGAAATAGTCTCGCCCATCTGCTGAGAACTCAACAGCTTGCTTA
>JALSLW010000069.1 GCA_026988155.1 Methylomonas sp. | reverse complement strand
TACAATTCTTGCATCCGAGTTTCGATCGTCTGAGCATAAGGATTATTCAATTTTTAGAATCTTTGTGGATTGATGTTCACCTATTTTATCATGAAGTTGTCGAAGTTATTTCATGCGCGTTCCTTAGGTATATTATTGTATAGTTTCACCAATCAATTCTAAATTACGTCCCGTAGCATTATAATTTAAACAGGTTTACTCAAATGTTTATAGGTCCAGCCCTTCGCAATAAGTCACAATATTTTAGCGAAGCTGAGCATATCATCCAGCTTTTAATTTCTCATTAGAACCTTGCTTCACTGCGATCAATCTTCACACTCTTGTAAATTATGTTTACTTTCCTCCATGCACCTTTGCAGAAGGAGATAACTTACCATTAACTCTCCCAACTTAACTAGCACGCCATTATCTGGAATCTATCAATAAAAAGACTTAAGCCCAATAGGGCGGACTAATATAACTTATATTATTTACAAAAGAATCAGATATGGACAGCATTAACCAAAAACTGAATAGGGGCTTTTATTTACCCTTATAGGCATGAATTACTTAACTTTATTCCCTCCATCAATAATAAATGTCTGCCCTACAAAAACTCCTCCTTTTTCAATTGTCCCGGCATTGACTTCCAGCATATATTTAGCTTTTTTATTTGAGCTATATACAGGGCATGGCATATGTAAACATGGCTTTAGATCTTGAATAATTGAAACAACCTCATTCTCTGCAGATATAAAAACAATATCTAATGCAATCAAAGTATTCTTCATCCAGACTTTTTGCACAGCATCTTGAGTAAAAATAAACATCATGCCTTTATCTGAAGCTAAAAAGGGTCTATGCATAAGACCCTGCACTCTTTGTCTTTCTGTTTCGGCAATTTCAACCAGCAACCGCAGACCTGCTTCAGGAAAAAAGACCTCTCCCTGCTTAGCTTTGCTAGAGGACTGTTCAAAAAAAGCCCCGCCTGTCAAGAAAGGCACTAATGCTAATATCGTGTAAATAAGCCGTTTTTTTTTCACTCTATTTCCAAACAATGATTATTTAATACGTCTTAACAACTCTTTCCAGTCATCATGCCAGCAGCAGGCATGATCTTGACCCGACAGCTCATAATATTTTGCATTTTTTTGTTTATCGGAATAGGCTTTTATAATTGATGAAGGGACAACTTTATCTTCCTTTCCTGCAAAATGGATTTGCTTAATTTGCGGATTCAATGCCATCTCATCAGCTGGATTTAACGATTGCTTTAATGCCAAATAGCCATGCAATGTACTCCAGGTTATAACATCTAAATTAGCGGCTACTGTCACAACTGTTGAGAGGCGTTTAATTTTATCAGCCATTAATATTGCAAGCGTGCCACCGCCACTATATCCAATAATAATAACTTCCTTAAAGTCATGCCTGTTAAGCCAGCCATTTAAAGCTTGAGACAGGCTATCAACTATCTCTTTAGAATACCGATGTGATGTCCAAAACTTATTATTACATCCGGCTGTATGACTCAACCCATAATAGCACGGTCGCCCGAACAATATAGCAGGCGAACTATCCTGGCTCATTAGCTGTAAAATCAATGGGTTTCTGGCTGTTGGGTCATCCGCTACCCAGCGCCCTCTTACCCACGGTGTTCCGTCCCCATCTAAGTAGACATGGACAGTGTTGCTTTCCGTAAAATTCTTAGCAAAATATATTTTGTGCTGAAACTGTGCAGAACTGACCTGCTGAGATTTTAGTCCTAACTTTAATGCCCTCTGATCAAATCGCTGCGAAGGTGTCATACATCCACCTAAAATGATAGAAAAAAAGATCAGCCAAAACTTCTTCACTTTAACTCTTTCAGTCTGTAATTAAATTCCACATCATTTATTACCACAGCACAAACATAATCTTTATTAAGTGTCACTTCCACTATTTTCCACTCACCCGCCTCGCCAGAATCGCTGGGAATGTCTATAAAACATAATTGGTTCAGGGGGTCCACAACACATTGATTAAGGCCTAATGCTATTCCTCGTCCGACAGCTTTAACTAAGGCTTCTTTTCTCACCCAAAACCGATAAAACATAATTTCTTGCTGTTCTTTTGCTAAAGCTTGCCAATAGGCCTTTTCCTGCTTTGAAAAGCACTTCCCCACCAGACCTTGTAAATTAATTCTATTTTTATGACACTCTAAATCAATACCCACTTCACTACAGTTACTGACAGCAATAGCAAATTTGTTTCCTGCATGAGTTAAATTGAAAAAAATCTCATTCTCAATAAAAGGCTTTCCATATTTCCCCGTTTTAATGCAGATGCTTTGCGGATTGATATTAAGATAAGATGCCAACACTTTTCTTAATGCGCCTCGAGTTTTAATATATTTTTTCTGTAATTCCGGCCGTAGAAAAGTCGTTGCCTTTAGCTTTTCCTCATCACTCAAAAAGGCATAATAATCCTGCCGTTCTATGTTGACAGATAAAATATCACCATGCCATATTTCTAAAAAACTATCTGGCATTATCGAACTAAGGCCAAGCCTTCTCCTCTTGGGTCAGAAGTCGCAGTTAATTGCTGGGTCTTTTTATTTAACTGAACGCCTTGCATATTGCCATAGCGGTATTTAATCTCTTTTAAGGTATGGCCTAACCGAGCCAGCCCTTCAATCTCCTCATTAGTCATTCCACCTTTTTCATATTGAATTAAATCAGGAATATATTGGTGGTGAAATCGTGGCTTCCATACCCAGGACTCTGGCCCGCGCCCTTCTGCAAAGTCCAGTACAGCCAGCAGAACCATGGAAATAATTCGACTTCCCCCCGGCGTACCCAATACCGCAACGCGACTTTCATCTTCAATAAAGGTTGGCGACATGCTGGATAGCATTCTCTTATTTGGTTCTATGGCATTGGCTGTACCGCCAACCAGGCCATAACCATTCATTTCTCCCGTTTTACTGACAAAATCATCCATTTCATCATTTAGCAGTACACCCGTTCCTTCAGCAACAAAACCCGAGCCGAATGGAAAATTCACACTTAAAGTAGCAGCCACCTTATTGCCTTCTTTATCAATAATGGAGAAATGGGTGGTATTTCTGCCACCCGTTGTTTGCTGGATAGTGCCGGATAAATGTCCGCTAGAGGTTGCTTTATCCAGCCTTATTCCAGACCTTAACCCGGCCGCGTAATTTTTATCCAGCAACATAGTTACCGGCACATCAACAAAATCACTATCACCTAAATATAAAGCCCTGTCGTGATAAGCTCTACGCATAGCTTCAGTAATAATATGCTTTCGAGTTATTTCATCAAACTGTTCCAGCGGGTATCCTGCCAAAATATTCAAAGCTTCAATTAATACGATGCCACCGGACGAGGGCAGCGCTGCACTGGTTATTTTTACGCCTTTATACTCCCCGCGCATGGGTTTACGCTCTACAACCTGATAATTTTTTAGATCCTGCTTTGTCCAAATGCCACCCGCTTTGCGTACCCCCTGTATCAAATGGCTAGCGACTTTACCTGCATAAAAACCATCCCTTCCAAACCGTGACACCTGTCTAAGCGTATTGGCCAAATCTGTTTGCCGTAAAGCAGATTTCTTTTTCGGCACCTGCTGTTCATCAAGGAAAATACGGCTGGCCTCAGCATTCTTTTGCAGCACCGCCTGCCTAAACTCTAAAAGTTTTCTATGTCTTTCACCAACAACAAAGCCTAGCTCTGCATATCGAATAGCAGGCTGCAGTGATTTAGCCAACGGCAGCCTGCCATACTTTTCAGACAAGTGCACAATAGCTGCAGGCATACCGGGAATACCTGCTGATAGCACACCATTTTTAGAAAGCCCATTGACCATTTCACCTCGCGAATCAAGAAACATATCTTTATAGGCCGCTGATGGTGCCTTTTCACGGCCATCGAGCATTATTTCAAAACCATCGCTGGCTCTATGCAGCAGCCAAAAACCACCACCGCCTAATCCTGACCCAGCGGGTTCTACAACGGCTAAAGCAGCACTTACTGCAACAGCCGCATCAAAGGCATTGCCGCCTTGCTGTAAAATCTCAAATCCAGCATAAGTAGCTAACGGGTGGGCACTGGCTATTGCTGCCTGTCGCCCATCTGCCTGAACTGTTTGGCTGTTGAGAAAAGTGAATAAAATAAAGAGAGAAATTACTGTTCTTAGAGTTGTCATATTTAGGCTCAATATATTTAATACATTTTAAATAATATAACTCAACCATATGGAATAATTACATCAAAAACACAGTTATTTTATTCAAAACTTCGCTCTATTATATTACCACCTAGTAACTATAAGTATAACCAAAGGGGGTTAATCACGGAGAAACCGTACAGTATAAAAAGATGCAGCGCCCACTTCCTGCGTTCCCTTCAGCCCCATCGGAGCCGAAAGAAAAACGCATTCTAATGCATCTGCCGAATCAGTCTCGGTCTGTTTTCTATTTTTCTACTCAAGAGCACTATCTTTGAATCCCATTCCATGAAGCCGAGCATACGCACCTTGCAGGCTAATTAACTCCTTATGCTTTCCTCTTTCTATTATCTCCCCCTTATCCATAACTAAAATCACATCTGCATTTTCAATTGTCGACAGCCTATGAGCAACCACCAGTGTCGTTCTATTTTTTATAGCTCCAACCAAAGCGGCTTGAATATATCTTTCCGATTCTGTATCTAAAGCTGATGTAGCCTCATCCAATATTAAAATTGGCGCATCCTTCAATAGTGCTCGGGCTATGGCAAGCCTTTGCCTTTGGCCTCCCGATAACTTTACTCCATTTTCACCTATTTCGGCATCATAGCTCCCTGGAATTCTTTTAATGAACTCATCCGCATAAGCGGCTTTGGCAGCATCAATCACTTCATTTCTACTGACGCCCAACCTTGCACCATACGCAATATTACTTTCCACTGACCCAGAAAACAATGTTACATTTTGCGATACAATCGCAATCTGCCTTCTCAAACAATTAAGCTTAAATTCCTTTATATCAATCCCATCTATAAGTACACTCCCACCGCTATACTCATAAAAACGTGGCAATAAATTCACTAACGAGGTCTTTCCCGCCCCTGAAAGCCCCACTAACGCAACCGTTTCTCCTGCATTTATTTTAAAATCAATCCCTTTTAACACATCTTCATCAGCTGAATATCCAAAACTAACAGCCTTGAATTCTATTTCCCCCTTTACCCTTTCAACCTCATAAGTACCACTATCCTCCTCCTCTTTTTCATCTAATACTTCAAATAAGGTTTCAGCAGCCGCAATGCCTCTTTGTATATCTGCATGAGCATCACTTAACTGGCGTACTGGCTTAGGCAATAAAAATGCAGCAGTCAAATAGGCAACAAACTCTCCTGCCCCCACACCTTCCATCATTATTAAAGCGAGATACATCAATGCAGCCAATGCCAAAGAGACTATAAACTGCATAAGAGGATTATTAATCGAAATTGTCATAATTAGCTTTAAGTTTTGCAGCCTATTATCCAAACTGCTTATTTTAAACCTCTCTCTCTCATAGTTTTCTCCACCAAAGCTTCTTACCGTTTTATGGCCTACCACAACCTCAGATGCAATTTGAGTCATGTCCCCTATGCTTTCTTGCATCCGTTTGCTTAACCTCTTCAATCTCTTACTGACATAACTCACCATTATTGAAACGATAGGTGCAATAACTAAAAAAACCAATGACAGCTGCCAATTTATATAAGTCAAGTATCCCAACAGCCCCAATGCAGTTAATCCTTCTCGAATATACGCCCTTACTGAGTTAGTTGTTGCTCTAGTTACCTCCCCTACATTATGAGTAATCCTAGACATCATGTGTCCACTATTATGCTCATCAAAATAACTGGTTGGTAAAACCGTATATTTATTAAAAATTTCACACCGCAACTGATGTATCACGTTTGCCGACACCCTTGCTAAAAAATAATTTCCGAAAAAAGACCCTATTCCCCGTATAAAAAACAGCCCGATAAACAATAGAGGCAAGTAAAGCATTTCAGCTTTTCCTCCCTCATTCAACGTATCAATAATATGTTTAATCAACATCGCAAATAAAGGCTGTGTTCCTGCATATAAAACATAGCCAATAAAACTTGCTAAAAATAAAGGCCAATGTATTACGACGTACGAAGCCAATCGCCGATATACACCGTTTTTCTTCCTTGCTACATTCATTTTTTTATTTCTATTTGTATTTATAAACAGCGAAATGAATACCATAGACAATATTGCCGTTTCATGATGCAAAGTTGTATTCACCCATCCAGCTAACAAATTAACCAGCAATACATTAACAGCTGCAATCCAGGTACTACCTCTCCCTTTCGTTACTACTTCCCTCTCTCTGAATAACAGGTAAATTATCCACACCCAAAAAGCCATGAATGCAGAAAATACCAACATGCCGCCAGAAACCAAATAAGTATAATAAATATTATGGGCGTGAGAAAAAGGCAGCTTCAAATCTAAATCAACATACTCTTTATCCCTTTTAACTGCATTCTCAATATCCTTCATCTCAAGCTTGTCAAAATTGCCAAAACCTACACCTAAAATAGGATTTGTCTCAAAAGCATAATAGGCAAGCCTCCTAATCCTAGCACGAGGAGACTCTGTCATTTCATTCCTACTCATCCAGTCAATATGCTTTGTTATTACTTCAGGGGGGGATATATAGCAAAGAATAAGCATTGCAGCCACCGTAGCCATCGAGCCAAAAACAAGCTTCCAACTCCGCCGTCTCATCATCCAAATAGCGAGAGTTAAAACGGTAACAACAACAAAAACACCTGCAGCGGCCCTACTGTGAGAATCAAATATTCCCCAAACAATAAAAAGAGAAGAAAATACAAAAAATGCGGAGACTTTTTTAATATAGTGCCCCAAAAAAGCAATAAGTACTGCAAAATTTAAAACCAAATATTCAGCACTATGGTTAACATGCCCCACTGAGTTCAATTCAAGGCATACCCCTCCAGAAGGACACTTAATGTAGGCATAAACTAACGCTACTATAGTTGCCCCTGTGGTGGCAATCACTATTCTTATCACTTGCTCCGACTTAAAACGACTTCTTGACACAATCCAGCCAACCACCACATATCGAAATACATCAGAAAAGCCACTGGCAGGGTACCCATGGTTTAGCTTCGCATTTGCCGATACAGCGACAGCTGTTAAAAGCCAAAAGAGAAAAATGGAATCAATAACTTCCCAAGCCCCGCCCCAGTCTGACATTCTCCAAGATTTTTCAACCCATGAAAACAACAATAAAATAAAAAAAAATGTTTTTGGAGCCTCAAACAACGGAAGACAAATCATCAACCCCAGCAAGGAAATATATACCCAATTATATTCCCTAATCTTCATAAGAGACCTCTTAAGGCAATAAGAGTCTTCCTTACATTCTCTTCCATATCAAGCTCACCGGCCAGCCTATAGTTATCAGCTTTTATCTTATTCAATTCATCCTCATTATTCAGCAAGTTACGTATAACTTTAACGATAGACTTATCATTAGGTTCATTCATAACATACTCATCGTCCAAAATTTCACTTGCTCCATTTTGGCAGGTTGTAAATACCGCTGTTTTATAGCTCATCGCCTCTAGAATCACATTAGAAAAGGGCTCATAACTTGTTGGTAAAATAAATATGTCACTGACAGCATAAAAGTAATTCACATCTAACCGAGCCCCTGTAAAAACTACATTATTTAAAATACCTAAATTATCTGCGACTTTTATATAGTGGTTAATATTTTTTTCTTTTCCAACAACAAATGCCTTAAAATTTAAATCCATTAATTCTGCAAGTATGTTTAAAAAAGGCTCAACCCCCTTTCTCTTAAAGCCACTTCCTACATATAAAATTATCTTAGCTTTTTCACAATCACCAAACTCACTGGATAAAGACTTATATGCTTTCTTTTGATCCACTTCAGGACAGTTAACGCCATTATAGATAACAGCTATTTTCTCAGGGTTCACTTTATATTCGCTTATAATTTGATTTTTAATCATTTTTGAATTTGCGATTATTCTTTTTGCATTCCTAAAGCATTGACTCTCTAAATGCAAATACACTTTATGCAAAGGGTTGAAAGCAGACTTCCCTCCCCCTCTTAAAAAGACTTTATGCACTCCATCTCCTGCTCTATATACATCTGGGCAAGATATTCTTTCAAGTGAAAAATAAAATCGTCCCCTTTTTTTTCTGCATACAGACCAATTGAAAAGAATTACCCTTAACCAAGAGGGCAAATACTTAGGCAACCCTGAATTAATAATTTCACATTCAATTCCCTTTTCCAACAAAGCCTGTACCAACCGAGACAAATATACTTCCGCACCTCCCGTTTTTGTACTATTTGCCCGAATAAAAAAAATTTTTTCCATTTTAATACTGTTACTTATCCAGGTATGCTATAAAATTATTATACCGCTCACTTCTAGCTTGATAGGTCAGTTTCTTAACCTTCTTATTCATATTTAACACTCGGCTATCTATACCAATAAAACTTGCGGCCTTATTAATTGCTCGGCTAAAGCTTTCAGGGTTATTTTCAGAAAGAAAAACAATATCTTCTCCAACAAGGGATTTAATTGATGGATAGTCAATAGAAACAATTGGTATTTCTGTGCTCATATATTCAAACAGTTTCATAGGTGATGTTAAATATTTAGACTGAATATTATCCCCTAATGGTAAAAGCAGTACATTTGATTCGTTCAACACCTTCTCTGTTATATCGTTGTTATCAACGAAACCTAAAAAATTTACTCTTTGTTTAATTATTCCATATTTTTCCATTAAGCTATTAATATAGTTCCTGTCACTTTCAACCCCCTTACCCCCAGCAACTCTCAAAGTGTATTTATCATCAAGCAGAGCAAGAGAACTAAAAATAAGCTCCACATTTTTCCAGCGATTAAACTGTCCCAAATAAGTTAATACATGATTATTTTTACGCTTCACATTAATAAACTTACCGTCTTCAACCCCATTGGGTAAAACAATATGACAGTAGGGTTGGGAGCCAAACTCCTGCTCATAAAAAATAACTTGCGACTGATTGGTAAATAGAATGGCATCGACTTTAGAAAAAATAGCCAGCACACTTTCTTTAGTGACTCTTCTTTTAAAAAGATAAGAAAAAGACTCCTCGTGCATTTCATGAACAATTTTTGCCCTCATTATTTTCCTACAAGCAACCATACTTTTTGCTTTATCCAAGTCACGAGTAATGATGATTTTTTTTTCTTTATCCTTAAGCATGCGGACTAGAAAAAAAAATTTACTTAGCATTCTGTTAATTTTGGATTTTGGATATTTTGATAAGGAAACTGAACAGTCTTTAGTGAATTTTAGAACTTCTTCCAGTTCACTTATCTGCGAATATTGCCCATAAATAAAAATATTATGTCGTTTTTTTGACAGACTGCAATAGTCTTTAATGACCTGAATAGTTTGAGCTGATTTAAAACTAAGATCTAACGGGTGATAATAGTAAATATTCACCCTAAATATTCTTTTTTATTGTTTTTGTTAACCTTTAAGTCATTAATACACTGGCCTGAAAGTATAAGTGCATTAATTCTCACTTCATCCCTTTTCTTAATTAACATCGCGGGGTTTCCACCTACAACGGTATAATCAGAGACGTCTTTTGTAACTACACTACCCGCAGCTATAATGCTAGCAACACCTATTGTAACCCCCGGCATAATCATCACATTTCGCCCCACCCAGCAATAATCCTTTATGACCACTTTTTTCATAATCATTTTATTATCAAAAGGTAAAAACTTTACATCTTGATCATAATTATGATTACATGACAAAATTGTACAGTAAGGCGCAACCATACAGCATTTTCCAATGACAACCCCCCCCACTCCATCAAAAAAAGCATTTTCCAATATTTTGGTGTTATTTCCAATTTCTATCTTTTCAGGAAACAAAAAGCGGGAAGAAAGCTGTTTATAGTCGGCATAACGTCCTATTTTTTTAAATTTCTTTTTTCTAAACCTAAAATAAAGATGTATATTTTTTAGCACATTCATTTATTACCCCCTTCACCTGTTCTGCCGAAATGTTATCCATCCCAACAGAACGCTTAATTCCTTTTTTAAAATATAGAGTATGATCCATGTTTGAAATGATATGATGCCTTCCATTTTCTTGTACTCCATCCTTATTTTGATAATCACGCTGAGTCGTCATATCATTATTCCATGGTCCCCAAATTATAGGCTCACTTGCTCCAAACAATGCAATTACTGGCACATTAAGCGCTGCAGCCATATGCATAGGCGCACTATCCACACCCAAGAAAAGATCTGAACGCGCAGACAAACTTGCTAGCTCCTTCAGTGATAATTGGCCAGAAAAACTTATTGGTTCTGATTTACATAGTTCTAAAATATTATGAACTCTTTCCATTTCAATCTTATCTTGTGATGAGGTGACAACTACATCTCCTCCTTTAACTTGATAAATATAATCTATAATTTCAGCCATACGTTCATCACTCCAGCACTTAAACATCCATCTAGAAACAGGATGAAGATGTACAAAGCCATTAATGCCATGCTCTTTAAGTAAACCATCTATTTTGTTTTTACTTGTAGCCGAAAAAAAAAGTCCCACCTTTTTTGTCTTTATTTTTCCACCAAGAAGCTGAATAAACTGTAAATCTTTATTGACTGTGTGCTGCAATACTTTATCGTTTGCAATAGCATCAAACACTTTAACTTTAGAAAAAATTCCCCGTCGCACTTTATAGCCCAGTTTCTTTTTCGCACCACTAAAAAAAGCTAATAGCGCGCCCCTCTCACCCTCTGTCAGATTGATCACTAAATCATAATGATGCTTTCTAATACGCAATGCAAACCTAACCTCTTCTGCAATTCTAGCCAAAAAGCTCTTTTTTTTCACTTTCTGCCGGTCATAACAAATGACTTTATTTACTTCCGGGTTAAGAGTCAGCATTTCCTCACAGCCCTTATTAACAGAAAAATCAATTTCTGAATCAGGATACATGCTTTTCAAGTTGTCGATTAATGCTGTAGCCAGCAAAACATCACCAATATTTCTATACTTTAATAACAATATCTTAATCAACGGAATACCTATCAATACTATCTTTATATTTTTCTGTATACGTTCATAATATTAATTATCATTTTTTTATGACTGAAATTTTCGCAAACATAGCTTCTTGCCTTATTTGAATAGCGCTCTATCTCCTCAGTATTATTTATAAGATGGTTCAGTTCAAAAAACATTTTTTCCACATCATTTCTATCAACCAAAACAAAATTTTCGTTTTCATATAAATCGCCGGTACTGCCAGAATCTGTTGCTATCACAGCTTTATCCATAAGCAAAGCCTGCATAACTGACTGAGGCACCCCTTCTTTACTATCTGAAGTTAAAATAAAAATATCTAAAGCCCTTAACAAAACAGGTACATTTTTTACATGTCCAAGACAAGTGATATACTGAGTCAAATTTAAATCTTCTATTTTTTTCTCTATAGCCTCTCTTTGAGGCCCATCCCCGGCAATAAAAAATTTTAGCTTTTTATTTTGGTTGCCATCTACTATTCTTGCTACCAGCTCAACAAAACGATCGTGCCTCTTAAATGCCCTCAACACAGCAATAATTCCAATAGCAAGCTCATCATCATTTATTTTGAATTCTTTTCTACAGTCGGATCTATCATAGAGGCCTGCTCTAAAAATTTCTTCATCAATCCCTGTTGGGATTGACTGTATTTTCTGGGGCTTTATTCGATTATGCTGAATCATCCGCTCTCTAATGCTTTCACCTGTAGTAAAAATATAATCAGCCAATTCATTAATAAAATTCAACCGAGAACAACGAATATCATTAGACAAATGCCGGGTTCTTATAAACTTCACTCCTGCCAACTTTGCCGCAATCCCTCCAACCCAGGTATCCTTGCCACTATGCGTATTTACAATGTCGACCTTGTTCTTTTTTATTATTTTATAAAGTCCATACAGCGTTTTTAAATCGGTATTTCCTTTGAATGGCAAAACAAAAACATTAAAGCCCCGTTCTAATGCTTTTTCTTTTATTTGAGCTCCTTCTCTACAAGCCAAAAAAACATTTACCCCAGCTTTCCTGACCCCTTCCATTTCACTTATTATTCTTATTTCCTGCCCCCCCCAGCCATCAGACCATTCTGTATGGAGCACAGTTATTATACTACTCTTCATTTTATATATTTCCAAAAAGTGTATTGGGCATACAAAGAAGAAATAACAAAACCTCTCCATCCTTCCATAAACCCTCGTTTGATTACATATAATTTAACAAAGGTCCAAAAAGGGCTAAACAATGCCTTCAATTTATTTGACTTTTTATTTAAAGATGAATATTTATTCTGTTTCACTATAAATTCGCTAATATCACTATAAGCATAATGATCCATATGATTATTCAAATAGCCAACCTTACCTTGAACTTGAACGCTTTCATGGACTTCCACCTCATTAAACCGCCCATTTTTTCGATTAAACAGCCTAATGCTGTAATCTGGATATAACCCACAGCCTCGTATTTCCTTTCCGAAAAAATAGTTTAATCTTGCCACATAGAAAGCTACAGGCTTTGTCTTTTGCTCCATCATTTGAGTAATTTCAATTGCTAATTTTTTTGTAACTCTTTCATCAGCATCTAAAACAAACACCCAGTCATTAGAGGCTAAAGAAACTGCTTTATTTTTTTGAGCCCCATAACCAAGCCACTCGCCTGTAAATACTTTTGCACCGAACTCTATGGCAATCTCACATGTTTTATCATGAGAACAACTATCAAGGACTATAACCTCATCTGCGAATTGCACTGACTCTATCGCATCTAAAATAAAGTCTTCTTCATTTTTTGTAATGATTACAACTGATAACCTATCCATCTTTCACTCTGCATATTAATTTAGAATAGGCTTAGCCCTAAAAAATATTGACCGCCCGCCACTTCCTCTGCAACATAAGGTTATACACATACGATCAATAGTATAAGTTTCTATCAGTCAATTTTGTCAAAAGATTACGCTGCTATCGACAATCAAAAAAACTAAATCATTGCTTCATTAATCCAGACATCATGTTTATTACACATACTCAATGCATAAACTTTTCCTTTGTAATTTTTCAACTCAAAAGTTGAAATAGGCGCTTTATCTTTTGTTGGGTCAAACATTTTCTCATCAAGAAAATTATAATCTTCATCCAGCAACACATGTTTAACTATATAATGCGTATAGCCATCCATTCCATGTGCGGTTACAACCTGTACAGTTACTTTTCCATTTGAGTTTTCAATACTAATATTAGGCAAGTGCCCCGCTATTTTTTTACTCCAACGCCCTGGGTTTTGCTTTGTATAAAACACTCCTCCAGCCATATTTTTCTCTTTGTTTTTAGCAAAAGCAGAAGTGGATGGAATTAAACCAGCACTTATGCCAGCGATACTTAAACCTATAAAATTACGACGTTCCATAATATCCTCTTTAATTTTTTCATAATAACCTATGCAATACTACTCTATCAGGATGCTAAAAAGCCAGCTTAAGCGATACCAATTAATAAAATGTAATACAATAATACATAAAACCTCCTAACAAAAAATAACAATGCAATATTTGGAACCAAACAATGATTACCGTAGCAGCACTTTACGCAAGGACACTGAATTATCAGCAGATAAGCTTAAAGCCGATGCAGAAAAGCACTACGATGATTGCTACCATGATTACTTATTTGCTTGGTGCAACAAAGAAAACCTTGCTTTGCACTATGGCTACTGGGACAAAAACACCAAATCACATCACCAGGCATTAATTAATAAGAATCAGGTTCTTTATGATTTAGCGAATATCTCTCCTACTGATCATGTATTGGATGCTGGTTGCGGTATTGGAGGCAGCTCAATCTGGATGGCAAAACAGCATGGCAATCAGATGACTGCGATAACCATTAGCAGACAGCAAACAGAATATGCTGCTCAGCATGCCAAACGCCAAGGTGTTGCTGATAAAACTGACTTTCAAGTTTCAGATTTTTGTGCCACACCATTTCAGGATGAGTCCTTTGATGTTATTTGGGGACTTGAAAGTGTCTGTCACGCCTTAAATAAAGGTGAATTTTTGAAAGAAGCTTTTCGACTCCTTCGTCCGGGAGGAAAAATTGTTATTTGCGATGGATTTATTACCCGCCGTGAATTTTCTGATGATGAATGGCAAGACATTGTGACCTGCCTAAATGGCTGGGCGGTGCCTAACTTATGTTCCCGAGATGAGTTTACTCAGCTATTAGAGCAGAAGCATTTTTCTAATATTTTATATAAAGACATAACAGCCGAAACTTTGCCTTCCGCTGATTATATGTTTAAAGTCGCCAAGCGTTTAAAACCTGTGCAAATGCTAACCCAGTGGCTGGGACTGCGATCCAAAGCTCAAACAGCCAACTTTAAAGTGGGAATTGCTCAGCATAGACTTTTTACTGACCAGTTAGTTGAGTATGGAATTTTTACTGCTATAAAGCCGTAATGCCTACTCTCTTTTTGTAAACCCCCTCTTAATCCCCC
Organism: Methylomonas sp.; assembly: GCA_026988155.1. Classification (GTDB taxonomy): domain Bacteria; phylum Pseudomonadota; class Gammaproteobacteria; order Methylococcales; family Methylomonadaceae; genus QPIN01. Next base: position 30,083 of record JALSLW010000069.1, on the reverse strand, counting down.
TTTTTCAAAGGGGGAAGTAAGTTACCCACGGTATCTTTTTTTATCCTCAAGAATTTTAACACTTTTTTTGTCCTCCGCATCACCGGAACCGCAAAGCCCATAGCGACAGCATCAACAAGACAATACCAGGCCGCCACACCACTTGGAGGATTCCCCTGCGTTAAAGTTGTGGCAGGATCAATAGCAGCCCAATTCCATGTTCCTAAAGATGTTCCGATCAATTCTACCCATGTGGTAATAAAAAAGGCACCTAAATACACCATCGGTGAACGTCCTTTAAATAAAAATAATAAATAGATACAAAATAAAAGGGTACCGACTTCATCTTCTCGCCCAATAACAGCAGTAAATGCCAATATAGCCCAAGTACCTCCCACTAAAACCACAAAAGCGGCAATTGTTCTAGCATACTTTAAAAACAGATCAGTACGGCCTATGACTATTGCAGTCAAATAAACCAGCCCATGTCCAGGCGGAACAAACCATGGAAGGTTTTCTAGCCGATAAGTATAGCCTGACATATAAATGGAGGCAAAATTCTCGCCTATTGTGGCAAATGTTACTGCAACAAAGACCTGTGCCCTCACATATTTACACTCCCCTTGAAGTATAAATATCAATGATGCCCATCCCGCTATACCCAGCGCATATTGCAATTCAATATTTGCTACAGAATCGATCAAAAAACATAAAGCCACTGCAATGAAAGCAAAAGCGATAATATAATAATCTCGCTGCTTATGAATGACTTCAATATCAACTTCAGGAAAATATCTAAACATAAAACCTCTTTATACCCAATCATTTTACTAGGGCAAGCTGTCAAAAAGCTTTTCAAAAATTAAATAAAAACAAAAGCTACAAATATATACCTTAATGCCTTCCCTATAAAAATAGCAATGCATGAAATCAAAAAAGGCAGCCTCAACCAGCCACCTGCAAAGCATAACCCATCTCCAACTATAGGCAGCCAGGAAAAAAACAAAGCCCATACCCCCCAGCGTTTAACAATGTTCAATGCCTTTTTCTTTTTTTCTGACAGCACATTTTCCATTGAAAACTTCCTGGCGGCCAATATACCAAGAAGCCAGGTAGTCAAGGCTCCTAGAGTATTTCCAATGGTTGCAATTAACACCAGCCCTTCCGTTTTAAATCCCCCTGCTGAAACCATATACGCCAATACTGCTTCAGACCCGCCAGGTGCAATAGTTGACGAAATAAAGGCACTTAAAAACAGCCCCCAGAAACTTACCAGCTCTTCCTGCATTTATTTTTCCCATAAAAAAACCCCTGAAATAAAACAACTTCAGGGGCTCTCTTTATACTATCAAGTTATGTCTTATTAGGTGAAATAATTTTAATCAATCCCATTATTAACTTTGTAACAATACCAATACCCTTTGCAATCATTTCAAAAATGGCACTAACAATTTCGCCGACAGCCATGCCTTTAAATCTCTTCGATAGCAATGGGGCGAGAACCAAACCAGCAGCCAGTCCAATAATCAATACACCTGAAATAACAGATTCATTCTCAGAAGCTGCAACAGCACTGGCAGCCTTTTTTTCCTTAGCAGTCATTGGCTTTTTGACATCTTTTTCAGGAATGCTATCACTGTAATCATCCTGAATAACATTTGCTGTTACACCTGGTATACTTGGCAAATCGCCACTGCCTTTGCCAATTTTCAGCTGAGCTTTCATACCCTTTTCCATGTGCTGAGAAATATCACAATGAACCAGGTAGGTTTTATCATTAGGGGGGAAAATCAAGGTGCCAGATATTTTACCTGGGCCTGTTAATTCCATATGAAACATTCCTTTTGGATATAAATACTTAGGCAGACCATGCATCATCCACTGATGTCGAATATTATCATCATTAATGAAATGAACCGTTAGCTTTGTACACGGTTTAAACTGATATTCCTGTATATCAAAGGCATACATTCTGCCCGGGAATTTTTCAGAATACTTATGCCCGGCATGAACAGTAATTTCTTCAGTTGCCGCAATTTTATCGCAGCCACCAGGCAAAGTATCAGTATTCTGCCCCATTATCATGCCGCCATCCATATCCATAAAATGGCCATCGCCATGATCCATCAGGCTGGTATGATTCATAAACTCTTTTTCAGCAAACGCTGAAGAAGAGATTGTTAGAGCTAATATTGCCGTTAAAAGTAACTTTTGCATATTAGTTCCCCCCTTTAGATGAAACCATTGCCATAATCTTTTCACGATTCAGGAACAATAAATACATGGCAATGCCAAGAATCAAACCCAATATAAAATTACTAAAAGATCCGTTTTCGGCATCTACAGAGACGTTGGCCTCTTCTTCTAAAATGGTTTTTAATGACTTTGGACCTGTCTCTACAGCCATAGGAGTGCCTGCTGGCGGAGCCTTATAGCCCTTTCCATTAATTTCGCCAAGACTATTCCAAGGATCAATATTTTGCCATACGGGGAATTTCCTATCTTGAAATTTCTTAGTAAATAAAGGTTCTACACTTTCCCCTATTCCCATTGGCATACCTACTTCATTCAAGTATTTTTTATAAACCAAAGCACTGACATTACCGCCAGGATTCATACCGTTAGTTGTAATTCCCTTTTCTCGATGGTCATGAAAAATCCAAATACCTTCACCATAGCTATGTAAGCCATCATCAACGGTACTGATTCTTAAATCATTGCGCTGTGCCGGAGCAATATTGTATACATCACGCATAATCTGTGCAATTGGGTTTTGCTTTACACCATCATAATGAGTAATCGTTGCTTTATGTCCATGAGTATGTATGGCCATCAGCTCACCAGAACTGTTAAACATTCTTAACTTAATATTCTTATCAGGTTCGGCAACAATAATAGACTCTCTTAATGTATAAGGGAAAGACCGGCCATTCAAAGTATGATAATCCTCTGTTGCGTCGGTCATATCATATTCGCGATTCATTTTTTTAGCGATCAGGCGAGGATCATTGTATTTCTGGATAATGCTATGCAATTCATTATCCATTGCGTGATAATGCAAATCATATTCGCTGTCATAATCTTCAAGGATTGCCTTTGATGGATGCCTAACCTGGCCACCGCCAACATTGAAAGTTTGTACCCAGTTATTCGGTCTGTTTTCTTCAACAATAAACATACCAACCAGTCCCATTGCTAAGTGTACATGTGTTTGCACATGGCAATGATAAACAAAAGTACCTGGCTGTCGAGGACGTATTTCATAGGTCTTACTTTGTCCCGGCAAAACGAACTTATCACTCGTTTGAGGAACGCCGTCATTCCCTTCTCCAGAACTGTCGACCCAAGGATGATCAACACCATGCAAATGAATAGTATGCGGAAAATAATGACTGTTTTCTAATTGTATCCAGACAATATCGCCTTGCTCAACCCGAATAGGCGGTGACGGCGCTCTCAAAAGAGGGTTCGCATCGGTTCCAACAAAACTGTTGGTCGCCATACCACGAGATTTAGGAGCAAACACCCACATCCCGGGCTGAATACCTGGCGCTATATCAAATGTTGGAACCAAGCCATCAAAATCAGGAGAGTGCCCATTCAGTTCAGCCACTTCTAATTTAATAATGATAAGATCGGGATCACCATCCCCGTCCATATCATTTTTCTTTATAATTGCATCAGCAGCATAATAGGTATTCATCAATGTCTCCATTGAAAGATTATTGGTTCCTTTTACTTCTGCTGCAATTTGTGCGGGATTATCAGGAGCACAGCGCAAAGACTCTTGAATTTTTACACCCTCAATTGTCTGAGCCTTGCGCCATTCAGGATCATTGGCACTACTGCAAATAGCCTCAACTTCACCTTTATCTACGTTTATTGTCTTAGGCAATTCTACTGCAGCTGATGCCAATATTGGCATCAGAACAACAGCAGCACCCAAAAGAATACTTAGGGGTTTTTTTTGCATTTTATATACCTTTCGCTAACACTTATTTAAGGCTTGTTGCATCTTTGAAATATGCATCGACTTTCTTTTTAAAACCTTCATTTGAAAGATAAAAAATATACAGTCCAGCTAATAGGGCAACTATGTACATAATTAAATTCGTAGTACTGGTTGGAGCACCCGTTCCCGCTCTAAAGCTCATATGGGCATCAAGTCTTCCGCCGTCAGGTTTATGCAGCGTAATATGAATAAGGTATTTACCAGGTTCTGGCACGCCATTTGGCAATGTTAAAACAACGGTTCCCGACTTATGTTTTTTAGCATCCTGAAAGAAAACTCTAGTTCCTTCAGGTTCTTTAGTCACTTCAAACTCAACCGCCATATTACGATATTTAACATCCTGATAATCGAAAACCAATTGAGTCATTGCATCTACATCAGGAAGACTTCCGCAAAACTCATCGCCAGGATAAGAATTAGATTGGTATGCAGTATAGTGAATCCAATGGTCAGGCTCTAATTCAAACTTACACTGATCTGTATCTGTACCGGCAGCACCACCATGCGCCCATAGTACGGATGAAAACAATAACCCTAGAAGACCAAGGAAACTCTTTTTTAAAATTTGTTTTTTATTCATGACACCTTCCAGTTTTTTTAATTATAATTTTATGTATTGTTCGTCAATTAATAACATTACACTTTGTGCTATTAAAACAATATCCAACTTTAGCACATCAAGGCCTGCAAAGAAAGATTAAGCATCGACATTGATATGCATCGCCTAGCATTCTATATCATAACTTTAATTAATGCTAATACAGTTTTTTGATTAATTATATTTGCCAATTCAAGCGTCTTTTCGTAGACTGCTCACTATCATTTACTATGCCTGGAATTTAATAATGCCTTCATTACGCAGCTCTTCCGAATGGATAGCCCTTAAGCAGCACCACAAAGAAATTGGCAGCCTATCTATAAAAGAACAGTTTGCTAGTGACAAAGATCGCCACAACAACCTCTCTCTAAACTTTAACGACATTCTTTTTGATTTTTCTAAAAACAGAATTACTGCAGATACGCTCCCTCTTCTGCACAACCTTGCCAAACAAGCCAATCTTGTTGAAAAAACCAAGGCGATGTTTTCCGGAGAGATCATCAACACCACTGAAAACAGGGCCGTTCTACATACCGCACTCCGAAACAGGAGCAACACCCCCATTTACACAGACGGCAAAAATGTTATGCCGGAGGTTAACAGGGTGCTTGCTAAAATGCGCATATTCTCTGAAAAGGTTAGGTCTGGGGAATGGAGAGGCTATACCAACAAGCCTATCACGGATGTCGTCAACATCGGCATCGGCGGGTCTGACTTGGGTCCCAAAATGGTTACAACAGCACTTGAGCCATATTCCACCCCCAATCTAACATCTCACTTTGTTTCTAATGTTGACCAGACAGACATAATTACAACATTAAAACGTTTAAATCCTGAGACAACGCTATTTTTAATTGCATCAAAAGTCTTTAACACCAAAGAGACCATGACCAACGCGCATACAGCACGTAAATGGCTATTAAATTCTGCTTTTGACAAGTCAGCCATTACAAAACATTTTGTAGCCATTTCTACCAACAAAAAAAATGTTGAGGCATTTGGCATTGATACTGAAAACATGTTTGAATTCTGGGACTGGGTAGGTGGACGCTATTCGCTGTGGTCAGCAATTGGCCTGTCAATCGCTATTGCTATTGGTATGGATAATTTTGAAGAACTGCTTATGGGAGCTCACCTTGCAGACCAGCACTTTCGCGACACACCGCTAGAGAAAAACATACCGGTCACCATGGCCCTATTAGGCATTTGGTATAATAATTTCTTCAAAGCGGAATCCCACTGCCTTCTTCCCTACGACCAGTCGCTTTATTTCTTTGCCGATTATTTTCAGCAAGGCGACATGGAAAGTAACGGCAAATCAATAACTGTTGACGGCAAGCAGACAGATTACGATACAGGCCCTATCATTTGGGGCCAACCTGGAACCAATGGCCAGCATGCTTTTTTTCAGCTAATACACCAAGGCACAAAGATGATCCCCTGTGACTTTTTAGCGGCCGCTCAGGGGCACTATGATTCACCAGTACACCATGACATTCTAATTTCTAATTTTTTAGCTCAGCCAGAAGCGCTGATGAACGGAAAAACCAAACAAGAGGTTGAAATCGATATCGGCAACTCAAACCCTCTCTTAGTTATGTCTAAGGTTTTTCCTGGCAACAAGCCATCCAATTCTTTTCTATATAAAAAGCTCACCCCGCGCACATTGGGAACCCTGCTCGCTTTTTATGAGCACAAAATCTTTTCTCAAGGCGTTATCTGGAATATAAATTCATTTGATCAAATGGGAGTTGAACTAGGAAAAGTATTGGCTAAAGCCATTCTTCCAGAACTAAAAAGCGGTGAAAACATAAGATCACACGACTCATCTACCAATACATTGATCAACACCTATAAAAAACTACGCGACGAACAATACTCTTCCTAACTTTTAGGACAAAGACCTGAATAACCGGAACATAGGTTAATAAATTGCCGAAAAATAGACTCGCTTTCTTTGTCAGCCTTATTATATTGGCAGCAGTTACTGCCTGTGATAATTATAACGCTTCACATTTTGGCTTTTCCAAGCTTGAACAGATTCGGTATGAAGGCACCCTAAACGTACTTACCCGCCTTTCTCCAACTACCTATTATATTGGTGCAGAAGGAGAGGCTGGGCTGGAATATGATCTCATCATGCTATTTGCCCAACACTTAGATGTAAAGGTTAATTTCATTACCCCCGACACCTTAAATGAAATTTTAGAACAGCTCTCTGCTGGAAAAGCCGACCTTGCAGCAGCAGGGCTTACCATTACACAAAACCGCAAAAAGGCCCTACGTTTTTCCCCTCCCTACCAAAATATAACAGAGCAGGTTGTGTATCGTTCCGGAAAAAAAAAGCCTAAACTGATAACTGACCTAAGCAGGGGGATTCTTGAGGTCGTCAAAGGCAGCAGCTATATCGGCAGTTTGCGGGAATTGCAGCTAGAGCACCCATCGCTTAACTGGAATATCAATACTGAATTAAACACTGATGGTTTGATGTACTTAGTTAATGAAGGCCTAATTGACTACACTATTGCCGACTCACATCAAGTTAGTGCGATTAAACGCTTTTACCCAAAACTTAATGTTGCTTTTGATATTACAGAACCTCGCCAGCTCGCCTGGGCTTTCCCTCTATCTCAAGATAAAAGCCTTTCTGATGAAGTCTCTGTTTTTTTTGATAAAATAAAGCAGGATAAAACTCTTGATCATTTGCTTGAGAAATATTATGGGAATTCTGGAAACCTAAGCTATGTCGGCAATTGTACATTTCGCCTGCACCTTCAAACCCGACTGCCAAATTATGAGTCCTTATTCAAGATGGAAGGTGGCAAGTACAATATTGACTGGAGACTGCTTGCCGCCATCAGCTACCAGGAGTCTCACTGGAATCCTGATGCCACCTCGCCGACAGGTGTAAAAGGGCTGATGATGCTAACCCAGGCAACAGCCAGTCAACTGGGGCTTACAGATAGAACCGACCCCGCACAAAGCATTTCTGGCGGGACTTTGTATTTTAAACAGCGACTTAAAAAGATTCCTAAACGAATCCCAGAGCCCGACAGAACTTGGTTTGCCCTAGCTTCTTATAATGTCGGATTCGGGCATCTAGAAGATGCGAGGATATTAACTCAGCTTCGCAATCGCGACCCAGATAAATGGCTGGATGTAAAATCATCTTTACCACTGCTGAGTAAAGAGAAATGGTACAAAAAAACCAAACACGGCTATGCCAGAGGCAATGAGCCCGTGAATTATGTAGAAAATATTCGAAGCTATTATGGCCTGTTAATATGGCTTACTGAGGAAAATCAGATAGAAAAGAATGTGATGTCTATTATAAAACCTGAACAGCCAGACAGTATTAATAATAAAGCACTCAGCTTTGAACCGCCTACCCTTTAGTTTTTTTCTTGACCATCCATACAAAACCGTAATCAAATGGTGTTTTAGTCAGATAAAATTTATGGATGCACATATGGATTGCTGTACTATTCTGCTTTTAAGTGGCTTTTAATTGCACTGATCCTGAGCTGGCGAATGGCATTGCCTATTTTTTCCCCTTCCAAATTGCTATTTAAAATAATTGAGGTGTCAATTTTACAGCCAGCTTCTGCGACGGATAGTAAAAAGGCTGCCTGTGGATAGGTGGTATTCTCCAATCCCGTTCGACCTTTGCAATCCGCCTCACAGGCAAGTACAAAGTCTTTAAGTGTGGCGCTTTCGGCTTTAAATGCGCCTAACGAGCTGAGCATATCCGTCAAAGTTGATGCCTTCAATTCAAAACAGCGATGGCAGTGTGTGTGGTAACGCATTACTTGGATAGCCAATGTTTTATAATGTTTGGGGATACGCAGTCTTTTGCAGAACTGCTCAAGAAGAGGCAGCCCAATCTGCTCATGGCCACGATGGCTAGGCCATTTGCTTTTATCGGTGACTGCTTTGCCTAAATCATGCAATAGGGCTGCCAATCTCACTTCAGGTTTTGACGACAATAGACAGGCCTGTTCAAGGCTCAGCAAGCTATGAATGCCTGTATCAATTTCCGGGTGGTATTTTTCGGGCTGAGGCACACCAAATAACTGATAGATTTCGGGAAAAATAGGTTGCAAGGCATTGCAATCTTTTAATGTATAAAAAAATGCTGCAGGTGTTTTCTCGGATAATGCTTTAACTAGCTCAGCCCAAACGCGTTCAGCGACCAAGTGATCAGTTTCGCCTTTAGCAACCATCTGTTTCATTAGCGCCTGGGTTTCCTCTGCAATGGTAAAGCCTAGGTGGGAATAACGGGCTGCAAAGCGAGCTATCCGCAGAATTCTGACGGGATCTTCGCTAAAGGCAGGGGAGACATGACGAAAAATGCGGTTTTTAAGGTCTTCTTTGCCATGATAGGGGTCAAAAATGCTACCCTGTTCATCCATTGCCATTGCATTAATAGTCAAGTCCCTGCGAACAAGGTCCTCTTCCAGGGTGATTTCAGGCGAGGCGTGAATAGTGAAGCCTTTATAGCCAGGCGCTGTTTTGCGTTCTGTACGGGCAAGCGCATATTCATCACGTGTCTGTGGGTGCAAAAACACAGGAAAATCTTTTCCGACAGGCAGAAACCCCTGTTTAATCATAGATTCAGGCGTTTCCCCAATAACGACCCAGTCTTTATCTTTAACTGGTAGGTTTAACAGGGACTCTCTAACTGCACCGCCAACCAAAAATGCTTTCATTTTATTTATAAGTTTTTTGTCAAGATAGAATTTTAACAGGGTAAAACAATGTCGGAACTATTTTTATTCAGTATGATTTTGGGTCTCGCTGCTGGTTTGCTAGCGGGACTGTTCGGTTTAGGCGGTGGCGTGGTGATTGTACCTGCACTGGTTTGGCTGTTCTCGGCACATCATTTTCCGGGTGAGGCAGTTATGATTATGGCAATTGCAACCTCCTTGGCAACAATTATATTTACTTCAATAGCCTCAATATCCACTCACTTTAAGCTGGGTAATATTAAATGGGGAAGCGTAGCAAGGTTAAGCCCTGGAATTTTGTTTGGTGCGGGCGTAGGGGCAATTGCTGCAGACTTTATTAATTCCGACACCTTAAAGTATTTTTTTATCAGTTACTTAGTTTATGTTGGCATTCGAATGGCTTTACCCCCAAAACCAAGTAGCAAATCGAAAAGGCCTGAGCAATGGATTGATTATTGGGCGGGAAATGTCATTGGCTTTTTATCTGCCATTCTAGGTATTGGTGGCGGCACGTTAACTGTCCCCTATTTACTAGGAAGACAGTTGCCGATGAAAAATGCAGTTGCAGTTTCCAGTGCCTGCGGATTGCCTATTGCCATCTCTGGAACGATTGTTTATGCAGTCTTAGGCAGGGACAATGCTTTTCTGCCCGAATGGAGTGCCGGCTATGTCTATTTGCCTGCATTGGCAGGAATAATTATTTGCAGTATTGTAACCGCCCCCATTGGTGCAAAATTGGCAAATAATTTGCCAGCAAAAAAATTAAAAAAGTATTTTTCGATAGTGCTGTTTTTAATGGCTTTTAAAATGATGGCTGGGTAGAAAAACCGGTTGCTTGTTGCCAGAAAAAAAAGGCTTGTGAAACTTCTTTGAGCCTTATTTATCGTGGGCGAATACTGATTTCTACACGACGGTTTTGTGAACGTCCCATGGCAGTGTCATTCGATGCAATAGGATAGCGCTCCCCAAAGCCACGTGATTGAATGCGTCCATGCTGAACGCCTGCTCTGACTATATAGCTGGCAACACTGTTTGCCCTGTCTTCAGATAACAGCTGATTGTGAGTGTCGCTACCAGTAGAGTCGGTATAGCCGGAAATATTAATGCTGGTATTGTTAAATTCTCTTAAGATTGTGCCGACAGAGTCTAAGATCGGATAAAAATTTCCATTGATATTGGCCGAGTCTGTAGCAAATGTAATGTTTCCGGGCATAATTAATTTAAGGCTGTCGCCCTGTCGCTGAATCCTAACTCCGGTGCCTTCAAGACGGGCGCGTAATTGTGCCTCCTGTCTATCCATATAATAGCCTGCGCCAGCACCGACTGCAGCTCCTGCACCTGCTCCAATCAAGGCCCCTTTGCCACCGCCAGCAAGGGCGCCGACGCCAGCGCCGACACCGGCACCTATTGCTGTACCCCATGCTGAATTGGCAACTTTTTCTTCGCCGGTATAAGGGTCGATGGCGCAGCCAGAAATTAAAGTAACGGCTAAAGTGAGACTTGCTATTTTTTTCATGATAATTCTCTAAATTAAACTGATATGAATAATGATAGTACAGGTTTTTACTTAATGTGTACTGAACCTTTGATAAGAATGAATTCGCATAGAGTTTCTTACTATTATATGAAATGCAATTGGTGGATTACAGTTTTTGTTATTTTAAGGTCCAATAAATGCTATAATTATCGGTTAATTTAAGATTTTTGGTAGGTTGGTTCATGCAAATTATTCAGGAAGCGCTCACGTTTGATGATGTGTTATTGGTGCCGGCGCATTCGACAGTATTGCCACGGGAAGTTGAATTGAAAACAAAATTGACCCGTGGAATATCACTTAACATCCCTTTGGTTTCGGCGGCTATGGATACAGTAACCGAAGCACGGTTTGCCATTGCCATTGCCCAGGAAGGCGGAATAGGCATTGTTCATAAAAACATGACCATTGAGGAGCAGGCTCAGGAAGTTAGGAATGTAAAAAAATATGAAAGCGGGATTATCAAGAACCCTATTACTGTATCGTCTGATGTAACTGTCAGAGAGGTAATCGAGTTGACTAAATCTAAAAATATTTCTGGTGTCCCTGTTGTTGACGGTGATGATTTAGTCGGCATTGTCACCAGCCGTGATCTGCGTTTTGAAACGCGGCTGGATGAAAAAGTTACCTCGGTAATGACGCCTAAAGACAGACTGATTACGATTAATGAGCCAGCGGATCATAAGGTGGCGATCTCTTTGCTGCATGAACATCGGATAGAAAAGATTTTAGTTGTCAATGATGCGTTTCATTTATGCGGAATGATTACTGTAAAAGATATTCAGAAAGCAAAAGACTACCCCCATGCCTGTAAAGACGAACAGGAAAGGCTAAGAGTAGGCGCCGCCGTAGGCACCGGAAAAGAGACCGAGGCACGTGTTGCCGCACTGGTTAATGCTGGCGTTGATGTAATTATTGTTGACACTGCACATGGCCACTCTCAAGGTGTTTTAGATAGAGTGCGCTGGGTAAAAAAGAATTATCCTGATCTACAGGTAATTGGGGGCAATATTGCAACTGCTGAAGCTGCCCAGGCATTAGTTAAAGCTGGTGCTGATGGAGTTAAGGTTGGTATAGGCCCCGGGTCAATTTGTACTACCCGAATCGTTGCTGGTGTTGGCGTTCCGCAAATTACAGCTGTCAGCAATGTGGCCGATGCACTCAGGGGGACTGGTGTGCCTCTTATTGCTGACGGTGGCATCCGCTATTCGGGGGATGTAGCTAAAGCTCTGGCTGCAGGAGCTCATACCATTATGCTAGGAGGCCTGTTTGCTGGTACAGATGAAGCGCCTGGCGAAGTGGAACTCTTCCAGGGTCGTTCGTATAAGTCATATCGCGGCATGGGTTCCTTAGGAGCCATGTCTCAGCAACAAGGTTCCAGTGACCGTTATTTTCAAGAGAGTGACAATATTGAAAAACTGGTTCCAGAAGGAATTGAAGGCCGTGTACCTTATAAAGGCAGTGTACTGGCCATTATTCATCAGTTATTAGGGGGAATTAAATCCAGCATGGGGTATACCGGCAGTCACAACATAGAAAAAATGCATGACAAAGCTCAGTTCGTACGAGTGACAAGTGCTGGAATGCGAGAAAGTCATGTGCATGATGTGACCATCACTAAAGAAGCGCCTAATTATCAGGTCAGTTAAATTTATTATAAATAAATTATCTATTGGAGCTCCTTGGAGCCCCAATTCGTTTTAAGAATATAGGTGACACTATGAATCAGCACAAATCAGCAGATATTCATTCGCATAAAATCCTAATTTTGGATTTTGGCTCTCAATATACGCAGTTAATCGCTCGAAGAATTCGTGAAATTGGCGTTTACTGTGAAATATTTTCCTGTGAAAGTAGCGACGAGGAAATTAAACAGTTCTCACCTAGAGGGATTATTCTGTCAGGAGGCCCAGAAAGTGTCACTAGCGATGAAACACCAAGAGCTGCGCAGATTGTTTTTGAATTAGGGGTTCCGGTCCTGGGCATTTGCTATGGTATGCAGACCATGACCGAGCAAATGGGCGGTAAAGTTGAATCATCTGATCACCGAGAATTTGGCTATGCAAAAATCAGGGCTCGGGGACATTCTAAATTATTGAAAGATATTGAAGACCATACCTCTCCAGAAGGCTATGGTTTATTAGATGTATGGATGAGCCATGGTGACCGGGTTGTCGTATTGCCTGCAGGGTTTAAGCTTATAGGCAGCTCTGAAGGTGCACCGATTGCAGGTATTGCTAATGAAGACAAAGCCTTTTATGGTTTGCAGTTTCATCCTGAAGTCACACATACAAAGCAGGGTGGCCGAATCCTAAAGCGTTTTGCAAGAGATATTTGTGCCTGCGATGCTTTGTGGACGTCAAGCAACATCATTGAGGAAAGCATTCATTTTGTACGCGAGTCGGTTGGGACAGATCGGGTTGTTTTAGGTTTGTCAGGCGGGGTAGACTCATCGGTTGTTGCCGCTTTATTGCACAAAGCAATAGGAGCCCAATTAACCTGCGTATTTGTTGATACTGGTTTGCTGCGTTTAAATGAAGGCAATCAGGTAATGGCAATGTTTGCAGAGCATATGGGGGTCAATGTCATTAGGATTGATGCTGAGCAGCGTTATTTGGATGCTTTGCAAGGAGTTACTGACCCAGAAATCAAGCGTAAAATAATTGGCAATCTATTTATAGAAATATTTGATGAAGAATCAGAAAAACTAACAGATGCAAAATGGCTGGCGCAAGGAACCATATATCCAGATGTAATTGAATCGGCTGGATCTAAAACAGGCAAGGCACATTTGATTAAATCGCATCATAATGTTGGAGGCCTTCCAGAAGATATGAAATTAAAGCTGGTTGAGCCTCTGCGTGAATTATTTAAAGATGAGGTCAGAAAGCTGGGGTTAGAATTAGGTTTGCCTGCAGATATGGTTTTTCGTCACCCATTCCCTGGGCCGGGGCTAGGAGTTAGAATTCTAGGTGAGGTTAAAAAAGAGTATGCCGACTTATTGCGCCAGGCGGATGCCATTTTTATCGAAGAACTTTATGCAAACGACCTTTATGACAAGGTTAGCCAGGCTTTTGCAGTATTTTTACCTGTGAAATCAGTCGGCGTGATGGGGGATGGTCGCCGATATGACTATGTTATTGCTATACGGGCTGTTGAAACAGTCGATTTTATGACTGCACGCTGGGCACATTTGCCATATGAATTTCTGGATTTGATTTCGCGTAGAATTATTAATGAAGTGTCGGGCATTTCACGAGTTTGTTACGATATATCAGGAAAACCCCCCGCTACGATAGAATGGGAATAAACCAGATAGGTCGTTACCGACTATGCTAGCGATGCTATACCTTCTGCATCCAAGTAGCGCCCCTCAGCCTACATTTTTCCTTAACTTAATGGTAGTGATAGTTTACAGTGGACAGTCAAGATGAACAGTGGATGCGTCATGCAATCCGGCTTGCTCAAAGAGCAGAAGAGCAAGGAGAAGTTCCCGTTGGCGCAGTCTTAGTCAAGGGAAACCAATACATTGCTGAAGGCTGGAATGTGCCGATACTGAGCAATGACCCAACGGCTCATGCTGAAATGGTGGCAATACGTAGTGCCGGCAGTATTCTGGAGAATTATCGGCTAATTGCCTGCACTCTTTATGTTACTTTGGAACCTTGCGTGATGTGCATGGGTGCGATATCTCATGCCAGAATCAAGCGCTTAGTCTTCGGTGCTTCTGACCCAAAGCGTGGCGCAGTCTGCAATGCTTTAAGCCTTGCTGAGGCCTCTTTTTTGAATCATAAGGTAACTTGGGACGGAGGAGTACTTGAGGAGGAATGCTCTAGCCTAATACTCGATTTTTTTAAGGCAAAAAGAACTGCGACAAAAATTGCCAAAGGGTAAATCGAGCTACCCTTGTATTTACATACAATCGATATAATTTTCTTCTAATCTTAGATTAAGAAATGGTTGGCAATACTTTTCTTTTGTCATCATGACAATTATAAGCTCTAGTCGTTGATCATCTGTATACATCTGTCAATACGTGTTTTCTCATTTTCTGAAAACCTCTTAACACAAACATAAAATATTTACCAGAAAACTAAAAAAGGCCGATTCAGTTTTCTGAATCGGCCTTTTTCATATAAGCCTGACCCTAAATTAGACCATCCTTAAAAAAACACATATTACAAAGTATTTACTGCATTTAAATCAGAGAAAGCTTGCTCTAAACGTGCAGCCATTGCTACTTCACCTGCACGCTGCCATACACGTGGATCATAGTATTTTTTATTAGGGCTGTCTTCACCGTCAGGATTTCCAATTTGACCTTGTAGATAAGCTTCATTAGCTTTATAAAAGTTCATAATACCTTCCCATGTTGCCCACTGAGTATCAGTATCGATATTCATTTTAACAACACCATACCCAATAGATTCTTTTATTTCTGCTTCAGAAGAACCTGAACCGCCATGGAATACAAAAGTTAATGTGTTAGCTGGTACATTGAATTTTTCAGAAACATATACCTGTGAGTCACGAAGGATTGTCGGAGTTAATTCAACGTTACCCGGCTTGTACACACCATGCACATTACCAAAAGAGGCAGCAATTGTAAAACGAGGGCTTATTTTGCTTAATTCTTCATAAGCATAGGCAACTTCTTCTGGCTTAGTATATAAATCAGCTTTATCCATTCCAGTGTTATCAACACCGTCCTCTTCCCCCCCTGTACAACCCAGTTCAATTTCAAGAGTCATGCCTATCTTATCCATACGCTCTAGATATTTTGCACATAACGCAATATTTTCTTCTAAAGGCTCTTCAGATAAATCAATCATGTGTGAGCTGTATAATGGCTTGCCCGTTTCTTTAAAGAACTCTTCTCCTGCATCAAGCAACCCGTCAAGCCAAGGAAGCAGTTTCTTGGCACAGTGATCCGTATGAAGAATAACTGGGACACCATAAGCTTCAGCGACATTATGGACGTGTTTAGCGCCAGAAATGGCACCTAATATGGCATTACCCTGACCTTCTAACTTAAGACCTTTACCAGCAACAAAAGCGGCACCACCATTAGAAAACTGAATAATAACAGGTGCTTTTACTTTCGCAGCCGCTTCAAGAGCCGCATTAATTGAATCTGTATTGATACAGTTTACACCTGGCAATGCAAAGCTTTTTTCTTTGCATATTTCAAAGACTTTTTGAACATCATCGCCTGAAATAACACCTGGTTTTACAACATCTAATATTTTTTGTGACATAGTCTAAATCTGTTTAATTTGAAAATATTCTAAGCAGTTTCGGTTTTCACATCAAAACTGCTTTTTAAATCGACTTACGCTTCTATAGAAGCCAATCTATCAGTCAATAATTCCTCTAAAGCAATTAATGCTTTTTCAAAGCCTTCAATACCTTCAGCCAGTTTATCTGTAGCCATACGGTCTGCAGCATGCATTGAATCAAAAGTGGCTTTATCAACATGGATTTCAGTAATATCCATTGCAGCAGCTTTAGAAGCATCAAGCTTGATGGGTAAATCACCTTCAGTAGCCTGTAGCTCTTCAAGAAGTCCAGGAGATATTGTTAATAAATCATTTCCCGCTAATTCAGTAATTTCACCTATATTACGGAAACTAGCACCCATAACTTCAGTTTTAAAACCAAATTTTTTGTAATAATTATAAACAGCTGTCACAGAAACAACACCCGGGTCTTCAGATGGCTCATAGGAATCCCGTCCAGTATCTTTTTTATACCAGTCAAGAATACGCCCTACAAAAGGCGAAATTAATGTAATTCCATTTTCGGCACATGCAATCGCTTGATGTAAACCAAAGATTAAAGTCAAATTTGTAGAAATGCCTTCTTTCTCTAGAACTGCCGCAGCCTGAATACCTTCCCAAGTTGCAGCTACTTTAATAAGAATTCTGTCTTTCGAAATACCCGCAGCTTCGTATTGAGCAATAATTTCACGTCCTTTTGCAATTGTAGCCTCGGTATCAAAAGAAAGTCGAGCATCAACCTCTGTTGAAACACGGCCAGGAATAATCTCAAGAATTTTAAGACCAAAAGAAACAGCTAAACGGTCAAATGCTAAAGTTACAACATCAGCAGCTGAAGCATTGGCACCTAAAGTTTCTCTTGCTCCTTTTAAAGTATCATCAACAATTCCCTGATATTCTGGCATTTGAGCAGCCATTGTAATAAGCGAAGGATTTGTAGTTGCATCACGCGGAGTAAATTTTTCAATTGCATTGATGTCGCCAGTATCAGCAACAACGACTGTTACAGCTTTAAGTTGATCTAATAAATTAGCCATGTATTAGTACCTCTAAGAAAAATTAAAAATTGATATGTATGTATTGGATTATGAATAACTAAAAAGTCAGCATAATCCAATGCATACAACATTTGGGATGACAAGGACACATATCCGTATGTGCTTTGTCTAAAAAAAAGGTAGGTTTTATATAAAAATATTTCAATCAGCTACGGCTATTTAAATATTTTTCCACTCCAGATACATTTTCTTTTGCCATTTTTTTTGCATGTACGGCTTGTCTAGCCATATATTTACTGACTCCACTGATAGGAGCTTCTTCTTTATTAGCTAAGTATTTAGCAACTCCGCTGATAGCTAACTTCTCTTCTTTATTAGCATTTAAAGCCTCTTTTGCTTGCAAATATTTTGCAACACCAGACTCTTTTTTTGACGCCAGCTCACCTTCTTGGTTTCTCAAATACTTTGCCACACCTGTCGCACCAGAAACATCTCTATTCGATTTAACTTCTGCTTTAGAAACGGTTTCAGATGATGACTTATCTTTTTTAAAAATAGCGAAACTAAGAATAAAAAGAACAATAAGACCAATAAAGTAATTCTCATCCATTACCTTATCCTCTGTCTTTTAAGTATTTTTCTACTCCAGTTACAGATGCCAATCTAGCAGAAACTTTTTTCTTTGCCACATATTTAGCAACTCCACTCACAGGGGAGCTATCGCGATCTTCCAAATATTTTGCCACACCGCTTGGCTTTGTACCAACTTTAGATTCCAAATATTTTGCAACACCACTAGCCGATTCGTCACCTGTTGATTTTACTGCCACAACTGCTCTGCGTGCAGATGCTTTTTTAGAAACTAATCTCTTTTTAACAGCGGGTATTTTTATCGAATTTTTACTATAAAAAACAAACCCTGCTATTGCCAGCACAGCTAAGCCCATGATTAAACTCATCGAAGAGTCATCAGAGCTTTCACTTGAAGCAGGAGCATTTTCTTCAATTTGCTCTGCAGCATATTTTTTTACAAATTCAGTTCTTATTGACTTCCCTTCATTGCCTTTCGTATGCTTATATGACTTATCCTCAAACAAAACTTCTGGCTGAAAGTTTGCTGCAGGATAAGCAGGATCGGCAACACTTACTTCGGCATTGCTCGAAGAAGCTTTTGACGACACAGATGAACCTGTGTGCTTATAATCAGCATCTGAAAAAACTACTTTTGGTTGAAAATCTGTTGCAGGATAATCACTATCTGCTTCAACCGCAGAGGCACATAGCAACAATGAAACTAACAACCCATTGGTTAATTTACTTATCTTCACGTCTGGACTCCCCAATTTACCTTTATTATATAACTAGTTCTATTTTTATTATTAGTTAGCCCTATTATTCTTAACTTAACAGGGCTAACTACAAATATAGTTTTTACAGAACGCTATTAACGACCTTGACTACATTTTCGGCAGTAAAGCCGAAGTGCTTCATCACTTCCCCGCCCGGTGCAGATTCGCCGAAGGTGTCAATACCTACCACAGCTCCTTCCAAGCCTACATACTTGCGCCAATAGTCGGTCACGCCCGCTTCAACCGCAACGCGCACAACTCCCGGTGTCAGGACGCTGTCTTTGTACGCCTGATCCTGGCGGTCAAATACATTGGTTGACGGCATTGATACCACACGTACCGCCGTGCCGGCAGCCTGCAGTTCCTTTTGCGCTTCCAGTGCAAGGTTAACTTCCGAACCGGCCGCGATGATGACCGCTTTCGCTTCTCCATCCGCTTCCGAGATAACATAGGCACCTTTGCGGACCGCTTCGATCTGATCATCTGTACGCGCTATGAAGGGCAGTCCCTGACGGCTCAAAACCAGGCTTGTCGGTCCGTCGGTCCGTTCTACAGCCATGACCCAGGAAACGGCCGTTTCTGTACTGTCTGCCGGACGCCAGACATCCATATTGGGTATCAGGCGCATCGCCGACGTATTTTCAATCGGCTGGTGAGTCGGTCCGTCTTCGCCCTGGCCGATTGTGTCATGTGTCAATACGGCTATGGTTCGGATGCCCATCAATGCCGCCATGCGGAAGGCACTTTTTGCATAGTCCGAGAACATGTGGAATGTCCCGCCGAATGGGATTAGACCGCCATGCAGTGCCATGCCGTTCATAATGGCATACATGCCAAATTCGCGTACGCCGTATGAAATGTAGTTGCCCATTTCTTTGCCACTGACATGCTTGAAGTCTGCACAGCTTGTCAGGTTTGAGCCTGTCAGGTCTGCCGATCCGCCCAGAAATTCCGGCAATGTCGGCGCCAGTGCCGCAATGCATTTCTGCGAGGCCTGACGGCTTGCCAGGTTCTCGCCTGCCGCATTGGTGTCTGCTATCATTTTTTCTGCCGCAGCACTCCAGTCTGCCGGCAATTCGCCTGCCATGCGACGCTTGAATTCTGCAGCTTCTGCTGGGTATGCCTTTTCGTAGGTTGCAAATTTATCATTCCATGCCGTCTCTGCTTCTGCGCCTTTTGCCTTTGCATCCCATCCTGCGTAGACATCGGCAGGAATTTCAAACGGTGCCGAGTCCCAGCCCAGTTCTTTGCGCGTCAGTGCAACTTCTTCATCGCCCAGGGCTGCGCCATGGCAGTCATGGCTTCCGCTTTTATTTGGCGAGCCAAATCCGATAATCGTTTTACAGCAGATCATTGTTGGTCTGTCTGCTTCTTTTTTTGCCAGCACGATGGCAGCATCAATCGCTTCCGGATCATGTCCGTCTACTGATAGAACATGCCAGCCGTATGCTTCAAAACGTCTTACCGTGTCGTCTGTATACCAGCCATCAATATGTCCGTCAATCGAGATATTGTTGTCATCCCAGAATGCAATCAGCTTTCCCAGTCCCCATGTACCTGCAAGCGAGCAGGCTTCATGCGAGATGCCTTCCATTAGACAGCCGTCGCCTAGGAATACGTAGGTGTTATGGTCTACAATTTCATGGTCGGGCCTGTTGAACTGGTCGGCCATCAGCTTTTCTGCCATTGCAAAGCCGACTGCGTTGGTAATGCCCTGGCCTAATGGTCCTGTGGTTGTTTCAATGCCCGGGGCATAGCCATATTCCGGATGTCCCGCACATTTTGAATGCAGTTGACGGAAAGATGCCAGCTGCTCCATTGGCAGGTCATATCCCGTCAAATGCAAGAGCGAGTAGATCAGCATTGACCCATGACCGTTTGATAAGATGAAACGGTCGCGATCTGCCCACTCCGGGCTGGTCGGGTTGTGTTTCATATGGTCGTTCCACAGCACTTCTGCAATGTCTGCCATTCCCATGGGCGCGCCCGGATGGCCTGATTTTGCTTTCTGTACTGCATCCATGGCTAATGCACGGATTGCGTTTGCTAAATGACGACGTGAAGACATATAGTTCTTCTCCTAAAATATGGTTATTCTGAATTCGTTTGAGGCCAATAATCCAGCTTTGCTGTTTTCGATACCGCTCTCAGCGTACTGTCTTGTTGATTACTGCCTTTTTCTGACAAGGCTGAACGGGCGGCCTTCACCGCCCGCGTTCCTATTTTTTTATTCCATGTTGGCGTGTCTGAATCTCATTTCCTCTTCCGGAATGCCTTTTTCCCAGATAAGGTGTGCGACTAACGCTTCAAGAAAGCATAATGTGGACAGTTCAAAACATGTCCCCATAGGCATCCCCTTTACTGCCGAGTATGATTCGTCGCTTCCGATCTGAAAGACTCCGTCAGCCATATCTCCTATGGTTGACGAGGATTTCGAACAAATGAGTATGATCTTTGCTCCAACACTTTTTGCCTTTTTGGTGAAGGCGATCAACTGCTCCGTTTCTCCCGAGCCAGAGATGATGATCAGCAGATCACCTTCTCTGATGCTGGGCGTCACAATCTCACCTACCATGCTGACGTCGTAGCCACTGTGCATCAAACGCATGCCCAGAAAGTTGCCGACCAGCTTTGACCGTCCGGCGCCTGAGATAAATATCCGCTTGGCGCCGTCGAACATCTCTGTCATTTTTTCTGCATAGGTAGGATCAGTCGCATCAAGAATTTCCGAAATCTTATTGACGACTAATTTTTGATTTTCTTGCTGCCACATAGTTTACCCTGCCTTATGCCGCTTCGACTAGTTCACGGATTTCACGTGCTGATTCAGCTGGTGACGGTGCGCCGTAGATTGCCGCGCCGACTACGATGATGTTTGCGCCTGCACGGACTACGTCCTGCACTGTCGACTGGTTGATGCCGCCTGCAATCGATATGCGTACGTCCAGTCCCAATCCCAGGATTGTTGCCAAGTCGTCAAAAGGTGTGTCGCCTGCAGCCTGTGCATCCAGACCTGTGTGTATGCCTACAATCTGTGCGCCTGCCGCTACGGTTTCAACTGCACAGCCGGCTTTGTCGTCTACGTTGATCAGATCGATCTGCGCTTCTGCTCCGTGTGCCTTGGCCGCTTTGATGACGCCCTGGCATGTCGCCAGGCCTGATACGCCCAGTACAGTACAGATGTCTGCACCGGCAGCATAAAATGGTGTCGCTTCGTATTCGCCGGCATCCATTGTTTTCAGATCAACAAGTAGAAGCTTGTCTGGAAATCGCGCTCTCAGCTCTTCAACCAGGGGGATGCCGTTATGTTTGATGCATGGTGTGCCGATTTCAAAGATGTCAACATAAGGGGCTACTTCTTCTGCAAGCGCTACTGTCGCGTCGAAATCTAGTGAGTCTAATGCCATTTGAATTAAAGGTGTTGCCATGTTACGTACTCCAATTATTTTTATTACGAATTTGTTACGTATTTACCATGCACTTAATAAAAAGTACTTGTTACGAGTGCGTAACTTTAAATCACTTTATAGTGCTATGTCAATGCCCCTCATATTTCAACCATACCCCAGTGCGCCCTTTTTGTAGCTAATTCGCAACGCTTTCACAAAACACTCAAATCTCTGTAACATATTCTCAGTAACAAGCAAAGAGCCCCATATTGTTCTTTGCAAAAAAATAATTTCTTCCTAATTGCTAGCGACCAAGCACGTAACTTTATTAAGTCTTATGAAACTTCTCCTATTAAGCTCAAATAAAGATGTCCATCTAACACCTAAGAATGAAATCAATGTCTTTTAAAGCATTCCAAAAAAGCAATGGATATTGATTATTCAGAATGAAAAATCAACTGAAATGTTATAAAGCCAACATCTTATCTCTTTTATTCTCAATTTATTGCTTTAGGATTTACATTAAAGACATTACAGATACAATCAAATTTCATTGCTTTTTTGCAACAAAAATTATTAAATGACTGCTAAATATATAAGCAAATTTAACTTAGTATCTGAGCAGAATATTTAATCATCAGTAGTCACGGCCTAAATTTATTTATTTCATACTAGCCCCGACTATCCCAGCAAAGCTAACTCAAAAAAAATGCCACATAAAGTGGCATTTTCTATTTTGACAAAAAAGCTCAGTATCTAACCTGATATTCCCATCAAATACTTCTCAACACCAGTTGCATTATCAATTTCCTGACGCTTCATATATTTTTCCACACCACTTAATTCAATCTTTTTTTCTTCAGCTACTGGTGTTTCTGGCCTAATCTGCAGGTACCTTTCAACACCTGATACAACAGGAGAAACATCCTCCTCAGCATCTTCAATATGCTGAATCAAAAACTCTTCTTTTTCCTCTGCATCTGAAGCATGTGCAATTAAATACTTCGCCACTCCAGACACTGCGTTTTCCCTAGCAAGGACCGCCTGAGCATCTAAATAATTCTCAACACCTGTAGGGCCTGAAAAATCTTTTATTTGCGCTTTGCGTTCTTGCAGATACTGTTCAACTCTCGACTGCCTAGATTCAATTTCCAACTCAGATTTATCTTGTAAATACTTTTCAACGCCTGTTATCCCAGCTTCATCCTGTCCTGCAGGTATAAACTCACCTTCCAAACATTTCTCAACCACTTCCGCAGCGGCATCCATAACTGATCTAACTTTAGCCATATACCTCGCAACACCGCTCATTTCCGGCTTATGCATATCAGCTACAGACTTTTTTATAACGTACTTAGCTACACCAGTAACTTTTGGCGCAGACTTCCTTGCAACAGCCTGTGTTCTTATATATTGCTCAACAGCAGTTATTGCCTCAGTCGATTTACCTGCAACAGACTGAATTTTCAAATATTTTTCCACACTGCTTATTGCAGGTTTTTTGCTAGCCTCTACAAGCTTATTTGCCATATATCTAGTAACGCCTGTAATGGCCGGTTTACTTGCAGACAATTTAGCCTGTTCTTTTATATATCTGTCGACAGCACTTAATTCTTCATCACTCTCTTCATCAAATCCAGCTAAACTGGCCGCAAGACGCGCCTCTCTTTCAGCTACTTTTGCAGCCTCTTCTTCTGCCAGTGCCTTTTCTTTAGCAATAATAGCCTGCTCCCTCAAATATCTATCAATAATAGCTGCTGCAGTTTTTTTTCTTGCCACCGCCTCCTGCTCTATCTGATACTTTTCGACGCCCGTTGCATCAAAACGAACTCTTGCCTCTGTCTTTTTCTTAGCCACATACATATCAACAGATGAAGAAGGCTTAACAGTGTCTATATGTTTTGCCACATACTGGCCAACACTGCTTAATTCTTTTTTTTCTACAGGCAGTTGCTTGCTTAAATACTTATCTACACTGCTCGGTTTCCGTATTTCTTTTATCGCAACCAGTTGATTAGCAACATACCTATCCACACCGCTAACAAAAACTTCTGACTGGTTTCTTACATATTTAGCAACACCAGTAGCACCAACCGATTGATTTGTTTCTAAATATTTTTCAACCCCTGATTTTTTGGGCCTACTTTCTAAATATTTTTCAACCCCTGACGGTCCATCATGTACATGGACAACAAGCTCTTGACGTCCTAAATATTTCTCAACACCTGTAGTAACCGGCATATTATTAACGTATTTAGAAACTCCGGTTAAGCCATCTGAATCACCAGATATCTTTTGCGACTTCCTCTGAACCACTTTTACCTCAGGTTCAGAGTGTTTAGAGAAGAACGGCAACGCCGCCAATAAACCTTTCATCAAATTATTCCTCACTATTCATTATTTTGGAATCAGATTGATTCTTGTAAATAACACCGCTGAAAAAACAATGCTATTTACAAGAAACAGTCACTCCCAAAAGACTCTTTAAAATAACGCAAGGTACCAATATAATGATACCTTGCGTAAACAGAGACTTTACTTACAGAACGCTATTAACGACCTTGACTACATTTTCGGCAGTAAAGCCGAAGTGCTTCATCACTTCCCCGCCCGGTGCAGATTCGCCGAAGGTGTCAATACCTACCACAGCTCCTTCCAAGCCTACATACTTGCGCCAATAGTCGGTCACGCCCGCTTCAACCGCAACGCGCACAACTCCCGGTGTCAGGACGCTGTCTTTGTACGCCTGATCCTGGCGGTCAAATACATTGGTTGACGGCATTGATACCACACGTACCGCCGTGCCGGCAGCCTGCAGTTCCTTTTGCGCTTCCAGTGCAAGGTTAACTTCCGAACCGGCCGCGATGATGACCGCTTTCGCTTCTCCATCCGCTTCCGAGATAACATAGGCACCTTTGCGGACCGCTTCGATCTGATCATCTGTACGCGCTATGAAGGGCAGTCCCTGACGGCTCAAAACCAGGCTTGTCGGTCCGTCGGTCCGTTCTACAGCCATGACCCAGGAAACGGCCGTTTCTGTACTGTCTGCCGGACGCCAGACATCCATATTGGGTATCAGGCGCATCGCCGACGTATTTTCAATCGGCTGGTGAGTCGGTCCGTCTTCGCCCTGGCCGATTGTGTCATGTGTCAATACGGCTATGGTTCGGATGCCCATCAATGCCGCCATGCGGAAGGCACTTTTTGCATAGTCCGAGAACATGTGGAATGTCCCGCCGAATGGGATTAGACCGCCATGCAGTGCCATGCCGTTCATAATGGCATACATGCCAAATTCGCGTACGCCGTATGAAATGTAGTTGCCCATTTCTTTGCCACTGACATGCTTGAAGTCTGCACAGCTTGTCAGGTTTGAGCCTGTCAGGTCTGCCGATCCGCCCAGAAATTCCGGCAATGTCGGCGCCAGTGCCGCAATGCATTTCTGCGAGGCCTGACGGCTTGCCAGGTTCTCGCCTGCCGCATTGGTGTCTGCTATCATTTTTTCTGCCGCAGCACTCCAGTCTGCCGGCAATTCGCCTGCCATGCGACGCTTGAATTCTGCAGCTTCTGCTGGGTATGCCTTTTCGTAGGTTGCAAATTTATCATTCCATGCCGTCTCTGCTTCTGCGCCTTTTGCCTTTGCATCCCATCCTGCGTAGACATCGGCAGGAATTTCAAACGGTGCCGAGTCCCAGCCCAGTTCTTTGCGCGTCAGTGCAACTTCTTCATCGCCCAGGGCTGCGCCATGGCAGTCATGGCTTCCGCTTTTATTTGGCGAGCCAAATCCGATAATCGTTTTACAGCAGATCATTGTTGGTCTGTCTGCTTCTTTTTTTGCCAGCACGATGGCAGCATCAATCGCTTCCGGATCATGTCCGTCTACTGATAGAACATGCCAGCCGTATGCTTCAAAACGTCTTACCGTGTCGTCTGTATACCAGCCATCAATATGTCCGTCAATCGAGATATTGTTGTCATCCCAGAATGCAATCAGCTTTCCCAGTCCCCATGTACCTGCAAGCGAGCAGGCTTCATGCGAGATGCCTTCCATTAGACAGCCGTCGCCTAGGAATACGTAGGTGTTATGGTCTACAATTTCATGGTCGGGCCTGTTGAACTGGTCGGCCATCAGCTTTTCTGCCATTGCAAAGCCGACTGCGTTGGTAATGCCCTGGCCTAATGGTCCTGTGGTTGTTTCAATGCCCGGGGCATAGCCATATTCCGGATGTCCCGCACATTTTGAATGCAGTTGACGGAAAGATGCCAGCTGCTCCATTGGCAGGTCATATCCCGTCAAATGCAAGAGCGAGTAGATCAGCATTGACCCATGACCGTTTGATAAGATGAAACGGTCGCGATCTGCCCACTCCGGGCTGGTCGGGTTGTGTTTCATATGGTCGTTCCACAGCACTTCTGCAATGTCTGCCATTCCCATGGGCGCGCCCGGATGGCCTGATTTTGCTTTCTGTACTGCATCCATGGCTAATGCACGGATTGCGTTTGCTAAATGACGACGTGAAGACATATAGTTCTTCTCCTAAAATATGGTTATTCTGAATTCGTTTGAGGCCAATAATCCAGCTTTGCTGTTTTCGATACCGCTCTCAGCGTACTGTCTTGTTGATTACTGCCTTTTTCTGACAAGGCTGAACGGGCGGCCTTCACCGCCCGCGTTCCTATTTTTTTATTCCATGTTGGCGTGTCTGAATCTCATTTCCTCTTCCGGAATGCCTTTTTCCCAGATAAGGTGTGCGACTAACGCTTCAAGAAAGCATAATGTGGACAGTTCAAAACATGTCCCCATAGGCATCCCCTTTACTGCCGAGTATGATTCGTCGCTTCCGATCTGAAAGACTCCGTCAGCCATATCTCCTATGGTTGACGAGGATTTCGAACAAATGAGTATGATCTTTGCTCCAACACTTTTTGCCTTTTTGGTGAAGGCGATCAACTGCTCCGTTTCTCCCGAGCCAGAGATGATGATCAGCAGATCACCTTCTCTGATGCTGGGCGTCACAATCTCACCTACCATGCTGACGTCGTAGCCACTGTGCATCAAACGCATGCCCAGAAAGTTGCCGACCAGCTTTGACCGTCCGGCGCCTGAGATAAATATCCGCTTGGCGCCGTCGAACATCTCTGTCATTTTTTCTGCATAGGTAGGATCAGTCGCATCAAGAATTTCCGAAATCTTATTGACGACTAATTTTTGATTTTCTTGCTGCCACATAGTTTACCCTGCCTTATGCCGCTTCGACTAGTTCACGGATTTCACGTGCTGATTCAGCTGGTGACGGTGCGCCGTAGATTGCCGCGCCGACTACGATGATGTTTGCGCCTGCACGGACTACGTCCTGCACTGTCGACTGGTTGATGCCGCCTGCAATCGATATGCGTACGTCCAGTCCCAATCCCAGGATTGTTGCCAAGTCGTCAAAAGGTGTGTCGCCTGCAGCCTGTGCATCCAGACCTGTGTGTATGCCTACAATCTGTGCGCCTGCCGCTACGGTTTCAACTGCACAGCCGGCTTTGTCGTCTACGTTGATCAGATCGATCTGCGCTTCTGCTCCGTGTGCCTTGGCCGCTTTGATGACGCCCTGGCATGTCGCCAGGCCTGATACGCCCAGTACAGTACAGATGTCTGCACCGGCAGCATAAAATGGTGTCGCTTCGTATTCGCCGGCATCCATTGTTTTCAGATCAACAAGTAGAAGCTTGTCTGGAAATCGCGCTCTCAGCTCTTCAACCAGGGGGATGCCGTTATGTTTGATGCATGGTGTGCCGATTTCAAAGATGTCAACATAAGGGGCTACTTCTTCTGCAAGCGCTACTGTCGCGTCGAAATCTAGTGAGTCTAATGCCATTTGAATTAAAGGTGTTGCCATAATGTGTACTCCGATTGTTTATAGTTTTTATTGAAAAATCTTTTTTTCAAGTCGCACTCTAAATCAGAACATACTTGCGTGTCAATTTCCCCAGGATATATACACTTTTAACGCACAATCATTTCCCCCAGAAAAATCATAAATTAGCACTATAAATCAATATATTGAGTAAAAAACACAGCAAATTACCCCCCCCTTGCAAAAAAAACTGACATTATAAAAACTCTAATTTTTATCAATATCCTTACAGCAACAATATTTGTTTTTCGCCAACAATCTGGACAAATTAACCCTTTTTATGACATTCTCACACTCTAACTTTCATTCTAGACATCCCAATATGCAGCCACTCATTAACATTCACGCCCTTATCATTGATATGGACGGCGTTCTATGGGAAGGAAACCAACCGCTCCCTGGCCTAAAAGATTTTTTTACACTGCTCAGATTGCAAAAACTGCCCTTTATACTGGCAACAAATAATGCGAGCCTTACTCAGGATCAATACATTTCAAAACTTAGTATGATGGACATAGCTGTCACAGCCAATGAAATACTCACTTCAAGCATGGCAACTGCAGCCCACCTTTCCGAACAAACTGAACCCGGCTCAACAAAGATATTTGTTATAGGCGAAGAGGGTTTACGCCAGCCACTCCTCAAAAAGGGCTTCAACCTTGTTGATTTACCCTACAGCAGATTTGATCGACCGGCTGACTATGTCATTTGCGGCCTAGATAGAAACCTTTCTTGGGACAAGCTTGCCGAAGCCTCATTACATATAGACGCTGGCGCAAAGTTTATTGCAACCAATGCGGACACTACCCTTCCCACTGAAAGGGGCCCAGTTCTTGGTAATGGCGCCATCCTTGCCGCTTTAACTGCCTCTACCGGAATATCACCAATTGTTATTGGTAAACCTGAAGCAATCATGTATCAACAAGCAATAAAAATATTGGGAGTAAAGCCCGACAAAACAATTGCCGTAGGAGACCGGTTAAATACTGACATTCTAGGCGCTGTTAAAACTGGTATCCGAAGCATCATGGTGTTAACGGGCATTTCAGCCAAGAACGATCTAGCATCGATAGACTACCAGCCTACCTGGATAATGCAGGGGTTACCTGCTATAACTGATGCGTTACGGCTAGCAAACGAATAACAGCCTATGTTAGGCTGGCTATATAACCATGCAGAATACGGAGTAAATGTTATGAAAAAATTTATAAATGATATCGACACTCTTTTGGATGAAAGCTTGCAAGGCTTTGCTAAAGCCCATGCAGATATCATTCAGCTCCATACACAGCCAAATATCGTTACTCGAAGTACTGCTGCCCCTGCTAGCAAAGTAGTCCTTATATCTGGCGGAGGTTCTGGTCACGAACCCCTGCATACTGGGTTTGTTGGCATAGGTATGCTTGATGCCGCCTGCCCAGGGCAAATTTTTACCTCTCCAACACCCGACCAAATGATGGCCGCAGCTGAATTAACTGAAAACGGCGAAGGCGTACTGTTTATTGTAAAAAATTATGCCGGCGATGTAATGAATTTTGAAATCGCCAGCGAAATGATTGACTGTCCCTTTGAAACTGTTTTAATAGATGATGATGTTTCTCTGCCAAAAAACCATAGCACTGGACGCAGGGGGGTTGCAGGAACATTAATCGTAGAAAAAATAACAGGAGCCGCAGCTGAAAACGGAATGAACTTATCTGACTGCAAAATTTTGGGGGACAAAGTCAACCAAATGACTGCCAGTATGGGCGTCGCATTAAACTGCTGCACCGTCCCCGCTCTCGGCAAACCCACATTCGAATTGGCTGATGATGAAATTGAAATGGGCGTAGGCATTCATGGTGAACGCGGACATGAAACCATCAAGTTAAGCAGCGCCTCTGAAATAGTTGAACAGATAGCAAATGCCATCAATGAAGACTTGAAACCACAAAAAGGTCAAAAAGCTCTATTGCATATTAACGGATTAGGATCTACTCCCTTAATGGAGCTGCACCTGATCTATAATATTGCGGCCCAATTCTGGGAAAAACGCGGGATTGATATTTGCCGTTCTTTAGTGGGCAACTATACAACATCTCTTGATATGACTGGCTGCTCAATCACCCTAACGCTACTTGATGAAGAAATGATTAAATTCTGGGATGCACCAGTTAACACCGCCAATTTACGCTGGAACTGCTAAACCTAACTAAACAACCACCAGCTAAAGCTGGTGGGTTCGTATAATGGACTAAAGTCCGGATACGGGTCACAAGACCCGTTCATGACTCAGTCTTGAAATTATCATCACCTTTAGGTTCAAAGTGATGCTC
>JALSLW010000068.1 GCA_026988155.1 Methylomonas sp. | reverse complement strand
GTCGCAGGGTTTAAAGAATCCATGCGAATTGTATTTGATGAGCATCTGAAACTATGGAATTATGTTGCTGTTCCAAAGAACGGAAATTTTTAAGTTGTCGAAGTTATTTCGTGCACGTTCCTAAATAGATACAAGAGCAGAACCCTTCTGTGTTTTAGCGACAAATTATTGCTACTCGAAATAGACTGATTCACGGATATTTAGGAATTTATAACGACACCTTATGGAGTATTATTCAAGATGATGTTCCATCTTTAAACATTGAATTACAAAAAAAGTGGCAGATTTAAAAAATTAAGGTTGACGGTTGCTAAATTTTAATACCCGGTCATTCGACTCGCCGGAAGGGTTAACTTGGTGTGAAGGGTATGGAAATATATAATCCTGCCCAATAATGAATGATTATTTATTGCTATCTCCCTTGTTTGATATTTGAATGAAAGTAAACTTCAAAATATTCGCTATTCTGAGAGCAGTGAGTCCAATTTAAGGCTTCTCTGATAAAGAATGTATTCAATATGCTAGCAACATTATCCTTGTTTAAACCGGTGAATCTGCCTTCTTTGCTTTTTGTTAGGTCTATGCTCGTGTTCAGCGTGAGGGATTAACGCTCGCAATTCTTTTTGCCGGATGATTTGCTGCTGTCTCTTATTAATGCTCTCCTGATCTTCATGATAAAGCAAAACAGCTTCTTTCGCTGGACGACGATGGCTATTAATTGCAACAACTGTAAGATGCCATTGAAATTGATCCTTAGAAATGGACAGCTCCATTCCCGGTTTAACTTCTTTGGCCGGTTTACAGCGCTGTCCATTAATATGTATTTTTCCTCCCGATACGGCTTCTGCGGCCAGTCTGCGCGTTTTAAAAAAACGCGCAGTCCATAGCCATTTGTCAATTCGGATAGAGTCTAGTTCCGGCATGGTTTAGGGAATATCAACTTGTAGGCCATTTTCTTTCCATAATGTAAAGCCGCCTTCCATACTGCATGCATGGGTGTAGCCTAATTTATTTAATGCTTCAGTTGCTAAAGCAGAGCGTCCGCCAGTTAGGCAGTATACAAATATTTTAGCATCTTGTGAGTCCTGAAATGCTGGGTGAGCACCGATTTTAAATTCTAAAACACCTCGGGGGATATTAATGGCCCCAGGTAAACAGCCGGCAGCATATTCATCCGGTTCTCTAACATCTAATACTAAATGATTAGAATGGTCTGATTTTACGGTTTCGATATCACAGATAGAAATGGTTTTTTTTGCTGCTGCAACAAGATCCAGAGCGGTAATAGACATAATAAAACTCCTGCTAAAAGAAACTATATTAGCAATAAATAATATATAAGTGCTAGTTTTTTTTGCATGGCCAGCTGAGAGAGTCTTCAGGTGAGGGAAGATTTTTAAAATCACGTTTCTGAAAGAGACGTTTAGAGTTAAAATGTACTATTATAAATCAATTCGATGAACTGGTTTGCTTGTTAGCTATCTAGGGTATCAAATACGAGGGTTAGAAAATGAATCTAGAGAAAGTCATTTTTGGTTTTTTTGTAGTGCTGGCGTTGACATTAAATTTTGGTTTTTTTTTAGGGGAAATGGATAATCCGGCACATCACAGTGTACTCGAGCTATTTGCTGTTATTGTCGTTAATTTAATTGCTACCGTATTAAAATTTGGCGACCGTTCGCAGATTGGTGCAGTTTTATTGGCAACAAGTTTAGTGGCAGATTTAGAGTTAATAGCAGCTGCCACATACTGGACTTTTGCTGTTCATATTACTGGAACGGGACTTACACCAGAAGTTATGTCCAGTATCGTTTCTTTATCAGGCGGGGCATTGGTGGCAAATGTGATTTCAGCTATTATTCTGGTCTCTGAGACTTTGTTTAACCGATTATAAAATATTACCCATGTTGTTATCAATGCTTCTGATGGAGGGCTGGAATGGCTGTATCAGTTGATTTAAGCCGTGTTATCTTTATAGTAATGCGCGAAATGCGAGGCCCGCTAATTGCCTTGCTGACGGTCTATTCGGTTTCTATTTTAGGCATGGTTTTCATTCCGGGCATAGAAGTTGATGGTGAAACGCAATATATGAGCGTTTTTCATGCATTTTATTTTATGACTTATACTGCAACGACCACAGGGTTTGGGGAGATTCCTGTTAAATTCAGTGATGCTCAGCGTTTTTGGGCTATTATCTGCCTTTATGTCAGTGTGATTACCTGGCTATATGCCATAGGCTCAATTATTCGGTTGCTCCAAAATCATTTTCTTTTAAGAGCATTTTCAGAATGGCGTTTTTCTAGAGGTGTTCGGCGTATAGAAAGCCCTTTTGTCATTATGTGCGGTTTTGGCGATACAGGCAGTGTACTGATGCGGGGGTTGAGTGATTATGATTATCCGGCAGTCATCATTGATAATGATGAAGAGAGAATTAAGGCGCTGCAGTTGCGTAATTACAAGGTTCCTACGCCATCATTCTGCGGCGATGCCAGTGTACCCAAGCATTTGCTAGAAGCCGGTTTGCGTCGACCAAACTGCAAGGCTGTGATCGCTATTACCAATAGCGAAGAAGCTAATCTGAAAATTTCAGCATTGGCCCGATTGCTTAATCCTAATGTAGGCCTTATCAGCATGTCTAAAGTTGAAGTGTTTGAAGAGACTTTAGTTACATTGGGTGGTGAGGTACATATTGTTGATCCCTTTAAAACCTTTGCTAAGGTTTTGGCGGCATCCATGAAAAACCCGGGGTTTTATGCATTTAATAAGTGGCTAGTCAGAGAAAAGGGGGCAACACTAGAGCGTTATATCACACCGCCTACAGGAACTTCAGGAACTTGGATTGTTTGTGGGTATGGCCGGATGGGGCATGAGGTCAATCGGGTTTTAAGCCGGTATGGAGTTAAGACTGCAGTTATTGACCCGCATGATTCAAAAGAAGAGGAGCATATCGAACGCTATATTGTCGGCAGAACAACATCCAAAACATTGCGCCAGGCGGGGATTGAGAATGCTGTAGGCATTTTGTCCGGAACTGATGATGATGGCCATAATTTAGGGATTTTACTGAATGCCCGGTATTTTAATAAGAACTTATTTACCATTGTTCGACAGAATAAACACGAGAATGAGATAGCATTTCGCGCGGCAACGGTTGACATGATTATGCAGCCGACATTGGTTGCGGCCAGAAAAATATTATTTTTATTGATAGCGCCGCTATTGAAAACTTTTTTTCGCTATTTATTAGACAATGAGCCAGGAAGGCAGGAGACGATGGAGTCGATTATCCATAGCCTAAGGGAAAAAGTTGGGAATCAGCCTCCACATTTAGTGACAATTAATTTTACTAGGGAAAAAAGTAAGGCGGTTGTCGAGTTGCTGGATGAAGGTGAAAAAGTTTTGCTGGGAGATCTGATTAGAGACCCGAGAGCTCGGGAGCAGGCATTAGATTTAGTCGTATTTGTAATAAAATCAGCAGATCAGGAGATTGTACTGCCACCGAAAAGTTATGAAATACAGGAAAATGATCAGATATTATTTTGTGGAACAGGGCTGGCATATCGTTTATTCAATGCAACAATTAACAGTGAATATAAGCTGTATTATATTCAGCATGGTGTGTATAAACCTAGAAGCTATCTGGCTAAGTGGGTTGTGAGTAAAATGAATAAAAGGGAGAGATTAAAAGACTAATTTCTTATGATTTCTCAAGCTCAGCAGGAGTATCAGTTGATATTGCAAGGGGTAGTCACGAGGAATTACGCCCCTGCAATAATTATATTTTAACTTGCAGTGAGATGATTTTTTAGTTCTTTAGGGATAGAAAACACTATTTTTTCTTCAATACCCTGTATTTCCACAGCACTTTCCCCTCCCCATTTTTTTAGTTGCTCTATAACAGCTTGAACCAATACTTCAGGGGCTGAAGCACCTGCGGTGACACCGACTGCATCAATACCATCAAACCATGATTTATCCATATCTGCTGCGGTATCAATCAAATATGCATTCTTGCCCAATTGCTCTGCAATTTCCCGCAAACGGTTGGAATTAGAACTGTTTGGCGAGCCGACCACTAAGATAACATCAGTGCTTTCGGCTAGGTTGTGAATGGCATCTTGACGATTTTGTGTGGCATAGCAAATATCATCTTTCTTTTGCTCCTGAATTGCAGGGAAGTATTTTTGTAAAGTTTCAACCATGACTTGAGTATCAGTTATTGATAATGTTGTTTGAGTGACGTAAGCTACGTTATCAGGGTTATTAAGCTTTAAGTTCTTAACGTCTTCAGGTGTTTCTACTAAATAGATGCCGCCGGATGAACCCGCCAGCTTTTCATATTGCCCCATGGTGCCTTCGACTTCAGGATGCCCGGCATGGCCAATGAGAAATACTTCACGGCCTTTTTTGGCTTGTTTAGCAACTTGAATATGTACTTTAGTTACCAAAGGACAGGTCGCGTCAAATACGGTTAAATTACGCTCTTTAGATTCTTGCTGTACTTTTTTAGATACACCGTGTGCACTAAAAATCAAATAAGCCCCTTCAGGCACTTCGCTAATTTCTTCTATAAAAATAGCGCCTTTAGCCCGTAATCCTTCAACCACTGTGCGGTTATGAACCACTTCATGTCGGACATAGATTGGCGCGCCAAATGCTTCAAGTGCCTGGTCTACAATTTCAATGGCGCGGTCTACGCCAGCACAAAATCCACGGGGGTTAGCGAGTTTAATTTGCATATCTTGACTTCTTTGCTTGGTTAATTATAAGTTTATTTTAACGTAGTTCTGTGATTTTAATAAAGGTTAGTGTGTTGGCAGTTATGGTTTGATGGATAATACAGATCAAATGGATGCCGTCATTCCGGCTAGAGGTAGGGACATCCATCAATTATAGAGCTATATTCACCCCGCCAAAGCTGCCAGAGCACAAGAACTTTAGTAATATCGAGACAATAAGCCTTGGGAGCATCCTTTAGGCAATGGGATTTTAACTTCATAGCCCCCGCCGGCTGCTTCCTGCATGTCATGATCATACATATCAGTCATGCTTTCTACAGTTATATCCTGGTTGCCTTCAGGCAAAATCAATTCAAGTCTGTCTCCTACGGCAAACTTATTTTTCACATCAATTTCTGCAATGCCAGTTTCTTTATTATAGTTTCTGATTTCTCCGCAAAACTGCTGCTGGTGACTTTTAGAATAGCCGGTCATGTAGTTCTGCTGTTCATGGGTGTGATGACGCTGAAAAAAGCCATCGGTGTAGCCTCTGTTTGCCAGGTTTTCTAAAACGCCAATCAATTTAGGCTGAAAATTACGGCCTGCCAGAGCATCGTCAATAGCCTGCCGGTAGGTCTGGGCAGTACGGGCGACATAATAATGTGACTTAGTGCGTCCCTCAATTTTAAGACAGTCAATACCAATATCAACTAAGCGCTGGATGTGTTCAATAGCACGTAAGTCTTTAGAATTCATAATATAAGTGCCATTTTCATCTTCCATGATAGGCAATAGCTCACCTTTTCTGCCTTCTTCTTCGAGAAAATAGGTTTTATCGGCAAGCGGGTGACGTTCGGCACCTCCACAGCTGGCATTGCTAATATCATTCATAGAAATGGCTGCGTTATCCAATATATAGTCGCCCTCAGCATTTTCATGGGCAGGCAGAGTATCATATTTCCAGCGACATGAATTGGTGCAGGTCCCCTGGTTGGGGTCTCGGTGATTAAAATAGCCTGATAATAGACAGCGGCCAGAATATGCAATGCATAACGCGCCGTGGACAAACACTTCCAGCTCAACATCGGGACATTGCTGGCGAATTTCTTCGACTTCATCCAAAGATAGTTCACGGGAAAGGATAATGCGTTCCACCCCTACAGTTTGCCAGAATTTTACAGTAGCATAATTGACTGTATTGGCCTGTACTGATAAGTGTATCGGCATATCGGGCCATTTTTCTCTAGTCATCATGATTAAGCCGGGGTCTGCCATAATCAATGCATCCGGTTTCATGGCAATAATAGGCTCCATATCAGCCATAAAGGTTTTAATCTTGCTATTGTGGGGAATAACATTGGTTGCCAGAAAAAACTTTTTCCCCAAAGAATGAGCCTCGTCAATACCTTTGGCCAGGTTATCTTCTAAAAAGTCATTGTTTCTTACGCGCAAGCTGTAGCGTGGCTGGCCGGCATAAACCGCATCTGCACCATAGGCAAAGGCGTAGCGCATATTTTTCAGGGTACCGGCAGGGGAAAGCAATTCTACTTGTTTCATTGGGGTTTTTCGTTAATAATCAATTTGTTACTATTTTAGCATTTTTGTGAAAATAGAGTAGAAGTGATTATGTTGCTCTGAATATAGAAAATTGCTGAAAACATTTAGAAAAAGAAAGGTAGGGAAATTCAAGTGATTGAATTATTAATCATTGCCGTGTGGTAGAAAAAATATCTGTTTACGGCTGTGTTTCTGGTGTTCTTTGAAGTCTGCTTTAGTTAGAGATAAATGTAGGCTGGGGCGAAAGCTAAGTATAGCCCCAGTTCAGGTATTATAAATCCCTTATTCCTTAGCTGATATAAATCACTTCAGGTTTGCCAGAAGACGCGATTATTTCTCCGATAGAATAAACCGTTTCTCCCTGTTGTTTTAATAGCTCTAAGGTATCCGCTTCATTTTCTGCATCGACGCAGACAATCATGCCTATTCCACAGTTAAATGTAGTTAGCATATCTTTCAGGGATACGTTGCCCTGTTTTTGCAGCCATTTAAATGTTTCGGGAAAGTCCCAGGCATTTAAGTCAATTGAGGCATCAAGTCCGTCAGGCAGTACTCTAGGCATGTTTTCGGTTAATCCTCCGCCAGTAATATGGGCCAGTGCATGAACAGGGACTGCTTTTAGCAGTTCTAGCAAAGATTTTACATAAATCTTAGTGGGCTCAAGCAATGCCTTGCCTAAGGGTTTGCCATTTAGCGTATCACTTAAAGATGCTGAACTGGTTTCAATGATTTTACGAATCAAGGAAAAACCGTTGGAGTGCGGGCCAGATGAGGCAATACCAATAAGTTTGTCGCCTGCTTTAACTTCAGTTCCGTCTAGAATATTGTCCTTTTCTACAATGCCTACACAAAAACCAGCTAAATCAAAATCGCCACCACTATACATGCCTGGCATTTCGGCAGTTTCACCGCCTACAAGGGCTGCCCCTGATTGCTCACAGCCTTTTCCTATTCCCGCGATGACCGAAGTGGCAATATCAACCTCCAGCTTTCCTGTTGCATAGTAATCAAGAAAAAACAGTGGCTCTGCACCCAGTACTACAATATCATTAACGCACATGGCGACTAAATCAATACCTACTGTGTCATGAATACCTAGTTCTATTGCAAGTTTTAATTTGGTGCCTACTCCATCAGTTCCAGAAACCAGAATGGGGTTTTTATAGCGGTTCAGAGGCAGTTCAAAAAGAGAGCCAAAGCCACCTAAACCAGCCATTACACCAGGTCTACGTGTTCTGGCTGCGATGGGTTTAATGCGTTCTACAAGGTCATTGCCTGCTTCAATATCAACACCTGCATTTTTATAATTAAGGCTTTCTTGATTTTGTTTGCTCAATGTGACGTTCTCTATATTAAAGTTAATGGACTATCAGCCGATATTGTACAAGACATCTAACAATTTGTGTGAATGATATGAAAGTGTGGATAAAAGTGTTACTGGCTTGTTTGATGATGGCTCATCAATGCTTGTACGCGGTGGAGGTGGATCGTCTATATGAGGTGGAAATTATTGCTGAAAGTGAACGGGAGCCAGATAGAATTTCAGCAATTAAACAGGCGATGAGGCGCGTATTAATGCGTATTTTGGCTGGAAATAATGTTTTTCAAGATAGAACCGTTAAAAATGTACTGGCAAATGCGACAAGCTATGTTAAAGAATATCAGTATTCTTTGGCAGAAACAAAGCATAAAGAAGCTAGGCTGATGAGAGTTTTATTTGATGAGGAAAAGCTAGTTACTGCCTTGCGAACTGGAAGATATGGGTTATGGAATGAAATTCGTCCAACAACCTTGGTTTGGCTTGTGGTTGAGCAGGATGGGGTTAAACGTTTTTTCGATTCTGATACGATGCCTGAGATTGAATGGGTTTTAAAGAAATCATCTGAACAGAAGAAAATACCTGTGTTATTTCCTATACAGGATTTAGCTGAAAAAAGGGTTCTTTCCATTGCAGATGTTTTGAGTGCGTATTCTGAACATCTGCTGGAAGTTTCTGTGAGATACGAGGTGGTTTCTACTTTAGCAGGAAAATTAGTTAAGAAGGGAGAATGCTGGGAGGCCGAATGGACACTTTACTTTGATGAAAAAATTGAGCAATGGGGAAGTCCCTGTTCTTCAATTAGCCAGGCGGTTTTAATTGGTTTTCAGGGCGTTTATGAGCGCTTGTCTAAATATTATGCAGCCAAACCTGAGAAAAAAGAGGTTGGGTCGATAGTTATGAAAGTGGAGGGGATAAGGCGGGGGATAGAGCTTATGCAAGTAACAGATTATCTTAATGCTCTGCCAATGATAAAAACCGTAACATGGGAGGCCGCTGAAGAGGGTCGCAATGTGTATAGGGTTTTCTATAGAGGGAGCCGAGAGGTCTTAGATGGTCAGTTTGCTGCAGGTGATGTATTGAGACTTGAAAATGCAGCAAAAAATGATGCAGAAGAAGTGAGGTATCGGTTTTTGCGAAAATGAGAATTAAATTAGTTTTACTTGGTACTTAATGATACAGGCAGATGATTGCAATGAAGGGAAGGTTATAATTGACAGTATCTGTTCAGGGAGCAGGTGTTTCAAGATAAAAAAACAGCGGTTTAATATTTTTATTTTTATGCTCTCTCGCTATAAACTTGAAATGCCCGGCAAAAATGAGTACAGTCTTTGTTGAGGAAATGCAATAGTGCATTATTAAGTAAAAATAATAACAAGAGGTTGAAAATGAAAATAATAACAGGGTTGAGGGCTAGTATTATTTTGGGGGCACTGTTTTTTACAGGATCTGCATTTGCCTATAACGCCGGCAATGTTTCAGAGAAATGTCCCTTGCCAGTATTTAGAGATTTTATTCCGGCGGAACAGGTAAAGGGCGGACCTGTTCCGGAAGTTGAGGCTGAGTCTGTCGTACAGTTTTCAGTGCATAGAGGCGCAGATTTGACAACGGTTCGTGCAGAAGTAAGAGATCTTAAGCTTAAACTTGATATTGATGACAGAAATAGTTATGGCATAATAAAGATTAAACTGCCGCCAGAGCTTAATGGCAAATATGCCCGGATAAACCTTTATGCAACATCTCAGTCTGCTGGAAATTGTGAAGCAAAGGATGGCTGGCTAATAAAGGTAAAAAAACCATCTGAGGCATCTGCTGCTGAAGAAGAAAAATAGTGTGGGTTAGCTGATAGCAAGTTGCTTTCCATTCAGCTAGAAAGCAGTCTGAAAATAGAAAACCTGCCACGGAAAAGACTGTTTGGTCTTTTTTCTGTTCGTTTTTGTTAAATAGCCCAGCTATTCATCTCAAATGAACAAAAAGCTGAATCAAAATGGCTTTCCTTCACGCTGGGCTTGTTTCTGGACAGTCTCCCTGGTAGCTCGCAACAAATAACCTATCAGTATTATATTTTTGCCCGTCTTTGATGCTGTTGTGTAAGGCTAGGACGCTTAGGCAACTCGCAATAAATAACCCACCAATCTTGCTTGTCTTTTTATCCGTCTTCAGCGTTGCAACTTCGGTCACATAGCTTGCTATGCTCCCTTCGTTGCGCCTTGAAGACGAATAAAAACCCTGCGCAATCTGGGTAGGTTATTTAATGCGCGTTACCTTAGTAAACTATGTAACCGAAATGGCAGCATCAAAGATGCGCAAAAACACAAGTAATATTTGCGGGCTGTTTGTTGCGAATTATCCTAGTAAAGCACTTTGTTATTTTGCCTATTCCATTCGAGAAAGGGCTTTTCTGCATTAGCTAAGTGTAGTTGACGCATAGGTATATGACGCTTTTCAGCGTGCAATAAAATCTCATCATAGATAAAGCCGTCATCAAATCCTGCTTTTGCGGCATCTTGCCTATTGCAGGAAAAATAAACTCCTTTAAGCCTAGCCCAGTAAATTGCACCCAGGCACATGGGACAAGGCTCACAGCTACTATAAAGAATGCAGTCGTTTAACTGAAAGTCATTCAGTTTTTTGCAGGCTATCCGAATAGCTGAAATTTCAGCATGTGCAGTGGGGTCGCAGTTAAGTGTGACACAGTTTCCGCTGGCAGCAATAATAGCGCCATTTTTTACAATAACTGCACCATAAGGCCCACCATTTTGACTGTTTACATTATCACTGGCTAAGTCTATTGCCTGCTGTAAAAATTGTTTATGCATTTTGATTAAGCTTTCCCGAGTTCAATGCCGTTAAAGTTAGCATATCCTATGCTATTATTGTCGCCTCTGCCCATTTAGAAGATAAAAAAATGCAAGATAAAAGTCCGCAAACAATCTATTTAAAAGACTACACAGTACCTGATTACTTAATTAAAAGTGTAGAGCTAACCTTTATTCTTGATGAGCTGAAAACGCGAGTTATTTCAAAGATGACAATTCTGAAAAATCCTGACAGCAAAGCAGAAAATACTGACCTGGTTTTGCAGGGCGAAGGGCTAGATCTGGTGAGCGTGGCAATGGAAGGGCTGGCACTTAATAGTTTTCAATATAAGCAAAACAGTGAGTCTTTGACTATTGAAAATGTGCCGCAAGAACAGCTTTTTGTTCTTGCGATAGAAAACTTTATTAGTCCAAAATCAAATACTGCGCTTGAGGGACTTTATCTCTCAAGCACCATGCTTTGTACTCAGTGCGAGGCAGAAGGCTTTAGAAAAATTACTTACTTTCTTGATCGTCCCGATGTGATGACTGTTTTTAAAACCACGCTGATAGGTGATAAAGACAAATATCCTGTTTTATTGTCAAATGGAAATAAAGTGGCTGTGGGCAAGCTGCAAAATAATCAGCACTGGGTAACCTGGGAAGACCCCTTTAAAAAACCGTGTTATCTTTTTGCATTGGTAGCAGGACAGTTGGATTGCATTGAAGACACCTTTGTCACCATGACTGGCCGCGAGATAAGTCTTCAGATTTTTGTTGAATCGCATGATATTGATAAATGTGACCATGCTATGCAGTCGCTTAAAAATTCAATGCGCTGGGATGAACGGACATATGGACGTGAGTACGATTTAGATTTATATATGATTGTTGCTGTTGGCCATTTTAATATGGGGGCAATGGAAAATAAGGGACTAAATATATTTAATACTAAGTTTGTATTGGCTCGGCCTGACACAGCAACGGATAGCGATTATGAGCATATTGAGGGCGTGATTGGACATGAGTACTTCCATAATTGGACGGGTAATAGGATTACTTGTAGGGATTGGTTTCAATTAAGCCTGAAAGAAGGTTTCACAGTTTTTCGTGATCAGGAATTTACCGGTGACCAAACCTCGCGGGCGGTTAAAAGAATAGAAGATGTTAAGCTTCTTAAAGTTAGGCAGTTTGCAGAAGATGCAGGGCCTTTGTCACACCCTATTCGCCCTGAGGCTTATATAGAAATTAATAATTTTTATACCTTAACCGTGTATGAGAAAGGTGCTGAAGTAGTCAGGATGATTCATACCCTGCTTGGCGAAGAGGATTTTAGAAAAGGCAGTGATTTATATTTTCAGCGACATGATGGGCAGGCCGTAACCTGTGA
This sequence comes from Methylomonas sp., assembly GCA_026988155.1. GTDB lineage: Bacteria > Pseudomonadota > Gammaproteobacteria > Methylococcales > Methylomonadaceae > QPIN01. The sequence continues at coordinate 86,473 of JALSLW010000068.1, read as the reverse complement.
TGATTTTGTTAATGCAATGGAGTCAGCATCAGGCGTTGATTTAAGTTTATTTAGACACTGGTATTCGCAGGCAGGAACGCCGGTTGTAAAAGTGACAGAGAGCTACAGTCTACAAGATAAAACATTAACCTTAACGCTTAAGCAGAACAGTATTGCAACACCTGGTCAGCCGAAAAAAGAGCTATTGCAAATACCCGTTAAATTAGGACTGTTGGCCGCGAATGGTTCCGTTGCAAAAGTCTGTATAGATGGATGTGTTACTGATGAGGTTATTTTGGAGTTAACACAGTCAGAACAAGTCTTTGTTTTTGAAAAGTTAGATAAGAAGCCTGTTATCTCATTGCTTAGAGGGTTTTCTGCCCCAGTTATTTTAAATAGAGAGCAAAGCCTGGAAGAATTGGCTTTTTTATTAAGCCATGATGTAGATACGTTTAATCGCTGGGATGCAGGGCAAAAAATGAGCGGGCAAGTGATTTTTAGCTTAATGGATGATATTAAGCAAGGGAAAGAATTGCTGCTTAGCCCTCTATTGGTAGAGGCGTATGCCAATGTTATGCGACAAGCTTGGGATGATTTGTCTTATTTTTCATTGCTGTTGAGTTTGCCTGCAGAAAATTATTTGGCGGGCCAGATGGATGTGATTGATGTTGATGCGATTCATCAGGCTAGAGAATTCGTCAAAAAAACCTTAGCTGAACAGTTGCAAAGCCAATTTCAGAATTTATATCAGCGCTATCATAAAGATGAATCAGGACAATTTGATGCAGGGGCCATTGGTCGCCGGCGAATTAAAAATATCTGTTTAAGCTATTTATCAGCATTGGAGACGACAGAAAGCTATCAAATGGCTGAAAAACAGTTTTCTTCGGCACATAATATGACTGATCAAATGGCGGCTTTAGCTGTTATTGTTGAAAGCAATAATCCTGCTAAGTCGCAATGTCTGGAAAGCTTTTATCAGCAATGGCAGGATGAGGCTCTGGTCATTGATAAATGGTTTGCTTTGCAGGCAGGCAGCAGTGCAGAAGATACTTTTTCTATCGTACAGAACTTAATGCAGCATTCAGCGTTTGAATTGACCAACCCTAACCGGGTCCGCTCATTAATCGGTGCATTCAGTCAGGCTAATCAGCTGCATTTTCATGTAGCTAATGGACAGGGCTATCAGTTTTTAGCTGATCAGGTTATTGCATTGAACAGTATTAACCCGCAAGTCGCATCCAGAATGGTTTCTGCTTTAACGCAATGGAAACGGTTTGATGAAAAAAGACAGTCTTTAATCAAGAAAGAGCTGGAGAGAATTATTAATACAGTAGATATTTCAAAAGATGTTTATGAAATTGCCAGTAAAAGTCTGGTTTAAGCCGGCTCCGACTAATTTGGAATTCCAGCTGAATAGCTGATAAAAAAGCGAATTGAATGGTGATGGGTGTTAAGGTCTAAGGTGCTGGAGCTGTGCTTTGAAATGTAGCCTGCTCAGAAAGAAACGGTTCGATAGGAATGAAACGGAAATGCCTATTATCAGGCTGATGGGGCATTATGTATAAGAGATTGGCGGGTATTACAATTGGAGCCAAAGGATATAAAGCAAGAACTAGGAATTGAGTGTTAAAATAGCAATTAGACGGCTCAGAAATATATAAATAAACATATAACATTAAAGAGAGAGGAATTTATGCGGAACTGGAAATTGTTGCCAGCTTTGACGGTAGGCACCCTTGTTATTGCCATCGGTTTATATGTTGCCTTCTATTTTCTATTTTTGGACCTTTTTGTCGACCTGTGGTGGTTTAGGTCAATAGAGCTGGAAGGGTATTACTGGTTAAGGCTGCTTTACCGCTTTATTCTGTCAGGTGGGGTGACCATTGTATTCTTCGCAATTTTTTACTTCCATTTCTGGATTGCCTCACGTTATTTGGGGCTAAATCCGCCAGATGAAATATTGCTTGATGCCGATAAAAGACGGCGTTTTCAGCGCTTTGCAGAAGTGTTTATGGATGGTTCGGCCAAAATTTATACACCCATATCTTTTATTCTGGCAGTTATTATTGCCATCCCGTTTTATGAGCAGTGGGAATCTGCCATTCTATTCTTTTTTGGCAGTTCAGCCGGCGTAACAGACCCTGTTTACGGGAATGACATCAGTTTTTACCTGTTTTCCTACCCGGTCTATATGCTAATTCAGCAGGAATTAGTGATAGTTGCTGCTATTTTATTTGTTTTGGTGGGCTGTCTATATTGGCTGGAACATATTTTTGTACCAAATCAGAATGCAGAGTTCCCTGTGGGAGCTAAAGTGCATATGACTATATTGATTGGCTTTGTGGTTCTTTTTGTGGTCTGGGGCTTCTTTCTGGACCGCTTTTCACTACTGTATAACAATAGCCATGAACCAGTGTTTTTTGGTCCTGGCTTTGTGGAAATACGCTATCAGTTGCCATTGATCTGGCTAGCTATGGCAACCTTTGTCGCTACTGCAGTGACAGCTATCATTTTTATTTTTTCAGAAAAGCACCGAGTTAAAATGCCTTTTTATATTTCGGTAGTTGCTTTTTTAGCTGTATTGGGGCTGCAGAAGGTTCAGCTTATTCCGGATTTAATGGCATCATTTATTGTCAAGCCTAGTCCAGTAAGTACGGAAGGTTTTTTTATGCAGAATAATATAGATGCAACTTTAGATGCCTATGACTTGAATAATATTAATACAGTAGATTATTCAATTAAATTGGATGCAACCAAGGATATTGAAGATTGGAGTAGTAAGAAGCATTTTGAAAACATCCCAGTCTGGGATAGGGAGTTCTTAACTGATGGCTATAAGCAGTTGCAAGGGTTAAGACCTTATTATCAATTTGTAGAGGTTGATGAAGACCGTTATTTTATCAACGGTCATTTTCAGCAGGTCAATTTGGCCGCCAGAGAAATGAATATTAAGAAGCTGCCGATAGCTGCTCAAAATTGGGAAAATACTCATTTGCGTTACACGCATGGCTTTGGAGCAGTTGTAACGCCAGCCGCTCAAGATGCTGGCAAACCGATTATTTGGTATCTGCGTGATTTGAATATGCATTCAACGAAGGGCTTTAGCGTTAAAAATGCAGATATTTATTTTGGACAGGAAGACTATAAATACGCTGTTGTACCAAATAAATTAAAAATAATGGGGCTTTCAGGCAGCGAGCCTAGTTTAGATGCCAGCTATAAAGAAAAAACTGGAATTCCTATTCCTTCATACTTTAGAAAAGCATTATTAGCCTTTTATCTTAAAGATGAAAAAGTATTCTTTTCAACCAATATCAGTAAGAAAAGCAGGGTGATGCTGCATAGGAATATCATTGAGCGCATCAATAGGATCACCCCTTTTCTGCATTTAGATAGAGACCCTTATTTAGTCATTGGCAAAGATAGGTTTTACTGGATTCAAGACGCCTATACTCTATCTAATCATTATCCTGTTTCCAAACCAGCTGCTCATGACTACCTTGATGGGACGCATGAATTTAATTATATTCGCAATGCAGTAAAAATTGTTGTAGATGCCTATAGCGGCAAAGTGAAATATTATATCTCTAACCCGACTGACCCTATTATTAAGGCATATAGCCGAGCCTATCCCGGTGTATTTTTGCACTTGAATGAAATGTCTGAAGAATTGCGTCATCATTTGCGTTATCCGCGGGATTTATATCATATGCAGATGAGAGTCTATTCAAAATATCATCAGAAAACGCCTTCGTTGTTTTATGAGCAGGCTGAGACATGGCAATTTGCTACTGTGAATAAAGAGCTGGTATTGCCCTATTTCATTACTATGGACTTTGGCAACTGTAACGATAGAGAAGAGTTTGTAATGATTAACCCAATGACGCCCATAAACCGTGACAATTTGAGCATGGTGGGAGTGGCTGGCACGGCTGATAATAAGTCATGTACCAATGACTATAAACCGGGCATTACAATATATAAATTTAGCAAAGATGTCCAGGTTAATGGGCCTGCCCAGGTTGATGCTTTGATTGATCAAAGTCCTGAAATTTCTGAACAGTTTACTTTGTGGGATCAGCATGGGTCGAGGGTTGAAAGGGGGAGAATGATTATTTTGCCTATGGATCATTCAATCCTTTATGTGCAGCCAATATATATGATATCAACCAAAACAAAAATACCAGAGCTTACCCGGGTCATTGTGTCTATAGGGAACCAGGTGGTGATGGATAAAACTTTATGGTCGGCGTTTAAGCGGCTGAAAGAGCTTTTTATAAAGGGCTCGAAAGATGCGGCCGGAGCCGGGACATCTGTTGGGGAGAGTTAGGCTGATGGCGTAAATGCCCCCCCCTTTAAAAAAAGGGGGCAATTATTATTTTAAAACGAGTCGACAAAGATCATCTTCAAGTTCTATTCTTTTTGCCAGACTTTCTCCTAAGGCTGACAAATCTTCTTCTAATTCATTTGTTTTAAACTTGCGCTTAAGACTGTCATCGTATTTGTCATTGAATGACATTGCTGCTTCAGTTGTTTTTGAAAATTCAGGATAAATACTTTTAGCTGCATTTAAAACTTTTTCTCTGCGTTCTTTTCCCGATAGTAAATATTCATAAATGCCAAAATGGCCTAGAGATATATAGTCAATCAGTAGCTGAGAGAATTCAGTCACTATGGATTTTGTTTCAGGCAGGGATGGAAAAGGTTTAAGATCAGCTACTTTGCAGTATAGCGACCATACCTGTCGTCTTTCCTGCTGTAATTCAGAAACTAAGTGATGATTTTGTTTACGCCTGTCTGGGGTTGCTTGCATAGTGGCAGACATGAGTGACTCCTTGATTTAGTAGTATTCTTAATTTATGTCATTTATTACAAAAATTCAACAATTATTTAAGATATAAGAGTTTTGTATGTGTTTAATATCGATTATCATCCCAACCTTTAATCGCTCAGCATTATTGAAACGGGCGTTAGATTCTATCTATGAACAGACGGTTTCTGGATATGAGGTTATTGTAATTGATGACGGCTCTACCGATGGTACTGCCGATATGATCCGCATTGACTATCCTAACGCACACTATCACTATCAGTCAAATGCTGGCGTGAGCTTTGCTAGAAATAATGGTATTAAAAGAGCAAAAGGGACGTGGCTGGCTTTCCTGGATTCTGATGATGAGTGGGTGCCTAAAAAATTAGAAAATCAGTTAAAGCTGCTAAATAGCTTTCCTGAATATAAAATTTGTCACACGGAAGAAATATGGATTAGAAATGGCATTCGTGTTAATCAGATGAAAAAGCACCAGAAAAGTGGGGGCTGGATCTTTTCTCGGTGTTTGCCGTTATGTGCAATGTCACCCTCTTCAATTGTCATTCACCGTTCGGTTTTTGAGGATATTGGCTATTTTGACACTCAGTTGCCTGCTTGTGAAGACTACGATCTGTGGTTGCGAATAACGGCAAAATATCCAGTGCTTTATATTAAAGAGCCACAGATACTGAAATATGGCGGACATGAAGATCAGTTATCCCAAAAATATTGGGGGATGGATCAGTATCGAATTAAAGCGTTGCAAAAAATAATCTCTGGTAATCAGCTTAGTGATGAGAATAAACAGCAAGCCATTAATATGCTGTTAAAGAAAAGCAAGGTATTTCAGAAGGGCGCGCTGAAGCGTGGAAAAGTTGAGAGTGCTCAGTATTACCAGCAATTAATAGATTCATTTTTATAGTAGGCCCCAAACAAAATGATAAATCAATATTCTACTAACCTATTTATTTTTGTAGCATTGGAATGTGAAGCGAAAGCATTAGTCAGACAGTTTCAGTTAAAAAAAGAAAATGCTGGCCATCCTTTTTCAATTTATAAAAATGACAAAGCCGTGTTAACAGTTACAGGTGTTGGCAAAATTGCAATGGCAGCAGGAGTTGCTTATTCCTTGGCAATATATTCTGGATCGCCGTTTCCCGTACTCGTCAATATTGGTATTGCAGGGCAAAAATCGCAGCCAGTCGGAAAGCTATTGATGGCGTCGAAAATTTTCGATTTAGATTCGGGGAAAGTGTTTTATCCGCAGGTGATTGGAGCAAACTGGCCTGAAATGTCTGTTATTCAAACATCGTCCATGCCTAATGCTCAATATAATCAAGACTGCCTAAATGATATGGAAGCCTCGGCTTTTTATGAAACAGCAGTAAAATTTAGTAGCAGCGAGCTTATTCACTGTCTTAAGGTGGTATCAGATAATGAAGACTCCTCTATTGGGCGAATTAACGCAAAAGTAGTTGCCGAATGGTTTACAGAACAAAGTGCTGAAATTGAGCAGATATGCCATCGTTTTCTGCAATTGCAAGCATTGGTTGTTCCCGGTGAGTTACAGGAATATAGCGAAATAGTTGATCAATGGCACTTTACGGTAACTGGAAAGATAAGGTTAAAGTCATTATTAAAGAGGTGGGCTGTCTTGTCTTCTGCTAAATGGGTAAATGATAATGAGACTGATTGTAGAAGTGGGAGAGATGTTTTACGCAAGCTGGAGGCGGATGTTGACTGTTTAGATGTTTTTTTATAGAAAATAAAAAATAAGTATTTATTGTATCTTTATGAAAGAAAAGTGTTTTTTTTTATTTTTTGAGTGTATTTTCGCCAAGAAATAGGATGAACTAAAAAAAAGCGCGCATTTTTTTAAATATTACGATATAGTAGCTATGCCTGCGTTGACTCAAGCTGGTTTTCTAAGAACATCCTGTAATTGGCACATCTATGAATCCTTATCATGTCATCGACACGCGTTTTATTTTTAATATTTTGAGGATTTCAAAAAATGGCAACTGGTACTGTTAAATGGTTTAACGAAGCAAAAGGTTTTGGTTTTATTTCTCCTAACGAGGGTGGTGAAGATGTATTTGTTCACTTCAGAGCAATCGTTGGTGATGGCTTCAAAACTTTGGCTGAAGGCCAAACCGTAGTTTATGAAGTTGAAAATGGCCCTAAAGGCCTACAGGCTGCGCAAGTTCAGCCTCAGTAATAAGCATTAAAGCTGTTTATTGAAAAAAGCCCCGCTTTTTAAGTGGGGCTTTTTTTTGCCTGAGATTTATGCTGGTAAATAAGTTTGTTCTTTATAGTTTAGAAAAAGGAAGCTTTATCCTGCTACCTTCCATGATTTAACCTAAATAAATTCGGTTGATCGCTAAGTTGTTAAATAGTATGGTTAAACAGGTTCTTAAATTTTCATAAAGCGAAGTGGGAAAGTGTTTTTAAGCCCCCCCCCGTTTATTTAGGTTTAACCGTCCCCAATGATTATATAAAACCATTTTTAGTAATTGCGGTAATAAAGATGGCAATAAAACAACTGATAGCCGCAGTAAAAGCAATCCAGCGTTTTATTCCTGAAAAACGCATTGCCATAACACCAAAAGCAACATATCCTAGTAATAAAATTAGTTTTGAAATGATCCAGCCAAACTCGCCATTTAGCCAGTTTCCTTGAAAAACCAGCGTTATACCGCTAAGAAGTAAAAGCGTGTCGATAACATGAGGCGCAATTTTAAGAAACTTATTCTGTAACAGTGACGGTTTAAGCACAGAGAGAGCCATACGACCGGTAAAGCTAATAAAGGAGGAAAAGATGAAGATGAGATGGATTGATTTAATCATATGCCAGTAAGAGTTAAATAAGAAAACCGTACGATTATATCAACACAGCAGCTAAATTTTAAGCTGAATTCAAGATAGTTGCTTTATGTGGCCCGGATACGAATTCATCAAGATAGGAATCTGTAGTAATGCAAAAAAAACATAACTTAAGAAAAAATACTTGATTTACTCTGGAAACGCACACGAAATAGCTAGAACATCTGATAATCGATTGTTGGCAGTATTAATTGTTGCATAGACTGATGCAATAATTAATACTGCCAAGACAACGGATAAAAGATAAGATGTCTGTCGAGTTAATCCATGCATACTCCTTTGTTACCAGCTTAATCCTAGCGTCATAAAAAGGATAACCAGTGAGAGTGTGGCTGCATTTTGAAAAATTTCATCCCAGTCATAAGTTGAGTCTTCATTCATTAGATCTTTAATTCTATTGCGGATCTGGTCTTGCATATGGGTGCGTGTTTGCATGATTTTTCCTCGTTTGTTTATTTATAGCTTCTCATTTGTCCAACCAATATACCTTGGATTTCCACCTGATGGGGCGAAAAATGCATAGGTTGCATATTTTTATTAGCAGGAATTAATACAGTTTCATGTGGATATTGTTCTATATATTTTAAGGTTGCGTCAGATTTGTCGATTAAAGCAACCACTATTTGTCCATTTCGAGCGTGGCTTTGCTGTTCAATAATTACCCAGTCACCGTCAAATATGCCTATATCGAGCATGGATTCTCCTTTTACCTGCAGAATGTAGCAAGGTTCGTTTGTCTTAATTTCATCAGGAATAGACATGTAACTGATATTTGAAAGGGCTTCAATGGGTGAGCCTGCTGCGATTGAGCCGATAAAAGGTATTCCTTGACTTTTAGATTCAATGAAGTGTGGTGTCGCCATCTTAAAGGCTAGGTCCGTTAGGCGTACACCTCGTTGCTTACGGTTAGGCGCTGTAACAAACCCTGCATTTATCAGACTCTGGATATGTTTATGTAAAGAACCGCGCGATTTTAGTCCCATTGCAAGGCAGAGCTCATCCAAGGTCGGCGGGTGATTAAAGGTATTCTGACTGCTAAGAAGAAAGTCTAAAACTTGTTGCTGCTTTCTTGTTAGGGTGGGTGTAGATTGCATATTTGTTCTCTATTTGTTTTGTTTATAATAATTCAAGAACAAAAAGAGAACAAGTGTTTGTTGCATCTATTTTAAATATTTTTCATGATATTTTTATAAGGTGTTGAGTTTTAAGTGTGTAGTGTTTTTTGCAAGGTTGGGTAGAGGTGGATTTTGCTGTTTTTAGACTATATAGGCATATATTAATGTTTTTCATATATATGAAAGGAGATCTGGTCTATCATCGATTTAGTATTTTTTAAAGTATTACCTGAATACCTCCTGAGCCTGTTGCTTCCATTCGAAACTCTAATAGAATTTGAGGCCCACATTTATAGATTCTATAATTACTGTATTAGGGTGAGACCAGGATGATCGTTCATTTCTTGTTCATAAATGGATGTTTGAATGTTCTCTTGCTGTTATTTTCTGAAGAAAAGGGAGGGCGGGGTTATATGGGCTGCCAAGTCTGTTATTGAAGTCTTGGTTTATGGTTCGAATGGTTGGAAGGCGATATTTGATAAATTTAATGAATCTGAACAAGCTAGTTTCCGGAAATAGGCTAAAATAAGGTATGATGTCGGCGAGAAAAGAATGGTTGAGTGCGTTAGGTTTAGATATTTTTTTAACTGTTAGTACTTTAAATCAATCATTTTTCACATTTTTTAACATTTTTTGGTTGCAGCTTTTTATGATAAGAATATTGCCAGTAATTTTATGTCTCGTTATTTTTGGCTGTGAAGAGCAAAAAAAAGGACAGTTTTTAGAAAAAGGGAAAGCTTTTTTTGACCAGGGAAACTACAAGGAGTCAGAATTAGAGATTAAAAGCGCTATTCAGGAAGACCCTTCCATTGCAGAATCCTACTATTACATGGCTCTGTTAAATGAAAAGGCGAAAAAATATAAGGCAATGAAAGCTAATTTACTTGAAACAGTAAAATTAGATCCCGAAAAGACCAAAGCTAGGTTGAAATTAAGTAAAGTATATTTGCTGTTCAATGAAATTGATAATGCCTCAAAAGAAATAGAAACCATTTTAACTGGCAATCCAGAACAATTGGATGCGCTATCAATAAAGGCATCTATTCTTATTCGAAAGCAAAAGGCGGAAGATGCTCTAATCATTATTAATGATGTTTTGAAAAAAGATCCTGGCCATATTGAGGCTATATCATTAAAAGTTGTTGTTTTAATGAGGAAAAAAGAATTTGATCAAGCGAAATCCGTATTGATGCCCGTCATACAGAAACATAGCGACAATGTTTCTCTTCATTTGCTAAAAATTCAATTGGACTCTCAATTAAATGATGTTGATGCCGTTGTTAAAGATTATGAAAGACTGGTAGAGCTCAAGCCTGATAGTCTGCAAGCAAAATTCACTTTAGCAAAAGTTTATCAAAAGGTGAATAAGCCACAAAAAGCGGAAAAAATTTTAAAGCTTATGATTGATAACAATCCTAAGCTAATGAATATTAAAATAGCATTGCTAGACTTTATATCAGCAACTGATGAAAAAAAGGCAATGGCTCAATTTGATCTTTTTGCTGAAAAGTATAAGGATGATTCTGGAAAATTAGCTGTATTGACAAAATGGCTGATTTCAAAAAATAAAATGAGTAAAGCTAGAGAAATTCTGAATTTAGGGGTGGCCAATACTAATATTGATGATAAAGATAAAGTCTCTTTAAATTTGATGTTGGCAAAAATAGACATTGCCAATAAAAATTATACAGAAGCTCTGGTACATATAGAAAGCGCATTAAAAGAAAATATTGATAATGCCGATGCAAAATTATTAAAAGCAGATATCCTAATAGCTTTAGATAAATATAATGATGCACATAAGCTATTGAAAGAAGTGCTTTGGCAGTATCCTAAGATGGATAAGGCTCTATCTTTATTGGGTAGGATTAATGAGCTTCATGGTGATTATGATAAAGCCACTGTTAATTTTGAAAAGGCTTTAAAAATTAATCCTGCAAATATGCCTGCTTTAAACTTTATCGTGAGAAAAGAGATAAATGAAGGACATGAAGGATATGCAAAAGAAATTTTAGAGCGCGCGTTGAGATTGCTGCCTTCGCAATTAGTGATAATGACTAAATTAGTTGAATTAAACAGTGGCGAACAAAAGTGGGATGAGGCCAAGCAATATATTGACAGGATTAAGATACAAAAAAACGGCTTGCTGCTGGCAGAATATTTGAAGGGTAACGTGTTTCAGAAGCAAAAGAAGTATCAGGAAGCAATTCAGATATATAAAACATTGCTGCAAAAGGCTCCATGGATAAAAGACGCCTTAATTGGCTTGTCTGAATGTTATTCTCAGTTAAATCAGCAATCAAAAATGAGAGCTTATTTAGATGAGCTGATCAGTAGTCATCCAAAGATAATTTTTCCATATATATTAAAAAGTCAGATATTAAGTGCAGATAGGAAATATAAAGAAGCCATTTCTTTCATGGATGATGCATTAAAAAATCATAATATAAAAGATGTTTCTATATACCTTGAATTGGGACGGTTACATAGTATTTCCGGAGATAAGGAGGGTGAACTGCAAATATATTTGGAAGGCTTGAACGCAGTGCCTGATAATATTACTTTAATGCAACGTTTAGCCTCAGCGTATGAAAGAAAACGGCAGTTTGATGAAGCAGTTGGTTTATATGAAAAAATATTAGTGATAGCTCCTCAGAATAAAGTGGCAAAAAATAACTTGGCCACAGTTCTTCTCGACCATTATGGAGAACCTCAAGATATCAATAAAGCCGTACAGGTGGTTGAATCATTTAAACAGGAAAAGCAGCCTTTTTTTCTGGATACCTATGGTTGGGCTAAGTTTAAGTCAGGAAAGAAGGAGGAAGCGCTATCGATATTTAAGCAAGTCGTTATGCTTGCGCCTGATATACCAGTATTTCGTTACCATTTGGCGGTTGCCCATAACTCTTTGGGTGATAGCCTGTCAGCTTCATCTGAGTTGAAGCAGGCACTATATGTAGGCAAGGGAAAAGATTTTTCAGAAAAAGTTTTAATCGAAGAGTTGCTTGCTAAAATAAAAAACAGATAGCTGTTTGAAATAAAGGGCATCGAAAACATATTTTAGTTTTATTGACTGGATGTAGATGCTTTTAAGTACTATATTTATTGTAGAAGTGGATTTTTATTTTTATTGTGGAGTTTTATATGTTTCAAGCTAGAAAGATGGTGATTATGCTATCAATAGTTTTTTTAATAAGCTGTGCTCACCCACCATTAGACAGTTTGGATAGTGATGCATTATTGCCTTCCGACTACACTTATATAATAGGTCCTGGGGACGCTCTGGAAATTTTTGTATGGGATAATCCAGATATTTCTAGAGTTGTCACAGTAAGACCTGACGGAAAAATTAATACACCTTTAATTGATGATATAAAGGCATCAGGAAGAACGCCTTCTGAATTGGCCCGTGAGATAGAAAAGGGGTTGGGGAAATTTGTTAGGGATCCTCTTGTTGCAGTTATTGTCAATAGCTTTGAGGGAATATATCAGCAGCAAATACGCGTGATTGGTCAAATCAGTGGTGGCTCAGGTGGGACGAGTGGCAGTTCGGGTGGATCGGGCAGTAGTTCTGGTGGATCGGGCAGTAGTTCTGGTGGCGGATCGGGCGGTTCTTCAGGTAACCGGTATTCGGCTAAATCATTGCCATATAGAAAAGAAATGACTTTATTGGATTTAATGATTCAGTTGGGTGGCATCGGTGCATATGGCGATGGGAATAGGTCTAGCATTATTAGAAATATTGATGGAAAAACACATCAGTTTGGTGTGCGCATTGATGATTTAATTGAGGATGGAGATTTAACTGCAAATGTTAAAATAATGCCTGGCGATATATTAATTGTTCCTGAAGCTTTTTTCTAATCCCTATTAACAAATAATCTTTAGAAAGTATTTGTTTTGATGTTTTATGCTCCGTTTTTCATAATTTATAGTCAAGTTAATTAATGGCAATGTTTGCAGGTATGTGGCCGTCTGGTGCGGAAATGGGCGGTTACTCTTGCTACTGGGCTTGCAGTTCTACTCCATAGAGCTATGCTTAAAGATGGAACGAGAGCCTTTCTATAAAACAGACCTATAGAAATTCTCTAAGGGCAGTATTAATCAGTTGCATAGTATTAATAAGTACCCAAGTTAAATTAATTTTACTTGGGTACTTATGCCCTTAATTTGACTCAATTTGTAATGACAATAAAAAAATATGCTAGATCAGTTTTCTGAAGTTCTTTATTTTGCAAAAGGCGTCGTCCGTAATAAATGGATTGTCACTCTTGTTGCATGGGTTATCTGTATCGGTGGGTGGACGGTTGTCTACAGAATGCCTGATATTTATGAATCTTCTGCGCGGGTACATGTTGATACTCGAACAATGCTAAGACCTCTATTGAGAGGGTTAGCTATCCAGTCGGATGTTAGAGGGCTGGTTGCGATTATGAAAAAATTGATGTTCACCCAGGAGAATGTGATTAAAATTGCAGAGACAGCAGGGATGAATGTCGACAGAGCATCAGAAAAGAGTATTCATACCCTAACTGAGATGATTAAAGATGATTTGATAATTCAAAGTGGGCGTGGAGAAATATTTTCTATCACTTTTGAATCAAAAGATCCTCAGAATGCTAAGAATGTTGTACAGGCTGTGTTGTCTGTTTTTTCCGAACAGGCTCAGAGTTCAACCTTAGGTGATGTGGATTCAGCTCAAAGATTTATCGATAACCAAATTCGTAAATATGAAAAAAGATTGCGCAATGCGGAAAGGGCAAGAGAAAACTTTAAACGGGATAATATAGGTTTGCTTCCGGGACAGGCTGGTGAAGGGCAGATTGCTGTTATTCAGGCTGTACGGCAAAAAATTGAATCGGCAAAAATGGAGTTGTCAGAAATGCTATCCAGGCGAAAAGTGCTGAAGGCTCAATTGAGTGAGGCAATGAAGTCAGGCAAGGCATGGGGGCTGATAGAAGGAGGGCTTGATAATTCAGCCGATGGAAATCGTATAGCACAGATGGTAGAGAAAAAAAATGAGCTGTTGCTGAAATATACTGAAAATCATCCCATAATCGTTTCGATGGAATCGGATATTAAACGGTTGAAAAAACGTAAGGAAGCAGAAGAAAAGTTGAATGGAACTTCAAATTCAATATCTATGTCAAGTCCTTATGTTCAGTCAATTAAAATTCAGAAAAATGAAATTGATACAGAGATAGCTACCATTAACTCAAGAATATATTCTCTAGAACAAAAGCTAAAGCATGAAAATGAGCAATTTAATGCTAGGCTGACCACAGAAACAGAAATGGCTAATTTGAATAGGGGCTATGAGACTATTAAAAAGAATTACCTGGAATTAATAGATCGCAGAGAGCAGGCTCGGATGTCAAGCAGTGTTGATTCTCAGGTTTCGGCATTAAAGTTTAAAGTGGTCGATCCACCGAATACACCTGATGCGCCCTCATCACCTAAGAGAATGCTTTTGTATTCAGGGGTATTGGTTATAGGGATTATTGCAGGCTTGGCTGTGGCATTATTAATGGTATTCATCAGACCTTCATTTGTAGAAGCAAAACATTTAAGAGACGTTACTGGACTGCCAATATTGGGAACAGTTTCTGAAGTGGTAAGCGAAACAAAGGCAAAGAAAAATCGCTATCGATTGATTAAGTTTATATTGGCAAATGTGATGCTGTTATTTGGCTATATAGCTGTCATGCTGTCAGATGCACTATCTTAACTTTTTGCTTAGTTCTAGGTCTTAGAGGTATTTATGAATATGTTAGAAAAAGCGCTGGAAAAATCAAAAAAATTTGAAAGCGCTGTTGCAAAGAAAACCGTGAAGCACCAACAGCAAGAAAATGAAATGACTGTGGATAAACAGGCTGGGGATCAAAAAGAGCAAGATATTGTGACGTTTGATTGGGATTATTTGAATGAGAATGGCTTTATCAGAATAGATGATTCACATAGCAGGATCGCTGAGGAATATAGAAGCATTAAGAGGCCATTAGTCGCAAATGCATTAGGTGATAGAAAACGTGATATAGAGAATGCTAATTTAATTTTGGTGACCAGCAGTGTACCAGGAGAAGGGAAAACATTTACTTCAATTAATCTTGCTTTCAGTATTGCTGCTGAAATGGATAAAAAAGTATTATTGATTGATGCTGATGTTGCTAAGCCATCCGTATCCAAAGTGTTAGGCATAAAGAGTAAATTTGGCCTAATTGACTATCTGGAAAACGATTCATTACCGCTGTCCGATATTATTTTACAGACTGAAATTCCTGGTCTTCGTATTATTACGGCAGGAAAAACGCACAAATATTCAACAGAATTGTTAGCCAGTGACAGGATGATAGCGCTATCCAAAGAATTGAGTGAGCGTTATGCTGACAGAATTGTCATTTTTGATACACCTCCATTGCTTGCTACGACACAGGCAGAAGTTTTAGCAAGTCAGATGGGGCAGGTTATTCTGGTTGTAGGTGCTGAAGTTACATCTCAAAGTTTTGTGATGGAATCAGTAAAAAAACTGCAAAGTAGCTCTGATGTTGTACTTGCGATATTGAATAAAGCCCAGAGAAACCTAAATGCCGGATACTACGGTTATGGGTATTATTAACCTATGATGTATAAAACTACCAGAAATATATTTGTATATATTTCTTCTGTATTTTTGGCATTCTATCAATCGCCTGTTTCAGGTACAGGCCTGATCTTAGATTTGGATTATGGCCTTGATTCTGCTTCTGCTTTTTATGATTCAGCTTTAAAAACAGTTTCAGCTATAGATATGGATTCTGTTTCGGCAACTGCCTCAGTTTTTTTAGATACCGCTTTAGATTTAAAGTGGACTGTACGCCCAAGAATAAGCCTTGAACAAATGTATTCGGATAATATAAGGTTGACAGGCATTAATGAAAAATCTGCACTGGTTACTGAAATAAGTCCAGGGGTTTCGATAATAAGCAATTCTTCAAGGGGAAATCTTGATTTAAATTATAACCTGCAGGGAATATATAATGCACATGGGGATTCTGGAGTTGATATTTATAATCAATTACAGATGGATGCAGACTATGAGTTTGTCAGAAATAGTTTTTTTGTAGAATCCAAAGCGTCTATTAGCCAGCAAAACTCATCAAATAGACGAATTGTCAGTGATAACATCTCTGGCAGTGATGCCAGTTCAACAATCTCCACTTTTTCACTATCACCCTATTGGACGCCGCATTTTAAAGGGTATGCTGACGGAGAATTTCGACTGACCTATGACAGAGTTTCGTCAGAAGGAGGGAATAGTTCATTGTCTACAACCAATAGCTGGTCCCAAGATGTTATTTTGACTAGTGGCCGAGACTTTATTCCATTTAACTGGTCTTTTTCATTTAATAATAGTAATAGAAGCAATGGAAGTGGCCAAGATGTTAATTTTCAGGATACGCAGTTAGAAGTAAGTTATGCTGTTACCCGTAAATATAGTGTTTTTGCCCGGTTAGGTCAAAGTAATAATTCATTTTCCAGTAATTCAAATAGCAATCAAAATGGTGTTTTCTATACTTTTGGCGGTCAATGGAAACCGAGCCAGCATTTTAGAATTGAAGCAGGCTATGGCAATAATAGGTTTGTTACGGTAGAAATTTCTCCATTTAAAAGACTGCACTGGATAACAACCTATTCTAATAATAGTATAGGCTTGAATACTGGCGATAAGTGGGATACTGAACTTAATTACAGAACGCGCCGGTCTATTTGGAAATTGAGCTATACTGAAGATACAACAACAACGCAGCAAACATTGTTAGAGGAACAAATTTTTAAGACAGAAAATGCTTTCGGCAGCCAAACTCGAAACCCATATATTGATGGAAGAGATTTAAGCTTAACATCACTGACTGATGAGGTTTTTATTAGCAAGACAGCAGAAGCTTCTGTTTCATTTCGTACAGGAAAGAGTTTTATCAGTGCCGAAGTGTTTAGAATTAATCGAATATTTGAAGAAAGCGGGAACAGAGAAAAGGTGAAAGGCCTCTCCGCTAGCTGGAACTGGCAATTTTCAAGACGGAGCAGTTCTAATTTACGTGCAGGCTGGCAAAAAACTGAATCTGATGGCATTAATGCGTTTTCAGATGACCGGGTATATTTTTCAGCATCAATAACCCGTGATATTTCAAGGCATCTATATGGAAGCATTGGGTATCAATATGTAGATCAAAATTCAGATGATAATCTGAATAGTTTCTTAGAAAATAGAATCACAGCCAACTTATCACTCCAATTTTAAAATGTATAAAAGCTTTTATAATCTTAGCCAGAACCCATTTCAATTAAATGCCAATTTGGATTTTTTCTTTGATAGTGCCGGCCATAAAAGGGCAAAGGCTTATTTGCGGTATGGACTAGTTCAAGGGGAAGGTTTTGTTGTTGTGACGGGTGTTGCTGGCACGGGGAAAACCATGCTGGTAAAAGAACTGTTTCAGTCTCTTCAAAAGGATAACGAGATTGTTATTGGGGTGATGGTTACATCTCAATTGGGCGCCGAGGATACATTAAGAGTACTTTCGACTGTATTTAAACTTCCATATGAACAGGATAGCAAGGCTGCTTTACTTGCAAAGCTAGAAAGTTTTTTTAAAGAAACCGGAAAAAAAGGAAAACGAGTTCTTTTGGTGGTAGATGAGGCACAAAATTTACCAAAGCAGTCAATCGAAGAATTGCGAATGCTATCTAATATTGAATGGGAAGGGAAACCTATTCTGCAAATATTTTTAGTGGGCCAGGAAGAATTGGGCCGTCGGTTATATTCTCCTGATATGGAGCAGGTAAAGCAGCGGATTGTTGCGACCCATCATTTGAAAGCCATCGAAGAAGATGAAATAAAACAATATATTCTTTTTAGATTGACTAAGGCTGGGTGGGAGAATAACCCTCAGTTTAAAGAAGAAATATTTTCTGAAATTTATAAGTTTACCAGTGGGATTCCTCGAAGGATTAATACTTTATGTGATCGGCTATTGCTATATGGGTATTTGGAAGAATTAAAGGTTATTGATTTAGATAATATAAAACATGTTATCAGTGAAATTGAGACAGATTATAAATCAATTGAAGTTGAGGAACCGGAACTGGTTGCTATCAATGAGGATGAAAGCCTGTCGCAGTCCTCTGTTATGACTACGGGTCAAGAGCAGCGATTAAGGGTGCTGGAAAAAAAAGTAATGGATTTAACACAGAGTCTCAATAAAGAGCGGGCTTTGTTAAGAAAAGCCATTCTAATTCAGCTGGATATAGACGATGCCTATGATTAGGGAAAGTTTCTGATTATTTAAAAAAAACATTTATTACTTCCCAATAATATTATATTAAAAACAGCAAAGGATTTTGTTCGTCCTTGCCTAAAGCTTAAAATAGAAAGATAAATATAAGATGCAAAAAAAAATGACCAATGCGATGACAGTTGATGTTGAGGACTATTTTCAGGTTTCTGCATTTGAACCCTATATAGAGAAATATAAATGGGATAGTTTAGAGCATCGAGTCGAAAATAATACAAATAGAATTTTAGATGCTTTAGCTGAGCATAATACGTTGGCAACTTTTTTTACATTGGGCTGGGTTGCCGAACGCTATCCATCGCTAGTGAAGAGAATTGTTGATGAAGGGCATGAGCTTGCATGCCATGGGTATGAGCATGTCAGAGTAACTGAACAGACACCGGATCAATTTAGGGCAGATATTGTTAAAACAAAAAAAATATTGGAAGACCTTGCCGGGAAAGAGCTAAAGGGCTATCGAGCAGCCAGCTATTCTATTAACTCGAACAATCTATGGGCGCATGATATCTTGGCAGAAGAAGGATTTAAATACAGTTCCAGTGTTTATCCTGTGAAACATGATTTATATGGTATTCCAGATGCTCCTCGTTTTTGCTATAAACCCATAGAAAAATCTGATTTTTTAGAAATACCGATAACAACAGTAAAAATTGGACAGAAAAACATGCCTTGTGGCGGAGGGGGATTTTTCAGGTTTTATCCCTATCTATTTTCAAAGTGGGCTTTTTCTAAAATCAACTCAGATAACCAGGCCGCAATTTTTTATTGTCACCCATGGGAAATTGATCCAGATCAGCCTAGGCAAGAAGGTCTTAATTTTAAAACTAAGTTTAGGCATTACCTGAATCTAAATAAAATGGAATCCAGGATTCGCAATCTACTAGCAGATTTTAACTGGGATACTATGGAAAATGTATTTATTAACAAATAACAGTTATTACAGAGATGTTTCTAAAAGTTGCTAAAGCAGTATGGCAAGCAATATGGATGGGTTATTTATTTCCAATTGCCTAAGATTTTAGCTTAAACAATGGTTTGTTTCACCTAATTTATTTTATAAAGTATAAATGATTAAAACATTAGATAATTCTTCGGTAACAGAATGGGATGGATTTGTTGAAAATTCTTCTTTAGCGACCTTTTTTCATAAAGCAGGATGGAAGGAAGTCATAGAAAAGGCATTTGGCCATAAAACATATTTTTTATATGTGGAAAAACAAGGAAAAATAACGGGAATTTTGCCTTTAGTTCATGTGAAAAGCATGCTTTTTGGCAACTCTTTAAGCTCTTGTGCATTTTGCGTTTATGGCGGTGTTGTTGCCGATGATGAAGAGTCCTACGCTGAACTTGATAAAAAAGCGTGTGAGTTAGCTGCAGAACTGGGGGTTGATTATCTAGAAATGAGAAATAGAACACAGACTACGCCTGATCGTCCCTACAAAGAACTTTATGTCACTTTCAGAAAAGAGCTGGATGAGGATGAAGAAAAAAATATGCTTGCAATTCCACGAAAACAGCGTGCAGTAATAAGAAAAGGCATAAAAGCTGGTCTTAACAGTGAGATAGACCAAGAGATAGATCGTTTTTACCTGGCATATTCAGAAAGTGTAAGGAATCTTGGAACGCCCGTCTTTGCGAAAAAATACTTTTCGATTTTGAAACAGGTCTTTAAAGAGCAATGTGAGATATTGACGGTTGTTAACAAAGAGGGACAATTGATTGCAAGCGTAATGAATTTTTATTTTAAAGATGAAGTGCTGCCTTATTATGGAGGCGGTACTCAGAATGCCAGATCTGTACAGGGAAATGATTTTATGTACTGGGAGGTTATGCGTCGTGCAGTAGCAAAAGGAATCAAGATTTTTGATTACGGCAGAAGTAAAGAAGGAACAGGCTCTTATCGTTTTAAAAAGCATTGGGGATTTGAACCTAAACCGCTTTATTATGAATTTCACCTAGTAAAGGCAGACAGTATTCCAGATATAAACCCTTTAAACCCTAAATATCAGATATTTATTGCGGCATGGAAACGGTTGCCATTATCGGTGAGCCAAATTGTAGGGCCGTGGTTAGCTAAGGATCTTGGTTAATAGTTAAGCCGTAGAGATGCCTGTATACAGTGTTTCTGCAGTAAACCCAATAAGCTGGAAACTGGCAGGTAAAGTAAATATGCACCCGATGATTAAAAATATTCCTGATAATTGGAAAAAAACCATTATTTTATTATTAATGGTCAGTTTTTTATCATTTATTTTTTTTTATGATAGCTGGGTTTCCATGGTTGAAATTTGGTATCGCTCCAGTACGTTTACCCATGGCTTTGTCATTATTCCCATTTTTCTGTGGCTAATTTGGACACAAAGAGATTATTTAGTTACTCTAGAGCCTGAAGTTAACTGGAAAATAATTACGGCTATTTTAATCAGCGGTTTTCTGTGGCTGTTAGCCGACCTTAGCCATATTCAGGTGATTAAACAGTTTGCAACTGTTGCTATGTTAGTCAGTGGCCTATGGTTGGTATTAGGGAATAATGTTAGCAAAAGTTTGATTTTTCCATTGATGTTTCTATTCCTTATGGTTCCTGTAGGAGAAGAGCTAGTACCGATATTAATGGAATTTACGGCAACATTCACTGTTTGGCTTATTCGTTTAACAGGAATGTCTGTTTACCGAGAAGGTCTGCATTTTTCTTTAATATCAGGGGACTGGTCAGTTGTTCAAGCATGCAGCGGGATTAATTACCTAATTTCATCTATAACGTTAGGCATTGTCTATGCCTATTTGACATACCAATATGCCTGGAAGCGATGCCTGTTTATTTTGCTATCCATTATTGTTCCTGTTTTTGCCAATGGCTTCAGGGCTTATTTAATAGTCATGATAGGCCATTTTAGTGGCATGACGCTTGCTGTAGGGGTTGATCATTTAATTTATGGTGGATTGTTTTTTGGATTGGTTATGCTGATTTTATTCTACGTTGGGTCTTTTTGGAGAGACCCTCCAAGAGAAAAGTTTATAGCGGATGAGCAGCCCATTGCAGCACAAGAAAAAAAAGGAAACGTTGAAAAGGGTTCACAGGTATTTATACCTATTGTAATCATAGCATTATCTTATAGCATTTGGCCTATTGGGTCCGCTGTGCTGTCAAATCAATCCATGAAGTCCAGTATCCAGAATGATTTTTCTGGAATAGAAGAGCAAGGATGGAAAAAAACGACTGATGTTGATTGGAAGTGGCAAGCTGATTTTAAAAATGTAGAGCAAGAATCAATCAATTATTTTACCAAACAGGGGGTTGTTGTTGCTTTGTACCAAGCAAGCTTTGGAAAAGAAACTCAAGGTGGCGGCGAGCTGGTAAATTCACAAAATAAGTTGCTTTCGAACAAAGATGAAAACTGGAAAATAGTTGATAGAAGTTCTTTGGCCGTTGGGCGTTTAAGTGAGGGGCGTTTTATAGCAGATGAGGCAATATTGAGAGGAAAAGATTCGGATTTATTGACGATCCGCTGGTATCGTATTGGTGAAAAAAATACTTCAAATGACTATGTAGCGAAACTGTTGCAATTGAAGAAACTATTGATGCTAGATTCATCCCCAGAATACATTAATGTTGCAGTTATTGAGGCCCACCCAAATAGACCTGAACTTGCGAGGAAACAGCTAATAAACTGGCTAGAGCAATGGTTAAATCTAAAAACATCAGGTGATCGCAAAGTTCAGCTGTAACTTGCTAAATAATATGCTTAAGGTGGATGAGGGGTTTTACTTCAAGGTTTTATGAAAAACCTACAGAATTGCTCTCAATAAGAACAAAAGCCATTATTTTCGAGCGACTCTTTGATTTTTTTTGCTCAGATTTACCTTCAATCCCGTGCTTAACTGATTTACTAAGATTAAACCCAATATAGCAAAGTACGACTGAATTATTTGGCAAGCATGTCTTTTGCTCCTTTCCTGCAGTGTAGAGAGGTCATATAGCTATTATTTATTCAGTTGTCAGTCATGGGTGAGAGACCACTCTACGCCATTCGGTGGGCTTAACCGGTCGTAAGTAGAATTTTAATAGAACAAGGGGAAAGATAATTGGAAACTTTTGCTCTATATAGCTATGCCTCATCGGCAGCCGCTTATACTTTTTTACTGGGCTTTTCGCTTCTGCGCATCAATAAGAGCGTATTTGGAGTTGCCAGCATTATCACTTTTTCCTTTAGCATCATTTGGGCTGCTTATACTGTCTTTGTTATACAGGATGGGTCTTTTTATATTCAGGATATTTTTCCTATAGAGTCGCTGCGAAACCTAGCATGGTTCTTCTTTCTTAGTGTATTGATTTCAAAACAGCAGTTTGATGATTTATATCATTTATTAAGAACTTCTTGGCAGGCTCCTACATTCATTACTCTGATTATCTGTATCGTTGTGCTGGAGCTTATTCCGAGCTTACGTTACCAAATGCAACAAATAGTAGGTTTTGATTTTCGCCCTTTTGTTCATATCGGGTTTTCACTTATTGGATTAATACTAGTCGAGCAACTTTATCGCAATGCCATGCAAGAGCAGCGATGGGCGATCAAATTTCTCTGCTTAGGATTGGCATTGATTTTTGCTTTTGATTTTATTCTTTACAGTAAATCTTTGCTATTTAATACATTGGACACTTTGCTTTGGGAGGTAAGGGGCTTTATTAATATGCTGGGTGTACCGTTACTTGCTATTTCATTAAATAGAATCAGTACAGAACAGTTAAAAGTTCAAGTCTCCAATAAAGTTATTTTTCATAGTACTGTGCTGCTAGGAGCAGGGTTGTATCTGCTAATTATGTCTTTAGCTGGGTATTATATAAAAATATATGGAGGCAGTTGGGGGGCATTTGCTCAGATAAGCTTTATCATTTTAGCCATTGTACTGTTGCTGGTTTTTTTTGTATCAGGAAAAATACGGGCTCTGGCAAAAGTTTTTTTTAGCAAGCATTTTTTTCAGCACCGCTATGATTACAGAGATGAATGGATAAATTTGAGTAAAAAAATTGCAGAGCTTGATACATTAGATGACTTGTCAAGCTTGATAGTTAAAACAATGGCTGATATTGTTGATAGCTCGGGGGGAGGTTTATGGGTAAAAAATGAGCAGGGAGATTATTACTTTGTTGCCGAACAAAATTTAGGCGAACATACCAGGCCTTTGGTCAATAAAAGAGACCCCTTAATAGAATTTCTGATAAAAAAACAATGGGTTATTGATTTTGTAGAGTTTTTTAATGATCCTGATATTTATGCTGGTCTGAATTTGGATAAATGGCATGCAGAATTTGAAGATATCTGGCTAATTGTTCCATTATTTCAAAAAAATGAATTGAATGCGTTTGTCGTACTCACTAAGCCTCGAGTTCCGAGACAAATTGATTGGGAGGATCACGATTTATTAAAAACAACGGGAATGCAACTGGCAAATGCGCATGCTTTAACTCAAATAAGTGAAGATTTAAGCCGCGCTAGGCAGTTTGAGGCTTATAATCGTTTTTCAGCATTTTTAGTGCATGATCTTAAAAATTTAGTTGCGCAAATATCGTTAATTGTAACAAATTCAGAAAAACATAAAAGAAACCCTGAGTTTATTGATGATTCCATAGAAACTTTAGAAAATGTGGTGAAAAAGATAGATCATTTGCTTGGGCAATTGAAAAAAGGGAATAGCCAGGAAAAAAATCAAACAAAGATTGATTTGGCGATAGTGGTAGAAGATGTTGCTATACAGCAATCATCCAATAAACCATCAGTCACCATCAAAAAAGATAACAGGGAATATTGGGTTTTTGCGGAGAAAGAAAAGATAACGGCTATTCTTGGGCATTTGGTGCAAAATGCACAAGAGGCTACAGATGACAGTGGGCAGGTCCAAATAGAAATATCCCAGACAGATAATGAAATTGTGGTGAAAATAATTGACACGGGCACTGGCATGGATGAAAAATTCATTCAGCAGCGACTATTTAAGCCGTTTGATACTACAAAGGGAAATGCAGGTATGGGGATTGGTGTGTATGAAGCCCGGGAATATATTTTGCAACAATCAGGGCGCGTTGACGTTATTAGTAAAGTGGGTGAAGGCACGGTATTTATCTTATTGTTACCAAAAGCAGTCTGATTATTTAAGATTGCATGATAATAGGCTGAATATAACGGTTATATTTGAAGAGTGTTACCGTAGTCGCGAAATTTTTCGGGTGATGTGGAAAAAATGTACTAATCTCAGAATAAGCATATTAAATACACTCACCAGACAAAAAAGCCAGCCGAGAAAATGGATACAAAAAAAGTACTGCTTATAGTAGAAGATGATCCAGGGATACAAAAACAGCTAAAATGGAGTTTTGACAGTTATCAAACCGTTATAGCAGGTAACAGAGAAGAAGCTATTACTGCTTTGAGGCGATTTATGCCCAGTGTTGTTACCTTAGATCTTGGTTTGCCGCCAGACACCGCAAATGCTAGTGAAGGACTTGCAACATTAAAAGAAATTTTATTGTTGGCACCTGCAACAAAAGTGATTGTGGTTACAGGGAATGATGAAAGAGATAATGCAATCAAAGCAGTCGCAATGGGTGCATATGATTTTTATCAAAAACCAGTGGATTTAGATGTTTTAAGCTTAATCATAGCAAGAGCTTTCCAGTTAGATCAGTTAGAAAAGGATTATGTAAACCTACAGAAAAATTCAGAAGAACCTCTAAAAGGGATTATTGCAACCAGTGAAAAGATGCAAAACCTATCAAAAATGATAGAAAAAATTGCACCGACAAATGTAACAACCTTGCTATTGGGCGAAAGCGGTACCGGTAAGGAAGTTTTGGCAAAAGCAATACATGGTTTAAGCAATCGCGCCGACAAACCTTTTGTAGCTGTCAATTGTGCCGCCATTCCGGAGAATTTATTAGAGAGTGAGTTGTTCGGATATGAAAAAGGCGCATTTTCGGGTGCTACAAAACAAACGATAGGAAAAATAGAATATGCAGAAGGCGGTACCTTTTTCTTAGATGAGATAGGCGATCTGCCTTTTTCATTGCAGGCGAAACTATTAAGATTTATTCAGGAAAGAACGATAGAGCGGCTGGGAGGGCCCACTGCAATTCCTGTAGATGTGCGAATAATTTGTGCGACTCACCAAAATATTCAAAAGGCAATTGAGGATGGCCTGTTTAGAGAAGATTTATATTATCGAATTAATGAAATAACAGTCAATATTCCACCTTTAAGAGAAAGAGATGGTGATGCAATTGTTATTGCAACAGCGTTATTAAAACGATTTAGTGATGAAAATGGGAAGAAAATTAAGGGGTTTACTGAAGAAGCAGCACAGGTAATAGAGAGTTATCAATGGCCTGGCAATATTAGGCAGTTAGAAAATAAAATTAAGCGGGCGGTTATCATGGCAGACGATAACGTTTTAACCTCTAAGGATTTAGATTTGGCTCAGGCTGCTGAAGAAGAAATTCCTCTGAATTTGAAAAAAGTAAGGGAAGTGGCGGAAACAAATGCAATAAAAAGGGCGCTTGCATATACAAATAATCATGTCTCCAATGCGGCAAAGCTTTTAGGTGTTACTAGGCCCACACTATATGCATTATTTAATAAGTACGGAATTGATGTGTAAATGAATAACTGTTCTTTGTGAAGCCCTGGCTGTAGTTTTTTCAACGATTATTTAAACTGCCATGCCCGCGTGGTGATTCTAGAGTCTCGAAAAAAAACAATAAATACAGTGTTTCTTCTGGATCAAGCACGGTAACCTGTTTCTTTTTAATGACAGATGGAGTTTCCAATCTCCCTGCGTGTCTCTTGATATGGCCTGACCTGAAGCAAAATTTCTTTGTAATCTAGGTAATTTTATTTCATCAAACTGCCCTAGGCATGCGTCAATAATATTCATTTGTCGTCTCATTAACGGGTATTTGATAGACTATGCTCCATTTTGATAATAGTTTGAGAGTCTGTAATGAGTGATCCCCGTGTTGGATTTATAAGTCTGGGTTGTCCTAAAGCTTTGGTTGATAGTGAGCAGATTATCACTAAATTAAGGACGGAAGGATATCAAGTGTCTCCAACGTATCAGGATGCCGATATTGTTGTTGTCAATACGTGCGGTTTTATTGATGCTGCAGTAGAAGAGTCGCTTGATAGCATTGGTGAGGCCCTGGCTGAAAATGGTAAAGTCATTGTGACAGGCTGTTTGGGGGCAAGAGAGGATGAGATTAGAACGCGTCATCCAAAAGTATTGAGTATTTCTGGTGCTCACGCGACGGATGAGGTAGTAGCGGCTGTACATAAGCATTTGCCGCCTATTCATAATCCATTTAACGACATTTTGCCGCCTCAGGGGATCAAGTTAACTCCTGATCATTATGCATATCTGAAAATATCTGAAGGCTGTAATCATCGCTGTACTTTTTGCATTATTCCTTCAATGCGGGGGGATTTAGTTAGTCGTCCAATTGATCAGGTGCTGCTGGAGGCGGAAAACCTGGCAAATGCAGGAGTAAAGGAGTTGCTGGTTGTTTCTCAAGATACCAGTGCCTATGGATTGGATTTGAAATATCAGGCCAGGAACTGGAAGGGGCATTATTTAAATACCCGGTTTTATGATTTGGCGGAAGCGTTGGGTGATTTAGGTATTTGGGTGAGAATGCATTATGTCTATCCTTATCCCCACGTGGATAAAGTAATCCCTTTAATGGCTGAAGGAAAAATCTTGCCTTATCTGGACATCCCTTTTCAACACGCTAATGCCCGTATTCTTAAATTGATGAAAAGACCCGCTGCCACAGAAAATAATTTGGAGCGAATTTTGGCCTGGCGAAGTGACTGTCCCGATATTACCCTGCGCAGCACTTTTATTGTTGGTTTCCCTGGGGAAACTGAACAGGAATTTGAGGGGCTGCTGGATTTTTTGACTGAAGCGAAACTGGATAGAGTAGGATGTTTTGCCTACTCACCCGTAAAAGGGGCAGCAGCCAATGAGTTGCCCAGTCCCGTGCCAGAAGAGGTGAAGCAAGAACGGCTGCAGCGTTTTATGGCTCACCAGGCAGCGATTAGTGAGGAACGGTTGCAGCTTAGAGTGGGTAAGATAGAAACGGTACTGATTGATGAAGTGGTTGAAGAGGGTGCGGTTGCACGAAGTAAAGCCGATGCACCTGAAATCGATGGCCAAGTTTATATTGATGGTGCCGTACATTTGAAAGTGGGTGAGTTTGTTGATGTAAAGTTGGAGGAGGCAGATGCATATGATTTATGGGGACATTTGGCATAAATCATCTTTAAATAAATAATCTGCTCTATATGGGGTCATATTTTGAAGATAGGAACTGTATTAGTCAGTTTTTTTGAAGTATACCGCAGTAAAATATAGAAAAATAATGGCTTGTGCTAGAAGCAGTGTGCCTTTAGTTTTTTAGGTTGAAAGGTTATGGTAATTTTAAGTGCCGGATATTTTTTGATTATCTGGTAATGAGCTATATATACGGTATATAATAAACGGTTTTTTTAATAAAATCTCACGAAATCTCATCGGAAAATAAGCATGTTTGGTAAGCTGGTCAAATTAGTTGTTGGAAGTCGTAATGACAGGAACGTAAAGAAAAAACGGGCATTGGTCAATAAGGTTAATGCCTTAACTGCTGAATATGAAAATCTGTCTGATGATGCTTTAAAAGCAAAAACTCAGGAATTTCGTCAGCGCCTAGAGCAGGGTGTCAAGCTGGATGATTTGATTCCAGAAGCATTTTCAGCAGTCAGAGAAGCATCAAAGCGTGTCTTTGGCATGAGTCATTATGATGTGCAGATGATTGGAGGCATGATTCTAAATGACGGCAAAATTGCTGAGATGAAAACGGGAGAAGGTAAGACGCTAATGGCAACGCTGGCGGCCTACTTAAATGCTTTGCCTGGAGAAGGAGTCCACATTGTAACAGTTAATGACTACCTGGCATCCAGGGATGCAGAATGGATGGGCAGACTGTATAACTTTTTAGGGCTGACAGTAGGCGTCATTATTAATGATTTAGGGCATCAGGAACGTAAAGATGCCTATGCCGCTGATATTACCTATGGTACTAATAATGAATTTGGCTTTGATTATCTGCGTGACAATATGGCTTTTAGCATGGAGCAAAAAGTACAGCGCGGATTGAACTTTGCCATTATTGATGAGGTGGATTCAATTCTTATTGATGAAGCCAGAACACCGCTTATTATTTCTGGGCCTACAGAAGAAGGTACTGAGGTTTATCTTAAAACAAATGAAATTGCGCCACTTTTAACTGCGCAGGAAATTGTAGAAGATAAGGAAGAACAGGAAAAAATGCCAGGTGACTATCTGGTTGATGAAAAAAGCAAGCAGATTCATTTGACCGAGCAGGGCCATCAGAGAGTTGAGCAGCTAATGGTCGAACTTGGGATGATGGATCAGGGTGCCACATTGTATGATGCGGCCAATATTCGATTAATGCACTATTTGGGTGCTTCATTGCGAGCCCATGTGCTGTTTCATAAAAATGTCGACTATGTTGTCAGAAATAATGAAGTCATTATTGTTGATGAGAATACAGGCAGAATGATGACGGGTAGGCGCTGGTCAGATGGATTGCATCAGGCTATTGAAGCAAAGGAAGGCGTGACCATTCAAAATGAAAATCAGACCCTGGCTTCAATAACTTTTCAAAACTATTTTCGCCTATATGAAAAACTGTCAGGGATGACAGGGACTGCGGATACAGAAGCGTTTGAATTAAATAAGATTTATGGGTTGGAAGTGGTCGTTATTCCTACTCATAGAGATATGATTCGTGATGATAAAGGGGATTCTGTCTATCTTTCTAAAGCTGAAAAGTATCAGGCAGTTGTAGCAGATATTAAAGACTGTGTTGAGCGCAAGCAGCCTGTTTTAGTGGGTACTACGTCAATTGAAAATTCAGAAATTATTGCTGACATTTTAACGCAGCAAAATATTAAGCACGAAGTACTTAATGCTAAACAGCATGAGCGTGAAGCTCATATTGTCGAGAATGCCGGTATGCCTGGTGCCGTGACTATTGCAACAAATATGGCCGGGCGTGGAACAGATATAGTCTTAGGTGGAAATATGGAGGCTGGGTTAATAGCCCTGGGTGAAGATGCCTCTGATGCTGAAAAAGAAAAAGTACGCGGTGCCTGGCTAGATAGACATCAGCAAGTACTGGCTAGCGGTGGATTACATGTCATCGGATCAGAAAGGCATGAATCCCGCCGAATTGATAATCAATTGAGAGGGCGTTCTGGACGACAGGGAGACCCTGGTTCAACACGATTTTACCTATCATTGGAAGATGACTTAATGCGAATATTTGCATCTGAGCGCGTTTCGAAACTAATGAAGTCTTTAGGGATGGAAGAAGGCGAAGCAATTGAACATCCCTGGGTGACTCGGGCAATAGAAAATGCACAGACCAAAGTGGAAGGGCGAAACTTTGATCAGCGTAAAGAAATCCTGGCTTATGACGATGTGGCTAATGATCAGCGTAAAGTGATTTATGAGCATCGAAATGAGTTAATGGCTTCGGAAGACATTAGTGAAATGATCAGCGATATACGCCAGGATGTGCTGAATGACGTGGTAACTAAATATATTCCTGCAAAAACAATGGAGGAACAATGGGATGTTAAAGGGTTGGAAGAGCACCTGGCGCTAGAATATCTGGTGGATTTGCCTTTAAAGGATAGGCTGGATAAAGATAAAGCTTTTCAAGAAAGTGATTTGCGCCAATTTATTGTGGATGAATTGGAAAAAGCCAGCAAAGCTAAGGAGGAACTATCATCGCCGGAGGTGATGCGTCATTTTGAAAAGTCGGTGATGTTGCAAGTGCTTGATAACAGCTGGAAAGAACATCTGGCCGCAATGGATTCATTGCGACAGGGCATCCATTTTAGAGGCTATGCTCAAAAAGACCCTAAGCAGGAATTTAAGCGTGAAGCATTTGATATGTTTACCAGTTTACTTGATCACATTAAATATGAAGTAGTTGGCATTCTTGCAAAAGTTCAGGTTGCTCAGGAGGAAGATGCTGAAGCAATTGATCAGCAAAGACAGGCTCCGCAGGAAATGCATTATGAACATGCCGAAGCCGACCCAATTGAAGAGCACACTGAACCCCAGCAGAAGGAAAATGAAGACCAGCCTTTTGTACGAGAAGGCAAAAAAGTAGGGCGTAATTCTCCTTGTCCCTGTGGTTCTGGGAAAAAATATAAGCAGTGCCATGGAAAATTGACCTAACGTTTTTTTTACCCCATTTTTAACAATGGGATACACGGACCGGTCAATAGGGCTCTATGTGTCATAGTACACAGAGCATGAGAATAAGAAACCCAAGTCATTGTTTACGCTAAAAATTAATTTTAAGAGTAGAAATAGTAAATATCATGCCGAATAGAACTTTTACAAAAAGTAAGCCAAAACAGAATATCACCAAACTTCCTGACCTAGGGATGGATAAAAAAGATTTTATTGCTGATTTTAAAAGATATTATAGCCATCGCTTAGGACGAGATGAATTATGCCGTTCGCCGCATTATGCGTATGAAGCACTTTCTTTAGCGGTTAGTGACCGATTGATAGAACGCTGGAAAAAAACCTACAATTCCTATAGGGAGCAGGACTGTAAAAAAGCATTCTATATTTCAATGGAATTTTTGATGGGAAGAACGCTTAGCAATGCGATGCTGAATTTAGGCATTACCACAACCGTAGATAAATCGCTGTATGATTTAGGCTTGGATCTTGAAGAACTGATAGACAGTGAGCCGGATGCGGGGTTAGGAAATGGGGGGCTAGGTCGGTTAGCAGCCTGTTTTATAGACAGCTGTGCTACTCTACAGCTACCTGTCACAGGGTATGGTTTGCGGTATGAGTACGGAATGTTTGCGCAGGGGATTGAAAATGGAGAGCAAATAGAAAAACCGGATCATTGGCTGCGTAATGGCAATGTCTGGGAAATTGAACGTCCGGAATATACCGTACGTATTAAATTTGGTGGTCATACAGAAAGACATATAGATGAAAATGGCAGGGAAAAGGTTGTTTGGGTAAATACTAATGATGTACTAGCAGTGCCCTATGATACGCCTATCCCTGGCTATCAAAATGGAACGGTCAATACATTGCGCCTATGGAAATCAGAAGCGACCGAAGAGTTTGATCTGCAGGAGTTTAATGCTGGAGCGTATGCGGAATCGGTTGCAGAAAAAAATACTGCGGAAAACATTACCATGGTGCTGTATCCCAATGATGCTAATGAAAATGGCAAGGTATTGAGGCTGCAGCAGCAATATTTACTGGCATCAGCTAGTCTGCAGGATGTAGTAGCCAACTGGGTTGGGCGGCATGGCACCGATTTCACCCATTTTGCAGAGAAGAACTGTTTTCAGCTAAATGATACGCACCCCAGCATTTCAATTGCTGAGCTGATGCGTTTATTGATGGATGAACATGGCTTAGGCTGGGATGAAGCGTGGGAAATTACCCGTCATACCATGGCGTATACTAACCATACCTTATTGCCGGAAGCATTGGAAAAATGGTCGGTTAGCCTGATGCAGCATTTATTGCCACGCATTATGGAAATAATTTTTGAAATTAATGCACATTTTATGGCAGAAGTTTCAGAGAAGTGGCCCGGAGATACCGAACGTTTAGCTAGAATGTCAATTATTGAAGAAGGACATGATAAACAGGTCAGAATGGCCTATTTGGCAATTGTTGGCAGTTTCTCTATTAATGGCGTTGCAGCATTGCATTCACAGTTATTGGTAGATGGTCTGTTTAATGATTTTTACCAGTTATGGCCTAATAAATTCAATAATAAAACCAATGGT
Organism: Methylomonas sp.; assembly: GCA_026988155.1. Lineage (GTDB taxonomy): Bacteria > Pseudomonadota > Gammaproteobacteria > Methylococcales > Methylomonadaceae > QPIN01. The sequence continues at coordinate 54,456 of JALSLW010000068.1, read as the reverse complement.
GTCACACCAAGACGCTGGCTGGCCGCCTGTAACCCCGAGTTGGCTGAATTGATCACCAAAACAATTGGTGATGGCTGGGTAACAGATTTATCTCAGCTTGAGAGGCTTAAACCTCATGCAGAAAAAGCTGCTTTTAGGAAAAAATGGTTTGCATTGCAGCAGTCCAGCAAGCAGCGTCTGATTGACTATAAATCAGAAGAGTTGGGTTACGATCTGGGGCTGACTGTCGATGCCCTGTTTGACGTGCAAGTTAAACGGATACATGAGTATAAGCGTCAAATATTAAATGTTCTGCACGTTATCCATTTATATAACCGAATCAAGAAAGGCGATACAAAAAACTGGGTATCCCGCTGTGTCCTGATTGGGGGAAAAGCTGCACCTGGCTATGCAATGGCCAAGAAAACTATTAAGTTAATTAATAATGTAGCTAATGTCATTAACACTGACCCTGATGTTGGCGATAAATTAAAACTAGTTTTCTTGCCAAATTATCGTGTGTCTGCAATGGAGAAAATTTGTCCGGGTGCAGACCTGTCTGAGCAGGTTTCAACGGCCGGAAAAGAAGCCTCAGGTACTGGCAACATGAAATTTATGATGAATGGCGCTTTAACAATCGGTACATTAGATGGTGCGAATGTTGAAATTCGTGAAGAGGTGGGTGAAGAAAACTTTTTCTTATTCGGGTTAACGGAAAATGAAGTTGAAGATTTAAGAAGTCACTACAATCCCGGTGCAATGATTGAGGAAGATGAGGACCTGAAAGCCGTTATGAAATTGCTGGAAACGGGCTATTTTAATCAGTTTGAACAGGGCATTTTTGACGATATTATTGGCTCGCTTAGAAGTGCTAATGACCCGTGGATGACCATTGCTGATTTCCGTAGCTATATTGATGCGCAGGAACGGGTTAATGAAGCATATAGAGATAAGGAGCACTGGACTAAGATGAGCATCCTTAATACGGCTGCTAGCGGTAAGTTTTCAACAGACAGAACTATCACTGAATATGCTGATGATATTTGGGGTTTGAAAGCAGTTGATGCCTCCAAATAAGTTGTTGGCATGATAAATGTTGTCTTATATGAGCCAGAAATCCCGGCTAATACGGGCAATATTATTCGGTTGTGCGCCAACACGGGCGCACAATTGCATTTGATTCATCCTTTAGGTTTTGAATTGGATGATAAAAAACTTCGCAGAGCCGGTCTGGATTATCACGAGTGGGTGAATGTACATCAGTATGCCTCATTGACGGATTATGTTGAAAAGGCAAACCCCAATAGACTATTTGCTTTAACGACTAAAGGATCAGCTAACTATGCAGATGTCGCCTATCAGGATGGAGATGCTTTGATGTTTGGACCTGAGACCAGAGGGCTCCCGAATAGTTTTTTACACCAGCACCAGCAAGATTTAAAGCTGTACTTACCAATGAAGCCGGAAAGCAGAAGTTTAAACCTTTCTAACACAGTCTCTATTGTGCTTTTTGAAGCATGGAAACAGCTAGGTTTTGAAGGTGGAAAACTGAAGTGAAAGTCGAAAGAAACCATGAAGCGAAATACACTCCCCCATCTGGTGAATAGTTAAAAACTGGATTTTACTGTTTATTTAACAAGTTACAGTTAAACTAAGCGTTCAACTGATTAATTTAGGTTTAACCTTGCCTCAGCTCTTAACATTTTCTCAATTTCACTAGCCGAAATGGGCGAACTAAAATAATTGCCCTGAGCCTGGTTGCATCCTTGCTGCTGTAAAAATGAAAGCTGTTCTCCAGTTTCGATACCTTCTGCGATCACAGTCAGATTCAAACTTTGTGCCATAGCAATAATGGCTTTTATCAAAATGTTATTTTTTGATTCTAGACTAAGGTCTCTTAAAAATGAGTGATCAATTTTTAAAAAATCAACAGGGAATTTGCTCAGGAAACTAAGTGATGAATAGCCCGTGCCAAAATCATCAATCGAAAGCAATATGCCAATTTTTTTTAGATCGGATAGAATCTCTAAAATGAAGTTAGTGTCCTTTTGCATTAAACTTTCAGTTATTTCTAAATGAATAGAATGCTTAGGTATTTGATATTGATCAAACATTTTTTTTATTAAAGCTACACTATCATTTTTCCTGTCAAATTGGCGGGCAGACATGTTAATGGCAATATTTAGAAAGGTATATCCCTGAGAATGCCATAAAGATAATTGCTGACAAGCTTTGTTTAGAACCCATTCTCCTATTTTTATAATTAGACTGCTATCTTCAGCAATAGAGATAATTTTATCTGCAGCTATTTGTCCATGTTTTGGGTGTTTCCAGCGCAATAGGGCTTCAACAGCACAAATATTTTTAGTTTTCAGGTTTATGATAGGCTGGTAATGAAGATAGATTTCATTATTTGCTAATGCTTTATACAAATCTTCTTCTAGTTCAATTCGATGATTTGCATGCTTTCTCATCTCTGGGGAGAAAAAGGCATAAGCATTTTTGCCTTTTTCTTTAACCGCATACATTGCCATATCAGCATTTTTTAGCATACAGTGTAAATCCTCTCCATCGTCAGGAAAGCTAGAAATTCCGATGCTGCAGCCGATATGAATCATTTGGCCATGTATTTCGAAAGGCTGGGCAATGTCCGCTATAATTTTTTCAGCAACGATGGCGGCATCTTCCCTAAACTTTAATTCTGTTAAGGTAACTGTAAACTCATCTCCGCCAAGCCTAGCTACCATATCAACACCCCGTACACAGGCTGATAGGCGCTGGGCAACCTGTTCCAGCACTAAGTCGCCAATATGATGTCCCAGCGAATCGTTGACGTATTTGAAACGGTCTAGATCGATAAGCAACAGGCAAAAAGAGCTATTATTACGTTTCGCCAGTTCGTATGCGTAGGCAAGACGCTCGTTAAACAGGTTTCTGTTAGGGAGTAATGTTAGCTGGTCATAATTAGCTAAATAGTGTAGTTTTTCATATATCTCCTGTTTTTTTGATATTTCCTGAGTAAGCTTTTCCGTACGCTGAGATACTAGCTGTTCAAGCTCATGAGTATGCCTCTGCAATTTTTTGGTCGCTTTAGCCAGGGCGATATGCGTCGAAATTCGAGCTTTGACAATGGGAGGACTGATAGGTTTGGTAATATAATCAACAGCGCCTAGGTTAAACCCTCTAATTTCATCTTCCATTTCATTTTTAGCTGAAAGAAAGATAACTGGGAGGTCACGATAAAGTTCATTGCTTTTTATTGTTTTACAGACCTCGTAGCCATTACTGTCAGGCATGATGATGTCGAGCAGAATTAAATCGACGGGGTGTTTGCTTAGAGCTTCTATGGTTTTATTGCTGTCATATACAATTATTGTCTGATAATCATCTTTAAGAATATCTTCTAATAAACTGCAAAAGAACCGTTCATCATCTACTATTAAAATAGTGTCTTTAGACATATTATTATCTGAGTAAAAAGCAGTAATCTATCAATGCTGGATTGAAGAATATAAAATTCCGTGCAAACAGTATGATATAAGCAGTGTCTCTGTAATCCAAGGAACTGGGTCACTGAAGGTGGCGTTAATTTTATAATTAAGCTAGATTTTAAGCTCGAAAGAGTTAATAAGTAAAGCGGTATTTACAGGTGTGATTTATTAACTAAGTGATGGTAATCTTTAGCTTACGGCATATTTCTTTTAGGATGACAAGCGCCTGTTCAAAGTCATAATCTTCGATAGCCTGTCGAAGCGTTAGCGCTTTGTCTGCAGAATATTTAGATAAAACTTCCTGAAAAGTGATTAATAGATTAATCGCATCGGCATCACCTTCATTAAGCAATGTGCATAATTTTTTTACCTGTTCGCTTAGCTGTTTGTCAGATAATTCAGAAATTGTTTGCTGTATGGGCTGTTGCTGACTATTAAACTGATCAAGTTCAGACATTAAATGGCTAAATGCTCGGGTGAATTGAGTTAGCTCTTCAGAATGGTCCTGTTCTGAATCAATTGCCTGCTCTAGTTTGGCTGATTTCTGGTACAGTTTGTGGGCGCCAATATTGCCGGACACTCCCTTTACTGTATGGATAATGCGTTTGGCGGCTTCAGGCTGATTTTGATCAAAAGCCTGCAGCAGTAATCGGACATCATTTTGATGATCCTGGAAGAATTCCTTCAGCAGTTTGCCGAATAGTTTGCTATTTCCTCCGATTCGTTCAATTCCCCACGCCATATCAATGTTTTCTGAAATAATAGGCGGTAGAGATGCATCATCAGTTTCTGCCAATAAAGGACTGTCAGCATCGCCTGGATGTGGCAGCCATTGTTTTATTACCTTATAGAGTTCTGCAGGATCTATGGGTTTGGTGATATGTTCATTCATTCCGGCAGTCAGAGACTTATCCCTATCGCCAACCATGGCATGAGCCGTCATAGCAATAATGGGCAGATCTGTATAGGTGGGATTGGCTCTGATTATTTGGGTTGCCTGTATGCCGTCCATTTCAGGCATTTGGATATCCATTAATACCAGGTCAAACAGATCAATGCTGGCAGTTTGCTGGGTTATCTGTTTAACAGCATCCAATCCATTAATGGCAATTTTTACTTTCAACCCGAAAGATTTAAGCAATTCTTCCGCGACTTGCTGGTTAATTTTGTTATCTTCAACTAATAAAACCGAACCGGATAAGGCTGACTGCTTTATTTTGACCGCTGAAGGTTTGGAGGGTGCAGAAGGGTGCAGAACTTTTATAATAGTGTCAAATAGAGTGGAAGGAGGTACAGGTTTGACGATAAAATCATCTAAATGATTTTTTTTAGTCTGTTTAGCTACTGCCTCCTGTGCACTGGCTGTCACCAGCATAATGACGGGAATTTTATTTAAATGAAGAGACTCTTTAATATATCTAATGGCATCTAAGCCATTAGTTCCGGGCAGGGACCAGTCCATTAGAATCAGGTCAAATAATTTGTCAGCTGTTTTTAATGCAGAATAGGCTTCATCGGCAGTAGCCACGGCAGTGACTTTAAAGGAGAGTGAAGCAAGCTGGTTGCGAAGCGCATAGCGACTGCTTAGGTTGTCATCAACAATAAGCACTCTAATGCCTCGCAGGTCTGGCTGCGGCAATGCAAACTGCCTTTGTTGCTGGGGATCGAGGCCACATTCTATAAAAAAGAAAAAAGTACTGCCTTGTCCTTCTATGCTATTGATACCAATGGAGCCGTCCATCATTTCAACCAGCTGTTTGCTTATCGCCAAACCTAATCCTGTGCCGCCATGCAGGCGTGTAGTAGAGGTATCAGTCTGAAAAAAAGAATCAAATAGCTGGTGCTGTTTATTTTTTGCAATCCCGCATCCTGTATCTGTCACCGAAAACTTTAAAATGGCTTTGGATTCAGACTTTTCAATAGGCTTTACTGATATTTTTATTTCCCCCTGATGAGTGAACTTAATAGCATTGCTGCATAGGTTATTTAAAATTTGCGATAAACGGGTTGGGTCTCCAATTAAACTGATAGGCGTTTTTGGGCTAATATTAAAAACCAGTTCAATATCTTTTTCTTCAGCGGATAGGCGAAATAAGTCGCCCAAGTTTTCAAAAATACTGTCTAATTGAAAGTTGACGGATTCTAAGTGCAATTTTCCAGCCTCAATTTTAGAAAAATCGAGAATATCGTTGATAATGGTTAATAACGATTGGCTGGCATTCTGTATTTTCCTTATATAGTCGCACTGCTGCGAGCTAAGATCAGTCTGCATTGCTAAGTACCCCAGGCCGACAATAGCATTCATGGGGGTACGTATTTCATGGCTCATGTTGGAGAGAAAGTCGCTTTTAAAGCGATTGGCCTGTTCAGCGCTCTGTTTGGCTTTTGCCAGTTCAAGTTCGGCCTGTTTGTTCGCTGTAATATCAAAAATAGCGCCTTGCAGATAGAGAGGCCGGTTTTTGTCATCGTAGATTGGCGTGCCTTTATCATGTAGCCAGAGAATTGAATTGTCTTTATGAATAATGCGGTATTCCACGGCATAGGAACAATGAGATTCTATGGCGTTGTGCACTGTTTTTCCAATAATGTGGCTGTCATCCGGGTGTGTAATATCTGCCAATGTCATTTGCCTGCTGACAAAAAGGCTTGCAGGGTAGCCGCTAATAGATTCAATGGCATCAGTGATAAAGGAAAGAGACCAGCTGGGATTAGCTACATATTGGTAGAATGTACTGGGAATATTATGGATGAGGGAACTAAACTGCTGTTCTCGTTGTTTAAGTTTCTGTTCGGCAACTTTTCTTTTGCTTATGTCGGTGCGAATGGCGATATAGTGATCTAGCTGGCCTTGTGTATTGAATAGACCAAGTATGGTGCTATCAACCCAGTAAAGAGAACCGTCTTTTGCTCTGTTGCAGACTTCCTGACGCCAGGGAATACCTTTTGATGCCTGTAAAAACATGCGTCTCCAAAATGAAGCTGGGTGAACGCCAGAATTTAAAAGTCGATGATCTTGGCCGATAAGTTCTTCTCTGCTATAGCCGCTAATGTTGCAAAACTGATTGTTAGCATAGGTAATAATGCCTTTAACATTCGTCATCGCTACAATAGCGGAAGCGTCTAATGCTAATTTTTGCTGTTCCAGTGCAATTTGAGTGTTTTTTTGCTCAGTTATATCTTGCTGTATGCCTAAAGCCCTTAATGCCTTGCCTCTCCCTGTACAGATAATTGAACCAATCGAGCGGATATGAAGATAATGCCCTAGCTTATGGCGCAGTCTAAATTCATGTTCATAATGTTGGCTGCAGTTAGCGACCTGCTGGTCTACAAAAAGTAACGCTATTTTTTTATCATCAGGGTGCAATAGGTTCTCCCATGCGAGGTGACTGCTTTTCAGTTCATTTGGCTGGTAACCCAGCATTTCTGAATACCTGGGACTGAAATATACTTCATCCGTTTTTATATTCCAGTCCCATAGGCCACCCTGGGAGGCTTCAATTGCCAGTTTAAAACGTTCTTTACTAAACCGGAGCGTTTCCTTCTGTTTCCGCATTTGCCACAGCCAAAGGCCAGAGAATAGGAAAAGTACGGCGCCAATAGCAATGATTTTCCATATTAAAGAATTATCAAAGTCCTTGCTGTAATCATAATGAATGGAAAACCATTTTTTTTTGAAGTCATTTTGCTCTTTCAGGGAAATGCCATCCAATATTTGCTGGATAATGGGGATCATTTCTGGCCAGTCTTTTCGTACAGCAAAGGCTATTTCATTATTAAAAGGCGTAGGAGCTGCAACTTTAATGTTGGTTATGCCTTTCTGTAAAATTATATAGCTGGTTGTTGCCAGGTTGCCCATATAAGCATCGGCTTGTCCTACGGAGAGCGCTAATAATGCCTGTTCAGTTGTTTCTACTGGTATCAATTCAATTTCAGGGAATTTAGCTTTAAGGATTTCGTGATTGGCATAGTTTTTTTCAACAGCTATTTTTTTATCAATAAGCTCGGTGATACCGGTAATTATCTCTGCATCAGTACGGGTAAAAACAACATAGGGAAATTTAAGGTAGGGTTTAGTAAAGTTGAGGTATTTTTCTCGCTCTGGTGTTTTTGATACAGCCGGGAGCACATCAATATCTCCTGCCCTGGTTCTTTCAATCACCTGAGCCCAGCTTAAATTGGCGTTATAGTGTGTTTTTATGTCCAGTTTGTTTTCAATAATGTTGACATATTCGGTAGCTATGCCTTGATATATTTTTTTTTGAGGATGAATAAACTCAATCGGTGCCCAGGCGGGGTCAATCCCTATATTGATATTTTTATGTGTCTGCAGCCATTTGCTTTCTTTAGCCGTTAGCAATTTTGAAGGAGGGTTGCTAATACTGTAATCAGCATTGATCCATTTTTGTTTGATTTTATGACTTATGCTAGCAGGGATGGAATTAAGCCCTTTTTGCAAGATGCTGTGCAGAAATGGCAGGTCTTTACTAACGGCAAAGCCTAAGTTTGAATGGCTTGTCGATAAGCGGCTATCTATTCTGAGGTTGGACAATAGATTATTTTCTATAAAATGGCTAATTACAGTCATGTTTCCTAGGTAGGCGTTTGCAGTGCCTGAAGAAACTGCCCGCAGAGCTTCCTGATAAGAGTTTACAAACAGAAAAGAGATGTTTTGCGACCTTTTTTTTAGCAATGACTGAACATCAGCGTTTCTGGGTAATGCAATCGTTTTGCCCGACAGGTCGGAGAGAGAGTTGATGACTGGCTGATTGCTTCGAGTGACGAAAACGGGGTCGGTTTCTATGTAAGGTCTGGAGAAATTAAGAAATTTTCGGCTTTTTTTAGTGTTAGAAGCACATGCCAGCATATCCAGTTGATGTGATTTAACACCATTGGCCAAGCTTTTCCAACTAGCGGCTGTTATTTTAAATTGAATGTTAAGTGCTTTAGATAAGTATTTAAGATAGTCCGAAGCTATGCCTTGATGGCTATTGCCAGCCTTAACGTAATCAAAGGGCGGCATATTGCGATTAACGCCAACATTAACTACTGGATGATTCTCTAGCCAGCCCTGTTCAGCTTCAGTTAAACTGATTTGCTGTGTAGCTGAAAAAATCTGATTAGAAAATAAAAAAAGAAAGAGGAATAATAATGGTGAGGACATAAGATTCCCTATAATAGGGCCTGGGTTAAATGAATATTTAACCTTGATAATAGTGTGGCTGGTGCAATGGGTTTGTTTATGACATCAATTGCACCCGCCTCAAAAGCTTTTTCTTCAGAATTCTGGTCAGTTTTTCCTGTCAGAAATATAATGGGAATATTATTCCATTGCTGGTTTTGTTTGATTTCAGCGCAGGTTTGATAGCCATCCATTTCAGGCATCATAATGTCTAGCAGAATTAAATCGGGACGGTTATCGGAAATCCTTTTTAAAGCCTGTTCTCCGCTTTTGGCAATATAAAGCTTGTATTTGTTCTTAAGCAATTCCACCAAAATATTGATGTAAAACCGTTCATCATCAACAATCAGAATTTTTAGTTTTGTTTCCATACCAATCCAGCCCAGCCCAGCCCTCTTTCCGACAGTGTCGCTAAGTTAGAGTGCTTTTGTCAAGATTTTTTGGTGGAGGGAGTGAGGTATGAGGTGCTTGAAGATAATGAAGAGTATATGATCAGTGTTATCTTTTTATGTTTCCAGCATGCAAACCGCATTCTTTTTTATTGCCTGACTCCCACCACCAGCGTCCTGCACGTTCATGCTGATTAGGTAATACCGCACGGGTACAAGGCTCACATCCTATGCTGATAAAGCCTTTTTCATGCAGCTTATTATAAGGCACCTGATAGGCTTCTATGTGATCCCATACTTGGGCAGAATTCCAATTCAGCAAGGGGTTAAATTTTACCAGCTGCTTTTCAGCAGTAGAAAATGCAGAATCAATTTCAACCTCAGGAAGATCATTGCGTGTTTCAAGGCTTTGGTCTTTGCGCTGTCCAGTAATCCACGCATCAAGCTGTGACAATTTACGCCTGAGCGGTTCTACTTTACGGATATTGCAGCATTGCTTATGACCGTCTTTATAAAAACTGAATAGGCCCTTTTCTTTTACGAAAGAGTCTAGCGAGTCTCGGTCTGCTGTCAGTAATTCAATGTCTATATTGTAGTGCTGTCTTACTTTTTCAATAAAGCGATAGGTATCAGGATGCAGACGGCCTGTATCTAAAGAGAAAACCTGAATATCTTTTCTTATTTTCAGTGCCATGTCGATTAATACAACGTCTTCAGCACCGCTGAAAGAAATAGCAATATTTTCAAAACTTTCCAAGGCGGTTTTTAAAATTCCACGTGGCTTTTTATTTGCAAGTTCTGCTTGAGCAGCATTAATATTAAAAGAGGTCATGATTTTTATAGGGTTATTGGTCTAATTTTAGTGTTGTGACATTTTACTTTCCTTTTTGGAAAGAAGGGCGCATATACGGTCAGCAAGTGTGAGAAAAATACCGTTCTAAAAAGTCATCAAAAGAAAGGGTGTCATCGGCCTCGATTTGCCGCTGTTTGCTATGCGAGGCAGTAGCCATTTCATCAAACTGCTGTGTTGTTCTGCTGTCTAAAGCGCCCTGCTTAAAATACTGTTTATGACGTTCAGATGTTTTCAAGCCAAAGCATCCAAAAGGCTGCTGTGTTGACCGCATGCCCTGCAGAACCTTTGCAGAAGGGGTTAATTCAGGGTTTTCTACTACTTTTACTTGCTGTTCTAAGGCCTTGCTATAAGGTTTGTCAGATGAGTTTTTATCTAATATTGCACAGACGGCTTGCATGGAATGCAATATATCATTTGCCCAGGATTTCAGGCGGATGTGCTGGCCATCTTTATTGAGTTTTAAATCGGGCTTTCTGCCGAAGTGGGCAACAGCAAGCTGATTGCTATTGTTGATTTTCTGTTCCTGTCCTATATATTCAGAACTTGGGTGTAATAGGCAATTTAAGAGAAATGCCTCAATAAACCTTGATTTGCTTTCATCAATGCCAATAGGGTTGAAGATGTCTAAATCTAATGAACGAATTTCTATATATTTAACCCCACGGCGTTTTAAAGCTAAGGTCGGTTTTTCACAGGATTTTGCTATCTGTTTAGGGCGGACGGTGCTATAAAATTCGTTTTCGATTTGTAAAATGTTGGCATTTAACTGTTTATACTGACCATCAACCTTGACGCCTATTTTTTCATAGTCTGGATAAGGCGTTTCTATCGCATGACTTAAACTCTCAACATAGCCAGATAGTGAATTATAATCAATTTCCAGATTAGCCTGATTTTTACTTTTATAGCCAATATCGCTCATACGCAAGGAAGTGGCATAGGGATGATAAAGAGTATATTGGTCGAACTCATCAAACTCTGCCATTAAATGAGGTCTGCTTTTAAAAAAGCTTTTGCAGATAGCCGGCGAGGCACCGAATAGATACAGAATTATCCAGCCTTGACGCTGAAAATTTCTTATCAGATCAAAATAGCTTGCTGATATAAAATCAGTCAGGCTTTTTTTTGAATTGCTTTGTTCATGCAGTACGGGCCACAAAGGTTCCGGTACTGAATAATTGAAGTGAATGCCTGCAATGGCTTGCATGGTGCGTCCATATCGGTGCCATAATCCTTGACGATAGACATTCTTCATTTTGCCGATATTAGAACAGCCATACTCGGCAATGGGGATGCTCTCATCACCGTTTATACCACAGGGCATACTTGCAGAGAGCAGCATTTCATCATCCAGGTGATCATAGACGTACTGGTGTACATTATGCATGAAGTCCAGAGTGTCCGTTATCTCCGCAAAGGGCGGCGTGATAAATTCTAGCAAGGCTTCCGAATAGTCTGTGGTGATGTGGGGATGCGTCAGAGGTGCGCCTAAAGCAATAGGATGCACTAATTGAGAAATCATGCCTTCCTTTGATATCCGCAGGCTTTCTTTTTCTATGCCTTTCAGACCGCCATTAAGCAGATGCTGTTTTTTGTGCTTTAGTAAATAGCTAAGTTTTGCTGAATGCTCTGTGTTTAAAATAGTCATAAAGAGGCGTTGTCGCCCAACTGATCTTGATATAATCCGACTATTATAATGGGTTAATATCATTTGGAGTAGTTTATCAATACTGAACAAAGGACTAAGGGTGAACTGCAGTCTGAAAAAGTGCTTAAATCTGTATTTGGCTATGATCATTTTAGAGGTCAGCAGGAAACAATCATTAAGCAATTGATAGCAGGACAGGATGCCTTGGTCTTAATGCCTACGGGCGGCGGTAAATCTTTATGCTACCAAATCCCTGCTATGGTTCGTTCAGGTGTCGGTATCGTTATTTCTCCTTTGATTGCATTAATGCAGGACCAAGTAACGGCCTTACACCAACTGGGAGTTAAAGCTGCGTTTCTTAATTCAACCTTATCAATGGATGAGACACGTTTAGTTGAGCATCAGCTGCAGCAGGGTGAACTTGATCTGCTTTATATTGCACCGGAACGCCTAACCTCAAGCTGGACGCAATCTTTATTTCAGCGCATTGATATTGCGTTGTTTGCGATTGATGAGGCGCATTGCGTATCACAATGGGGGCATGATTTTCGGGTTGACTATCTACAGCTATCACTTTTGCATGAAAGTTTCCCAACTATCCCGCGGATAGCTCTAACTGCAACGGCTGATGAGAAAACAAGGGAAGAAATTATCAAGCGCCTGGCTTTGGAAAAGGCGCATTCATTCATTAGTGGTTTTGACCGGCCTAATATTCGCTATCGCATTATTCAAAAGCAAAATGCCAAACAGCAGCTGTTGAATTTTATTAGAGCTGAACACTCGGGAGATGCCGGCATTATTTATTGCCTGTCTCGAAAAAAAGTAGAAGCCACTGCTGAATGGCTGGCAGGCAAGGGCATTAATGCATTGCCGTATCATGCAGGATTATCCAACAATGTTAAACAGCAAAATCAGCATCGGTTCTTAATGGAAGAAGGTATTGTTATTGTTGCCACTATTGCTTTTGGTATGGGAATAGATAAACCTAATGTGCGCTTTGTGGGGCATTTGGACTTGCCCAAAAGCATAGAAGGCTATTATCAGGAAACGGGAAGGGCGGGGCGTGATGGCCAGCCAGCAAATGCCTGGATGGCATATGGCCTGCAAGATGTTATCAGTTTGCGAAGAATGCTGGCTGACTCAAAAGCAGACGAAATGCATAAACGAATAGAGTCCCATAAGCTTGATTCTATGGTGGCTTTATGTGAACTGGTGAGTTGCAGAAGGCAGGCTTTATTGCGTTATTTTGGGGATGAGCTAAAAGAAGGCTGTGGCAATTGCGATACCTGTTTAGAACCGGTTGAAACTTGGGATGGCAGTATTGCAGCCCAGCAGGCATTGTCTTGCATCTGGCGAACAGGACAGCGTTTTGGTGTAAATTACTTGATTAATGTTTTACTGGGTAAAGAAGATGAGCGTATAAAAAGTTTTGGTCATGATAAACAATCAACTTTTGGCATTGGAAAAGATCTGGATGAAAAACAGTGGCGATCCGTGTTTAGGCAATTAGTGGCAAAAGGGTATGTAGAAGTGGATTTTGAATTCAATACATATAAGATGGCAGGGAAATGCCGACCTCTTTTACGTGGCGAGGAAACCTTAATGCTGCGTAAAGATATTTCACCGGCAAAAGGAAAGCGTGGCAAGGCAGAGAAAAGAGCGATGGCTCAAGGCAAAGACAGTCTGCTATGGGAAGCTTTACGGGCAAAACGCCGAGAAATTGCTGATGATCAGGATGTACCGCCCTTTGTTATTTTTCATGATGCGACCTTAATGGCAATGATAGAGGAAAAGCCTGCAGACCTAAAGCAAATGAGTTACATTTCTGGGGTGGGGGAGAAGAAACTGGAGCTGTATGGCGATAAGTTTTTAGAGGTGCTGGATGGCTTTTCAAATATGGAGCTACCTGATACTGCAGCAGAGTCACTTGCATTATTTAGGCTGGGCTACACTGTTGAACAGGTGGCGGAGAAACGGGAGTTAAAACCCACAACGGTCTACGGCCATTTATCCCAAGCCCTGGAAGATGGCAAGGTGCTGTTAAATGATGTTATAGACTTGGCTGAGAATGAAATTAAGCAAATCGAAGATGCAATTATTGAGTTGCCGGAAGATCAGAAAAACTCTCTTAAACCATTATTTGAACAGTTTGATGAAACATACAGTTATGGAGTATTGCGCTGTGTAAGGGCAAATCTTCAGCATAAAACTGAATAGGACAAAAGCATGCGGATAATAAACTGACAAAAGCAGAATATTTACAAACTGAGTTGGCCCATGAGATTAAGTATGAATGGGTTTATATCATGACAACATCCCGTGCTATTCATAATTTGTTGACAGGAATCCATGCATTTTGAAAGCTGGATTCCCGACAAGAAAGTTTGGGGTGATAAAGTTTTGTTCCTGACTTAAGCAATGAGGCCAGGGACTATGAAGAAGAATAAGGTGACAGTTCGCATTAATGAACTCGCGCTACCTGATCAACAATATCCTGTACATTGCGAATAGTTGAGAAGTCTAAACGCTGACCATTGAACATATCTATAACCAAATCATTAAGCTCCTGTTTGCTTTGATCTGTCATATGCAGGTCGTTTTCTAAACTGTCTTTAGGTTCAATATCCATTGCATCAATATCAAAGGCATCTGCAATAATATAATAGACGGACATCGCCATCATATTTTTCATTGTATCTATTTCGCTATTTCCCATTTTTCCACACATGTTTAATTTCTCTCCTAATTAATGGTAGGAGTATTGAAACAAATGTATGATTTACAAAAATTTATCTGGTTAACGTTTTTTAGAAGGGGTATTTGAACCGGTTAGCAGTTTGTGTTAATTGTTACGGCTGTGTGTTAACCAGGTCAAAATATAGAGGGCCTGTGCAGTTGCGTGAAATGAACTTTTCTCCGATCTTATAGATATTACCCTGGAACTAAACCCTACGGATTTGTCCCCCCATAGCTTGAAAAGCGCATCAAAATTGCCCCATCCGCCATCCCTTAGCTGATGGTTAAGTATTTGCTGTATCCATATCGGTTTAACTTCATCTTGTGCACCAGTTATCAAAAGCATCATAACCCGCTGGAGATAGACGTCTACCACTCGAATATCCCAAGTCATCTGTTTGACTATATCTTGTTGAAGGTCATTTATGACCGTTTCAATTTCTGCTATATTAATGCACCTGTTTTGATTTAGAAAATTAATTCCCATTAGCTGGTGGGTTATGCACGCAGGTCGATAAAAGTAGTTTGGGTGGAGGCAAAAATCAGATTTATTTTGCTGTGCAATAACAGGGAGTTCTTCTGCTAAATCATTGGCGCAATGAAGGGAATAAATAAAATGTTGGTTGTAATAAGGGAGGTTAGATAACGAATAGCCATCTATAAAGTAGTATTTTCGACCATTAAATAGTGGGCCCCAGATGGCAGATTTTATTTTAGGGTGCTGATTAAAATATGATTTTAATAATTCAGCTAATTCTGGGTCGTGACTGATTTTGTGTGATTCATAAATCATCCACCAGAGCATGGCATTGTTCTCAAGAACAATTTTTTGTTTATTGGTCTTTAGCCAGGCAATTGATTTTTCTAAATGTGTTTTATAGACTTTTACATCAAAGTTATTGGTTTCTTGATTATTATTGTATACAGCTAAAAAAAAGGCTGACAATAATAATGCTAGAGCAAGCGCTGTAAAAAGGCCTATTTTCTTCAACATGTGTATTATGCGGGGCGTTGATTTGTTGGATGCGTACAAGCACTCTACTTTATATTGCTAATCAAGCCAAATTTTTAGTATTAAGAGAATGTGGAAATGTAATTGCTCCTGCATTATCTGAACTCAGCACATCCCTGTGCTTTGAAATTTATAGTTGGTTTGTAGACAGTGATCCAGCCATTTTTGCAGGAAATAATTGAGGCGCCATTTGTAGTTCATTATTTCAACGCTTTGTGCCGGGTTTTTGTAAACAGTTGAAACTTGTGGTCTTGCATGATCTTTTAAAACTTCGGCCAGGTTTGCATCTAAATAAATTCTTATTTTAACTGCTGGTTCCATAAAATCTTTAAGATCCTGATTGAAGTTATGACTCAGCTCAACTGTTATTGTGTGCTTTGTTCGCTCAATTATTGTCAAATGCAAGGCTGGTTTGTCGGTAGTTTCTCCTGTTGCCTGTTTTCTAAAGGAGCATAAGTTAGGAATTAGGCTAAATAGCTTTTGGTAATTGGATTCACAGAGCTTTTCCAGGCATAGTGAAGTATTGACGGGATGAACCAAACTCATAGTTAACTTTCTCGGTAACAGGCATTTGCGCTGGCTGTTTCCCATAGCACAACTTGATCAACATTTAATCCATGCCGCTTTAAATGCTGGTAAATCATTTTACTTAAAACTTCGGCAGTAGGGTGCTCATCAATCGCCATGAAACGCTCATTCTGCTGCTCTAGCATGGGTATGATAGGGTCATCTTTGTGCAGCAGGAAATTATGATCCAGGTATTGGCTGATATAATTTTCAACAAGGTCTTTTATGTCTGAAAAATCACAGACCATGCCTTGTTCATCCAGCTGTTCCTGCTGGATGGATATTGAGGCTTTTAC
The DNA here is from genome assembly GCA_026988155.1 of Methylomonas sp. Classification (GTDB taxonomy): domain Bacteria; phylum Pseudomonadota; class Gammaproteobacteria; order Methylococcales; family Methylomonadaceae; genus QPIN01. Next base: position 38,306 of record JALSLW010000068.1, on the reverse strand, counting down.
GCTATGGCCATGTAGGTTCTTACATTTACCCTTATGGTTCATTAACCTATGGCCATAACAGAAATAAACCTCTTTTGTTATTGTGTACATACTAAATGATTGTGAAAAATATTTAATCTTCGGATAATTAAATGTGTTATTTAAGGCTTTTGATTGAAGCTGCGATTTCGAAGGAGCCGTCATCTTTAGCTGTACTTCTGACCACTTCGATAAAAGCAGTCATAGGAGGGGTGACTGAATTTTTAGGCAATATATTAACTTCCATTGCCAAGCCAACATCGTATGAACTTTCAGCAAGAAAAGACACTCCTGCGCCGCTAAGTGATGTGCAATGTCCAGTTTTAGTTTCGTCCGAATCAGCTAGTTTGTAGGTCATGTCACAATCGACATCCATTCGAATATAGTCACGTTTTTCATCATACTCTAGCATGTGTTTCTCCTATGGTAATAAATAAATTGTCTCAAAGTAACCTTAGACGATTTTTCTGCAGTCTGCCAGAGTCTTTTGCTAATAATTTATTGGAAGTCGAAGTGTACTATATTATAGATAAATGAGTGAGAGGGTTTTTAAATTTGGAGCAACTATCGAATGTTTTTCAATTAATATATGGCTCTACTGCATAACGGCTTTCAGTCGATAGTGGTGAGGTCGCAGTTTGGTTGCTTGGCGGTTAATATATTCAGAGCAATTATTGGCATGAAACCCATTAATAGCGAAAGGGAGTGTTTCAATCATTTCTGCTAAAACAGGAATCAGAAACTTTTCGCTGTTTCGATTGGGTAGCACAGCTTCATACTGAGTCACTTCACTAAATGCTGAAGCCGTTCTGTTTCACAGAAGATAAAACCTTGCCGGTTGGTGGCATGCAGATATTGATGTTTCAAATGTTTGCAGTGGAAAGAATAATAATGGTTGTATTTTGATTCGAGAGATGGTGTTATAAGTGTGTAACCTCACTGGCGGCTTGATGAGCTTGCAGATCGCCTTCTTTAGAGAATGGAAGGGAATGGGAGTTACACTTTATTTTATCGGCGTAGCGGCTTTTTTCTCCTCGATAGCTGCTTCGTCCAACAATAGGAATAACATGAAAGAAATTACAGTTGACAGCAACCCAAGTGAAGCACGATTAAAAGAAATGGGGGTTGCTTACTGGCCAACATGGGAAAAAGAAGTGTCTGTATTCCCATGGGAATTTGTTACTACAGAAACAGCACTTATTTTAGAAGGTGAATGTGAAATGACCCCCGAAGGTGGCGGCCCTTCAGTTACTTTCAAAGCGGGTGACCTGGTAGTATTTCCATTAGGCTATAAAGGTACTTGGGAGGTAAAAAAAGCACTTAAAAAACGCTATAGACATAGCGGAGGTAAACTCGTCAAATGTATTTTTAACCGTCTGAGCATATTTTCAAATTTCATTAAATCAATTATGAAATAAAGTTTTATTTTATTGAAATCTCGCTCTAGAAAACTGTTAAAACGGGAAAAACAGCTGGGGCTTTGTTTTGCTGCCAGAGCACGGCTGTTTATTAAGGTAAATTCACTTGAAAGATAAAAACATTGTCTATTTAACTCTTTCTTTATTCACACTTATTGCGGGATACGCCTTTCTGAGGTATGCATAAGTACCCAAGTAAAATTAATTTAACCTTTTACTTGTCTTTTTTACCATTTTAGGCCCTGAATAAATAGTTACGTAGCTCGCTATGCGCCTATTTATTCAGGGCCTAAAATGAAAAAAAATCCTGCGTAAAACTATTAAATTAATTTTACCTGGATACTTACCATGCTACTGACAGCTTTCCATTTACTCAAGAGATTATTCTTATTATTTTAGGAACAGTCGCCACAATACTTATTACTGCACTGTTACTAAATAAGCAAACATCAGTTGAAATAGAAAAAGAGCAAAACATACGGTATATTGATCTTAAAACATCTACTTACCAACAATTATTAGACTTAATCGAAGAAATGTCTATATTGGAAAAATTTGCGGACAGGGATATTGTCAGGCTTCAATTTATCACTCACAAGCTGTCAATTATTGCCTCGCCAGAAGTATTGGATGAATATCATTCATTTCTGAATGTTATCAAAGTAATTTCAGAAGATAAAAGCTTTGCTGGCGATATGTATAAAATTCACGAATCATTGAGTAATTTAACAATAAAAATACGCAAGGATATTTTAGGGGAGAACCAATCTGTAAATTATACTGAAACTAGAATAATAGAAATGATTAGGAATAACTCAAGCAACTCTTCCCTTAAACCTAAATAAATCAGTTGAATGCTTAGGTTAATAGAAATGGCTAATCGAGTAAGGGCCGCTCTCCCTTGTCGCCCTGTACATGGCTCTGCACAAAAACAGGGGGGCATAAATCATGAGGCCTGACAACTACTCAGCATAAGTTGTCATTCCAAGTGGAACGAAGAATCTTGCACTAGGATTTTCATCATACGGTGATCAAGATTTCCCCGATGGTCGAGATGGCAATACAATCAATTATTCCAATAACAATATGCGGAGTAGTTACGAAAATGAAAGCTATTCCCTAGCTATCCTGAAAACTTCCAATTATGAGGGGGTATTCGTTTTATGCTAAAAGAGCCCGCCGTTTTTTCCAGTCAAACCAGCGCTGTGGTGATAATTTGTTCATCAGGCGATCAATGGACTGCATAACAATCAAATTGTAAAAACCATGCAGTTTGCCTTGCCATGTCTGGCTGGGACAGCGGAGTGAGATTGCACATGAAGCTTCTTCATATACTAGGTGGTGCCAGTACCCGCTTGGGATAAACAGTGTTTCGCCCGGTTCAAGCACAACTTGATAGCCCTGCAGTTCTTTTAGTCCGGGGTATTGATGAAAATCAGGCTGATGAACATCGACATAGCTTCTGCAGGTGAAAGGGTAGCGGTGCAGGTTTTTACCTTGTTCAAAGGGGAGCAGGGTGATTGTTTTTCTGCCAAAGATGGCGGTATGAAACACATGTGACATATCAATATCAAAGTGCATTTGCGTTACAGATCCTTTGCAGCCGAAAAACATAAAAATAAACTGTTTTGACAGTCCGTCGACCAAATCCGGAAAAACCACATCATCAACTAGCTCGGGAATCTCAGATTTGATGTTATACAGAAACATACGTAAATCTTGAGAGGTGTTTGTGATGGCATTTATAAACTCTCTTAAAGGGATGAATTTTGCCTGGGACATATAGCTGTCACCAGCCTCAACAAAGCCTTCGTCATAGAGTTTTACTTGCCTGTCTCCATACTGCTTGCTAAAAAAACCTGGTGTCCACTTTTTTAATGCAGGCCATGATTTTGCAAGATCCTGAATAATCAGCGGCCGTAGAGGGGTAAAATAGGCATCAGAGAAATCCTTTCGGCTGATAGTTGCAACGGAGTCAACAGTAGAGAAATTTAAACTTGCAGTGCTTTGTTCAGGTTCTGTCATAATATTTAGCTAGCTAGAAATTCACTATAATGATAGAGAATCTCTGGCTGTTCCCAATGAAGAAAATGACCTGCTCCCGGTATCATTATAAATTTACAGTCAGGGATTCGGGTTGAGGCATCTTCAATATCGCTGATGTCAATAATGGCATCAAATTCGCCACTTACTATCAGCGTGGAGGCCGTTATATCTCCCAGCGTAACAAAGTCTTCAATATCAGTGGCCTGCTCAACAAATTTGCAATGTTCATAAAAGCTGAGAAAATCTTCTCGGCTCATGCCTTTAAACTGCAAAATCATTTGCTTTTTGTGTGAATCAGGAATCTGCTGGCCAAATTTCTCTATCATCAGCGGAGCAATTTCATCCGTTTTATCGCCATCAAACAGCCCTTGGCCCTCTCTGATTACTGCAATAACAGCTTTGCTAGGTTTTGCGCCAAAACTGCCAAGTATCATTTTATCTACAAGATCAGGGTAGTGCGCGGCAAATGCTGCTGCGATAATGGTTCCCCAGGAAGCTGCAGCCAGAATAGTTGAGCCATTATTGGGTGTAGTTGCTTCGACGACGTTATGCAGCACTTCAATTTGTTCATCAAAAGAAATGCCCGGTTCACCGGATATAATAGAGGCTCTGCCTTGCCCGGGCAGATCAAATACAACAATTGAATAGTCAGCAATAAAATGGCTAACAAATGAGCGCCATGCAGCCATGGTTTGTTTGGCACCACTAATGCAGACGATGTGTGTTTCTGCTTCACCATAAATACGGTAAGGCACAAGAAATCGCCCTATAGCGAGCTCTCCTTTAACAATTTTCATTAATTAGTAATTGATTTGTATGGGTTCTGGGCTAGTCTTGATTGCTTGGACACCGCTAATGCAAGAGATAAAGTTATTTTGTCATAGTGATATTGGCTTATTATAAAGAAAGTTTACAAAGCTCGCTATGTTTACTCACCTTAAATATTGCTTCTGTAAATAGGGGGCATAATGTTTAGAAAAATACATTAAATATTTAAATGATATTAAATGCAGACGGTATAATATTAGTATTCTATTATTTAAAGGAAAAAACATGGCTTCTCATCATCATCTCGGTTTTACTTATTTATCTCAAGAAGATTTATTAGATGCTGGCTGCTTTGATTTACGGATGGCAATAGAGGTATCTGAAAAAGCGATGCTTGCGTTTGAAGATCATCGTATTATGTTTCCTGAAAAAATCGTACAAATTTTTGATCAGGTTACTCAGGATCGCATCAACTGTCTGCCGGCGACATTGATGGATGAAAAAATATGCGGTGCTAAGTGGGTTTCTGTTTTTCCTCATAATCCAAAGAAGTACGATGTACAGAATTTATCAGCTATTTTTATTCTGTCAGAGATTGAAAAAGGGTTTCCTGTTGCAGTAATGGATGGCACTTTGGCATCAAATATGCGAGTTGCGGCCATGGGCGGCATAGCAGCCAAACATTTAGCCAGGAAAGACAGTAAAAGTATTGGTTTTATTGGTGCTGGTGAGCAGGCAAAAATGCATTTGCTGGCGATGAAAGTGGTTCGTCCTAGCTTAAAAGAATGTCGGGTTGCGGCCAAAACAGCAATAGAAGAAGAGCAGTTTATTAATGAATTGTCACCCATATTGCCAGATATGACGTTTATCGGTGCCAATACAGTGGCGCGTGATGCCATGCTGGATGCTGATATTTTGGTTACGGCGACTAGCGCTCAAGGCCCGCTGTTAAAAGCAGAATGGATGAAGCCTGGTGCTTTTTACAGCCATATTGGCGGCTGGGAAGATGAATATGCAGTTGCCCAGCAGTGTGACAAAATTATCTGTGATGATTGGGAGACAGTGACTCACCGTACCCAGACTTTAAGCCGTATGTATAAGGAGGGACTGCTGTCTCACGGTGATATCCACGCAGATTTGCATGAACTGGTGTCGAAACATAAACCAGGCCGTGAATCTGATGATGAGCGCATTTATTTTAATGCGGTAGGTTTGTCCTATGTTGATATTGCACTTGCTCAGGCAATGTTTAAACGGGCTCAGTCATCCCATATCGGTGAAAAGCTAACTTTGCAGGAAACTATGGTTTTTGAACATCATAATATAATCAGTAAAATTAGGTTGTAAAGCATGTTTAAACAGCTTGATGTAGACCAAATAGACAGTGTCCAGATTATATTGGATGGTCAGCCTTTGCAGGTTTCCAAAGGCATTACTGTTGCCGCTGCGGTATTAAGCAATAACTATCGGTACACCCGAACCAGCCCGGTTTCTAACAGTAAGCGGGCACCGTTTTGTATGATGGGGGTCTGTTATGATTGCCTGATGGTTATTGATGGCAAAGCTAATCAGCGAGCCTGTGCGACTTATGTGCAAAACGGAATGCAGATTGATAGACAGCAGAGCGTTGGCCCTGAATTGGGAGCAAATCAATGAAGAATCATTATCAATTGCTTGTTATTGGCGGTGGGCCGGCAGGACTTGCAGCTGCGACTGTTGCATCAGCGGAAGGCATTTCCTGTGCCGTATTAGATGAGCAGGCCACGCCAGGCGGGCAAATTTATCGGGCAATAGAATCCATACCTGAACAGCGGGGAAAACAGTTAGGTTCTGAATATTTGCGGGGCAAAACAATAGCGTCTGAGTTTAGGGCAAGCGATGCAGAATTTTATGCTGAAACAAAAGTATGGTCGCTAAATAGCGAGCGCGAAGTCGGAGTGATACGCAGCAATGAAGCGGACATTATCAGTGCAGATCAGATTATCGTTGCCAGTGGTGCAATGGAAAGGCCCATTCCGTTTCCAGGCTGGACATTGCCTGGTGTAATGCAGGCAGGGGCAGGGCAGATCCTGTTCAAATCTGCGGGCATTGTTCCTGACAATGGTGTGGTTCTTGCGGGATCCGGCCCTCTCTTGCTATTGCTTGCCTGGCAATATTTGCATGCTGGCGTGGAAGTTAAAGCACTGCTAGATGTAACACCGCTGAGCAATCATATAACTGCACTGCCTAAATTTCCTAGAGCATTGCTTGCACACCAATATCTGATTAAAGGCATAGGCTATCAAATAGAATTAAAACGTGCGGGCATTCCCATGCTGTTTGGTGTTAGTGATTTGCGTGCAGAAGGTGAAGAACTATGTCAGCGCGTTTGCTTTAAGCATTCAGGCAAACAGAAAACTATTGAATCAGAACTGTTGCTGACACATTTTGGCGTTATTCCACATATTTGGCTGACACAATCAGCGGGTTGCAAGCATCAATGGGATGAAAGTCAGCAATGCTGGAGACCAGAACATGATGAATGGGGAAATACAGATTTACCAGGTATATTGGTAGCAGGTGATGGCGCGGGCATTAATGGCGCACGTTCTGCTGAACATGCTGGCAGATTGGCTGGACTTGAAGCTCTTTTTGCGCTTGGGGCCATAAGCAGGGAAGAGCGCGACAGAAAAGCCGTTAAAGACCGTAAATGGGTACGAGATGAGCGTCATATTCGTCCCTTTTTGGAAAAGTATTATCAAATTCCTAAAGATATGCTGGCAACTTCTGACGACAAGACTATTGTCTGCCGCTGCGAGGAGATAACGGCTGGAGAGGTCAGGCAAGCTGTCAGAGAAGGGCATGATAATACAAACCAAGTTAAATTCTTTACCCGCTGTGGCATGGGGCCGTGTCAAGGGCGGCAATGCAGCAATGCGGTAGCCCATATAGTTGCTGATGAAGGCGGAATGCCGGTAGAGAAAATGGGCCATTATCGCGGCCGCCCCCCTGTCACGCCTTTAACATTGGAGCAGTTGGCCGGCCTGAATAAGGAGGATGTGCTATGAATTCTGATGCATTGATTGTTGGCGGGGGCCTGATGGGTTCATCCATTGCGCTGCAACTGGCAATGCGGGGATGTAAGTGTACTGTTGTTGAAAAGGCCAGTCCTGGCCGTCATTCCTCAGGTGTTAGCGCAGGCGGTTTGAGACTGCTGAACCGTGACCCGGCTGAAATTCCATTATCTGTGGAAGCATCGAAGATGTGGCGGGACATTGCATCGTTAGTTGATTCTGACTGTGATGCCCGTTTCCCTGGCCAGATTCGCGTTGCAGAAAATAAAGCTGATATGGAAAAGCTGGAAAAGCGAGCCGCATTGGTGCGCTCGTTAGGGTATGGGCACGAAGAAATCATTGACAGGAAAGAGCTGTATCAGCTGGTTCCTGCACTTGCACCACATTGTGTGGGGGCGTTAATCAACCGTACGGATGGCTATGCTCGCCCCTATCATGCGCTAACAGCTTTTCGCCGTAAAGCTGAATCACTAGGTGTCGAGTATCACTCATCAACTGAGGTTTTTAATTTTGAAAAACAAGGAAATGACTGGCAGGTCAGGACCTCAAAAAGGACGTTTAGCAGTTCTGTTTTGGTGAACTGTGCAGGTGCCTGGGCAAATAAATTATCGACCCTGTTAAATGAGCCTGTTCCTTTGACAGCGAAGGCCTTGGCGCTAATGGTTACAGAGCGTCTGCCTCATTTTGTAGATCCTGTAATGGGGGCTGCAAGCCGAAAACTGTCTTTTAAGCAGATGCAAAATGGCACTTTGATTATTGGCGGTGCATTGCAGGCAAAGCTGGATTTTGAACGGGAAAAGACCGAATTGGACTGGACTCAATTGGCTAAAAGTGCAGAAACGGTAGTCAGTTTTTTTCCTCAGTTAAAGGATGTTCGGGTTGTAAGGGCTTGGGCGGGCATTGAGTCGTTTATGCCTGATAATATACCTGTGATTAGCCAATCTCAAACGGATAGCAATGCCTATCATGCTTTTGGTTTTTCTGCACATGGCTTTCAATTGTCTCCTGTGATAGGAAAAGTTATGTCGCAGCTGATACTAGATGGCTGTTCTGAAATACCTTTAGACGCTTTTCATATTAACCGTTTTAATCAATAAGGAAAATATCATGACAATTACCCGAATTGGAACTGAACGTCGCCGAATGAGTAAAATCGTTATTCATAATGACACTATTTATTTATGTGGTCAGGTTGCCAAAGACTCTGACGCAGACATTAAAGAGCAGACAGTTACAATGCTTGATAAAGTCGATGAGCTTTTGATACAGGCAGGCAGTGACCGCGAGCATATATTATCAGCCACCATTTATGTCAAAGACATGAAACACTTTGCTGACATGAATGCGGTGTGGGATGCCTGGGTTGTTGAAGGCCGTTCGCCTGCAAGGGCATGTGTTGAAGCCAGTCTTGCCCGCGCCGAATTGCTGGTTGAGATTTCTGTGGTTGCAGCCGTTAAAAGATAGCCTTAAAAGCTAAGAAATTAGTGGGTGACAGCCAGGAGGCAGCTGCAAAAATAATTGCTTGCAACGAGTATTTTGCAGTGATGTCGCTAAAAGAAAGGTTTATAAATAGCGGGATGATTTCTTGCTGCTTCAGCTGTTTGTTTTTTGTGTGAAATATGTGCTGATGGAAAAGGGTGTTGTGTCTGAAAACAAAAAAACTATGTTATTTAACCTTGTACCATGTCAAATGACATGTTTCTGCTCAATTGGAAAATAATTTTTTACTTTGTGCAATGACTTCTGATGATACTGCCGTTGCTTTTATGGATGAGAATGATGCTGGCTGTTGTTTTAAAGCAGTAAAAAAATTGTTTTTTTGTAAAAAGCTAGGCTAGTAAAATGGTATAAATATTGCTTGATTGTTGTTTATCTCAGTTGTTTTGGTTTCATCAAGATAATTGAAATATGCTGTAGTTTGAAGCTGTATCCTTTATTAAAGAAAAAGCCGAGAATTCAGTTAAAACGCAGAAGCATAATAAGGTAAATATTGTTTGCTTTCTGTGATCTGTATTGCAAAACAGCAATTATTGAAAATTATTTATGGAGTGAAGTATGAAAAAAACAAATTTAGCTAAAGCGGTTGCTATTGCGGCAACGGGTGCAGTGCTTTCTTTAGGTGTATCTTCTGTAGCATCGGCGAAAGTGATGTATAACACAGCTCATTTTCCTGAGGGTATGACAGATGGCTGGACTTTGTCGGGCGGAAAGTCAAAAATAGGTACGCCGGTACCTTGGAAAGGCACTGAAGGCGGAGTTCGCCCTTTCGGTTTCGTAGGCACACAGGCTTTAAGCTGGGCTGCGGCGATCCATGATTCAGGCTCGGTGTTAAAGGTTTCTCAGGCGGATTCAGTCGCTAATTATGGCTTTGAAGCTGAGCTTGATACCGCAAATGGTGCATGGGGTGCTTGGCCAATTGAAGAAGGAGGGACTAGCTTACAAGGCTGGGGGCATAATGTTGATTTTGGCCTTATCAAATCAGATATTGATACTAATATTAGAATTGATTTAGCTAAAGTAGACCCAATGGGAGCTGGCGACAACTTTGGCATAACAGTCTTTACCGGTATGGATGATGGGACTAACTATGACGCAGGGAATCGAGATAAGCCCGGGTTTAGCCACCACGCACCATGGAACAGTGGCTATATATCTGGAGTTTTGGAGGTTGGTGCAAAGGTAGATGACCCATTTGGCACTCATGGTGTTAAATATTTAACCCATGGTGATCAAAGCACAGTGACTTTTCATGCCGTGGCTGGACAGGTATATTCTGTTTACTTAGGGGGCAATGAGGTTAATGGTGAGCATTTTGGTAAAAGTTATGGTTATGAGGCAACTATCAGTGCAGTTCCTGTCCCGGCGGCAGCCTGGCTGTTTGGCAGTGGTTTAATAGGGCTGGTTTCTTTAGGCCGTAGAAAGCAGGAAGTGGTTTAAAGAAAAAGCCAAGGTTAATTTGTAGCAAGTTGAACTGTTTTTAAGGGAATGGCAGTGCACCAAGGAGGGTGCTTATAGCTACTGCATATTAATGATTTTTCTTGTTCCCATGCTCTGTGGGAACACACGCGACCATATATTTTAACCTGTCATAATCAAGTCAAACCCTAGAGAAATCAGTTGCTCGCGAATTATGTTGCAAGCTATTGACTCTGCAAGGGTTACAAAAACACTCACCAATCTAAGGGCGGTTAGTGTTTTCAGAAAGCCCTGTGAAGCCAGTAGCTTGCATTATAAAGCCGAAAAGTGAACGTGCGGAGTATATAGAGGCACGTGTTTAGCTATTAAATTTTCTAATGCCAGGAATCGCCATTAATGCGGATCCAAATAGCCAGAATGCGGCAGGTACAGGCACAGGAGCAACTGCTTCCAGATTGCCAGTCATAGAGGTTTCAACAAGGAGTATATTAAATTCGCCCGGGTTAAGGCTGAAGCTGAATGAGCCGTTGCCAGATGCCGTTTTATTGCTGCTTTCTGCCGTTGATGCATGAGCAAGGTCTGAGTAATCCAAAACATAGCTATAATCGGACAAGGCAATACTGATCTCTGAATCGGCATTTTGCCCTGTAGCATTGCTTTCTATGGTGTAGCTATAATCGAAAGTAATATCATAAACATCCAAAGCATCGCTAGATTTATTGGCAAAGGTTTGGATATACTCACCTAAATATTCGGATGCCGCTGAGCCATTGAGTATACTGTCCCCAGCTTGATAAGTCTGAGAATAGCTTGCGCCATAGCTGCTGAAATCCTCAAGCGTGCTTAACTGCGTACTGGACGCGCTGGCAAATTCCGGTAAAAAATCTAAAGTGGATGTAAAAATCTCCGTGCCATCATCTATTGCGTCGCCAATGGCTAAGTGTGCCAAAGAGTTGCTATTGCTGTTGGCATTAACTGCCGATATAGTAAAAGAGTATGTGGCAGTATTGCTGTATGTGCTGATTGCATGAGCTGACTGTATGCTTATGGCGGATAAAGCTATCAGAGATGAAGTGAGTATTTTGTTTTTTTTTGTTAAAAAAATCATACGTTTTGCCTAAATAAAATAATTGCTATGCACTTTCTAAGTTAATGCATTAGAAGATGGAGCTACTTGAGGTATTAGCATTCAAGTAGCTCGCCATTTAAAAATTAAGGTGCCAGATTAGCCTCAAAAGGAAGCAGTGCTGTGGCAGTGCCATTTGCACCAACAGCCGGAATGGTTATAAACTCCTCTTTGGATAAAGCGGGGCTTAAAGGATTGCCTGTCTTAACAAAAGCATCATCGCCTTGGTGGCCATTTGGAATGGTAAGCTCTGGATGGTCAAAAGGAGCCTGCTCGTATCTGACTCTATCATCCGTTAGCGTTTTCAAAAAAGCCACAAGATCTGCACGCCTCTGTGAGTCGGTTTGTAACCCTGATAATGGGGCTATAAAATTATGCATATTGTTGTTAACAATATTTCCGCCACGAGTGTAAAATTCAACAACCTGTTCTAAAGTGGCCATGCTGCCGTTATGCATATAGGGGCCTGTTAGCTCAATGTTTCTAAGCGTTGGCACTTTAAATGCGGCTTGTTCTGCAATAATTAGCTTTCTATCTGCAGGGTTGTTGAAGGCCGTAATAGCAGCTTCAACTGTTGGGATGAAAGTCATTTTATCATCTCGGCAGTTTTGACTGCGTGCTGAAACTTCGGCTAAGCCTTCTCTGCTGCCATCGGCCTCTCTATCAGCGGATAGGGTAAACATGCCATGTAGGTTGAACTCAATGCCCAAGTCCTTGGCAAGAGGAGCTATAAATTGGCAGCTGCGTACCTGTTTAACAGCCTGATCTTTTATATTTTGATAATTTCCTATCAAGTATTGTACATACTGGCTACTGAAGGATAATGGCTTGCCAAAATCATCAAGGCCTCCAAGACCCGGGTCAGAGTTTGGATCGCCTACGCCGGTGTTAAAATAGCCAAAGTCATGTAGTTTGGATGGTGCAGGCATCCGGCTAATATCACGAGTAACAACATTAGGAAACTGGGTAATCCCTGCATCTGAAGCTGAAAAACCACCTGCTCCCATTGCATGGGGGCCAAATTCTCTTAGGCTGTGTGAAGGTCCATAAAAAGCATTAGGTGTGGGAGTTACCAATGCGGAATTGGCCACTACAGCCGCCGCTGTTAAGCTAGGGCCAGCATGACAAATATTACAATGGAGTGAGGTAAACGTTTCCATCCCTCTAACCTCTGATTCAGTCAGTCCTGTCGGTTTATAGGAGAAGGGGTTTCTGGCTACTGTATCAATTGGTGCCTGGTCAGAAACTAGGGTTGTTTCATATAGCTGTATTGCCAAAGCCATAAACATGGGGAAATTAGCTTCCATTTGATTATAGGCAGTACCGCCTATTGCCGGTGCGCCAAACTGGCCACGTCTTCTGTATGACCAATATTTACGGGCAAATGATTTGCGGATCATGGTTTTATAGGTGGTTTTTAATCCTGCCTGCAATTCACCAGCCGAATTTAGTGGTTTATTTAGATTTAACGGGCCAAAAACACTGTCGTTGGTATGCACTTTTTGATGCTGCAGTGGCTGGCGCAATAAAACTTTTCTGCCTATATCGGCAATGCTGCGATTGCTGCAGGTCATTTCAAGCTGGCTCAAAGCCGTTGCAACAACCTGGGATGCCAATGAAGAGTTTTCTAAACGAAGGCGCTGTTTTTTAACGGTGCGCCTATTAACCTGCACCCAAACCCCGGCATCAGGGTCACGGTCTCCCCAGTTATTGACGCCATTGAATATATTGTTTGCACGGCCATCCCAGAAATTTCTATGATTAAAAACAGCATTGATAACTGTGGGTGCGTTTCTGGGTCCCGTTTGCCGTGTCCCCGTACCATTTACATTAAACATAGGGGAAGCGCTTCGAATGCAATCATCATTCATGCCGCTGAATCTTGATGATCCTGTAAACACGCCGCTAAATGAGCCGGAAGAAGTAATGGCATCATCTGTAACGGAAATCATTTCGCTAGAATTGTCCAGAGGGTCTGCAAACTGAAGCAGAGGAAAGTCAGATGCTGTAAGAGTATGGTTTGGGCCTCCCATGCCTGATGCTAAGGTATCAAATGTCTGTCCGCTTGGGTGGGGGCTAAGTGTGCCTGGGCTGATTTGGTTTTTTACCCGGTTGTCTGCACCTGCATGAAAATGGCAGGAGGCGCAGGCCATGCCATCACTGCCTATATTGACATCCCAGAATAGGGCTTTACCCAAAGCGATCGCCATGTCTTTATTGACGACGATAGGGTCTGCACCGTCGACTAAGCCAGGAACGGGGGGTATGGGGGCGCCAATAAGAGGTACTGGGAAGGGCCCGTGTGCAGGTGCTGCTTGCGAAAGCATAAAACAGCAGACTGCAAAAATAGTTTTTGAAAATTTCATTTTTCACCTTTATTTTAAGAAAACTGTCAGTTTTTATCAGTGCAAAAAATGACAATGCGAATAGGTATAAGCGCCTCGGTAAAATAGATTTAGCAGGAGGGGCTTAATTAAGTAGCAGCCTGGCTGTCTAACTATAGAGGTGTTCTATCGTTAGATCCTTGGTTTTCCGGCCTCGTTTTGCAACGAGTGTGGCGATAAATAGCACATTAAAAGTAAGCAATTTTTAAGCCAGATAAAAAACTGATGTTAAAACAAGGGGTTGTTTTTTAGATAGGTTGAGAGATGGGGGTAATGGGGTGAAAGTGTGTGATATGACTTATTTTTTACATTTGGTATGGAAAACTCGTGGCTATAGCTTTATTGTTCAAATAATGGTGGAGTTGAACTCTGTGGGGGATGGATATAACGAGTAGCAGGAATTGTTTTCAAATAAATCAGCACGGATTTTTCGCAAAACCGGGAAGCGAAAAACCCTCATCCATCTGGTGAATAGTGAAAACTGAGTTAAACAGTTTATTTAGCAAGTTACAGTCAAACTAAGCGTTCAACTGATTTATTTAAGGTCAACGGAGTTCTTGGTAGTATATTATGCTACTATCTAGATTTTGAGGAAAATTTATGGCAATGGTAAAAAAAAGCATTACTGTTACAGAGCGGCAAGATGCTTGGATTAAGGCACAAATTGTAACAGGTGATTATGGAAATGAAAGTGAACTTTTGCGTGATTTGATTCGTAGAAAACAAGCCCAAAATACTGATATTGAAGTCATTCGTGCTGCACTTATTAAGGCTGAAGGTGGTGGTATGGGGGGGCGAACTCCTGAGCAAATTAAGCAGGCTGTAAAAAAACGACTAAAAATTAATGGCAGCCTTTAAGCTGAGCGAAGAAGCTGAAGGGGATTTAGAGCGTATTTACGAATATGGGGTTATTTATTTTGGGCTGGACCAGGCGGACCGCTATTACGACGGATTGGTAGAGCATTTTTACAAACTTGCTGAAATTCCGTACCTTTGGCAAGCTGTTGATTCTATACGGTCTGGGTATCGTCGAAGTGTATATGGCAATGATTCCGTTTATTACCGAATCAATGGTGGGGCTGTTGAAATTATGAGAGTTTTAGGGTCGCAAGATGCGAAAAATAGTTTAGAGTAAAAAAGTTTTTCAATAGGCTGAGTTTGGTGAAATTTCTATCTTTAGTCTGTGTAACTCGGTCTATTTCTTTTTAATTAGGTGCGCCATAACCAAAAGCATCAATAAAAGGCTGCAGTTTAGAAATAACCGGCTTAAATTCATTTTCATATCGTTTCCAGCGAGCAACTGAACTGGAATACAGTGGCTGTGAAACCTGACTGAAACTTGGGCTGGCAATAAATTTTTTGGCCGCATGCTTATGAAAATCAGTTGCAGAGTCTACCCATTGCAAATCAACAAAGCTGAAAAGTTTACGGAAAGTGGCTTCAAAATCGGTAATGCTGTCTTCGTACCGAAATTCAATAGTGTCAAGGCTCATAAGCTCCCTAATATATAGCCACCAAGCCATGGTTTTGCAGTATAGATCGATAGTGTTTTCCCAGTTTAAAAGGTGTATGGTGGTGGGGGTCGGCTGCATTATTTGCATAAAACAGCTTAAACACACATCACGAGGATCTCTGGCAACAAAAATAATCTTAGCCTCCGGAAATACGCAATTGATCAATCCAATATCAAAGGTGTTCATAGTGGTTTTATCAATAAATAATTTGCCTGACATCTGTTGGCCATAGCGATTTTTTGCCCGCTCCCAGTAAAAATTGCGTAAATGTTCAATGATGCTTAGATTAGCATTTGTTAGCTGTTCAGCCGTGCTTCCCTTGCCGTGAAAAATCTTGTTCAGCTCATTTCGCATGGCAACGACCAAATCAGTCTCATCAGATATAAATACTTCAGGGTGGGTGTCTAAAACCTCTTGGACCAGTGTTGTGCCTGAGCGTAAAAAACCAATTAAAAAAACGGGCGCTGGCTGTTGAAGGTGCTGAAATTGTGTTTTGCCCCAGCAATTCAATATTTTTTTCTCGAAGCCAGAGGTGTACGCTTTCAGCATGTTGGGTACAGAGGTTTTATCCTGTTTTTTAACGTCAGGCAGCAATGCTGAAAGTTCTGCGGATTGGTGTAGGTGGGGGAAAACTTGATGATACTGTCCAGTCTTATCAAATATATTTGCCAGTTCCTTATGCACCCGAAACTGCTCTTCATTGCTGGCTGGTTTTTTCAGCACAGATTGCAAACGCATAATGGCTGCATCATACAGACCCATACGGGCTTCTAATGTGGCTTGTTGAATATTTAAAATAGTATTGTCAGGGGCTTTTTTTAGCGCTTGTCGGCTAGCTGTCAAGGCGAGTTCATTTTTATTAAGGCGAGAATAAGTATGGGCTAACATTTGGAAACCGCAAGCATTTTTTTTATTGATTTGTACAGCCTGTTTAACCAGTTCCAGTGAGTTTGGATAATCATTCCAAAATTGCAGCTGCTCAGCCATCAGTAAAAGCTGACCTGTGTTTTTGCTTTTACGCGCTTTTTTTACTAATTGCCTGCCTGCTTTTTGTAAGTAATTAAGTCCCTGATTCTGCTGGTTTGCCCAGCATAATGCCTGTCCCAGGCAGGCTAATGCCTGGGCATCAAGAGGGGCTGCCTGCACAGCTTTTTCAAACCACTGGATGGCTTCCGTCGTATTGCGGGAATTAATAGCCGCTTGGCCGAGCTGTAAAAAATTATTCATATGGAAGAGCAGGTTAAAGATTAAAGGAAAACAGGGGCATAAACTTACCACAGATTAAAGTTGAAATGACGAAGCCATCCTAGTCCCCCATTTTCTATGCTAATGGGAGTAAAGTTAAGAAATTTATAGAGCTAATTCACCTTGGAGGTGGGGCTTTAGCCCCGTCTTTGGAGGGACTAAAGTCCCATCTCCGATTGTTTTGTGCTTAACTTAACAGCCAAGAAGGAAAAGTGTTGCTGTCAGTTCATCCTTGATCAGAAAATAGGTTGTTTGAGTTTCTATCTCTCCAGTAAACTAATGATTAATGCTATCAAAACAGGAAATAAAATGTCATTAAATTTATTCCATTTCCCCTTTAATGCAATGGGCTCGCCCTGTGAGCTAAAATTTTATGCCAAAAGCCAGCAGAGTGCAAAACAAGTCTCAGATAAAGTGATAGCCGATGTTAAAAGAATAGAGCAGCGCTATTCACGATACCAGCAGGATAGCACGCTGTCAGCTATTAACCGGGTCGCTGAAAAGGGCGGAAGCGTTGAGGTAGATGAAGAAACTATGGCGCTGCTTAATTATGCCAATACCTGTTATCAGCAGAGTGCAGGACTGTTTGATATCAGTTCGGGCATTCTTAGAAATGCATGGGACTTTAAATCGCAAACCATACCTAAAAAGGCTGAGATAAAGCGGCTATTAAAGTCTATAGGCTGGAAAAAAATTAAGCTGACAGAGAACAGTATCAGCTTTTCAGTATCAGGTATGCAGCTGGATTTTGGCGGCATAGGTAAAGAATATGCCGTAGACCGGGCTGCAGGGATATGCTGGCAGCATGGAGTTCAGCATGGATTGGTTAATCTGGGCGGAGATATTAAAATTATTGGGCCGCATGTTGATGGCAAGCCCTGGATAGTAGGAATAAGTCACCCCCGCAAGCCAAATCAGCTGCTAACTAGCCTAAGCCTCTATTCAGGCGGCGTAGCCAGCAGCGGTGACTATCAGCGCTGTATTGAAATAAATGGCAAGCGCTATAGCCATGTATTAAACCCAAAAACAGGCTGGCCGGTACGTGGGCTATCTGCCGTAACGGTTGTAGCTGAGCAATGTGTTATTGCGGGCAGTGCCTGCACCATCGCAATGCTAATGGAAGGGCGGGGCAAGCGCTGGCTGGATAAGCTGGGCGTTCAGCATATCTGGGTTGATCTGCAGGGTAGGGTCGGAGGACACAATTAATTAAACTATGTTATTTACCGTTATTTTGGTTGGAAATACGTTATATGGCATGTTTTTTCAGGCAAATAATAGTTATAACGCCGGAGAAAAAAGAACTGACTGGAAAAAATAATCTTAATGGCTTAGGTAATGCTGGTGATGCTATTAGCTTGCAAAGCAAAGCCACTTTTCTAAAAGAGTTGTTGGCTTATATATTGCTCAGTAATTTAATTCGATAGCACAAATACATTTAATAAAGTGCGAAATGATTGGCAAAATGCAACGGCTCAGCGCGCTTTTATAAAACCAGCTGAGCCGTTGCGGCAAAATTTGCAATAATTTTTTTAATTTAGATACAGGGATATTTTAATATGAAAATAAAATTACTGGCTTCAATAGCATTACTAGGGCTGTCTGTGGGTTCTGCACAGGCAGTTACATTGAATTTTTCTGATACGCATACTGCTAACGGTGAAGTGGATCATTTTAAATTTAATGTAAATAATACGGGTAGCGTTTCGCTTTGGACGGATACTTTGCAAGATGGTTTTAAATCAACTGGTGCTTTGTTTAAGTTGAATTCGGCTTCAGAAAAATATGATTTTTTTACTGATGTCGGGGCTGGGCCTCAGGTTATAGATATGGTTCTTGATTACAATACGACTGGGTTTAATGACTTTGGTGTAAAAATTAAGAATGGGTATGTTCCAGAGGATCCAAATGCTTTAGGGGAATCAGATGCAGGGCGTATTTTAGATTTAGATCCAGGGAGTTATCTATTAGCGATTACAGGTTTTGCTTATGTTCCTGAAGCGGCTATTAATGGCGTAGGTACTTTAGATGAAGGCTGGCTTGATACAAATGTCCGCTTTAGAGGAGCTGCAAATCCGGAGGATCAGTGGAGTACTTGGCGCTTTAATACAGGTGGAGCTCCAAGTCCTTATAAGGTATTTATAGCGGGTGATGTTTCTTTGCCTGCAGTATCGGCTGTGCCAGTTCCTGCCGCTGTCTGGCTGTTTGCCTCGGCAGTCATAGGTTTGGGCGCAACTAGCCGTGGCAGAAAGTACGGTTAGTTTTGTTTATCTGTAATGTTAATTTCTAGCTTTGCCTGGAGAATGGCGGATGAAAGCTAAAGCAAATATTTTTTTCTTTTGCTTTATGTTTTTGTCGGTCGTCAGTCATGCCGAAGATAACGCAGGCACCCAACAAGATGCTGTGACTACAGTTAAGTATGCCTCCTTGTTGGGTGGAACGCTACAGTTGCAGGTTGCTTATGCGCCATTAAGAAAAGTGCTGGATGAACTAGGCAGGGTCACTAAAATTGGTATTCATTATTCGGTTTTGGCAGATGAACGGGTCACTGCAACATGTGTAGGCGACAGTTTAAAGAAAGTGCTGAAATGCCTATTGGGTGATTCACAGAATATGGTTTTTCAATATGCTCAGGATACTGAAAAGACTGCGGGAGTAGGGCGCCCCGTAGATGTTTGGATTCTGGGCAGTTCATTGACAGAACGTGTCGCGTTGAGAAATAGCGATTCTTGTGAAAAAATGCAGGGAGAACCCTTGGTCATTAATAAGGCGCTGGATGTACGGCAGGCGGATGAAATATTATTGGCTAAATTGATAGCCAGTAAGAGTCCTAAGCAAAGAGCAAATGCAATTGCTGACCTGGCAACAAAAACGGCGATAGATAATACGGAGGTTGATGAGGTGTTGCTTAATGCGATGGGTGATAAAGCGGTTATCGTTAAGGAGCAGGCTTTATTTGGCTGGGTCTATCGTAAAGGAGATGATGCAACAGCAGAGTTACAGCATGCCTTGCAGGATCCTGAAATGTCAGTTCGGCTGAAAGTGGTGGACTTGACCCAGAATAGAGCGTTATTAACTCAGGCGACAGCGGATAGCAATAAACTGGTACGCCAATTAGCGCAAATGAAGCTGGACGATCTGGATGTGCAAGTTAAGAAAAGTAATTGAGGGGAGAGGAATTAAAGCTATCTTTACCTCACGTGATGTTATGCCCAGAAGATGGGCAGAAAGTTTCCAGAGAATGCAGTGATCTGCGATGTTCCGCTAGCGAGCGCGACAGATAAGCATTGTTGGAGTCTAATGATTTCGCCTTGGCGAATCATTTTTTGGGGTACGAAGCTCCAGGAACTACCATAAGGTGCAAGGTAACGCGCCAACTTTATATGTTTTTAAATGATTTAGTTAATACATAAGGATTATTATGAACAACACAACACAACACTGACGGCGTTGGTTCTCTCTTTGTTCTTGCTTGGGTTTGCAGCACCGGCTTCGGCACACATACAGCTGAGGTTTAAAACATTATTTCCTAGCTCAGGATCAGGGGCCACCGAGGTGTGGAAAATTAACTGTTCAAATACAGCATCAGGCACTGCTAATCAGCTGTCAGTACAAATAAAAGATCATATAAGGGATACTAATAAGCTTTCTGTAGTTGTATATAAAGACGATAAAGCGGCATCTACGACCGATATCGTGGGAGAGGATGGCGATTATAGTCCTAAAGCTACTGTTGCGGCTGGAGATGGTGTATATACTCTTATGGTTCATCATACCCGAGTGGGGTTTGGTGTCTATTCTCTTTCGTATCAATGCGAAGATGCCGAGGGGAATTATTTATCAGGATCAACATCTGTACCTAGCACACCTGTTCAAGATCAGTAGTTAAAAGCAGTAAAATCACACATCTATTTTTATAGATGCGTATTTGCTAAGTAATTGACGACTGTTTAGAGTAATAATTTAATAGTCGCTGATATTTGGATAAGGTTCTGCTATTTAAGGAGATAAAAGGGCAATAACTAAAGGATATTGAAGAAAGGAGTCTTCAGCATAAAAGGAATTTATTTTGCAGTTACTCAGCGTGTTTGTCATTCCGACAGCAGGGCTCTCTTAATCGCATAAGATTTCTCCCGCTGGTTGAAATGTCAGAAAATCAATTGCTTTTATAAAGCAGGCTGAGTAGCTACTTTATTTTTAAACTTTTAATTAATATAGAAATACAATGAAAATCAAAACAGCAATAGCTTTAGCTATCTCTTTATTCTCAGTCGGGCTTGCTACATCAGTATCAGCTCATGATTTACGCTTCAAAACATTGATGCCTGCAAATGGTGTAGGTGCCACTGATGTCTGGGAGGTTGGCTGCCAAAATAGTCAACGGCTGGTAGCTCAAGTAAAAGATCATGATCTGGACACTAATAAAGTTGTGCTTATACTTTATAAAGATGGCAAGGCGGTTACTTCTACCGATTTGGTTGGAGAGGATAGTGACTACAGTCCGCTAGTCTCCTTAAGTGCTGGCAGTGGGACTTATAGCATGATGGTTGGCCATAATAAGCCAGGGTTTAAACTTTATTCAATAACCTATCACTGTGAAAATGCAAGTGGCAGCCATACTCCAACTACTGTACCTTCAACGCCAGTTCAAGATCAATAGTTTTAATCACTTAAGGTTGCACGCCTATTTAAAATAGGCGTGTTTTTTTTGCCTTAGCAATAATTGTCTTGCTTTCTCCTTCAATTAATCCGCGTTCTACATCATCACCTTTGCCAATGGAAAAAATATATCGTTTTACTGATAGGCCATTAAAGTTTTGTATTTTATTTGTGCTGCTTATAGTGTTCTCTGAATTTACAGTAAAAAATGCACTGGCATTAGAGGTGGGAGATAAAGCCCCCTTATGTTTAATACAGAAAATGGATGACTCCCAGGCTGCGATTAATTTATCTCAATTTAAGGAGCAGGTGCTGTATATGGATTTTTGGGCGTCTTGGTGCGCTCCTTGCGCTAAATCATTTCCCTTTATGAATAAGATGGACGGCAGCTTAAAATCAGCGGGATTAAAGATTATTGCGGTTAATCTGGATGAAAACATAAAAGACGCTCGGCAATTTCTGGATAAAATACCGGCAAATTTTACTGTGGCGTTTGATGCTGACAAGCAGTGCGCTAAAGATTTTAATATTCAGGCTATGCCTTCTACCTATTTAATAGATAAGAAAGGTGTGGTTCGATATGTGCATTTAGGTTTTCGTGAAGGAGAAGTGGCAGAGTTAAAGGAAATGACTGAAAAGCTGCTTGCAGAAAATTAGCATAGAGCTATAAGGAATAGAGACCGTGAGGGTTAGCTTTCAGGGTAGCTGGGAAATGTTATTAAGCTAAGGTTATGGAGATATTCACCTTGGAGATGGGGCTTTAGCCCCGTATTTTAAGGGACTAAAGTCCCTGCTCCGAATGTTTTATGCTGCTTATACATAACGAATATTGGCTATGTGTACCTCTTTTTTTTGCTGGGTGCTTGTGTTGAGGATAAATTATTTGTAGTTACTCACCATGGTTTGTCATTCCGAGGGGAGCGAGGAATCTTGCTTTGGGATTTGCACCATACAGTGCTCAAGATTTCTCCTGCGGGTCGAAATGATAATAAAACCAATTATCCCAATAACAATATGCTGAGTAGTTACAGCTATTTACCGTTTCCACGAAGAGCATGGGAACGGGAAATTTTTTATAAATACAGAAAAATCTGTGATCGACCGATTTTTTCTGGATTAAACGGCAGATAGGTAATGAAAATAAGACCCTTTTTACTGGTAATAGTGTTACTAAACTTAATGTTAACAGGCTGTTCTGTAGCTCCGTGGGAGCGTGGGAACTTAGCTAAACCCCAAATGGCATTGGATTCACATCCGGTCCAAACAAATTTTCGAAGCCATGCCTATGGCAGCAGAGAAGGTGCGACCGGCAGCAGTGTAGGCGCGGGAGGTGGCTGTGGCTGTTATTAAGATGAAAACAAAGAATAAAAAACCTGCGCGTATGAGTTCTGCTCTGCAGGCATTAAGTACGGCCGCTATGGTATTGCCAGGCATTATCTCTAGCAGCCATGCGGCTGATGCAGAGGTAACGATTCAGTACGGGCATTACGAGGAAGGCAAACGGGATGTCTATGGACCGGTATCAACTACCAGCAGCAATTTTGAGCCTGGAACATTTTTAATAAATAATAAGACAAAAAAACTGCCAGATACTTTTAAGCCCTTAACGGTTGATAGCATTCATGCTCAGGCAAAAATAGGCTTTTTTGACCGTTGGAAATTTACTGCCAATTACACGGAAGATACCTGGTCGGGTGCTACTCCAATTTCTACTGCACCTGCCGGCTTTGGTGGCAATAGTGCATATAATGGTGAGGATGGGGCTGTAACCGGTGCATCGCCTTATATAAATACTTTGGCTTCCGATGGTACTGCTTTTGATACTCAATTTAATCCATTGCGCTGGGAAGGTCTTTATGTAAATGACTTGTTTGAAACGAATAATATTTATTCTAAGGACAATCAATTGGTACATACCTTGGCCATTGCTTCGCCGGAGACTCGCAAACAGGGTGATTTTAATTTAAGTTACCAGTGGGATGAGGCATCGGTTAATGTGGGGGGCGGAATTTCCATAGAAAATGATTATGAGTCCCGTTTTGTCAATTGGGGAGGCAGTCTGGATTTTAATAATAAGCTGACCACTGTTAATTTTAGTCAAAGCTATACCAATAGTACAGTCTCTGCTTTATTGGATCATGATTCTTTTCCTTATTTGAGAACCTATGGCTATAAAGACCAAATTGTAACGACAATACCTAAAGTAGCCATTGATAAGCATGATACGCTGTTTGGCGATCGGGAGGACTGGTCTGCCAGTCTGGGGCTTACTCAGGTATTAAGCAGGAGCACTTTACTGGAGGCCAGTATCGGCTATACCAATAGTTCTGGCTTTATGGAAAACCCTTATAAAACGGTTTATGTGTTTTATGTCGATCCTGACCAGGTTCAGGCAACGCCCGGAGTATTGGTGGGCGATACAGCATCCTATATTGAGCAGCGCCCTGATGAGCGCAACCAGTGGACTTATGATCTTAGGCTGGTACAGCATATTGAGCCGCTGGATGCTGCTGTAAATTTCAGCTACCGTTTTTTTCATGATGACTGGGGGATTAATGCCCATACCATGGAGATGGACTGGATCCAGCCTTTAGGGCATGGCTGGACGCTGACACCGACTATACGCTATTACTCGCAGAGTGAGGCGGATTTTTACTCGCCTTTTTTAATTTCTAAACATGCTGTGACAAATGATCTTGAGCAAGACTACAGCAATATCCCTGAAAAGAATTTTTCCAGTGATCATAGGCTGTCAGGATATGGCGCTTTAAGCGGCGGTGTGGTGCTTAGCAAGCAGTTTGCCAAAGGACTCAGTCTGGAAATGGGCTTTGAATATTATACTCATGAAGGCGGTTTAAAGCTGGGCGGCGGAGGCGAAGGGGGCTATGCAGACTTTAGTTCCTATTCGGCCAATGCGGCGCTTAAAGTTGACTTGGCTAGCTTGGGCCGAGGCGTTGACTACAGCGACCATGCACGGCATCATATGAAGCATGGTGTGCCTGCACCTGCTGGTGTAATGTCTGCACATATGCTGGCTAATGCCGGTGATGTGATGGTCGGGTATCGCTATATGTATAGCCGGCAGGCTGGCGATATGCTGCATGGCAATGAAAAGTTAGGCGACAGTGCAATTCTTGCTTCCGCTGACAGTTGCGGTGGCAGTCAGTGCTATGTGGCACCTGATGAAATGATTATGCATATGCATATGTTTAATATTATGTATGCGCCAACCGATTGGCTTAACCTGATGCTGATGCCTACTTTTGTCGATATGAGCATGGGCATGCGCAGTCTGGATGGCGCGCCGTCACCAGGGGGTGCCAGCGGTGCGCTTAGCAATAATTTTGCCGAGGTTGTACATGCTAACCATGAACATATGACGGGCGGCCTAGGTGATACAAATATATCTGCTCTGTTTAAGCTGTATGATAATGGTATTCATCATTTGCATTTGGGGTTGGGGTTTAGCGCACCGACAGGCGATGTGGATATTGAATTAAGAAGAACTCACCAAGTTGATCTTGGTCTGATTCATTATGGCATGCAGGTGGGCAGCGGAACTTGGGACTTTACGCCGAGTCTGACCTATACTGGCCAGGCAGATAACTGGTCGTGGGGCGCTCAGGCTAGGGGCATTAAACGCCTGGAGAGTCGAAATGAGGTGGGATATGCGCTGGGAGATATGCTGCAGTCGACTGTTTGGGGCAGCTATAAATTAAAGGATTGGCTGGCGTTTTCTGTACGGGGTGTCTATACCACGCAGGGATCGTTACGTGGCGAATACAATGAAGACCACCGCCCTATAGGGCCGATGGATGCGCCCGCAAGTTATGGCGGCGAATATTTTGATCTTGGGTTCGGCATAAATGCAATGATACCAACAGGAGATTTGGCAGGGAACAGTCTGAGTATTGAATGGATACAGCCGATGGAAGATGATGTTAATGGCTATCAGCTGGAAAGGGATGGTGCCTTGTCTGTTAATTGGGGCTATGCTTTTTGATTTTTTTCATTAAAATGACACAATTTTTCAGTATGCTAGACTATGGGTTTGGCTTATTGAGTTAATTGCAGTCTAGCAAACGAAGATAGGGAGCGCGGATTTAATGATTTATTTCTAGCTCACTTTAGTACCCAAGTAAAAGGAAGAATTAATTTTATTTGGGTATTTATGCTGTAAATAATTTTGTAGAACTTTAGGTGTTTGTAGTTATTCACCTAATGGATTAGAGTAAAAATTTATATGAATTCATCGATTAAAGAAAACCTGGGACTGTATGTCTCTTTATGTGTCGTTGCTTTACTGCTGGGCTTTATGTTCAGTGATGCACTGCATTTTATGGCTAGCCAATGGGAAACGGAAGAATATAGCCACGGCTACTTAATCCCAGTTATTTCTTTTTGGTTTATTTGGAACAATAGGGTTGCTGTCAGCAATTATTTAACGGAGGGCAGCTGGTTTGGTGTTGTCCTTATACTGGCAGGCTTGTTCGTTGGGTTAATGGGCGAGCTGGCCTCACTTTACATAGTGACCCAGTATGCTTTTTTACTGATTATATATGGTTTGTCGCTGGCTTTAGTTGGATGGAAGGGGAGCCGAATATTGTGGTTTCCTTTAGCCTATCTGTTCTTTATGATTCCGCTGCCTAACTTTCTATATAATAACCTTTCTTCTCAGTTACAGTTAATTTCGTCTAAATTAGGCGTTATGGTCATTCGGCTATTCGATATCAGTGTGTTTTTGCAAGGCAATGTGATTGATTTAGGTGTGTATAAATTGCAGGTTGTTGAAGCCTGCAGCGGTTTGCGCTACCTGTTTCCATTAACTAGTTTTGGTTTTTTATGCGCCTATTTTTTTAAAGCAAAGCTTTGGATGCGAGTGGTTGTGTTTTTAACCACTTTGCCTATTACCGTGCTTATGAACAGTTTAAGAATAGGAATTATTGGCGTTTTGGTTGAGTACGGCGGCATTGAGCAGGCAGAAGGTTTTTTGCATGACTTTGAGGGCTGGGTTATATTTATGGGCTGTTTAGCGGTGCTGTTTGCAGAGATGTGGCTGATGGTTAAGGTCTTTATGCCAGGGAAAACTTTTTCTGATGTCTTTGTGGTAGATGCCCATGTTTCGAATGAGGGTTCAGGTGATGTTCCTAAAGAAGCTAAAGGAACTGACTCCTCAGCTTTTGGACTCTCAAATTCCTATCTTGTTGCCTGCATTTTGTTATTGGTGATGCTGCCTCTTTCTATTCTGCTAGGAGGCAGAGAAGATGTAGTACCCGATAGGCAGCGTTTTGCATCTTTTCCTCTGAAAATAGAATCATGGAAAGGTGTTGAAGT
This sequence comes from Methylomonas sp., assembly GCA_026988155.1. Classification (GTDB taxonomy): domain Bacteria; phylum Pseudomonadota; class Gammaproteobacteria; order Methylococcales; family Methylomonadaceae; genus QPIN01. The sequence goes on along the minus strand of JALSLW010000068.1, from coordinate 11,828 downwards.
GGGGATGGAGCAAAAATTTATAGATACATTGAGATTTGATGATTACATCATCGGCAATTATTCACAGAAGGGTGACAGGCTCCCTGTGAATTTTTATGTGGCATATTATGCGTCTCAGCGAAAAGGAGCTTCGGCTCATTCTCCCAAATCCTGCATGCCGGGAGATGGATGGCGAATAGGTGATTTTGCACAGCGTCAAATTGGTTCTCTTAAGACAGCTAAGGGCGAACCGCTTATAGTGAACCGAACAGTTATCAGTAAAGGCAATAATAGACAGCTGGTTTATTACTGGTTTCAGCAGAGGGGCAGAGTTATTACTAATGAATATTTGGTTAAATGGTACCTGTTTTGGGATGCGCTGACACAGCATCGTACCGATGGTGCGTTGGTACGATTGGTTGTAACTTTGCCGGATGGCAGCAGTGAGGCCGAAGCAGATAAAAAAATGGCTGATTTTTTAAATGTAATTTTTCCTGAGCTGGAAAAATATGTTCCTAGCTAGTGAAGAATAGCCCGTTTAAAGTATTGTTTTTAACGCTCGGCATTGGGTAAATTAACCGTAATTATTGAATATCAGGAGCTTGTGGAAGATGTAGGTGTATCATGGATGATGCATTCAACTCTTCACGGAGGTATTTTCGCCACTTTCTGGAATAAGCAGCTATTATTGAATGCATAAATGTTCTGAGTAATGACAGTTTTTTTTAAAATACCATTGCTTCTTTATTTTCTGTAGAATTGTATGCATAGTTTTTTAAATTATTACTAATTAAATAGCTAAAGCAAAATGATTTAACGGTGCTTTGTCAGACCATCGGATTAGTTAGGGCGATTTAAATCGGCTATTCCCTAGTTCTATAGTAATGCAGTACTTTGTCTACAACTCAATCCCAACTAAACATAACAGTAATGGTTTTATTTTTTTCATTTGTTATCTCTGCCATCATCAGCCTTGCTCTCATACCTTTTTTGATGCGCCATGCAGTTTTTTTAAATATGCTGGATGAGCCTGGCGAACGAAAAGTTCATGCTGTTGCAATACCGCGATGCGGTGGGCTGGGATTGGCTATCGGAGCCATAATAGCCATTTTATTTTCTCTCACCTTCCAAATAGAACTGATAGGCATTCTTATTGGCAGTTTGATAATCGTTGCCTTTGGAATTATGGATGATCGCTTTGAACTGAGCTATAAGTGGAAGTTTTTTGGTCAGTTCCTAGCTGTATTAGTTGCAATGGCCGGGGGGGTTTTTATTTCCGTTGTTCCATTTGCAGGGATTGAAGCTGGGCCATTAATTATTACATTGCCTTTAACGTTGGTTTTTGTCATTGGCGTGACCAATGCGGTCAATTTATCAGATGGCTTAGACGGGTTGGCTGCTGGCATTATGCTGATGACTTTTGTTGCCATTGCATTTTTGGCTATTGACAGCAATGGCAGTGGTGTTAGCGTAGCAATCATGGCTTTAGCGGTTGCAGGAGGAATTGTAGGTTTTTTGTGGTTCAATACGCATCCTGCCATCGTTTTTATGGGAGATACAGGCAGCCAGTTTATTGGCTTTATGGCCGTTTTTCTTGCTATTTATTTAACACAGTATGCCAATAGGGCTTTAAACCCCGCTTTGCCTTTATTGCTGCTGGGTCTGCCAATTTTGGATACGCTAACTGTTATGGTACGCAGAATCCGGTTGGGGAAGTCTCCATTTTCTCCGGATAAAACGCATATTCATCACCGGCTGATGGGGCTTGGTTTTTCTCACGGTGAGGCTGTAGGATCTATTTATTTGCTGCAAAGTCTATATTTGGCATTTGCTCTGGCATTTCGATACTCTTCAGATGTGGTAGTAATTGGCACATTTTGTTTATTTTCTGTGACTATTTTGCTATTTTTTTATTGGGCTAAGGAGACGCATTGGCATTTACATAAAGCAACTGAAGGAGAAGATAGACGAGGAAGCCGTTTTCTGAGAAGTGATAGGCTTTTTCAGTTTTGCCGGCATTATATTAACTATGCATTGGCAATTTTCCTGTTAACGCAATTGTATTGTTTGACTGATCGAATCACGACTATGTCAAATGGCATTTATTTGCTAATGATCTGCGGGTTTGGCATATTTTTTATTTTACCTCGGTTTATTCAAGATGTTTTAGTTCGTTTTAGCATTTATATTGCCGCCATTTTTGCTAGCATAATGGGGCAGGAATTTCCCGAAATGACGATGTATAGCCACTGGTTTATAGATCTGTTTCTGTTTGTTTTAATTGCTGTGGTGTCTGTTGCTATTCGAATTACACGTAAAGATAAGTTTAGAGTAACCACGCAGGATATTCTTGTTGTATTATTTATTATTGCCAGTATTTTGCTTATTGACTTGAAAGGGATAGAGCATGTGAGTTTTAGACTGTTTTGCCTAGTTTATGCGTTAGAATATCTGCTGCATCGGGAGGTTTATGAATTCAGGCTGTCCAGGTATCTGGCAGTGGCAACAGGCATGATAATTATGGCGGTTGTTTTACCGACAATGCAGTTGAACTAAGCATTCAACTGATTTATTTATGATTAAAGGGTAGGAATATTACTTTTTAGCTTGTCCAGCCAGACTGCTATAAAAACTGGTGATAGTATGATAGCAATAAAAAATGCAGGTCAAAGCTATCGTGTTCCAAAGAAAATGTTGAACAATCGCAAAATATTTAGGGTATAGGTGTGTAGTAAATGAAGAAAATAATATGGGATAAAAGAGTTTTGGCGCTATGTTTAGGTGTCAGTTTACTTTCTTTAGCAGGATGTGAAGGAACAGAGGAACGCGAGGTAAAATATTTTAATAAAGCCCAGGCATATTTTGATGAAGATAATTTTGAAAAGATGCAGGTCGAGTTAAAGAACGTATTGCAAATTAACCCTAAAAATATTAATGCCCGTTACTTAATGGCTCTAGCTGCGGAGAAAGAGCAGGACTGGAGAAAGATGTTTAGCAATTTATCTGCAGTTGTCGAGGCCAAACCCGACCATTATGCGGCTCAATTAAAGCTGGGTAAATTATTGCTGTTCAGCAAAGAAAATGACAAGGCTTCTGAAAAAGCAGAACTGGTTTTGGCTAACGAGCCTAACAATCCAGATGCTTTAGCCTTAAAGGCAACCATCCATTTGTCAAAAAAAGAAAATGCTGAAGCAAAGGCTTTGCTGAATAAAGTATTGGAAATAGAACCTGGCCATTATGATGCTTCTCTATTGTTAATAAAAATGCTTGGGGATGAGAAAAATCTGACTGAAGCTAAACAGATATTAGAAAATGCTTTAGCGGCCCATCCTGACAAGCTAAAGCTGTCACTAGTCAAAGTAAATATATTGATGGCTGAGGATAAAAAGGAAGAAGCGGAGATTCTATTTCAGTCATTAGTACAGAAATTTCCAGAAAATGAAAATCTGTCATTCAGCCTGGCAAAGCTCTACATTTCTGAAGAAAAAAATGATCAGGCAGAAACTGTACTAAGAAACCTGGTGGCTAAGCTGCCAGAAAAGGATCAGCCGAAATTTGTTTTAATTGATTTTTTGACTCGTCAGCGGGGGGTTGAACAGGCGGAAAAAGAAATAGATATCTTAATTAGTGAAGCCCCAGATAACTTTGGTTTTAGATTTGCCAAGATAAGCTTATATAAAGATCAGCCTGAAAAAATTCAGCAAATTCTTGAGAGCATTATCGAGGATGATAAGCTGGGCGCTTCAGGGATTAATGCACGAAATAAACTGGCAAAGCTATTAAGTTTAAAAGAAGATAAAGAGCAGGCTAGAGAACTGCTGGAACAGGTGATTGAATTAGATTCTAGAAATACCGAAGCATTGCTGTTTAGGTCAAGTATTTTAATTCAAGAAAAGGATTTTGATGGTGCGCTAGCCGATGCCAGAACAGTGCTGAGAGATAACCCGGAATCAGAAAAGGCTTTGATGCTACAGGCTGTTGCGCAATTAAACACTAATAAAGTTGAACTGGCTAAGCAATCCTTGGAAAAGGTATTATTGGTCAACCCTAAAAACTTAAGTGCAATTAAAGACCTTGCCCGAATTAAGGTCGCCCAGAAAGATGAAGCGGGGGCAATTAAATTATTGGAAAATGCCAGAACCCTGTTTAAGGATGATCAGAGCATTTCTGTTATGCTGATCGATTTATATGGCAAGAATAAGCATTGGGAAAAAGCTGAAGGTTTAGCAAAGGGACTTTTAGATAGTTCTGATGCTAAAGAACTCCCGCATTATAAATTGGCTCAGCTTTATATGGGGCAGCAGAAATTTGAAAGTGCTATTACAGAGTTTCAGAAAATATTGGTGACAAAACCGACAGCCCCTGATGTACTTGCAGGGTTGGTTAATAGTTATTTAGTGTTGAAGCAGGAACAGAAAGCAGAAAAACTGTTGGATAATGCTGTTGCCAGCAACAAAGACAATGCGGCTTTATTAACGATGCGGGCTGAGCTGTATAGACAGAGAAAACAGCTGACTGATGCTGAGAGGCTGTTTAAGCGAGTAATAGAGCTTAAACCTAAGGTTGAACTGGGCTATAACAATCTAGCATCTATCTATCTGATCCAGAAACAGCTGGAAAAAGCTATTTTAGTTTATCAGCAAGGTTTGCAGGCACTTCCTGAAAATGGCAATTTCTTAATGCAAATTGCCGTTTTGAGTACGACTGCCGGTGATAGAGAAAAGGCAATTGATGCATATGAAAAACTGCTGAAAATTGCTCCCGATAACCTGCTAGCCATTAATAACCTGGCTGTTTTATTAGTTGAAAGCGCAGACCAGAAAGCGATAGAGAAAGCCTATAGCTTGATTGGACCATTAAAAGGTTCAAAACATTCGGCTTTTCTGGATACTTACGGCTGGACTAACTATAAAAATGGAAAAATTGATGAAGCGCTAGTTGCTCTTGAAGCAGTAATAAAAAAAGCAGATGTTATTCCAGAAATGCATTATCACTTGGGTATGCTCTATATAGAAAAAGGCAGGACTGAAGAAGCTAAACTGGAACTGGAAAAAGCGATTGCTAATGATGCAAAGTTTTATGGACTTGATTCGGCTAAAGAAGCTCTTCAAAAATTGAAGGGGAGGTAAGTTTTGATAACGGCTAGTCTCTTATCCGAATAGGCTAGCCGTTACCAAACAATTGAAGTGTTATTTTAAGAAATATTTAAGTACCCAAGTTAAATTAATTTTACTTGGGTACTTATAAAGGCCTAAAATCCCAATGTCATTAAGTTAAGAGGTTTATACAGCTAATTTACTTTGGAGACGGGGTTTTTTAGCCCCGTATTTGTAGGGACTAAAGTCCCTCCTCCGAATGTTTTATGCTTAACTTAACGACATTGCCTAGAATCCCTATAAGCAACAGTAAAGCAATAGGCGGTTCAGAGCCTCTCTAATGGCAAAACCGTTACCTATGGTTTTGGGAATACTATTGAATTTTAAAGCAAAAGGGTCTCTATCTTAGGCAACTCGCAATAAATAACCCACCAATCTTGCTTGTCTTTTTATCCGTCTTCAGCGTTGCAACTTCGGTCATATAGCTTGCTATGTTCCCTTCGTTGCGCCTTGAAGACGAATAAAAATCCTGCGCAATCTGGGTAGGTTATTTAATGCGCGTTACCTTAGACATTGATAGAGACTAGCTGTCAGGTTTCATTCCTATCATAATCAATTCCGCAGGGGGGACTTAACGTAAATCCCCATTTACATTTCTTGCAAATTTTGATGCCATCAATATGCTCTTCGTAAAAAACTAAGTTAACATCAAAAAAGATAGAGAAAGTAATGTTTTCCGTCATGACCATAAATCTGCACCTAACTGATTTATCAAGGTTTATCAAAACCCAAATAACTTATACCTAAGACTTAGACATTTTCCCTAGGGCCAAAACAGGTTTTATTTGTCCGTACTCCTTATTGTTAACTATTCTGCAGATTTTTCACAAAACGTGAAGCGAAATAGTCTCACCCATCTGGTGAGAATAGAAAAACCTGCTTAAGCATATTATTTAACAAGTTACAGCTGAACTTGGCAGTTAACTGATTTATTTATAATGGTGACGTTGATGAAACAGTCTAAGTGCAAATACCTATATACATTTAACAAACCTCTCTAACTATGCACTCTAGCTTTATAATTAAAAAGGTAGAATTTTTAGCTATTGCTTTTGACTCCATAAAGATGCATAAATGGTACTGCTTACAAACCAGTTTCTATATGATCAATGCAAACTCAGGTTTTTAGTGTGAATAATTAATATCTTTTTAGCCGTTAAAGGTGTTTATATGTTAATCATCATAATCTAAAGTAATTTGATATGGACACTAATAAGGTCAAACAAGATTCAAGCCAGTGTGCATTAGCTAGTCTTAAAAAAATAAACTCTGATTTTATTACTATAAGTCAGGAGGTTATTCGGGAATTGGTGCATGAGTTTAAGTCATACCAGATGGAAATGGAACTGCAGATTAAAGAGCTGCAAAAGGATCAATTGCAATTGCTTAACTCTAGAGATCAATACAAAAAACTATATGACTGCGCCCCAATAGGTTTCCTCACCCTGAATGAACAAGGCTATATAACTGATGTTAATAACGCCGCTTGCGAATTGCTTGATTTATCTAAAATACAAGTATTAGGCACAAAGCTATTTAAATATTTCGTTGCAGAAGAAAAGAGCCGTTTCGATTCATTTTTTAAACAGCTTATCAATTCAACTGGAGAACAAAAAATTGAATTTAACCTTCAGCAGTCAAATATGAATACAATTGCAGTAGCCTGCCGGGGGTGTGGCGGTTATACAGATGATGCTAAAAAAGAAGTTTTAATGATGCTGCAGGATATTTGCGATCAAAAAAAAGCGCAGCAGGCAATTAACCGGCTAAATGAACAGTTGAAACTAAAAATTAATGCCCAAAATACAGAGCTGTTGTTAAAAAATGAAAAATTACATGACAATATCAATGAATTAAAACACTCAAAACAGCAGGTAAGCATTAGAGAGGCAAAGCTGATAACCATTTTTAATGCGGCAGCAGAAGGCATTATTACAATAGATGAAAAAGGCACCATTGAATCAGTTAACAGAGCGATAACAATTATTTTTGGCTATAAAACTGATGAATTAATTGGACATAATATAGGCAAATTGATGTCTGCACAGCATAGGGAGCACCATGCCGGTTTTATACAGAATTATTTAGCCAAGGACCAGGCTAAGATATTGTCTAAGACTCGGGAAATTGAAGGACAGCGAAAAGATGGTAAGTTAATCCCAATGGAGATCTCCATTTCTGAGTATAAAATAGATGATAAATCTTATTTTATTGGCATGATCAGGGATATTAGCAAACGCAGAAACAAAGAGCTAGAGGATAAGCAGCATCTGGCTCAACTGGCCCGTGTCACCCGACTGGGGCTTATGGGGGAAATGGCTACCGGTATTGCGCATGAAGTTAACCAGCCTTTGACTGCAATAGCGACTTATAGTCAGGTTTGCCTACGGATGATAGAGGTGGCAGATTTTGATCGGGGGAAATTAAAGGAAGTATTGGAAAAAACCGAAAATCAGGCGTGCCGGGCCGGACGCATTATCTCCCGTATGCGGGAGTTTATTTCTTCAAAAAGACAGCATCGCTCTTCTGTTGATATTCGCGACTTAATTGGAAATGCTATCGACCTGGCTGCGGATGAGTGTCAGCAGTTTTCCATAGAATGCAGTCTTGAGCTGCTTGATTCGCCCCCCTTTATATCAGTTGACGAAATACAGATAGAACAGGTTTTATTGAACCTGATTAAAAACAGTATTGATAGTCTGTCCAAAATGCCACCGGAAAAGCAACGCAAACTTTCCATCCAAATGTATCTGAATGATAGCAGCCAGCTAGAAACCAGAGTAAAAGACAATGGACAAGGGATTAAAATAAAAGAACAGGCTAAAATTTTTACTTCCTTTTTCACCACTAAAGTAGCAGGAATGGGAATGGGGCTCTCTATTAGTCAATCGCTGATTATATCTCATGGCGGCCAGTTGCGGTTCAGCAGTATCGAAGGGAAAGGGACGACTTTTTATTTTACCTTACCAATTATTAAAAGTTAAATTATGGAAATTAGCAGACAGGATATTACTATTTTTGTGGTTGATGACGAATTTATAATTCGCGATTCATTGTCCTTACTGATTGAATCAGCCGGGTTAAAAGTAAAAGTTTATGACTCAGCAATTACTTTTTTAGAACAGGTTGAGATCAGCCAGCCTGGGTGCCTAATTCTTGATATGCGAATTCCTTATATGGATGGGTTAGAACTTCAGGATGAGCTGGCAAAAAGAAACAGCACTATGCCTATTATTTTTATCAGCGGTCATGCCAATATCCAGATTTCTTCGTAGGCCTTTAGAGCAGGCGCAATAGACTTTATAGAAAAGCCTTTTGACAGTAAAGTTTTATTGCAGCGCATTGAAGAAATGATTGATCAGTTACTGTTTGCCTGGCCTGAAAATCAAAAAAAGAAACAGCTTCAAGATCGTTATATGCTTTTAACGCCTAGAGAAAAAGAAGTTTTTTTATTGACAGTACATAACCATTCCAATAAGCAGGCTGCTAAAAAGCTTAATATTAGCAATAGAACAGTTGATGTTCATAGAGCCCATATTATGGAAAAGATGCAGGCCGATAGCCTAAATACACTTATTATTATGGCAATGAACTTAGGATTAATGTAGGAATCCGATTTTTAGTTATTATAGGAGATATTCTTATGACCAAGTTTCACTCCCTTTATTATGCATTCTTTTTATTGCTAGCCAATTTTAATTGTCAGGCAGAGCAGACCTTATTAAATGCAATGCAGATTTCTTTGGATAACAGGCAAACGCAGGCTGAATTTACATTAAACGGATCAGTATCGCCCAAAGTAAAGCAGTTTACCAACCCTGAACGCATTGTTATCGATTTTCCTGCAACAAAATTTGGCAAACCCCTAGAGGTATCAAACCCTGAAGCCAGCATTATCAGTAAAATTAAAGGCAGTAAACCGGATAAAGAAAGTTTGCGCTTTGTTTTTGAGTTAAAACGGCCCGTTCAGGTACGAAGCCGCATATTAAGCGGCCGAGTACTTGGGCAGAAAAAATTAATCATTGCCCTGATTCCTGCAGAAGAAAATGCTTCCTCTGCATCGGCCGTCCCTGAATTATCAGCTAAAGACAAAGGCGGTGAGCCAAACTGGAAACAGCAGCTGAGAGTGTTAAATCAGCGTTTTGCCGCTCAGGAAGAAAAAATAAGAGAGCTGCAGGCAACGGTGGAACGGCAGGGACAAGTGCTGGCAATGAAGTCAAAGGCTGGCAAAGTTTCAGGCCTTCCCCCAGCAAAGTCTTCTTTTACACCAAAGCAAATGGCAAAGGAAAAACCAAAGCCGACATCAAAAAAACAGCAGATCAAGAAAAGAGCACCTAGAGATAAAGGCATTGAAACTGTTCTGCGAGAAGAGCACGCCATTTTTGAACACGGCTTTACAGTGGAACCGGGTTTTAGTTATACCCGTATTGACCGAAACCGAGTTGCCCTGAGCGGATTTTTGGTCTTGGATGCTATTGCCCTTGGACAAATTTCAATCGATGAAGTGGAATCAGATGTGCTGCTATTTGATTTGACGGGTAGATATGGGGTAACTGACCGTTTACAAGTTGATCTTAATATTCCCTTTTTACATCGCAGTACGACATACAGAACTACGGCTAATGTAGGAAATGAAGAGGAAGAGATAGAAAGAACGGTAGATCTTGGTTTTGCTCTTAGCGATATCAGTTTCGGCTTTTCCTACCAGCTTTTGAGCGAATCAAAAACTTGGCCGGACATTGTCTGGTCAACAAGGGCTAGAGCACCTTCCGGTACTCACCCGTTTGGCATTAAACAATTTCAGGTTACTGAAGACGTCAAAGTAACATTCCCTGAAGAGCTTCCGACCGGTAATGGCAATTGGGCGGTCACCTCCGGACTTTCCTTTGTTAAAGCGCTAGATCCAGCTGTAATATTTGCCAGTTTGAGTTATACCTATAATCTAGAAGAAGACTATAAGGATATTAGCTCCAAGGTCGGCGAGGTGGCACCGGGGAGTGTCAAGCTGGGAGATTCATTTCAGTTTGGTCTAGGTTTTGCGATTGCTCTAAATGAAAGCATAACGATGAGTATTGCCTATTCACACCGGTATGGTGTGAAATCTAAAACGCGTTCACAAGGCGGGAAATGGAAAAAAATATTGGGCAGTGAAGTCAATAGCAGTCAATTGAATTTTGGCCTAGTCTACTCTTTTTCGCCTAATTTTTCCGTCGTTGCTTCGGCTGCGGCCGGTCTTACCAACGATGCACCGGACAGTCAGTTTTCACTTAAATTCCCTTATACTTTTTAAAACTTAAATAGCTGAAGTTTCCCTATAATTTTTATGGTAGGGTTGTAATTATGTTGCAAGCAGATGAAAAAACTAATCTTCATTCGCTTTTAACGCTTTCGCCTAAAGAGAATTAAATGGGGACTTGCTATAGACATGGCTAAACAACCTAAAATAAATCTCGGAATAGGCATTGTGTAGTGAGACCATCCAAAAATTAGGAAACTTCAGCTATGAAATATATAAAGTTTAAAGTCATCAGCTCTATCATCAGTGCTGCACTCTTAACCCCCATAACTAGCCATGCGTCTACAGCTAATAAGGTAAACAATGGTGATTTTCAAACCGCTGATTTCTCTAGCTGGTCAAGAGATATTGATGGTTCTGGGGAGCCTGGCCCAGGGGGTAGCGATTTTACTATAGACGAGTCGCTGGCAGGCGAATATGCTGCACGGATAGAAACGGATTATTGGTCAACGACAGGTGATACCGAAAGTACAGCTAAGGACGACGCGTTATTTGCAAGCACCTTATATCAAGCATTAGATTTAACGGCACCCTCAGATCAACCTATTACGCTAAGTTTTGACTGGCATTTTTCTGGCGAACAAAGTGCTTTTGATGAAAGTTTTTTGGTAGCATTAAGGGATGGCGCCGGGGACTATTATGCGGCAGATGGCTGCTTAGGTTTTCTTTTAAATCCAGAAGCCTATGGATCAGGTACCTATTCCGCACCGTTAGATGCCACATTTAACAGCACTTTAGGCTGGTCACTAGAGTTTCAGTTGAATACAGGGTTTGATGGTTTTGGGTCTGCTGTGGTTATTGATAATGTCACTGTATCATCCGTCCCTATTCCAGCCGCATTCTGGCTGATGGGATCCGCATTTGTCGGATTAATCGGCTATCAACGCAAAAACAGGCTGGGTAACGCACAATAAATAATCGAAACTGATGTTCCAAAGCTAGCAAGTGTAACCGCTCTCATTCCCAAACACTGTTTGGGAATGCATGAACAAATAGCTTTGCTTACTTAAGCTTACTTATAGTAGAGCTTGAGAACAAGTGGCGTCATTTATCCAATTAAATACGAATGTATTTTCACCAACACCCGTAATCCAATAAATAATAGAAAGGGACTAAGGCACATGATAAAAATTAATAAATTGATTTACCTGCTCTTATTAGGGCTTTTTATAATCCCTCAGGCGCAAGCTGAGCAATGGGTGGATATTTCAAACCGTGTAGAAATAACAAAAAGCCGACGCGCATTTGATCGTGTTCACCGTGTTTTATTTAGTTGGACGAAGCCGCTAACGCGGAGAAAAGAACCACCACGCCGGTAATTAAAGTTGTAACCTCACTTCCTTCTATTCGCATAGGAAGGTAACCTGCAAGCTCATTAAACTAACAATGAGGTTACG
>JALSLW010000067.1 GCA_026988155.1 Methylomonas sp. | reverse complement strand
CAATTCTTGCATCCGAGTTTCGATCGTCTGAGCATAAGGATTATTCAATTTTTAGAATCTTTGTGGATTGATGTTCACCTATTTTATCATGAAGTTGTCGAAGTTATTTCATGCGCGTTCCTTAGCTCGCCAGACTGTTGGCAAAGTGTGATTTAGTGGGGATAAGCTGTTGGTATCTGCATCAGCAGGTATCAACAGCTTATCCCCACGCTCGTTCACCCTGTCAGTCCCGGATGGGCTGATAGTCTCCAGAAGGCGCAGGGAAATTTGCCAATGTTCGCGTTAGCGAACGTGGCAAAAATTTTATCCCGAATAGCCGTCGAGCCATTTGAGGTAGCCTTGACGTAGTGGCTTTTGTACGAAGTCGAGGCGGACGCAGGGCGTCTGGAGCTTAATGATTCGCCGCGTGGCGAATCGATTTTTGTGACATGGAGTCCCAAAATCTATCATGAGGCGCGCGATGGCGTGCCTAATTGCCCCCCCCCCCGGTCAGAGACTTTTATTAGATTTATGCTATTATTTTTAAAATGAAAAATAAAAATTGGAAGAGCTCACTGCATAAAAAAAATAACATCAATTATTCAACTGCCTTGGGTATAGTTTTTAGTCTGATTCTTATAAGTTTTATTGTTTTCTATGCCGCCAATAATCCACTCACTTTTTTAAATATACCCGGTTTAACGATTGTTATACTGGGCACGATTGCCGCAGCTTTTTTAAGCTATCCTCTACGGGATATCAAGCAGGGTATGCGCTCGGTCAAGATGATTTTTTATTATGAAAGCTTAAACCCTCAAAAAGAAGCTGATGAAATTACTGCCGTTGCAAAAATGTGGTTTCAGCGGGACTCTATCGCTATTGAAAATGTCATTGATTCAATTCATAACCCCTATTTAAAAACAAGTTTCCAATTAATTGTAGATAAAACGCCTGTAGACGATATTCTTGCATTATTAAAATGGAGAATTGCACGGCTGCGAGCCAAAGAAAAGGCTGAATCAAATATTTTTTACAGTTTGGCTGCCTATGCTCCTGCTTTTGGCATGCTTGGCACATTGGTAGGTCTAATTAACATGCTGCAAATTATAGAACTGAAAGATATTAGTTCCATAACATCCAATATGGCTGTTGCATTAATCACTACTTTTTATGGGCTATTGTTTGCCAACCTTATTTTTAATCCAATTGCGGTTAAACTTGAAAGAAGAACCGAACAGAGAATTATGATCATGAGCATGGTTATGGAAGGGATTACTTTAATAGCTGAACGGCGGTCACCTTCTTTTATTCGTGAAACGCTTAATGCCTTTATGGCCTCTTACGATAATGAACTGGAAAATAAGGATATAAAATGAGTGATCCTTCACTCAGGCATATGGCTTCGCACTCTATTGAAGAGCCTTTGCAACAGCCTAATCTGCAGCAGCAGAATTGGCTGTTGACGTATGTTGATGTCTTTATTTTAATCATAATGCTGGTTATTACACTGATAGCATTAAATGATTTTGATTCTGAACTGAAGCAGCAGAAAACTCAAATAAAAACCTTAAAACAGTCGCGGTCAATACCTCTAAAACATCCGCTTTTTGTTCAACAAAAAGCAACTGAGGAAAAACAGCTGGCTATAATGCCAGCCAGCCAGCCGATTAAACCCCAGGCTCGTATAATCGATGATCAAATCATCAAGCCGGACTCAAACAGCTCTCAAGATAGCAGGCCGGCTGTGGAAAAGGAGTCGGCTGTTATTAATAAAGAACCGCTAACTCAGGCGCAGCTCAATAAAGATAGCTTGCAAAAAAAACTTGAAAACACTCTTTCAGAGCTTGGCCTTGTCGACGCAGTTCAGATGAAAGTTACGTTGGGATATGCTCAGCTTGAGATACAGGATAAAATTCTTTTTAAATCTTCCGAAGCGGCACTGGTAAATTCTGGGGAAGGGCTGCTAAAAAAGCTCACTGTCCTATTAAAACAGTCAACAGGATTAATTTATATAGAAGGACATACTGATGACAGACCGATTAAAACAGCTAAATTTCCTTCGAACTGGGAGCTAGGCGCTGCAAGAGCAACGAGTGTGCTTCATTATTTAGCATCCCAAAAACTTGATGTAACCCGTCTTAGAGCCATCACATATGGATCGACAAAACCTTTGGCCGATAATTCAACTGCAGAAGGAAGAGAAAAAAATCGCCGGGTCAGTCTGGTTATTAAAATTTCTGATGAAATAGACTGATTGTTTTTTCTGTCATTTTTAAATTTTGAGTCGCTAACCTATTTAATTTAACTTTCTGCAGGAGTGGCTTTAGTCACGATAATAGATGATTCAATCGCATCTAAAGCTGGCTAATTGACTAATCAGTTGTTAGGTTTAATGATGATGAAATCAAGTCATCTTCATTTTCAGGATCTATAGCAACATCCAGTAGGAATACCCTTTTTATTTCAATTTTTTTCTCAACTAAATGCTTGGCTATTGCTTTTGCCCGTGAGGCTGCCAACTTATGCAGTTCTTGGTTATTTGGGGATATCATTGATGCTAATTTATTTTGCGCAACTTCATAAAAGTTTTCTGTTTCTGAATTGATTAGCCTTGGCGTACCAAATAAAGAACGGTCAGCTAAATCTGGAAATTTGCTAATAAAGAGGTCAGCCAGCAAACGCTGATACTCTTTATCGGAATGTGCCAGCTGTTTTGGTATGGCATCTTTATTGCCATCTTTAGTTAATTCATCGGCACGCAGCTGCAGAATTTGTTTATCTAAAGCGGCAACCTGCATTTGAGGCCAGTCCTGTTTGGAATAGGCTGCGCCTTTAATCTCCAATTTTAATGCAGGGCGTTCAGTTAGTGCGGCTGCTAAACCATCTAGTTTTTTTAGCTGTTTTTCATCTAACACTGCTTCTCCGGCTGTAAATTCAACTTTACTGATATCCTCATCGCTGCCAATTAACGAAGCAATAGCATTAAAAGGGGAGGCTATGATTTTAGTCAGCACATTGACCAGTGCATCGACAATAATGGATCCGACACTGAACTCAGGGTTGTCTAAATCGCCAGTAACCGGGACATCCAAGATGATTTTTCCATCGCCATCTTGCAATAGGGCGATAGCCAGGCCAAGCGGCAAAGAAACAGCATCTGGGTTTTCAACTTCATCCCCTAAAACTAGCTGATCTATCAGCAGATTATTTGATGCAGTTAATTCTTTATTTTTAATTTTATATTCAAACTTTAAGGTCATATTGCCTTTTTCAATCTTACGGCCGGCAAACTCTGCCATATACGGGGTCATCAAAGGTAACGGCATGCTGTCAAAAGCAATTTTAAAGTCAGAGTTTCCCCGGTCGGGCGTTATCTTTCCCTTAATGGTCACTGGAGCAAAGTCGGCTACTCGGCCATCCAGGGCAACTTTTATAGTGGCATTCTTTTTAGATGAAATGCCTTTTACTGAGCCTTTTAAATGTTTGATATGGGCAGCAAAGGGTAAAATAAGTGATTTGTCAGTAAAGTCCATTACGCCATTAGCCATGCTGAAACGTGCGATCTTAAAGCTGGGTTTGTCAGTCATGCCCTCTTCGGCAGGCTGTTTATCCTCAGCTGCTTTTTTGGCCTTATCCTTTTCAATGGCAATATCCGTAATATTAATAGACTTGTCTTTTCTGATTAAAATGCGAGCATAAGGCTGATCAATTTTTATGGAACCAATATCATAGCGATTAGCGGCAACATCCAGGTCAATTTTATTTAAACTTAGCCTTTTCCAGTTAACAAAGTCTTTGTTGGAAATTTGGTCGCGGGTGTGCAGTTTATCAATATGGCTATCTCCCTTAAAGGTAACGGCAAGGGGCATATCTTTCTGCTGTTTTAGAGCAATATTGGCATTAACATTAAAAAGGCCGGAAAGAATATCTAATCGGGCAAATTGGCTGACATATGGCTGGAAGTCTTTAAGTGCAATATTGCCAATAGTCAATTGAATATTGCTGGACAGAGGTTCAAGAACTGCATTGCCCTTTACCTTTAGTGATCCTGATTTATTAAGCAAAAGAGCTAAATCAAAGGGCAGTGCGACTCCCTGTTTGGTCGTTAATTTTGATGAACTCAGGTTGATTGAACTCAGGGTAGTCGAATGGGGAGGGGATAAAGTCTTATCAGTAAAGCTAAAGCCATACTCATTTACCTCTAATTTTTTAACTAGTACATTCCATGGCTTCGAATTATCTTCAGCAGACACTGGGGCTGGTGACGTTTTTGGTGTACTGTCATTGACAGGTGCAAACAGTTGCTGATAATTTAAACTGCCATCGGTATTAAGCCAGGCTTTGAATTTAGCATTTTTTGAGGATATCTCATTAATTTCAACATTTTGTTTCAGCAAGTCCAATGAAATGCCTGATATTTTAAACTCAGGAATATTGATTAAAGTTTCTTTAGCCGTTTTGCCTGCAAGCTGAATGTCTAGTAGAGAAATATCCGCATTATTGACAAGCAGCTGCATTTCTTCGCCAGAAGCATCAAGCTGATAATCAGCCTTGATTAATTCACTGCCCTTAGCAATAGTAAAGTTAACTGACGGTTGCAGAAAAAGCTCCCAAACTCGATGAAAATCAACATTGTTCAGCTCAATATGGCCAGATGAATGCAAAGGGTTTAATGTTAAGTCGCCCTGCCAGTCAAACTGCCCGCCTGATGCAAACTTTAGCGAAAACCCCAGTTTCGATTGCTTGTCAACGATAGTTGTAAAATTGGTAACCGATAGATTTAAAGGTTGAATATTTTCCTGATGGACTTTACCGTGCAGGTTGTCACTCCAGCTTATTTTGCCTTCCGAGATGGCTATTTTTGCAATGGTAATAGGGAAAATCTCATCACTGCCGGGCTCTTCTTTTTCTTTAGGCTTTTCTTCCTGACTGATTAAGTCAGAAAAGTTGAAATCTGCTTTGCTGTCACGTTTAACAGAAATAAAAGGCGATTTAAGCAGTACTTCATCTATTTTTAATGATAAATCAAGCAATGAATCAATTACAGCAACATTAGTATAAAACTCTTCAAATTTTACGAAGGCATTGCCATCATGCTCGTCAATCTGAAACCCTTTAAGGGTAAATTCCAGAGAAAAAGGGTTGAATTTAATTTCTTTGGTATGTACATCCCTATTAATATGTTCTTTGGCTAATTTTGGAATTTGGTCAGTTAAAACGGCAGGCAAGACAAAAAAACCTAAAATGGCGTAGAGTGCTGTCAATACTGCAATAGCAATAAGCGCAGTTTTAAGTTTTTTAGGAATGGGTAAAGCTTTCATACGTAATGTGGGGTTGATGTTCTTGGAGGCAAAGGTTAATAGTCTTTGGATTTTAATGGCCACTAAAGCATAATCTGCTTAAGTTTAGCGGTAAATCAATAAAAAGTATTGTATTATCTTAAGTAAAATATTACTTAGATTCAAATTATAAAAATATAACGATATTAAAGATATGGACTCATCATCTAAAAAAGTCATTTATGCGGCACTTGCAGGCAATACACTGGTTGCAATAACTAAGTTCATTGCGGCATCTTTTACTGGAAGCTCTGCTATGCTGTCTGAAGCAATTCACTCTGTAGTTGATACTGGGAATCAGGGGTTATTGCTCTACGGTATGAAACAGGCAAAGAAACCCGCTTCTGCTGAATTTCCCTTCGGACATGGCAAAGAAATTTACTTCTGGAGTTTTGTGGTTGCCATTATGATTTTTGCCGTGGGTGCCGGTATTTCCATTTATGAAGGCATTCACAGTTTGCAGAACCCCAAACCGTTAGAAGATCCGTATATCAATTATATTGTTCTTGTGATTGCGATGCTATTTGAGGGCGCCGCCTGGTACTATGCGTTTAAAGAATTTACCAAGGCAAAGGGAAAATGGGGCTATATAGAAGCAATTAAACGTGAAAAAGACCCATCCATGTTTATCGTACTATTTGAAGACTCTGCTGCAATGTTAGGGTTGGCTATTGCCTTTTTAGGCATCTTTTTATATCAGATAACAGGAAACCCCGTTTATGATGGTGGCGCGTCAATTATAATAGGCTGTATTTTGGGCGGTACGGCTATTTGGCTAGCTTATGAAACTAAAGGGCTGCTGATAGGCGAAAGTGCTAAAGCCGAAATTGTAGAAGCGATTAAAAAGCATGCCGAGAAGCACGCAATTGTAGAAAATGTGAATGAAATACTGACTATGCATATGGGACCCGACTTTGTTCTGGTTAACCTGAGTCTGGATTTTTCCGACACATCTTTGGCTAAAGACGTTGAAAAAACAATTTCAGATATTGATAAAAAATTGAAAAAACAGTTTCCTGAGATTAAGCGGGTTTTTATTGAAGCTGAGGCAAAAAAAAGACTAAAAAGTTAATATGATGGCTGTTTCATATCTCATCCCAGTTAATAATGGCATATATTAAATATTTTTCACCTAAGATGAATTTATGCCATAAAAACAATAAAGCCTGTTTATACTTTTTAATCATAGGGATTGGCTTGGCATTTTATAGCCTAACACCTCAAGGCATTAATTTGGAGGAAGAGTTTGGACTACCCATTCTGTTCAAAATGCGAGGCACTGTACCGGCACCTAAAAATATAATTATTGTCAGTATTGACGAAGCCTCAACTCGCATTCTGAATTTGCCTGACAATAGAGAAAAAGTGCCACGGGTTTACTATGCCCGGTTAATTAATATAATTAATCAGCAGTCACCAGCTCTCATCGCGCTTAATATGACTTTTGTTGACAAAAGGGATGTTGAAAATGATCAATTGTTAGCGCAAGCCATGCTGAAAGGTAATAATGTTATTTTATCCAGTATTCTGAGAAGACCGGAAATGATTCCTGGTACTGGCTTGCTTGATGGCTTCAAATTTGAAAAAATTATTGGTTCCACGAATATTTTAGAAGATGCCACTCTGGCCTCCGCACCTTTAGTTTTGCCCAAAACTGCTTCGACAGTCAAGCAGTTTTGGGTTTATAAAAATAGTGCAGGAGATATTGAAACCCTTCCAACCACAATTTTTCAGCAATATTTGCTTAAACGGGTAAAGCCAGAAATTACAGAATTGCTACAGGAGTTTAATGAGGAATATAAACGCTCTTTTCCGACGGAACCAGACCCTAAGTTTGCTGAGAATATTAGTTTTCAAGAAATAAAAACAGCGCTGAAAAATAGCCCGCAAAATATTGGCATAATAGAACGGCAAATTATGTCAAAGGAATTCTCTCGCTATAAAAAACAACTGTTAACGGGATGGTTAAGTTTATTAGGGCAGCCGGATATTCTATATTTGAATTATTATGGAGGCACGGAAACCTTTTCTTCTATTTCGTTTTACCAAGTTTTAGACAGTATTGTTTTGAATCCGAGTTTATTTAAAGATAAAATCGTTCTGGTAGGGTACTCCAAATCTATTGCAGCCGTGAACTCTTCAGGCTTATACACCGTTTTTTCGGATGGAGACGATGATTCAACCAGCCCTATTGAAATAACAGCCACGGCTGTTGCAAATTTACTGGAAAATACCTGGTTGAAACCTCTGCCTCCATTAAGCCAATTTTTTTTAATCATCAGCTGGAGCCTCCTTTTAAGTGCTATTTCAGTATTTTTCCCTTATAAACAGGCAATGGGCACTTTTCTTGCCTTAGCTATAGGATATTTAGCTATCAGTTATCAGCAATTTGTAACAAGTTCTGTTTGGATACCACTGTCTATTGCATTGCTAGTTCAAATACCACTTATTGCGACTCTTATATCAATTGCCTTTTTTTTTAGGGAGAAGCAGGAACATCAGAATATGCAACGGGCATTTGGCAGTTATGTTCCTAATAATGTAGTTGTTTCAATGGCACAGCAGCAGGATATCAAAGCCATGAATCACTTTGGAGAATTCATAAAAGGCACCTGCATGTCTACTGATGCAGGTCAATATACGGCATTATCTGAAAAGATGGAGCCACTGGAACTCCATCATTTCATCAATCAATATTATGGCGTAATGTTTCCACTGGTGAGAAAACATCAGGGAATCATTTCTGATGTTGTCGGCGATGCCATGTTTGCAATATGGAATGCAACAGAAACAGGAACTCAAGCGCGAGTTAATGCATGTTCTGCCGCCTTGAAAATTAGAACGGCTGTTGATAATTTTAACCAATCACAGCCGCACCAGCTTCATACTAGGCTAGGACTGAACTTTGGCAATTTTCGTCTTGGCAATGTTGGGGCTACAGGGCACTTTGAATACAGGGCCGTTGGTGATATTGTCAATACTGCAACACGCATTGAAAGTCTAAATAAACTGTTAGGCACTCAAATTTTAGTTACATCAGATGTTATTTCGGGTCTGCAGCAATTTTTAAGCAGAGAAATAGGGTTTTTTATGCTGCCGGGTAAGGCGCAGTCTGTACATGTTTTTGAATTAATTAGTGAAACTGACGTTTCAAATCCACATTCTTTGCCTTTATTAACAATGTTTTCTGCCGCACTTAAACTATTCCAGCAGAGGGAATGGGCAGTGGCCTTGGGAAAATGGATAGAGATAGAGAAAAACTACCCTAACGATGGTCCTACTCTTTTTTATATTCAGTTTTTAAAACAGAACTTACATTTAGTGCCTGCCAAAACAGCAGAGAAAAGTCAACCGGCAACAATCAAAATAGGTAATATTACCACCCCCTTGCTTTTAGATGAATAAAGGGCATAAAATGGCTCTAACATAATAAGTTATGCCACTTGCCTTGATTCTGGTTGAAGAATCAAGGCGGAATCGTTCCGTAAATCTGCAGGGACTGGATTAAAATGCATCAGCGAACCGTCTACTTTTTACTTGCTTTATTATTGGCAGCCCCCTATGTGTCAGCGTCGGATAATTGTTCTGACTGGCTGGCCGTTACAGAGTCTATCCAGGGAAAAGTGGACAGTCAAAATGCTGGAAGATCAAGTTGGAATCCTGTTTATAGGGGGTACCACATTTGCTATGGCGATAAAATTCGTATTTCTAAACATAGCCGAGCTACCCTTGTTTTTAAAAGTGGCGAAAGTGTAGACCTAGAACAAAACACAACAGCCCATTTTCCGACTAAACAAAAAACGCACTGGCTGGTAAATTTACTCAACGGATCGGCTTTTATTCGCCTTAGATCATGGCAGGCCTTTAATATTAAAACGCCTTTTATGAATTTGCGTCATGTAGGCACAGAATTTTCAGTTACCGTTAATTCTCAACAAACTGAAACAGTTGTATTTGATGGCCAAGTTACGGGAACCAATCAGCAGGGTAAAATAGACATAACAAAAGGCTATAAGGGTATCGCCGCCAAAAATCAGGCGCCTTTTGTCAAGGCGCTAAGAGTGCGGCCTAAAGATGCAGTGCAATGGTCTTTGTATTACCCGCCCATAATTGATGCTAATTCTTTCAAAAAACCTGTTTTTAAAACTTCTTTAAATGCTTACCGGCAAGGTGATTCTTATCAGGCTTTGATTCTTTTAGAGCAGACTGCTCCGGCAAAACTGGATATCGACACATTAATTTATAAATCGTCCTTATTATTGACGCTTGGCAGTGTAAATGAAGCCATAAGTCTAATTGGTCAGGCTCAGAAAATAGAGCCAAACAACAGTTTAGCCCTCGCCTTGCAGTCAATTATCTCAGTTACAAAAAACCGACAGGATAGAGCGTTTAGTCTTGCTAAAAAAGCAGTCGCACTTGATCCGCAATCAGCAACGGTTCAGATTGCCTTATCCTATGCCTATCAGTCTCAATTCAAAATTTCTGAGGCATTAACAGCAACCAAAGAGGCCGTAAGGTTATCTCCTGATAATGCATTGGCCTGGGCCAGACTGGCAGAATTACAGCTTTCTAAAGGGGATCGAAATGGTGCTTTAAAATCAGCCCGAAAGGCTGAAATACTCAACCCAGCCTTAGGGCGCACCCAAACGGTTTTAGGTTTTAATTATCTAGCACAGATTGATATTGATAAGGCAAAATATGCATTTACTCAAGCGATTATACTAGATTCAGCAGACCCATTAGCCCGTTTAGGTTTAGGTCTGGCAAAAATAAGAACAGGTGAGATTGAGGAGGGTACACGCAATATAGAAACAGCTGTCAGCCTTGATCCGGATAATGCCATTATGCGCAGTTATTTGGGCAAAGCTTATTTTGAACTGCGAAATGATGATTATGCTGCTACTGAATTAAAAATTGCTAAGGAAATGGATGCTAATGACCCGACACCTTGGTTTTATGATGCTATACGAAAACAGACCATTAATCGGCCAATTGAAGCTTTACATGATATGGAGAAAGCGATTGAACTGAATGATAATCGTGGGGTTTATCGGTCTAAATTGCTATTAGATGAAGACCTGGCAGCTAGGAGTGCCAGTTTAGGACGTATATATAATGATTTGGGGTTTGAACAGCTTGGTTTATTAGAAGGCTGGAAATCACAAAGCTCTGACCCTTCAAACTATTCTGCTCATCGTTTACTAGCTGATAACTATGCAGGTCTACCTCGCCACCAGGTCGCCAAAGTTAGCGAACTGCTGCAATCTCAACTTTTACAGCCTCTGAATATTACACCAATTCAACCACAGTTAGCAGAAAGTAACTTGCTAATTTTTGATGGTTTAGGTCCTTCTAGAGCTTCATTTAATGAATATAACCCAATGTTTGCCCGAAATCGTTTTTCTCTGCAGGCATCTGGAATTATAGGAAGTAATGAGACCTACGGCGATGAAGTTGTTCTGTCGGGGCTATATGATCAATTTTCATACAGCCTGGGTCAGTTCCATTATCAAACCGATGGCTATAGAGAAAACAGTGATTTAGAAACAAATATCTATAACGTTTTTTTGCAAACGAAAGTTTCTGATTCTCTTAATCTTCAATTTGAATATCGTAGAGAAAATTCAGAATCTGGTGATTTACGACAGCTATCAAACCCTGATTTTTTGGCCAAAGATTTACGGCAAAAACTTGATAGAGATTCTGTAAGGGGAGGGTTTAACTATGAATTTTCGCCTAATATAAATTTATTAGGAAACTTTAGCTATGGTGAAATAGATCGTGTAACTAACGATCCATTATTCAGGCCATTATCCCCCATAATTTTAGACAAACTTAAAACTCAGCCTGACACTGAAAGGTTACACCCTTTTTTAACCTCAGTTTTACCAAAAGGTTTAAATGCTCAAGATGATTTTATTAATCGATTAGAAAATTGGAATAATGAGCTTCAGCTCATCAGCCGATGGGATAAATTGAATCTCATTACCGGTGTAAGCTATATTCATCAGACTAGACATAGAGAACGGATACAATCAACTCAATTTTCATCTCAACTGGATGCTAATTTAGTATCGAACTTAGCTGCTATCCTACCTGAGAAATTTGAAGGTAAATTTGGTGCCCCCAGAGCAAAATTAGCCCAATATTTGAATGATGAATTAGTCGATCCAATTATTGAGGAACAAAAAATTGGGGGTGAGCTTGATATTGACCAAGAAAGGACAAAAGAAAATCATACTGTTGGATATCTATATTCTATTTTCCAAGTTTTTGACAAACTTGCTCTTACATTTGGTGCTTCTATCGACTCGATTGATCGAGCCAGTTCTAATGGTGACCATTTGAGTTTTTCAAGAACATATATTAATCCAAAAGTAGGGTTACTTTGGAAGCCATTTAAAAATACAACATTTCGTTCTGCGTATTTCAAGTCGACTAAGAGGCCTTTTGCTTCAAACCAAACGATTGAACCGACTCAAATTTCTGGATTCAACCAATTTTTCGATGATCCTGATTATTCTCGTTCAACGCGTTACGGATTTGGTTTCAATCAAGTTATTTCTCCAAACCTATCTCTTGGGGGGGAGGTCTCATGGCGAAAGGTCAAGATACCTAACTTTCTAACAGGTGACTTGGATAAAATTCAGATAATATCTCAAAATGAGGAAACTCACCGTGCATATATTTATTGGACACCGCAGAAATATTTGGCATTTAGTACAGAATATTTTTTCGAATCGTTTAAACGAAAACCAAAAGGTTCTATATCAGTAGCTACACCAATAAAAATGTCTTGGCATCACGTTCCAATGTCTTTGGCATATTTTTCAGAAAATGGTTTTTTTGGAAAAATAACTTCGCATTATGTCAACCAAAATGTTGCCTTAAAAACTAATGGTGTTGGTACCTCCGATCAAAATGATTTTTGGGTTTTTGATACTTCTTTAGGGTACCGTTTACCGAAAAGATGGGGGATTCTAAATTTAGGAATTAAAAATATTTTTGATAATCGTTTTAAATTTCAAGATACAAATTTCAACTTCATTAAGTCAATTAATGAAGATTTTTTATCACCACAGTTCGTACCTGAACGGACTATTTTTGGACAGCTAACTGTTGCTTTTTGAACAAAAGTTAGAAGACTATGCAGAATTTGTGTGTTAAAGAGTTAGATACTCCTTAAAACTACAAATAGTTGTAATCCACTAAAACAAGGGGAATATTATGAATGAGATATCTAATGCAAATGGCAGCTTTTCTAATACTTTTTGTAAAAATAAAAATATTATGATAGGAGCAGTATTTTTGCTAGGTTTTGTAACCGGTGCTGTTGTTTTTTCATTTTTCGGGTTTGGTAAAACTACATATTCATTATGTGAACAAGGGGGATTTACGACATGTCGACCCGGAAGTTGCGATGCCGGTGAAACTCAACTTAAAACGGGTTTAACCTTAGAACAATGCGAAAACCAGTAATAGCGTGTAGAGTCTATATAGATTTGAAAAATGTGTAATATGGATAAGCTGGTTGGATTGAGATAGCGTTTTCTGGCATCCTCTGGGTATATTACCAATGGATGGCGGAATGCGTTATCTTTTTTCCACCCTACATACTATTATTTATGGTTTTCTGATTTTTTTACTATGGGTTTTGGACTTATTAAATTTGTACAATTGGTTTTTATTGAATGCTTTAAGTTAAGAAACAACACTTTCTGCTACCGGCAAATAGGTATATAATTTTACCCATTATCCACTGTATAAATGGACTCACCTATGCAGCAAGATGTCTTCTCAGGTCTTAAATCTATCCCTTTTTTATCAGATTTATCTGATGAAATTCTGACTGAGCTTGCATCGCATGCCAAGCAAAATACATTTCCAAAAAACTCTTTCATTATTACTGAAGACGATGAAACCAGTTCAATGTATATACTGCTATCGGGGAAAGTAAGAGTTTTCTCCAGTGATGCACAAGGCAAAGAAGTTACATTGCTGATACAGACGCCAGTATCTTATTTTGGCGAGTTGGCTCTACTTAGCAATGATGCAAGGTCTGCATCAGTTATTGCCCTTGAAAAAACCAGCTGTGCAATTATCGCCCAGGCTGACTTTAAAATCTGGCTTTCAAAT
>JALSLW010000066.1 GCA_026988155.1 Methylomonas sp. | reverse complement strand
GCCAGTATCTTATTTTGGCGAGTTGGCTCTACTTAGCAATGATGCAAGGTCTGCATCAGTTATTGCCCTTGAAAAAACCAGCTGTGCAATTATCGCCCAGGCTGACTTTAAAATCTGGCTTTCAAATCATCCGGATGTTGCTTTTGGCCTGATTCAGGATTTGGCAGGCACGGTAAAAAGGCTAACCAGTAAAGTTAAGCAGCTTGCTCTGTCCAATGTCTATGAAAGAACCATTCAGACGCTTCAGGATATGGCTGTAAAGCAGGGCGATATTATGGTGATTAATAATAGACCCACACAGCAGGAACTGGCTAATATGGTAGGTTCTTCTAGGGAAATGGTTAATAAAATCATGAAGGAATTAACTAAAGGCCAATATATTGTTATGGAAGGAAAAGGACTGAGAATTGAGCGGAAACTCCCTGAATCCTGGTGAATATTATTCAATATGACTTCCCCATATAAACTATGGGAAAGATAAATAAGCCTGTTTTTTTCAGCATTACACTGGCTGTTATTGTCTGGTGTATCTGGTACAGCTATACCTGCCCAAACTCCCTCCAGACGGTGTCTCAAAACTGGCCCATTACGCTGACCATGGTCTTCGGCTCTTTTATTGCAGGCGCTACCAGCGAAGGCGGTGGAGCCATCGCCTTTCCTATTTTTACCAAAGTGCTTCATATTTCACCTCAGGATGCCAAAATATTTTCTTTGGCGATTCAAAGTGTCGGCATGATGGCTGCAACATTCACCATTATTGCTATGCGCATTGCTGTTGAATGGCGGGTTATTATATGGGCAAGTTTAGGGGGGGTGGCAGGTGTAATGCTGGGTTCCGTTTTTATAGCTCCTCTTTTGCCGGCAGATTTATTAAAAATGCTGTTTACGGCTATGATAGTCAGTTTTGCATTGACTCTGTTTTTACTTAACTGGAAACGGCGCGATTATAATGACAGCTTGCCCATTTACAGTAGGCGAGAAGTGCTAATTCTTGTCTTTACCGGCTTTATTGGAGGCTGTTTGACAGGTCTGGTAGGGAATGGCATTGATATCATCAGTTTTTCTGTGATGGTATTATTGTTTCGGCTATCGGAAAAATTATCTACAGCAACCTCTGTGGTGTTGATGGCTTTTAACTCGGTTGTCGGTTTTGCTCTGCATTTATTTATTGTTGGCGGTTTTACAGTCCAAGTGGAAAATTATTGGCTGGCCGCTATTCCTGTCGTAGTGGTGGGTGCACCTTTGGGTGCCTATTTTTGTACTCGGCTAAAAAATAAAACCATTGCCACTGTATTAATTACCCTGATTATGGTTGAATTAGCCAGCTCTTTGAGCTTAATTCCACTGACTGATAAGATTGTCAGTGTGAGTTCTGCTGTATTTTTACTGTTTAGTTTTATCTATTTTCAAATATACAGGGTTAAGCGTTATCACCCTATAAGTGGTTAAGGAATGGTTGGCATTATTAAAAGCATTTTTGTTACCTGTCTATTTATGATTTATCCCTATCTGGTTTATAAGGGAATAGAAAGCGGCATAGTATGGATTGCACCAGCTATATTTTCTGGCATATTTCTGATGCAGTCATTTGCTGCCCGCAGGGTGAAAATCAAAATATACAAGGCACTGCTGGCAATTGGTTTACTATTGGGGGCCTATTATCTGCAGACTGTAACGGCAAAAATTTTACCGGTATTAATTCAGTTAATGCTGATGTATTTTTTTGGCAGGACCTTGTTAAAAGGGAAGGGGCCACCCTTTATAGAAAGTTTTGTTCGATTGGAGTTTTCTGAAATCCCGCCACAGCTTCTTCGGTATTGCCGTCAGCTGACTATTCTCTGGACTGGTTTTTTTGCCTTTAATGTGATGATGTGCATTGTATTGGCTGTTTTTAGCAATGATAAATGGTGGGCACTATATAACGGTGTATTTATTTATCTGATGATTGGTCTACTGACCTTGGGTGAGTATATTTATCGGCATTTTCGTTTTCCTGAATTAGATATTCCCGACCCTAAATCTACAATTAAAAATATGTTTGTTAATGGCCGTAAAATTTGGATGGATGTGCAGGCACGATGAAGCTTTTTTTTAAAAAAAAACCTCTGTTCCCTCTTTTTCAAAGAGGGGGGCTGTTGGTTATTTTTTTGCTTTCTGGCAACAGTTATGCCGAGGATTCACTTTCCAGCCTAATGCAGAGAATGCAATCTGAGACTGCTGTTAAAATAGCCTATCAGGAAATTAGAACCCTGGAATTGATGGATCAGCCATGGCATGGCAGCGGTTATATGTATTCCATCGCTCCAGATTTAATGATTAGAGAACAGCTAAAGCCCAAACGGCTATTGATGGGAATTAAAGCCGATAAAATGTTTTATTTTGACCCTGGCCATTCTATGCATCATCAGACTGATATGGATGATGATAATCCGCTCAGTCTTAATATTGCAGTATTTAAAGCCTTGGTTACTGCTGATGAAGCGCTATTGAGACGAATGTATCTGATAGAGTTTAGCAATAAGCCTGCGCGTTGGGTAATGACCTTAAAATCAAAACTGCAGAGTCAGTCGGAATTTAGCATTGTAGTTTCTGGCTTGACTGAACAGCCGGCTGATACCATTATTATTAAACAGGCTGATGGTGATTTAAGTGAGTTTATGCTGCAGCAGGTTGCACAGGGGGATAAAGTTAAAAAGGTTGCAAACCGGCTGTATAGCGAATTAACAGGGGAATAGTTTGAATTGGCGAAAGGGTCTGTTTTATCTGCTGCCTCCTTTATTGGCTTTTTGTGCGATATTTTCAGTTAATTTTAAAACAGATCTTTCAGCTTTTATTATAGCGGGCGATAATGCAGAAGAAATTTTACTGGCCAATGAAATGCAGTCAGGCACTTTGTCTCGGCGTTATTTGCTTTCGATTGGTTCAGAGGACAAAAGTGAACCAAGCAGGAGCTTTATGCGAAACTTGCGAAATCAGCTAAAAGCAATTGATGGCGTGGTTGATGCGTGGTCTCCAGGACAGCAAAATAAAATAACACAGACTATACAAAGTCTTTACGCAGACTATGGCAATGCATTTTATAGTCTAGAACCCGGACAAAATTTGGATGAACTGTTTTCTCCGCAAGGGTTGCAGCAAAGAGCAATATTCTTAAAACAGACTTTATTGTCTCCACAGGGTGCAATGGTCAAAAAACTTGCCATACATGATCCACTGCTGCTGACGATAAAGGGTTTTCAATCGCTGGGCGGTAAAATGCAGCAGATGGCCAGCCCAAATTCACCATACAAAAACCTGATTCTGGAAACAGCCATGGCAGGTCTGGATGCCCCTGCACAAAGCCGTATTCAGATAGCCATTAATAAAACCTTTCAGCAGCTGAACCCGTTAGCACAGTATCAAATGGAAATGACAGGTGTGGCGGTCTTTGCAGTGGCAACGCAAACACTGATACAGGGAGACATTGCTAAGGTAAGCATCTTTTCTTCCATTGCCCTAATGCTATTGTTTCTGCTGATATTCCGTTCATTTGCTGTGCTGTTTCAGGTGTTTTCTTTATTGGCTATTGTCATTTTAGGATCAATTATTAGCACTCAGTTAATCTTTGGCTATGTTCATGGCATGACGGTGGCAATCGGCGCAACTTTAATAGGAATTTGCATTGATTATCCTATCCATGCCATTGCCCACGCGCAATCGGTAAATCCAAGCAAAAGAATGGCTGTTATTGCTAAAATATGGCCGAGTATGCTGCTCGGAGGCATTACCACCATGATAGGCTATATCGCTTTAGGCATATCTGGCTACCCAGGATTTCAGCAAGTAGCGGTGTTTGCTGTAACAGGCATTGTTGTTAGCCTGCTGTTGACTCGTTTTGTCTTTCCTGATTTGATGACGGCTAAAAGCAGCAAGCATTTAAATGTCCCCCTAGTAAGTCAATGGGCGGGGGTTTGTCAGCGGTTTAGACCATGGCTAATTATTGCGTTACTAATAATGCTGGGCATGTCTTTTTTTGGATTGAACTCTCTGCACTGGATGAAGGATATGCAGGAACTGACGCCAGAACTCGATTACCTAAAGCAGAAAGATAGGCAGATCAGAGCCAGAATGACTAGCATAGAGCCTGGTCGCTTTGTAATGGTTACAGGTGTTGATGTTGAGTCAGCTCTGCAAAAAGTTGAACAGGTGTACCCCGTTTTAGAGCAATTAAAACAGTCGGGAGAATTATCTGACTATTTTGGTCTGTACCCTTGGTTGCTTTCAGCCCGTAGGCAGCAGCAAAACCAAATGCAGCTGGAAAAATATTTAACCCCTGAAAATCGCCGGCGTTGGAAGCAGGCGCTTAAAAAGCAGGGACTGTCTGTTAAGCGTTTGGGTACTTTAGATTATTCTTTAAAGCAACCGTTAGCTCTGCAGCAAGTACTAGAAACACCAGTAAGCAAACTGATTGATAGCCGTGTTATTATCGGTCAAAAGCAGACTGTTATTATGATTTGGCTTTCTGATCATCAGCCCAGGGCAATAAAAAAAGCACTGGAAAACATAGAAAATGCGCAGTACTTCAGTCAGCGAGATATGCTGAACAATATGACCGAAGACTATACAGAAAGAGCGCAAAGATTATTGATGATAGGTTTAGCTTTCATTATATTGGTGCTGCTAGTGCGGTATAGAAGTCTTTATAAAACGGTACAGACTTTATTGCCTGCAGTGTTAGCAGCCTTTTTAATTTTAGCCCTTTGGTCTTATACAGGCGAGGCTATCAGTTTTTTGCATTTAGTCGGTTTTCTATTGGTTGTTGCAATCTGTGTTGATTATGGCATTTTTTATCAGGAAAACAGAGGCGGAGATATTGCTTTGACTTATCAGGCAATGGCAGCCTCCATGCTGACCAGTGCTTTGGCTTTTGGCAGCCTGATTACTGCAGAAAGTACCTCGTTAAGAATTTTATCTGGGGTGGTGGCTATTGGTGTAATGCTTGGCTTTGCCCTGTGTCCACTTATTATTAAGACCAAAAAAGTTTAATTGCAAGTCAATAAAAATGAGAATTTTAGTTATTAAATCTATTGTTTTTACTTTGCTGGTTCCAGGAACGGTAGCGGTTATGGTTCCGTGGTCAATTATTCAAGAGGCAGAGGTTGGCGACCTATACTCAATACTTAGCGGACTGTTTTTAATGGCCATTGGAATCGCCATCTACAGCTGGTGTGTGTGGGATTTTGTCACTTTTGGCAAGGGAACGCCTGCGCCTATTGACGCACCAAAAAACCTGGTAGTCAGAGGCTTGTATCATTATTCTAGGAACCCAATGTATGTCGGTGTTTTATTTTTTATTTCTGGGTGGGCATTGCTTTATACAATACCCCTAATGATTATTTACGGCATATGTGTTGCCCTATGTTTTCAGCTGTTTGTAGTGTTTTATGAAGAACCTATGCTTGAAAAGCTTTTTGGTTCGGATTATGGGAAGTATTGCGTATCAGTCAATAGGTGGATGCCAAGGCTTGGCCAACTGATACTGAAATCCCATATTTAACTTGATTATTTTATTTATTAAAAAGAGGATATTATGAAATTCAATTATTTGTTTTTATTCGTTATATTGGCAAGCTTAACCGGCTGTCCTAACAAAAATAATAACGTCAAGCCTACTCAGGAGCAAACGCCTGTTCAGGCCCAAGCCGTTCAGCATACTGGAACAGGCACTTTAGTTATTAAACCTATTGTCTTCAAAAAAGACTCATATATTAGGGATGCAGTAAAAAATGAATGCAATTTGACAGGAAAATTAACTCAGTTTATAGAAAAAAATGCAAGCAGCCAATATGCAAATATATTGACGGATTCAAATTCTAAACAAAGAAATGCTCAGACTTTATCCATTACAATTGAAGAAGTACAAGGCGGTGGCGGGGGAGCCTGGTCAGGAGCTAAATCGGTTGTAGTAAAAGGCAAGTTAACTCAAAATGGCCGTGTATTAGGCGATTTTAGAGGGCGACGCTATTCTGGAGGCGGCATGTTTGGTGCCTATAAAGGAACCTGTGCCATTTTAGGGCGCTGTGTAAGAACTCTGGGAAAAGATATAGCCGCATGGCTGCAAAATCCAAGCTCTAAAGCCGTGCTAGGTGATATGTAAGTGATCCCAAAGTCGTGCGATGTATTGGTTATTGGTGGCGGGCCTGCCGGGAGCAGTGCCGCCACGCACTTGGCTCAGGCAGGCATTGATGTCGTATTATTTGAACGGGCCATTTTTCCACGTAATCAGGTTGGCGAAAGCCTAATTCCTCATTTCTGGAAATTCACAGATATGATCGGGGTATCGGAAAAAATACGGCAGCAGGGCTTTGTTGCCAAAGCAGGCGGGATAACTGTCTGGAATGATAAAGTTCATCAGATGAATTTTGCCGATTTTGGCTATACTGAATCCGGGCTTCATGTTGAACGTGATATTTTCGATGATATTCTGCTAAAGCATGCAGAAAGCTGTGACGCCAAAGTGTTTAATCAAGTGTCTGTGAAAGCCGCTGACTTTACTGATCCGCTATACCCACAGGTCTATTATTCTGATAAGCGTGAACAAAGCAATAGTAATGGCACAATCAAGTGCCAATATGTAATTGATGCCAGTGGACATAGCACTTGTCTGGCCAATCAGTTTAAATCCCGGCAAACTGTCAGCACAGAAATGAATTTTTTATCCATGTGGGGATATTTTAAAAACTCCCATTTTGTTGGGGTAGATTGCCAGAGCCATCCTTTTGAAGCTTTGGCTGACGTTAAGCCCGTCACTTTTGTAATGTCTTTAGAAGGAGGCTGGGTCTGGCATATTGTACTGCGAGAAAAAACCAGTGTCGGACTGATTGTCCCTACCAAACGCACGCAGGGTATGGGGCGACAGCAGCGCGAAAGTTTTTTCAAACAGACTTGCGAAACACTGCCCCATCTGAATGCTTTGCTGGCATCTGCCCAGTTTATTGAAGGTTCCCTGCAGTTTAGGCCTAATTATTCTTACTATTCTACAAATATTTGCGGTGAAAATTATTACAGTATTGGCGATGCGGCCGCCTTTGCAGATCCCATATTTTCTCATGGTGTGCAGAATGCCTTTTTTAATGCGGGGGTGGCAACTCTGGCGATAAAAGAATCGCTAAAAAATAGTAAAAACAGAGTGCGCTATAGCCAGTTATGCGAAAGCCGGATGCAGCAGTTTTATGGCTTTTCCAGAGCCTTGTCATTGGGTGATTTTGGCAGTAATGGAGTCAACCCTGCCTTGGTAAAAAATTTGATGAAATCATTGCCGCCATTGGAACTGGAATTGATCTTGCTGGCCTCGGATATGACCAATCGTTCAGAAAATTTTCGGCAACTGGCCAGAGAAGCTGGTGTGCTGAGTGAATTTGAAGATAATTTTTCTGGCAGATCAAGCGAGAAAGCTGAGGGTTTGGCATTTTAAACCTCGCACTGGATTTTTAAGCTACGTTTCATTATAATCCTGTACTTTAATCTGTACCAAAAGGGGCTCTTATGGATGCCATAAGCTATACTGCTGTACGTGCAAATTTGTCTAAAACTATGGAACAAGTTTGTAATGATCATGCGCCTATTATTATTACCAGGAAACGCGAATGCCCTGTAGTGATGATTTCTTTAGCGGATTATCAAGCGATGGAAGAAACTACATATTTGCTTCGTTCGCCTGCTAACGCTCTGAATTTACTTGAATCAATTGCAGAACTTGAGGGCGGTAAAGGCATTGAGAAAAAGCTAATTGAATGAAACTCACTTTTGCGCCTAAAGCATGGGACAGTTATCTTTATTGGCAAAAAACAGATGAAGCCATTGTCAAAAGGATTAATTTACTTATTAAAGATATTCAGCGCCAGCCTTTTGATGGGATTGGCAAGCCAGAACCATTAAAACATGGTCTATCCGGATATTGGTCAAGACGGATCAATGATGAACATAGAATTGTTTACAAAGCGACTGAAGACAATATTTTAATCGCTCAATTGCGCTACCATTATTAGGCGGCCCCTAGTAAGGCAACTCGCAATAAATAACCCACCAATCTTGCTTGTCTTTTTATCCGTCTTCAGCGTTGCAACTTCGGTCACATAGCTAGCTATGCTCCCTTTGTAGCGCCTTGAAGACGAATAAAAACCCTGCGCAATCTGGGTAGGTTATTTAATGCGCGTTACCTAAGGCAACTAGAAGCAAATAACCCACCCACCTTACTTGCCTTTTTGTCCATCTTCGACTTTGTTGCTTCGGTTACATAGCCTGCTATGCGCCCTACACAACAAAATCGAATACAAACAAAAATCCGTTGTTAAATGGGTGGGTTATTTATTTCCAGTTGCCTAAATACTATCATTAAGTCTAAAAAACTAATCTAAAAACGACAGCATATAGGAAAAGAATGGGAAGTTATCCTGCATACCGGGAACATCACTTCCCGGTTCAATCAGTGTTGCATCTAGCCCAAAATCAATATGTAACTGTGCTATGGACGTTCGCGCTTTTTTTTCCGAATCAAAAGGCCCTGCAACAACTATAAATCCGCTATTGCCTGATACCATATGGGCAGGAACAGGAGGACCCTGATGATTTAGCATAACTGCAAACCGTTTGGCTGAGTACCCATCAGGAAATTCTGTTACCTTGATGCGCCAGGATTCACCGGCTAAAGATGCAGGCCGTACATGCTGGTCTAAATTTAACGGATGGCTAAATCTGGCTGTAGACTCATCTTTGACATTATCGGCAAAAACAGGGATAACAATGCCATTGCTTCGGGTTATCGCCGTTTCTACCTTATGCCATGCAATACGGCGTTTTGAACCGTGTTCAATGCGTTTTAATTTTCTTTTGAAACTGGCGAGCCGCTTACGGTTCCTGTTTTTATTGAACTGTGTTCTTGGGTACACCTGTATATATAATTCGCCTCTATTCCAGCCGATTAGGAAAGGCTGATGAAGCAGGCGTACAGGCATTTTGGTCTTTACCTGCTTAAATAATAATTCAATATCTTCAGGATACAGCCGAACACAGCCATGGCTGACAGCCATGCCAACACCATAGGGTTTATTGGTGCCATGAATCAAATATCCCGGAATACCAAGGCGTATTGCATAATCTCCCAAAGGGTTGTTGGGCCCAGCAGCTACAACCCCAGGTAATGGGTCGCCTTTTTTTGCATGTTCTAAAAGTATTGATTTTGGTACTACCCAGCTAGGGTGCTTCTTTTTAGCAATGATTCTAGTTTTCCCTGTCGGTGTCTTCCAGCCCTTGCGGCCAATCCCAATTGGGAAGGTGATAACCTTATTTTTTTTATTTTTAGGGTAATAAAAAAGTCGCTTGGCATCTAAATTTAATACAAGGCCTGTTCTAGGCGAATCAGGCAGAATAAATCGTGATGGCAGTTTAATCTTAACGCCAGACTCAGGCAGCCAAGGGTCTACTTTTGGATTTGCTAAAGTGATTTCATCAAAGCCCAGTCCAAAATAGCGGGCTATAACTGGTAAAGAATCGCCAGACTCTATTTCAATTTCGCCTATCTGGCCAAATACCGACTGCTGTTTAATAAATGAAAACTCATACTTAACGCCAGTGCTTGGATCCTGTTTATTCTGCATTTGCGGTAAAGACTGGCAAGCTGGCAACAATGCTATTGGCAGGAGCAAAATGAGTAATTTATGCATAGACAAAATATTTGCTCATGTGGAGTGAAAATCAACAGTGCAGAATTCTTAATTTCAAGATTATACTATACTGATTTAACGATAAAAACAAAAACTCATCGAGGCAGAAAATCATGACTATAAAGACTTTATTTGTTTTTCTTAATGTTTTTTTATGTGGCTTTCTTTCAATAGCTTATGCTGACCATTCGAATATGGAGCGTTTTGGAGATGGAAAAATATATGCAGGGCTTCAGGCTGGCTGGGGCAAAGCCTTTTCACTCGGCATTGCTGGAAATGGGGATGGGCGAAACGTAGAATATGCCACAATTCTGCCACAGCTAGGTATTGGACTAAGTGATCCTGTGGCAAACGATTCATGGTACAGAGGCAATCTGGATGCTGTATTTCAAGGTGAGTATCTATTGGGCTATCAGCCTAATTCTGGCTATTCTGCAGGATTAAGCCTTTTACTGCGCTATAATTTTCTCTCTTCCAAACAATGGGTGCCCTATATGGAAATCGGCGGGGGAATCGGTGTGCTTGATTTTGACTTGAAAGATCAGGCCGATGGCCTAATTTTTTATCCGCAGGCTGGTTTGGGCATGCATTATTTTGCAACAGACAATTTATCGCTTGATTTTGGCTGGCGTTTCCATCATATGTCGAATGCCAATAGCAAGCTGCCAAATAACAGCATAAATGCTAGTTTAGTGCTGTTTGGCTTTAGCTGGTATTTTGATTAGCATTGCGCCTGGATGAGAGCCGGTATATTAACCGACAGGTGTCCTGCTAAAAAACAGCTGGGCATCACTTATATCGAAATAATGGCAGTAGTGACTATATTGAGTATTGTGGCTATTGTGGCAATGCCTAATCTAGCTTCCAATGATCATAGAAAATTGGATCTCGCTGCAGCAGAAGTTGCCCAGGCAATACGCTTTGCACGCATAGAGTCTATGCGTACCCATATTCCTTATGGCGTTATTGTCAATAAGACAAATAATGATGTGAAAGTTTATAGGCTGCTGTCAGGTACTGGGACTTATGATGTTTACCACCCAGTAGACAAAAAAAAATATATCTTGAACCTGAAAACAGATGCAGTAACTGCAGGTGTCGATTTATTGGATTACAGTAT
Source organism: Methylomonas sp. (assembly GCA_026988155.1). Taxonomy (GTDB): domain Bacteria; phylum Pseudomonadota; class Gammaproteobacteria; order Methylococcales; family Methylomonadaceae; genus QPIN01. The sequence continues at coordinate 21,699 of JALSLW010000066.1, read as the reverse complement.
CAATTACCAGGGAATTTATGGCAGCAGGCCGTCTCTTGCCTTTAACGAGTATGGCAATCCAAAGTATTATCAGTCGGGTGGAGACCATATGTTGAATGCTTCAGCTACCATTACTCTTAGTTACTCTGGAGAAACACGAATAATTAGCATTAGCCCCATGACTGGCCGCGTGGCAGTACAATGAAAAAAAATGTTTCAATATTTTGTGTGCAGCAAGGTTTCTCCTATGTTGAAGTATTAGTGGCAATGTTCATCTTGGCTATAGCCATAGCGCCAGCGATGGAAGCAATACAGTCAGGCATTCAGGGAGCAGGCATTCATGAGGCATTGATTCGTCAGCATTATGCCTTAATTAAGCGGATGGAAGAAATTCAGGCTAAACCGTTCGCAGATATATTAAGTTCAGCGAAAATAGCAGGTAATGGCTCTAGCCCTAGCAGTTATTCTGACCCAGCAGGCCAAACAGAGCGAGTGTTGGTTTTTCTTGCATTATACGATGCCGATACCGACCCATTTACCTTAATTGATCCCAATACTGATGCAGATGGGGATCCTTATACTGGCGATACATCTAATCTATTATGGCTGCGGGTAGAACTTGAGAATAGTGCACAAAGCCTAGAAACCCTAATTAGTCGATGAAACAGAAAGCTCATGCAGAAATGGGGTTATCCCTTATTGAACTATTGATAGCGGTGACCATTGCCGGAATTCTGATTGCTGGTATGCAGGGATTGGTCGAAATTGCGTTAAATGCAGAAAGCAGCACTCGTGCACGCAATGATAGTCTGCAGCAAGGACGTTTTGCTATGCAGTTAATGATTAAATCAGTGCGTATGACACGGCGGTTAATGATTCCCTTAGGTGAGAACCCTAATACGGCATATAGCGAATCAGAACGTGATGTTTTGGCGGTTACACTGGATCCCACTCTAGACCGTGATAAAGATGGCTGGGCAGATGCCAATAATGATAAGGATTTTCTGGATGTCAATAATAATGGTACGCGTGATGCAGGTGAGCCAGAACGGATAGATGAGGATACTCAAGGGGATATGACTAATGATAATAAGTCTGGGATTATTCTTATTGATGATGATGGTGATGGCTATATTGATGAGTCAGCAGTTGCGGATGATGATGAAGATAGTTTGTTTAATGAAGATAAGCTGGACAATATCGACAATGATAACGATGGCTCCATAGATGAAGATATGGGACATAGTATGAGGGAATCCGGTGCCCCAGGCATCCTGGGATTTGATGACGATTTTGATGGCTCTGTCGATGAAGGGGATGGAAAAGATGACGATGAAGATGGCCCTCAGGGTGATGATTGGCTAGACCCTGTGGTTTATTTCCTTAACGGCACAACCTTGATGCAGCGCGTGCCAAATATTAATCCTGCTGATGGTACCGATTATCAGGAAAACCCAGTTGCCGAAAATGTTTCAATTTTTGAAGTAAAACGTATTCCGCAGGGGGCAGGGCGGACAGTTTTAGTAGACATAACCCTGGAAATAACCCCTATAGATGGAGAGCCAAGCATCTTCAATACTCGGGTTGGTGTTGGCAGTGGGCTATGAAGCTGTTTTAGCAGGACGATTGTTATGTCTATTGCAGGCAGAGGAGAAACCTTGCCAATATTCGGAGTTCAGGATCTCTCCTATCGTCGAGATGACCAGAGCCTGTCATTCCAACCAACGGGAGGAATCTTGCTCTATGACTTTCAAACAACAAACATGAAAAATGGAATCAAAATGCCACAATCCGATATTTATTACGTCTATCTATTAAGCAACTGGAACAATAAAGTGCTTTATATCGGTGTAACCAATAACCTTGAGCGAAGAACAATCGAGCATAAACAAAAACTGACCCCAGGCTTTACTGAAAAATATAATGTCAATAAGCTGGTGTGTTTTGAACATACAGAGGATGTGATTTCAGCTATCAGGCGGGAAAAGCAATTAAAAAAATGGCGTAGAGAAAAGAAGAACGCTTTGGTGAATAGTATAAATCCAAGCTGGAAAGATTTAACCGATGAATGGTAGAAAGTATTTTGAATGCAAGGTCTCTCCCATCGTCGAGATGACAAGAACCTGTGCTTACGGCCAAAGGGAGGAATCTTACTTACCACTAAACATGGCACCCATACAGTTAACTAGAACCACGCAACGCAAAAATCAACGTGCCTTTATTCTGTTACCCGTGATATTTACCCTCACTATTTTAGCTGCAGTCGCCTATCTGCTTAGCCGTGAAGGAGCAGTCAATGCCGGTAATGTGAATCGTGAACAGCAGCAGGATAGTGCGCTCTATATTGCCCAGGCAGGATACCAGCATGCAGTGTGGTGGCTTAACCGACAAAATTGTACGGGCTATGCAGATATTCCAGATACTAGCTTTGGCAGCCATAGCTACCTTGCTGAATTTACAGATATTACTGGTGCAACGATAACGGCTGGTTCGCCGGTAAATATTAAGGTAGTGGGGTCATATGCTAATGGTGCGAGTTATACCATTAACCGTAATAGAGAGAAAGTTTACCAATATCCTTTTACAACTATAGCTCTTCAATTGGGAACAGACCCAGGGAAGGATGCGGCGCTTCATGCTTTCTTTTTTTATACAGACCTCAATTATGGCAATTACAAACAGGAAGTATCATCAACCTCATGGGCTGAGATATACCAACTTATCCAGTTTGATTTATCCGGTATTCCTGCTGAAGCAAATATAATTTCAGCACAGCTTGAACTCAAGCAAACATCATCTAGCAAAGCTAATGCAGATGCTTTGATTGGCGTGCATCGCATAAAACAAAACTGGACGGAAGGGACCAAGGCAGGCAGTGGGACTGCGGATGGTGCTACCTGGAAAACTGCTGACGGCAGTCAGAACTGGGATGGTGGCAGCGGTGGCAATTTTGATGCGACAGTATTGGCCAGCACTGAGATAACTGCAGATAATGTATCAAGAACGTGGGATATTACATCGTTGGTACAGGGTTGGCATAACGGACTTTATGCAAATGAAGGGCTGTTGCTTAAAGGTATGGGCGGGGTGAATGTGTCTTTTGCTTCTAAAGAAGATAGTACTGCTACTGATCGGCCGAAGTTAACCATTACCTATGCCTGTGAATGTGGGAAATGTAGCTAGTACAACAACCCGTAGGTCCACGTATTAGGTTTATTACACCATTATTACCTTGCCTTGATAAGTCCATTTAAAGGGCTTAGCCATGGTTTCATTAAAAATAATCAATGAACTCCATAATCTTAGCATTTAAATCTTCCCTACTTTTAAGCATCCTCTTTTTACCACTTTTTTTGCCAACATACTAAACCATACTTCGATTTGATTCATCCATGATGCATGATTTGGTGTGTAGTGAAATACGATCTTTTTATCAGGATTATTTCGCTATAATTTTATAGACTTAGTGGATATGTGAAGTTTTTCCTGTGAATGCTTTAAGAAAGAATAGGCCTTGGAAAAGATCTAGAGGCTTATTTGACAATATAAAGCAAAGCGGACTGAAGTCCGCTTTATGGTTTATCTTCTTAATCGGCCACAATGCCAGCAATATTATATCCCCCATCAACATAGGTGATTTCTCCTGTCACACCGGAAGCAAGATCAGAACATAAAAAGGCAGCTACATTGCCGACCTGTTCTATAGTTACATTCTGTTTTAATGGCGCAGTATCAGCCGCTTTGCTCAGCATGGATTTAAAGTTATTAATGCCGGCCGAGGCCAAGGTTCTAATTGGGCCGGCAGATACCGCATTTACCCGAGTGCCTTCTGCACCTAAAGCTGCAGCCATGTAACGGACGTTTGCTTCTAAGCTTGCTTTTGCAACACCCATTACATTATAGTTAGGAATTGCCCGTTCAGCACCTAAATAGCTAAGTGTTAGCAGCGCACCATTACGTCCTTTCATCATGCTTCTGCCTGCCTTGGCCAGTGCGGTAAAACTGTATGAACTAATATCATGAGAAACTGCGAAATTTTCCCGAGTGGTGGCCTCAACATAATCGCCATCTAAGGCTTCGCGCGGTGCAAAAGCGACTGAGTGCACAATGCCATCAAGTCCATCCCAATGCTTGCTTAATTCGGTAAACACATTGTTGATTTGATCATCGCTCGATACGTCCAGCTCAATAGTAATATTCGAATCGCATTCTCCGGCCATCTTTGCAACACGGTCTTTTAATCTGTCATTTTGAAAAGTAAAGGCAAGTTCTGCACCTTCACGATGCATTGCTTGGGCAATCCCCCATGCAATAGATTTGTTACTGGCTAAGCCTACAATAAGAATTTTTTTGCCTTGCATGAACCCCATTTTTCTCTCCTGATCTGTTTCTGTTTGTTAGAATAGCTGGAAGTATAACAAAGGATTGCAACAAAAATAATGCATAATTTTTTTCTGGCCATTTTTACCCTGTTTTTAACTGGCTGCGATGTTTCACAGTTGAACAATCCGTATTCAGAAACGGAAGGCAACTTACCAATTCTATACTCTTCATTTTCCGAGCGGCCTAAACATTTAGATCCCGCCATTTCCTACAGTGCCAACGAAAATGTATTTATTGGCCAGATTTATGAACCGCCTTTTCAGTATCATTACCTTAAAAGGCCTTATCAATTAGAGCCCTTAACAGCTGTAAAAATGCCTGTGATTGAATACTTTAATCTGCAGGGTGATAAGATTGATGGTAGAGCTGTTAATGAAATTGCCTATACAGATTATACAATTGAGATTAAGCCGGGCATTCAGTATCAGCCACATCCAGCCTTTGTTGAAGCAAACCGTCAATTAAGTGCTGAACAAATTGAAGCCGTGAGTACATTAAGTGATTTTAACCAGCTAGGGACGAGAGAATTAATAGCTGAAGACTATGTGCTGCAAATAAAACGCCTGGCACATCCGAAAATTCAATCGCCTATTGCAGGAGTGATGAAAAACTATATCGAAGGATTTAATTCGTTTTCAAAGCAGGTAGCAAGAATGAAAAGAACAGCGATAAAATCAATATCGCTCTCAGGTGTAAAAGTACTGGACCGCTATCGCTATAAAATAAGAATCAAAGGCAAATATCCGCAGTTTAAGTATTGGCTGGCAATGCCTTTCTTTGCCCCCATGCCTTGGGAAGCCGATGAGTTTTATCAGCAGCAGGGCTTAAGTGATAAAAATATTACTTTGGATTGGTTTCCCGTCGGAACTGGACCTTATTATTTGGCAGAAAATAACCCAAATCAGCGGATGATACTGCTAAAAAATCCAAATTATCATAAAGATTATTACCCGTTAGAAGGCGAGGCAGGGGATAAGGAAAAAGGCTTGTTAAAAGATGCTGGGCAAGTTATTCCTTTCATTGATAAAGTTGTCTATATACTTGAAAAAGAAAATATTCCCTATTGGAATAAATTTTTACAAGGCTACTTCGATGCATCAGGCATCTCCTCAAATAGTTTTGATCAGGCCATACAGTTTACAGGCACTGGCAGTGCACAATTGACTGAAGCGATGAAGCGACAGGGGATACAGCTGCAAATGGCCGTAACTCCCACCATTTATTACATGGGATTCAATATGCTGGATACTGCTGTCGGAGGGAACTCCGAACGAGCCAGGAAATTGCGTCAGGCAATATCCATAGCATTAGATTATGAAGAATATATTGCCATTTTTATGAATGGACGGGGGGTTGCGCCTCAAGGTATTCTGCCACCCGGCATGTATGGCTATCAAAACGGGAAAGATGGCATGAACCCCTATGTTTACGATTGGGTTAAAGAAAAATATCAGCGTAAATCAATAAAAAGAGCGGAACAGTTACTGGCTGAGGCTGGCTATGCAAATGGTGTGGATCCTGCTACAGGAGAAGCGCTGGTACTTTATTTTGACAGTACTTCAGTAGGTGCTGATGGCAGGCCCCAGATGAATTGGTACCGCAAGCAGTTTACAAAGCTAGGCATTAAATTAATTGTACGTCCGACGGATTACAATAGATTTCAGGATAAAATGCGTAACGGCAGTGTGCAGATGTTTCTGATGGGGTGGAATGCAGATTACCCAGACCCAGAAAACTTCTTTTTCCTGCTTTATGGTCCAAATGGAAAAGTGAAGTATGGCGGGGAAAATGCGGTTAACTATAATAATGCAGAGTTTAACCGGTTATTTGAGCAGATGCGCAACATGGATGACAGTCCTCAACGTTTTCATATCATCCAGCAGATGCAGGAAATTATTAGAAAAGATGCCCCTTGGGCATTTGCATTTCATCCCAAAAGCTTTTCTTTATATCATAGCTGGTACCATAATTTAAAACCCAACTTAATGGCTAATAATACATTAAAGTATAAACGGATTGATGCCAAGGAAAGGGCGGAGAAAAGAGAGGCATGGAATCAGGCTGTTTTTTGGCCATTGATATTAGTTTTTTTCCTGTTCGTTTTGCTGCTTATACCTGCTATTACTGCTTTTAAGGGGCGTGCAAAGCAAGTAATAAGGTAACTACCTTTAAAAATAAGGGATATAACTTTGGCTGCCGTCATCTTTTGTTTCTGGGAAAATGCAAGTGAACATTTTAAACACAATAACTACGCCAAGATTTTTGTCTGAAAGAAAGTCTACTAATACATCCATTTAGAGGGCAAGTGAAAAAAAATTTTAAAATTCAAAGTCGATATGAGCCTGCAGGTGATCAGCCTGCAGCAATAAAACAGTTGGTCGAAGGGCTGGGTGATGGCGAGGTGCATCAGACGTTGCTAGGCGTAACAGGGTCAGGAAAAACATTTACAATCGCCAATGTAATTATGGAAACGCAGCGCCCAGCTATGATTATGGCGCCCAATAAAACCTTGGCTGCACAGCTATATGGTGAAATGAAAGAATTTTTCCCTGATAATAGTGTGGAATATTTTGTTTCCTATTATGATTATTATCAGCCGGAAGCCTATGTACCTGCTTCTGATACTTTTATAGATAAGGATGCGTCATTAAATGAACATATTGAACAGATGCGCCTGTCTGCCACCAAGGCATTATTGGAGCGTAAAGATACAATTGTAGTTGCAACAGTGTCAGCAATTTATGGTTTAGGCGAGCCTGAATCGTATTTTCAAATGGTTCTTCATCTTGTTAAGGGTGATTTGATCAAGCAGCGGGATCTGCTGCGGCGTTTGGCTGAAATGCAATATAGCCGTAATGATGTTGATCTTAAACGGGCAACCTATCGTGTTCGGGGAGATGTGATTGATGTATTTCCTGCCGAATCTGATGAAAAAGCGCTTCGTATTGAGTTGTTTGATGATGAAATAGAGCGGTTATCTTTGTTTGATCCGTTGACAGGTGAGGTTGATCAGCGATTGGCTCGCTATACAATCTACCCAAAAACGCATTATGTAACACCCAGAGAAAAGCTGCTGGCTGCCGTTGAAGAGATAAAAATTGAATTGGCTGAACGGTTGGAGCAATTGAGATCAGTTAATAAATTGGTTGAGGCACAGCGCCTGGAGCAGAGAACGGTGTTTGATCTGGAAATGATTATGGAAGTCGGCTATTGCTCAGGAATAGAAAATTATTCTCGCTATTTATCGGCAAGAGAAATAGGTGAGTCGCCACCTACCATGTTTGATTATTTGCCAGACGACGCTTTGTTGATTATTGATGAAAGCCACGTCACAGTACCGCAAATCGGTGCAATGTATAAAGGTGATAGATCTAGAAAAGAAACACTGGTTGAATATGGGTTTAGATTGCCATCTGCATTGGATAATAGGCCGTTAAGATTTGATGAATTTGAATTGAAAACCGCACAGAGAATCTATGTGTCAGCGACACCCGGTACGTATGAAAAAGAACATGCAGTGAGTTTTGTTGAACAGGTTGTCCGGCCGACAGGGTTATTAGACCCCATTATTGAAGTGCGTGCGGCAACAACACAAGTTGATGACCTACTGTCAGAAATTCATAAACGAGTGAAACTGAAGGAGCGGGTGCTAGTCACTACCCTGACAAAAAGAATGTCTGAGGATCTGACTGATTATTTAATGGAGCATGATGTCAAAGTACGGTATTTGCATTCTGATATTGATACAGTTGAAAGAGTGGAAATAATTCGTGATTTACGTTTAGGTCTGTTTGATGTTTTAGTGGGAATTAACTTGTTGAGGGAAGGGCTGGATATCCCTGAGGTTTCATTAGTTGCAATATTGGATGCTGACAAAGAAGGTTTTTTGCGGTCAGTTGTTTCGCTAGTTCAAACCATTGGACGAGCGGCTAGAAATATTAATGGCAGAGCCATACTTTATGGCGATAAAATCACTAAATCAATGCGACAGGCAATTGATGAAACGGAACGTCGCAGGGAAATGCAGAGTGAATTTAATTTGAAAAATGGGATTGAACCAAAAACGGTTTATAAGTCAGTTACTGATATTATGGAGCTTGAAATACCTGGGTCGGGTCTGTCAATTAATGGAGTTCAGAGTAAGGTGGCGGAGTCTGTTGCCGCCTATAAAGTGCTGACGCCAAAACAGGCGGCAAAAAAATTAAAGCAGTTAGAAGATAAAATGTATCAGCATGCAAAGGATTTGGAGTTTGAAGCGGCCGCTATGGTTAGGGATGAGGTTAAGTTGCTGCAAGCTGAAATGATAATTTGATATGAGTGGCGGGAATAAGCTGGCTACTTGGTTGGAGGTTTAATGGGAAGGTGGCTGGGAGAAAATAATTATCTCGGTATAGGGCTGGATTTGTTTGTTGATGGCGTGGCAAGATAGGCGTAATAGGCAATGTAACAGTTGTGTCAAAACCAAATATGGGTAAAAAGACTAGGAGGATTAGATGATTATTTGCTTTAAGCTGCCTAAAGGGCTTGCATAAGGAAAAAGTCTTGCTATAATAAACGAATTGAACACAAGACCTTAGGCGCGTAGCTCAGCTGGTTAGAGCACCACCTTGACATGGTGGGGGTCGGTAGTTCGAATCTACTCGCGCCTACCAAACACCTAAAGCACCCAATGTGGTGCTTTTTTTTATTGTAGATGCCAAAAATAACGACAATGCCCGTAATTACTCTTCCTGATGGATCAAAACGAGAATTTGATGAAGCTGTAACAGTCATGGATGTTGCGCAGGCAATCGGTTCAGGCTTGGCCAAAGCGACTTTAGCCGGCAAAGTAAATGGAGAGATTGTTGATGCCAGTCATTTAATTGAGCAAAATGCTGAGTTAAGCATCATAACGGCAAAAGATTCAGAAGGCATTGATGTTATTCGGCATTCAACTGCCCATTTACTGGCTCAGGCTGTTAAGCAATTATTTCCAGAAGCGCAAGTTACCATTGGGCCGGTTATAGATAATGGTTTTTTTTATGATTTTTCTTATGAAAGACCATTTACGCCTGAAGACTTGAGGACAATCGAGAAAAAAATGCAGCACTTGGTTTCACAGAATATTGAAATCAGTCGCTCTGTTCTTTCTCGGGATGAAGCCGTTAAATTCTTTAAGGGTTTAGGTGAGAATTATAAAGCCGAAATAATCGAATCAATTCCTGCTAATGAAGATCTTTCTCTATATACGCAAGGCGATTTTACAGATTTGTGCCGTGGCCCGCACGTTCCAAATACCAGTAAACTAAAAGCCTTTAAACTGATGAAGATTGCAGGTGCCTATTGGCGAGGAAATTCGGATAATGAAATGCTGCAACGTATTTACGGTACAGCTTGGACAGATAAGAAAGAATTAAAAGCCTATTTGCACCGTCTGGAAGAGGCGGAAAAAAGAGATCATCGTAAATTGGCTAAATCGCTGAACTTGTTTCATACTCAGGAAGAAGCCCCGGGTATGGTGTTTTGGCATGATAAAGGCTGGGTGATATATCAGCAGATAGAACAATATATTCGGGAAAAGTTACGCGTCAATGGTTATGGTGAAGTTAAAACGCCTCAGCTAGTTGACCGTGCTCTGTGGGAGAAATCTGGTCACTGGGATAAATTCGGTGATATGATTTTTACAACGCAGTCTGAATATCGTGAATATGCCGTTAAACCGATGAACTGCCCCTGCCATATCCAGATTTTTAATCAGGGTTTAAAAAGCTATAGGGATTTGCCGATTAGAATGGCAGAATTTGGTTCCTGTCATCGTAATGAGCCTTCAGGAACATTGCATGGCCTAATGCGGGTTAGGAATTTTGTACAGGACGATGCACATATTTTCTGTACAGAAGCTCAAATTCAAGATGAGGTTTCAACCTTTATTGACTTATTATTTGAGGTGTATAAAGACTTCGGCTTTAACGATATTATCGTCAAATTATCTACACGTCCAGAGAATAGGGTGGGGAGTGATGATGTCTGGGATAAATCTGAAAAAGCATTAGAAGTCGCCCTCAATAACAAGCAATTGGAGTGGGACTTACAGCCAGGCGAAGGTGCTTTTTATGGACCTAAAATTGAGTTTTCATTAAAAGACTGCCTAGATCGTGTTTGGCAATGTGGGACTATTCAGGTTGATTTTTCTATGCCTGGGCGGCTGGATGCAACTTATATAGCGGAAGATGGCTCAAAACAGGTTCCTGTTATGTTGCATAGAGCAGTATTAGGGTCTTTAGAACGATTTATTGGCATCTTGATAGAACAGTATTCAGGAACATTTCCATTATGGCTGTCTCCAGTACAAGTTATCGTGATGAATATAGCGAGTCGTCATGAAGAATATGCTGAAAAAGTAAGGCAGGAATTGAAAAAACAGGGCTATAGAGTAAAAATAGACTTGAGAAATGAGAAGATAGGCTTTAAAATTCGCGAGCACTCTATGCAACGCGTTCCTTATCTTCTGATTATTGGTGATAAAGAAATGGAAGATCAGACTATAGCGGTTCGTTCGCAAAAGGGTGAAGATTTGGGCAGTTTGCCAATTGATAATTTAGTTGAAATGCTAAATAAAGAGATTGCAGACAAAGAATGAAAATAACTGGAGGATTAAAGCATCGCTTCTAAAAGAGATACTACGCGCTTAAACAACGATATAACCGCTAGAAGGGTTCGTGTTGTTGGTGCCAACGGTGATAAACTTGGTATTGTTACATTAACAGAAGCTAAACAGCTTGCGTTTGAAGCAAATATGGATTTAGTGGAAATTTCACCTAATGCTGATCCTCCTGTGTGTAAAGTAATGGACTACGGGAAATATCAGTTTGAGCAGAATAAAAAGCAGCAGGTCGCCAAAAAGAAACAAAAGCAGATCCAAATAAAGGAAATTAAATTTAGACCTGGAACTGAAGAAGGCGATTATCAGGTGAAGCTAAGGAGCTTAACCAAGTTTTTGGAAGAAGGTAACAAAACCAAAATAACTGTCCGATTCCGTGGTCGCGAAATGGCTCATAGAGAAATTGGCATGGAACTGTTAAAGCGGGTAGAGAAAGACTTGGAAGAATTAGCTGCGGTTGAGCAGTTTCCTAAGTTTGAAGGTCGCCAAATGGTTATGGTTATGGCACCTAAAAAGAAGAAGTAGAACTGGTAATCATAGGTTGTATTATTTGAACCTTACAGATTAAGGAAAGAGCTGTTAAACGCATCATTTTGATGCCACTCATTCGGTCGGGCCATGCATTTTGCCTTGCCGGGTTTGATTCTCAGGGATGTTTTTATTATTTAATCGGAGAAAACAAATGCCAAAAATGAAAACCCACAGCGGCACTGCTAAACGGTTTAAAAAAACCAAAAATGGTTTTAAGTGTGGACAATCTCATCGACGTCATATTTTAACCAAGAAAACGACTAAGCGTAAAAGACAGTTGCGTAAAGCAGCTAGCATCCATCCTTCAGATGTGCCGATGGTTGCACGTTTGTTACCTTACGCTTAATCACAGGAAAGAATCATGGCTAGAGTAAAACGTGGCGTAACTGCCAGAGCAAGACATAAAAAAATTTTAAAGCAGGCGAAAGGCTATTACGGTGCACGTAGCAGAGTTTATCGTGTTGCCAAACAGGCGGTTATTAAAGCGGGGCAATATGCATACCGTGACCGTAAACAGAAAAAAAGAGTATTCCGTTCTTTATGGATAGTCCGTATTAATGCTGCTGCACGACTATGCGGTATGTCATACAGCAGATTCATCAACGGATTAACTAAAGCTAATGTAGCAATTGACCGTAAAGTATTGGCTGACATAGCAGTCCGTGATATGGATGCTTTTGCTAAAATAGCAGAGATTGCTAAAGCTAATCAAAGCAAACCTTCCTAAATTAAAGGTGAAGAGCATGTGTTAACTGTTCTTTTTGGATTCACTCTCTTTTTATTGAGAGAGTGAATTCACTCCTCTAATAACATGAATAAGCAGAAATTAAGCGTAGCGATGAAAATGTTCGCTGTGTTTGAGATTATTAAACATCATTTTTTCTGACTTTTTTTTCATCAAATACTACAATAGTGAGCTGAGCTGTGTCGGCTAAACTCGAAGAAATTCTCTCGCAAGGCCTACAGGCACTTGCAGAATCAACAGACCTTGCCCAATTGGATCAAGTCAGAGTTTCCTATCTGGGAAAAAAGGGTGCATTTACTCTGCAGATGAAGGAACTTGGCAAACTTTCTCCTGACCAGCGACGTGCTGTAGGGCAAGTTATCAACCAGGCTAAAGGAGAATTCCAGCAGAAACTGGAAGAGACTAAAGTTGCGATGCAGCAACTTGCTTTAGATAAAAGATTAGCCAGTGAATCGGTTGATATCACGTTGCCAGGTAGGGGACAATCCGTTGCAGGGCTTCATCCTGTTACTATCACTCTACGAAGAATATCAAAAATTTTTTCCAGTGTTGGGTTCGAGGTAGTTGAAGGGCCGGAAATTGAAGATGACTACCATAACTTTGAAGCATTAAATATTCCCGAGCACCACCCTGCCAGAGCAATGCATGATACCTTTTATTTTGATGCACATACAGTATTAAGAACGCATACTTCGCCTGTTCAGATTCGTGCCATGGAAGCAAATAAACCGCCGTTAAAAGTGATAGCGCCAGGAAGGGTTTATCGTTGCGATTCTGATGTGACTCATACCCCAATGTTTCATCAGGTAGAGGGGTTTTTAGTCGACACCGATGTCAGCTTTGCTGATTTAAAAGGCGTTGTTTATGAGTTTTTACGTGCTTTTTTTGAAAAAGATATTCAGGTACGGTTCAGACCCTCTTACTTCCCATTTACCGAACCTTCAGCAGAAGTTGATATTGAGTGTGTGATATGTGATGGTAAGGGCTGTCGTGTCTGTGGCCATACGGGTTGGCTGGAAGTGATGGGGTGTGGCATGATTCACCCGGAAGTTTTTAAATCTGTAGATATCAGCAGTGAAGATTTTACCGGTTTTGCTTTTGGTATGGGGGTTGAGCGACTCGCGATGCTTCGCTATGGAATTAATGATTTAAGAATGTTTTTTGAAAATGATCTTAAATTTTTAGAACAATTTAATTAACTGAGGCAGAATTATGCAAATCAGTGAAGCTTGGTTAAGAGAGCTAGTTAATCCACCTGTTAGTACCGAAGAGCTTGTAGAACAGCTGACAATGGCTGGCTTGGAAGTTGATTCGGTAGAACCCGTTGCTGCTGAATTTACAGGCGTAGTGGTCGGCAAAGTTATTTCTATGGATCAGCACTCTAATGCTGACAAGTTAAAAGTTTGCCAGGTTGCTGTCGGAGAGGCTGAACCCATACAAATCGTTTGCGGAGCAAGTAATGTAAGAGTAGGGCTAAAGATACCGGCTGCTTTGGTCGGTGCTGTGTTGCCAGGTAATTTTAAAATTAAACAATCAAAGCTGCGTGGTGAATTATCACTGGGCATGCTGTGTTCGGAAAAGGAATTGGGCCTTGCTGCCGATGCAAATGGCTTGATGGAGTTGTTTGAAGATGCGCCAGTAGGTACAGATATACGAGAATACCTCTCTTTAAATGATAAAATAATAGAATTGGATTTAACGCCTAACCGCGCAGACTGTTTGAGTGTGGAAGGAGTAGCGCGAGAAATTGCTGTATTGAATCAAATGGAATGGAGTCTTGTAAAAGTTACTCCTGTAGAAATAACTCATGATTCAGTTGTCAGCGTTTCTGTTGAAGAAAAAGAAGCCTGTCCTAGATATTTGGGACGATTAATCAAAAATGTCAATCCAAATGCAAAAACTCCTCTTTGGATGCAGGAAAATTTAAGGCGTTCTGGCATTAGAAGTTTAGGACCTATCGTAGATGTAACTAATTACGTGCTGCTAGAATTAGGTCAGCCATTACATGCCTTTGATGCTGAGAAATTAACAGGTTCAGTCACCGTAAGAATTGGTGAAGAAGGTGAAGAATTAACTTTATTAAATGAGCAATCTATCAAGTTAGATGGTGAGGCTTTAGTTATTGCTGATGAAAAACAGGTTTTGGCATTAGCTGGCGTGATGGGCGGTGAATCTACTGCAGTTAACGATCAGACAAAAGATATTTTTCTTGAGTGTGCTTTCTTTACACCCGTTGCCATTGCAGGCAAAGCGCGTAGCTTTGGGTTACATACAGATTCATCTCATCGTTTTGAAAGGGGGGTGGATTTTAGTTTGCAGGAAAGAGCCATTGACCGTGCTACTCAATTAATCGTTGAAATTACAGGTGGTAGTATAGGGCCAATTACCGAAGAGACTACAGCAGCAAGCTTGCCGAAAAGAAATGCAGTAAATATCAGACAAAACCGCATAGAAAAAGTCTTAGGCATTAGCATGGCTGATTCAGAAGTTAGCAAGATTTTTGAAGGATTGGGCATGCAAGTTGATGCACACTCTGAAGGCTGGGATATTACCCCTCCAGGCTTTCGTTTTGATATTGAAATTGAAGCGGATTTATTGGAAGAAATAGGGCGCATATATGGCTATAACAATTTGCCCAATAGCAGTCTATTGATGCGATCAGAACTTGGTAAAGCCGAAGAAGAAGTTCTTCCGATTGCCAGGGTGGAGGATCTGTTTGTTGATAGAGGATATCAGGAAGCCATTACCTATAGCTTTGTGGATGAGGAAATTCAGCAGATCATTGCACCAAATGATGAATTCATTCGATTAAAAAACCCGATTTCTTCTGAATTGTCAGTGATGCGCACTACATTGTGGTGTGGATTGTTAAATGCTGCTCTATATAATACTAAGCGTCAGCAAAACAGAGTCCGGCTATTTGAAACGGGGTTGCGTTTTATCATTAAAAATAGTGAAACTGTACAGCAAAAAATGCTGTCTGGCTTGGTGTTGGGAGATTTGACTCCAGAGACTTGGTCTGAGAAAAGCAGAAAAGTTAATTTTTTCGACGTGAAAGGTGATTTAGAGGCATTGTTTCATTTTAGTGATATTGACGCACAGTTTATAAGCTCTAAACATCCAGCTTTACATCCGGGGCAATCTGCCGATATTTTAACCGCTGATGGCCAGTTAATCGGTGTTATGGGGATGTTGCATCCGACATTAGAAAAGAAATTAGGTTTTGAAACGCCTGTATTTCTTTTTGAGTTAGATCAAGGGAAAGTTTTCAAAAAATCAGTGCCAAAATTTGAAGTACTTTCAAAATTTCCATCAGTGCGAAGAGATATGGCGTTGCTGGTCGAAGAAAAGACTATGGTGGCTGAAATAATCAGTAGCATAAATGGCTGTAATGAAAAAAATATAAAAGACGTACAAATCTTCGATATTTATCGAGGTGAAGGCGTTGAACGAGGCTATAAAAGTGTTGCTTTGAGTTTAATTTTACAAGATTCAGCACAAACATTAACAGATTCTGAAATTGATGCTATATTTAATAAAGTATTAGAAGCGTTAAGTATCACTATCAATGCAAAACTTAGGGACTAATTGAAATGGCATTAACAAAGGCTGATTTTGCGGAACGTCTATTTGATGAGCTTGGATTAAATAAACGCGAAGCTAAAGAAATGATTGAATTATTTTTTGAAGAGATTAAAAGCTCTTTAGAAAAAGGTGAACAAGTCAAAATATCTGGGTTTGGAAAGTTTGAATTAAGAGATAAAAGCAGTAGGCCGGGAAGAAACCCTAAAACAGGTGAAGAAATACCTATTTCAGCGCGACGGGTAGTAACGTTTAGGTCTGGTCAAAAACTCAAAGCAAGGGTAGAGCAATATGCTGGAGCCAAGTAATAATAATGAACTGCCAGCCATACCGGCAAAGAGATATTTTACTATAGGCGAGGTAAGTGAACTCTGCGGTGTTAAACCCCATGTGCTCCGTTATTGGGAGCAGGAGTTTAAAGATTTAAATCCCGTTAAAAGACGTGGTAATCGCCGTTATTATCAACGTCATGATGTTTTGATGATTCGCCAAATTCGTTCATTATTATACGAACAAGGTTATACAATTGGTGGTGCGAGATCTCACTTGGCTAGTGATGATGCGAAAGAGGATTCGACTCGGACTAAGCAATTAGTACATCAGGTTATAGGTGAGCTAGAAGATATCTTAGAGTTATTAAAATAAAACAGTATTTTTTGCAAAATTTGGAGCTATCAAAAGAGCGTCATATATTGTAGAATTATATTTTTTTATGCAGTCGGTATTCATTGGCTGTTCAAGTAGGGTTATTTAATTCTCGGGGCGTAGCGCAGTTTGGTAGCGCACTATACTGGGGGTGTAGGGGTCGTGGGTTCGAATCCCGCCGTCCCGACCAATTAATTCAGTTGGTTGGAGAGAATTGAAGATTTGTAAAATGTATTAAAAACGCTGTGGCTAAAATTCTGGCTAAAAACAGGTTTTGGGTACCCATCTTAAAATAAGTTTTTCCTATCGGTAGTTGTGACGGTTTTTTTTAACCAAGATTTTGGGGAATTGGCTGATAATATGCCTTAATCTTTAAGTGTTCTCTGAATATCTTCTTCAGCATAAAAACGGTTAAAGCTACAGTCACTTTTTTTTACGTCCTCATAAAACGCATTAAAGTTTTTATATTCCTTGGTTTTATTCTTGCTTTTCTGTTCAAGCTGTTCAATTCGTTTCTTTAGCATTTTCTAAAGCCTCTATGCGTTCAATCAATTCTGTTGTTTCAATCAATTTTGCCTGATTAGCCAGCCCGTTCATTATCATTTGTGCAATGTCAGGGGCAATGCTTCCATCAAGCGTGCTTGCAATGACTGCCTGCCCTTGTTCTGTAAGCGTTTCTTTAGCTTCTATATTGACGGTGGCGGATTGTGCCTTGATTGGAGGATAAAGCCTGTCTAATATAAGCTTACAGGCTGTTAACTCGCCACTTAGGGCTGCATCAAAAACCTTTTGCAATACATTCTTACCATGCTTGGCCAAAAGGGGCTTTAGGTTTGCTGTGTCGCTTTTGGGTCGCCCTGAAGGATTGCCACTTTTGCCTTTTTCAAATTTGCTCATGCTGTTTTAGTCCTGCTATCAGATTATTATTTAATGCTGTGTAATGCCGGTGCTTGCATTAAAGCAACTTTATTACCTGTATGGGTGTTTTTAGCTTATGCTTAATGTCCCGTTTTTCCCTTAGGTTTAATTACCCTGTTTTCATTCCTGCCTCCAAGTCTGTTTGTAGTGTTTTACGTTTAAGCTTTTTTTCAAAATACGCCTACCCCGTACCAGCTAAGTTGATATTGTAATCAGGCAATGGAGGCCTACCACTTGTTTCTTTGGGTTTTCTGCTTATCATTAACCAGTTTTCATCTATCAAAACATCACAAGCGGCCTGAACCTCAGCTTTATCTTTTAATCCATGCCAGCCTTTGTCATAGACCTTTTTGATAGTAAACGGATTAGGTAGCTTTCCTGCTTTAATTTTTTCTGATAGCTTTATAGCTGCCTCATATTCTGGGCTTTCTGTCATTGTATAAATACGCCTTGCATGGGATTCTAAATATTCACACCATTTAACTGATAGCTTGGCGGCTTGTTCTGACACTGCCCCAGCTGGCTTCCCACCTGCCATATCGATTAAATGAAAGATAAGAGCCAAGCTAGGCATTAGTGAACGGTATTTTCCAAAATGCTCAACCATTAACGGGTTATCTTCCTGTTTGATTTTTACCTTTTGTAAATCTTCCAGCCATTCATTAAATACAGCTTGGCCAGCCTCACTAAAATGATAATAAGGCCGCTCATCATATTCTCCCTGTTCTGCACCGTATTGAGTGAAGTCCATATCTGCTAATGCTTCCATTATTTCATAGGCGCGCTGTTTCGCGTCCTTGTCTGGATATATGTTCACATTTTCCCAGTCTTTAGGCTCATCAGGCCAAACAGCTACCTGTAAGCGTTGCATTAACCCATCATTATTGCCTTTCATAGCTTGATACAGATAACGCTTTAGCTTGTCTGGCTGTATGCCGCCTAATAGGCTTAAACTAATGTTTTTAGCTTCGGTTAAGCCTCTCCCTATTTTTACATCAGTATAACTGCCATCACCATTCCAGCCCTCAAGGAAATAAGCGCGTTCATCTGCGCCATCTTCCCTGTCCCATTTAACAAATAATCCTGTTAATTCATCTCTGAAAGTTAACACACCACGGGGGTTTTCATTTTGAATGACCGTCATAGACTGAACACTGGTTTCATTGGTTTTAAATAGTCGCCTTACTGGCTTTTGTGGCGCGTCCATTTCTGCTTCAATATAACTTTCCTTCAATACAGTCATATCATCAGCTTTTATAACGCTATCCTTTCCATTGCCTTTGGCCACTTTGCCTGTCCTATCCTTAATATCTTTCAGTTTGGCTTCATGCGCAATATTATCAAACCCAGCCCCTAGCTGTTCCTGTTCGAATTGCTCACCATACTTGGCCTGTAATTTTTCCAGCAATTGCATAGGTTCTTTCATTGATGGACTTTTTAAGACAACGGACGGGCGGCCAATACAAGCCCCCCATATATTAGGAATAACTTCCCAGCCGTCTTTTGCTTTAGGCTTAATGCTACAGCCTGAGCCAATAATAGAACCCGTTATTACTAAAGCCGATACAGTGGCAAAATCTGGGGGCGTTTGCATCCTATGACTTACATCTTCCAGCCATGCTTGATAAGGCTGTGGAATTAAATCTACCGATAGATTAGGGACGGGCGGTATTTTTGTTTTTATCTCATTTGGTATTTTTTTATCAAAACACGCTACCCCTGCACCAGCTAAACCCGCTAAACTCCAATCTTCAGGTATTAGCTCAGCCTCTTTCAGTTTTTCTTTAAGATTTTCCCTTATACTTTTATGTAATGATTTATCAATAGGCGCGTAACCATCCCAATCATTAATTAACCCTTGTATCCAATCGACTATATCCCCAGCTTTTCCCAATTCTGCAAAACGTAGAATTTTTATAGTTGGGGGTTCTTGTAATTGGGATATTTCTTGATAAACATCCTTAATATAGCCCTCTCCAGCTTCATCATTATCAGGTAACAAGTAGACTATTTTAAAGCCTGATAATGGTGTCCAGTCTGCTTTATTTGCTGCTTTAGAGCCTCCTATGCTTGTAACTGCTGTGCAACCTATACTCTGCATGGCAGACGCTGTTTTTTCACCTTCAACAATAAATACAGCCTTATCTTTATTATGGCTAGCTAATTTTTCCTGCCCATATAACGGGCGTGGGGTTATGTCTATACCTGCTTGCCAATTTTCTTCACTACCCTTAAAAAATGGCACAATGTCCTTTTTATCTGTACCGTTTTGATAACGCGCCACAACCCCTAGGGGTACGCCATCCATAGCATAGTAAGTCCAGCTAGCTATTAATTGTTTGCCATTGTAGTTTTTTGGGATGCTCATTAATAAACCCCCCAATCATCTGCTAACTGGGATGTAGCTTCTACAAAACATAAACTATGCAATGCCATAGTAAAGCCGATAATGTCACCGCCTGAAGCGTCACAAGCAAAGCATTTATAAGCCCCTGTCTCTATGTTTACACGGAAAGAACCTTTCTTATTATCTGCATGAAAAGGGCATAACCCTCCATCATTCCAGCCGTGTTTTTTAAGTGCTGCATCTGGCAATTCATGCCTGTAATAATCTAACGGAGTTATTGAGTGTTTGATATAATCTGCCTGTAGTTTGTTATTCTTCATGGCTGCGCCCCTATTTGCGTGTAGTGGCGCGGCACTCGAACTCTTCGACTGCCCCTATAAATTTATCCAGCCTTTCCCCTAGTTCAACTCGTAACCGCTGCAACTCTTCAGGCTCAATGTAAAATCTTTTATATTTAGCAACTCTTTCGCTATCACTGGTTTTCTTGCGTTCCCAATGGTCTCTTACAGGCCAGTTGTCATCACGCAATATATGAATATTTGCCGATAATCTATAACTTGCTGAATGAGATTGAAAATCAAGGTGTGTAATTTTGTGGCCTTTTAGCATTAAATAAAGGGCGCGTGCAGCTAAGGTATTGGCGGCTGGAAATTTAATTGCTTTCATTTTGCCACCTCCAGATTATTATGAGAAGGCGCAGTGCTTAAATTGTCTTCGAGCCATTTATCAATCTGATGTTGATACCATAGCTTTTTATTACCCAAGTACACGGGGGAAGGGAATGAGCCGTCTTTAGATTTTCGCCATAGACTTGTTACTGAAAGAGCTGTTTGACGTTTTACTTCTGCGGTTGGAATTAAAGGGGAGTGGCTTGGAGTCTTCATTTATAGCACCTTGTTGAATTTAGATGCTAGCTATTATGTGTTTTATTTTAAAAAAATAAAAACACATGTTTTTTTGGATAATTGATAAAAACTTACCCTACGCATTTTACTTAAGCTTATCCATTTCATCCCATAGTTTGGCAAGTGTAACGTTATCACCTATGTTCTTATAAACTTGTTTCATTTTATTTCTATTTTTTTTTGATTTTTTTCTAAGGTAGCTCTGAATAGTATTATTGGAAATATCAATATCTAGTTTTTTAGCGACGAGGCAACAAAGAAAAAAGAAAGCCCCTTTATGGCTGTTTTCAACTTCATTTCGGCTATACCATGTTAGTTTTGGGTTAACTTTTTCACACTCTAAATGCATTATTTCAAAAAGATGTTCTAATTCTTTTTTTTCTATATATTTTGGTTCTTCTATAGGTATGCAGTTAGAAATTGAATTAACAAGTTGATTTAAAGTTGCTGGTCTTTCCCTGTCTCTTTCTTTGTTCTCTATGAGTAATGAGTATATTTCTGGACTAAACCCTTCTTTCCCTAGTTGTAAAGCCTCAATTGCCTCTTTAAGCTTTTTTCGAGCAGTGTTTAGGTGTTTATATACATCTTTTTTTTTGTTAGAGCGATTAATTCTAATAGCTGAGGTGTTAATGTAATTGTTAAGGTTGTTTGCTGTTTTAACTAATTGTTCTTGAGTGGCATTAGGGAGGCAGTCTTGTAGTTCTTTAGGAGTTAGTAATATATTCATTAAGTGCTCCATTCAAAGCATAATCATTCTTGATAAGTCACCAGTCAAACGGGGAATGAGTCCGCCTTTCAGCCGCTAAGCCTAGACCGGTTAAAGTAATTATAATTTATTTGCTAATTTTTTATCTAGCGTTAATAGTTCAATATTGTGCTTTATCGCTGTAGCAAGAATGATCCTAAAAAAATCAGTTGAAT
The DNA here is from genome assembly GCA_026988155.1 of Methylomonas sp. Lineage (GTDB taxonomy): Bacteria > Pseudomonadota > Gammaproteobacteria > Methylococcales > Methylomonadaceae > QPIN01. The sequence continues at coordinate 103 of JALSLW010000066.1, read as the reverse complement.
ATAGAGTTATAATCCCAAGTACCTAAATCACCTGAGCCGAGCCATGGTATTACCTCCAAAAACCACTCACCCAGAGGGTGACAAAGAAATCACCTTTCCCAAG
>JALSLW010000065.1 GCA_026988155.1 Methylomonas sp. | reverse complement strand
GTAGTCGCAGGGTTTAAAGAATCCATGCGAATTGTATTTGATGAGCATCTGAAACTATGGAATTATGTTGCTGTTCCAAAGAACGGAAAATTTTAAGTTGTCGAAGTTATTTCGTGCACGTTCCTTAGTTGCGCTAGTTATGTCCCCTGTGCTAACTCCTGTAGAAAAAGAATTGACCAGCAAAGAAAGTTCATTCCTTTCTAGTCACAAATATGATGGCATTTCAATACGCGGTTCAATGACCTTAAAAGACGTAGAAAAGACCACTAAAGTACCATCGGCTTATATTATTGAATCATTGAAATTGCCTAAATCAATATCAGTAAAAGAGCAACTCGGTTCTTTAAAAAGAAAATATAGATTTGAAATAAATGATGTTAGAGAAATAGTTAAAGAATACAAAAACAAAAAGTTGTAGCCGAATTGACCATGAAAAAAACAAAAAACCAAAGGAAAAAATCAAAGTGGATCGGACACGATTGAAAATAGAATTTTTTTTGAAGAGGATACATAACTTTACCGTGATATAAAATAACTTTTTCGAGAAAGGAAAAATGTTGAAATCACTTTCATTCGAGTCCGCCCCCGACTCCTTTGGTTTTTCCTTTTCAGATGCCAGGCGTATCATTGCCGAAGCCACTTTAGATAATGATATTCATAGGCTTTGCCTCAAACCTGACAGCTTCCCTGTAGATTTTATTGTGGCCGTGTTGCTGTGGATGGTGGCATTGATGAATTTCTAGGAAACTTCAGTTATGTTAAGTTACCTTGCCATGTTCAATAATCAAGTTTTCAATGACAACATCGCAGGACCCACAACCAGTACAGGCACCTGTTGCACTTGATATTCTGTCTAGATCAGCATTTTGTTCAATAAGTGATAAGATTTTTTCTTTTGTTGTTCCTGTACAGTCACAAACTATTTCATTTTGCGGTTCTTGTTTTTTTTTATTCACGTTTTTAATTGTCAAAAATTATCGGGAGATCTATTTGACCAATAGTGTGAGGCCAGTTCATGAGCTTGATCTTGAGTGTCAGACCTTCCAATTTGCTTTAAAGCAATTGCCGCTGTTCCAATAACAGTTGCTTCAGCGAATTCATCTTTTATTTCTCCTCGCCATAGTTGACTCAGCATCGCCGGGTCAAGGTTTTCTGATTTTACGTGCCGACGAGAAAAGAGAGATGGCCAATGTTCTTCAAGCAGTTGATTGTCTTTTACCGATTGGACCAGGCAGTCCATGTCAGGGTTTCGTTCGGTTTCCCCGCCTTCGCCTTTTAATACTGCGATGCTGGGTTGATGCAGCAATAAAGCGGCCTTCTGGTGCACTTGTCTATAGCTCGGGTGGAAAATGCCTTGAATGGCATGGGAGGCATTTAATGGGTTAAGTAATCTAACCAATGTGTGCACAGGGGATCGTAAACCCATCAGAGGACGAAGGTTAATCATTTCATGCAATTTTGGGCAGATGTACTCTAAGGATAAGTAGCTAAAGTTATTCTGTTCAATTTGCAGTAGAGATTCTTCAATGCTGCTGGCAGGCTGGAGGCCAATATATTTTAATACATTTTGAGTATAGATGCGGCCTTCCGTATGTCCGCCGGCACCATGCATAAAAATTCTCACTCCATTTTCAGCAAGCAACAATGTTGAAAGTAAAAACCAGGGCAGGTGACGGCGCTTTCCTGCGTATGACGACCAGTCTAAATCTATTTGAACAGCGTGAGAAGGACTGATGAATGACTCTCGGGCGGCCAGTACAAAGCCAGCCAGCTCTTCTGGAGTCTCTTCTTTGATTCTCATAAGCATTAAAAATGCACCGAGCTGAATAGGTTCAACTTGATCTGCCAGTATCATAGACATTGCTCTATAGGCTTCATCCTGAGTTAATGGACGAGAACCTTTTTTTCCTTTGCCCAGTATTTTCACAAACTCTGCAAAAGGGTGTTCTTTTTGTATGCTCATTGCGAAAGGTATATGGGGTAATAGTGGTCAACAAGCAACGCAGTAAATATGCCTACAATATAAAATAAAGAATAGAAAAAGGTTGTTTTAGCTATTTTGTTATCTGCCCCCCCCATCATTTTAATGGCAAAATAAATAAAGACTATGCCTAATATTATTGCGGAGAAAAGATAGATCAAACCGCTCATTCCTGTTAAATAGGGGAGTAGGCTAACGATAAAAAGCAGTATGGTGTATAAAAAAATTTGCAGCTGAGTATATTTTACTCCGTGTGTAACGGGCAGCATTGGGATGTCTGCAGCGGTATAGTCGTTACGTCTTGCTAATGCCAGCGGCCAAAAATGCGGGGGGGTCCAAATGAAAATAATTAAAAAAAGCAGCAAAGCGTAAGGATGTACTTCACCTGTAATTGCGCACCAGCCCAATATTGGAGGGGTCGCACCAAACGCTCCGCCTATAACAATGTTTTGAGGTGTAATATGTTTAAGAAAGACCGTATAAATAATAGAATAGCCTAAGTGAGATAAAAAAGTCAGCACAGCTGTTAAGACGTTAACGTAGAATATTAGGATAATCATCGAGGCTATCCCTAACACAGCAGCAAACAGCAGAACATTTTTTGAACTTAACTTTCCGGTTGGTAATGGCCTGTTGTGCGTTCTTGCCATTTTTGCATCTATGTTTTGGTCAATAAAATGATTAATGGCGGCTGCTGAGGCAGATGCAAGCCCAATACCAATGGTGCCGTAGATGACTAGATGTAGAGGCGGCATTCCCGGAACAGATAAAAACATACCTGCAATTGCTGTAAATACAATGGTTATAACGACATTAGGTTTGCATAATTCATAATAGTCTTTCCAAGAAAGTGTAGATTGCGTATTTGTCATAATAAATTTTAAAGCCTTAACCTTTTTTATAACGTATAGAATACAATGAACTATTCATTTTTGATAGAGTCCGATCGCTAACATTTTATAAAACGGAGTATTTATGATTTTCAGGGTAATATTATTTGCTTTGATTGGCTTGCCTCTCAGTGCATGCAGTTCAAACATTAAAGTTCATCAGCGTACTTTTGAAAATGGCTTAAAAGTGCTGGTCAAAGAAGATAGCCGGTCGCCAGTTGTTGTTTCTCAAGTCTGGTACAAAGTGGGATCAAGTTATGAATCAGGTGGTGTTACAGGCGTTTCTCATATGCTTGAACATATGATGTTTAAAGGGACTGCGAAGCATCCCATGGGCGAATTTTCCAGAATAATTGCTGAAAATGGCGGTTCAGAAAATGCCTTTACTGGACGTGATTATACGGCCTATTTCCAGACCATGGATAAGTCACGCCTGGGTGTCAGTTTTGAGCTGGAAGCTGACCGTATGAGAAACCTGAAGCTGGATGCTGCTGAGTTAAAAAAAGAGTTAGAAGTTGTTACAGAAGAGCGAAGAATGCGTACAGATGACAAACCGCGCTCTAAAACGCAAGAGTATTTTATGGCTATGGCTTTTTCAAATAGCCCTTATAAAAACCCTGTAATTGGCTGGCCTTCTGATATTGCCAGCTATCAGGTCGAAGATCTTCAGGCTTGGTATCAGCTCTGGTATGCGCCAAATAATGCGACGCTGGTAGTCGTGGGTGATATTAAGGCCAATGAAGTATTTGCACTGGCTGAAAAATATTTTGCCGGATTGAAAACTAGTGAAATAAAACCAGTTAAACCTCAAGTTGAAATTGAGCAGCTGGGTATACGAAAAACGACTATTAAATTGCCTGCAAAACTGCCTTATATATTGATGGGCTACAAAGTGCCTGTTTTAAATTCGGTAGAAGATAAATCTGAAGCTTATGCCTTAGAAGTGCTGGCGGCTATTTTAGATGGCGGAAGCAGTGCTCGGTTAGCCTCAAGAATGGTAAGAGGAAAACAGATTGCTGTATCTGCCGGGGCTGGCTATAGCATGATGTCTCGATTGCCTGATTTGTTTATGCTGGACGCTACGCCTGCAGAAGGACACACGGTTCTTGATATGGAAAAAGCTTTAAAGCAGGAAGTAGCTGATTTAAAGGCTAACTTGGTTTCAGCCGATGAATTGCAACGAGTTAAGGCTCAGGTTTTGGCAAGTGCCGTTTATGAAAGGGATTCAAATTTTTATCAGGCTATGCAATTAGGCATGTTAGAAACAGTGGGCATAGGTTGGGAAAAAGTTGATGAATATGTAGAGAAAGTAACGCAAATAACCGCAGAACAGGTAAGAGAAGTTGCCCGTAAATATTTATTGGAAGAAAAATTGAGTATTGCCTATTTAGATCCACAGCCCATTAAACAGAAAAAGAAAGTTAGCAAGGTAGCTGGAGGCCGTCATGCGAATTAGTTTTATTTCATTATTATTAATACTGGTTAGCCATTCTGCATATTCAGCGGCAAAAATTCAGCATTGGCAAACAGCTCAGGGAAGTCCGGTGTTTTTTGTTCAGACCCCGGGTTTGCCTATGGTCGATATTCAAGTGGTTTTTGATGCAGGCAGTGCAAGGGATAGTTCTAAACAGGGCATTGCGGCATTAACCTCGGCATTGTTAGATGCAGGTGCGGGAGAATGGAGTGCAGATGAGATAGCTCAGCGGTTTGAAAGTGTTGGTGCTCAGTTTAATGCAGGAGCATCAAGAGATATGGCTTCGGTTTCTTTGCGTTCTTTAACGCAAGAAAAGCTATTTAAAAAAGCTTTGCAAACAATGCAGATGATTTTAACTAAACCTTCTTTCAATGAAGCTGATTTTCAGCGGGAAAAAAGCAGAACTTTAGCTGGTTTAAAGCATCGAGAAGAGTCGCCTGGAGCGTTGGCAAAAATTGAGTATTTTAAGGTGCTTTATAAGGAACACCCATATGCACATCCTACGTCAGGCAATATTAAAACGGTTTCCAGTTTATCTGCGGAAGATTTGCGAGCATTTTATAAGCAATATTATGTTGCCAGCAATGCAAAGGTAGTGATTGTTGGTGATATAGATAAGCGCCAGGCAATGCAGACAGCTCAGTTTTTAGTTGATGGATTAGCTATTGGAACAAAGGCAGAACCCCTTCCGGAAGCGCCTGAACCGACTAAAGGCATAACTAAGCATATTAAGTTTCCATCAACTCAGACTCATGTACTGACTGGCCTGGTTGGAATGCATCGTAAAGATAAAGATTATCTTAACTTGTATGTAGGGAATCATATTTTAGGAGGCAGCGGGTTGGTTTCTCAATTATTTAAACAAGTCAGAGAAGAAAGAGGACTGGCTTACAGTGCCTATAGCTATTTTTCTCCTCTACTCAGAAATGGCCCTTTTACCATGGGGTTGCAAACAAGGAATGATCAGACAGCTCAGGCGGTGGAGGTTATGCAAAATACTTTAAAGGATTTTGTAGAAAATGGTCCAACAGAAGAGGCTTTGATAGCCGCCAAGAAAAACATTACAGGCGGTTTTGCAATGCGGTTTGATACTAACAGCAAATTAATCAGTTACGTTTCCATGATTGGGTTTTATCAGCTGCCTCTGGATTATTTGGATACATTTCAGACAAGAGTAAATGCGGTGACTGTTGCATCAATAAAAGATGCTTTCAGTAGAAGAGTAAAGCCTGAATTTATTAATACAATTACTGTGGGTGGGGGATAGTTTAGCTATGCCTCAGGATATTTTAAGGTGAGCAATAAAAATAAACTTAGAATTATTGCCGGTGAGTGGCGGAGCCGGCAGCTTTTTTTTGAAGATGTTCCTGGTTTAAGGCCAACGCCGGCAAGAGTGCGGGAAACAGTGTTTAATTGGCTGCAAACTGATGTGATAGCCAGCCGGTGTTTAGACTTGTATGCTGGCAGTGGTGCTCTGGGCTTTGAAGCGGCCTCCCGTGGGGCAAAAAGTGTGGCTATGGTTGAAAGTAATGCCCAGGCCTGTCGGCTGATCAATGAGAATAAAGCTAAACTGTCTGCTGAGCAAATAAAAATTATTCAAATAGATGTATTTAAGTTTTTAGCGGGGGATGCCAGCTCTTTTGATTTGGTTTTTTTAGATCCGCCTTTTGCTAAAGGGATGGTTCAGCAGACTTGTCAGTGGCTAGAAGATAAAGGCTGGCTGGCGCCTCAAGCCAAGGTGTATGTGGAAGTTGAAAGTCAGCTGGTTTTGGATGAAATGCCGGAAAACTGGCAATGTTTAAAAAATAAAACGGCGGGCGAGGTTGGGTATTATTTGTTTGAACGCAACTAAATGTAGCTTATGTTAAAATAGATAGTTTTTGTGGTAAGTTGAATCGCGTGCATATAAAAGCTATTTATCCAGGTACATTTGACCCTATTACAGATGGGCATCTGGATTTGATTATAAGAGCATCCAAACTGTTTAGTCAGGTGGTAGTTGCCATTGCTACCAACCCGGGTAAGGCTCCCTTATTTTCATTAGAAGATAGAATAGCGATGGTCGAGGATGTAACGGCTCATTTATCTAATATAGTCATTATTGGTTTTAGCAACCTGTTGGTAGATTGCGCTAAAGAAAATAATGTAGACGTGGTTTTGAGGGGGCTGCGGGCTGTCTCGGATTTTGAATATGAATTTCAGATGGCAGGTATGAACCGCCGATTATCGCCGGAATTGGAAACTATGTTTCTTACCCCGGCAGAACAGTATGAGTTTATTTCTTCCAGCATGATCAGGGAAATAGCAAAACTTAAGGGTGATGTATCCAGTTTTGTACCTGAATGCGTGGAAGAGAGGCTAATAAAAAAATTTAACTAGGAGTTAAGATGTCTTTAATAATTGATGAAGAATGTATCAATTGTGATGTATGCGAACCTGAGTGTCCAAATGGTGCAATTACCCAGGGCGAGGATATTTACGAAATCAACCCGGATTTATGTACAGAGTGTGTAGGGCATCACGATGTCCCTCAATGCATAGAAGTCTGCCCTGTAGATTGTATAGAAAAAGATGTGAACCACGTCGAGGATCATGATACTTTGTATCAAAAATATGTAAAACTGACTCAGTAGTCACAAAAAAAACAAGTGCTTTTACTATATTTAAAATTTACTATTACTGTTTGACAAAAAATGCATTCTAAAACTAAAAGCCCGGGTTCTCGAAGATTATTTTTAAAAGGCTTGGTTTATGGTGGAGCTGCTCTGGCTATGGCAGGAACTCCAGGAATTGCCTTTGCTTCTAAGGGCTGGCCACAGCAGTCGCGGAAACTCGCATTCCATAATCTGCATACAGCAGAAAAGTTGTCATTGACGTATTTTGAACATGAGCGCTATCTGCCGGACGCAGTTCAGGCGTTAAACAACCTGCTAAGAGACCATCGTTCTGGTGATGTTCATGCAATGGATCCAGCATTATTTGACCTCTTGTATGATTTGCAGGCTTCTCTGGGAGGAAATAGAACTTTTCAGATAATTTCTGGCTATCGTTCTCCTTCAACCAATCAAATGTTAAGTAGAAACAGCTCGGGTGTTGCCAAGAAAAGTTTGCATATGCAAGGAAAAGCAATTGATATTCGAGTACCAGGCGTTGATTCAAAAATAGTTCAGCAGGCATCAATTGCTTTAAAACGAGGCGGAGTGGGCTATTACCATAAATCAAATTTTGTACACCTTGATACAGGGAATGTTCGTCGCTGGTAGTCTATAGAGAGGTTGCATCTAGCCGTCTCCCTCAGACAGAAATGAGAGTACCTATTTGAACCCGCATTATCTCCACCATGCCAAAGATGCAAGACCGCTAATTTTTATTCGCAATACTAATCAAAGGTAAAGGCGGAATATTATTGTGTTTCATTAATGCCTGGCTTAGTTTTGTATCATAATCATAAATATCATCATAGAAAATAACCTCATCTTTTACAGCTGATACAGTGGAATAATAAATAATAACCGGTACAGCCTTTCTCAGCTGAACCTTTTTAGGGCTTTGCAGGTGCATGGCTTCAATAATTTCTCTTTTATCCCACTCAAGTAAAAAACTGGCTAATGCAACTGGGTTTTCGACACGGATGCAGCCATGACTCAGGTCTCTTTTTGAGCGATTAAATAGTTGTCTGGCCGGGCTATCATGAATATACACATTGTAACCGTTAGGGAAGATAAACTTTACTTTACCCAATGCATTACCTTTTCCAGGGCGCTGTCTTAGTTTTAATAATCCAGACTGCAACAGATTAAATGAATCCTCAGTATAGGGCTGGACAGGTTCATCTTCACGAAACCGGGCGACTAATTCAATATTGTGCTGTTCCAAATACAATGGATCTTTTAGCAATTTGGGCAAAATTTCTTCAATGGTAATACTTTTTGGAATGTTCCAATACGGCGAAAATACAAGGTAATGCATGTTTGCAGTAAAAACAGGCGATTTTCTTTCCTCTTTATCTGACTTTCCTACAATTACCTTCATATTAAGGGTCTGTGTTTCGCCTATCTTGTCATTGTGATAGGCCCATAACTGAAAAGAGGGAATATTAACCATCACCACAGGGCCTGACTGTATTTTAGGAAGCCAGCGAAGCCTTTCCAGAGCCAGCTTGATTTTTTGAATGTATTGAGAAATAGGGATATTAAGAGCTTTAACAGTATTTCTACCGATAACACCGTCTTCCTTGAGTCCATGAAGGCGCTGAAATTTTTTAATATGACTGACTAGCTGCTGATCATAAAAAATAGACAGGCTATCAGTATTTGCTGCAATTCCCAGAAGACTAAGCTGTCGCCTAACTTCAATTATTTGCAGAGCTGGGTCTCCAGGCAATAATGAGGCACTATACTTAAGTCTGCCAATGTTCGGTCCTGACTGTTTTTGCCGATAATCTAATAGTGCTGTTTTTAATTTATGATAAGCTGGGAAAGCAGGCTCTACAAGACTTGAAAGTTGAGCAATTTCATTGTTTTTAATCGCATTTAAAATGAGAGGAACAAAGATAAATGAATCTTTGCGGGTATCAAAACTAAAATTAAAAGCCATTGGGTTGATACGCCCAAAATGAAGGTCAGAAAGAAAATGGATAAGATTTATGCTAACTGCAGTATCAAGCAGAGCTAGTTCTGTATAGTTAATATTTTTTTTGATGCTAAGCTGCTGCCATATAGATTGTAAGCCCGTTAAATTGTAATGTTCTGGTTCCAGGCCGCTGGCATTTGCCGTGGCAATTAATTGCAGTGCCGAACTGATTTGCTGATGGCTTGGATTATATGGCTTTATCCACAGTAGCTGTTCAGGTGATAAAAAATACAGCTCATCCAAAGTGTTTTTGTAATTTAAAAAAATATTTTTATCTAGCAAAGGGTGGTCGTCTGCTGAAATTATCCGGCTGATAGCCGAATTAAAATCACCTGCTGGTCTTTTATGCAAAGAATCACTGGCCGATGGTAAAGCAAAGAAAGTGATAAGCAGTGAAAACAATATTTTTTTCATAGGCTTTATTGGTAAGACTGATATTTTTCAAGCCAGGAAAAACTCTGATCAGCCACACCTGTTGGCCGGTATTCTGCGCCAACCCAGCCTGCATATGCAGAATTTTTAATACAGCTAAATAGTGGTTTAAAATCTATGTTTCCAGTACCTGGCTGCCCCCGCCCCGGGCTATCTGCAAACTGAATATGACCAATTTTGTCAGCATATTTATTGATAAAAGCAATAATATCCTGGTTCATTTTATGCATATGGTAAATATCATATTGCAAGTATAGCTGGGGGTGATTTATTTGCCTGATAATATCCAACATTTGCTGGCCATTATGAACAATAAAGTGAGGCATATCCTGGGTGTTAATCGCTTCAAATACGGTTTTGATGTTCAAAGGACTAAAAAGGTCAACAGCAAGGGATAGGTTGGCTGTAAAGGTGGATATATATTCCTTCTGTCGTTTATAGTTAATGATACATCGGCCAGGCAGAATATTAATAGCTTCCGGTTTGAGTATTTCTGCATAAGCTTTGCTATGCTGTAAAGCCTGTTTAAACTGTATCTTTTTTTCCGGTACGGCAGCCAGCCCTTCACCGCCCTGCAACAGGTCATCAGCATCAACATTAAACAGAATCAGTTTAAGCTGATGCTGGTCTAAAGCATCTTTGATTTGCTCAGCGGGAAGTGAATAGGGAAACTGAATTTCAACTGCATCAAAACCATTTTGTTTAGCCAGTCTGAAACGGTCTATTAAATCAACCTCAGTAAATAGCATGCTTAAATTAGCGGTAAACCGGAGCATTATTCTTTCCCAAAAAGTTTAATCAAAGTCGATGGATCCTGTTCTAAAAAACCCTGATTTCCATGAAGCTGCATTAATTGGGATGCCAGTCCCGACATGGGAATGGAGTTGCCTTGCTGAGAAGATAAATCAACCGCCATATTCAAATCTTTTAAAAGCGTTTCCACTTTCCACTTAATAGGTTCAAAAGTCTCTGTAGCCATTTCAGGGCCAACAATTTGCAGCGGTTTAGAGTCAGCAAAACCACCAGCAAGCGCCTGTGGAATTTTTTCAGCATCAACACCTGATGATTTAGCCAAGGACATCATTTCGGCAATCACCATTACATTGCAGCTGACAATCATTTGATTGCATACTTTAGTCACTTGGCCACTGCCAACCTCGCCCATATGAGTTAGCTGTTTGTATAGAGGTTTAAGCACCTCTCTGGCAATTGCAATATCGCCATCAGAGCCGCCAGCCATAATGGCAAGCATTCCCTGTTCTGCGCCAGATGTGCCTCCAGAAACAGGGGCATCAACCCAGCGCATGCCACAGTGCTGTTTCAGCTGAGTTGCCAGCTGTTTAGTGGTTTCAGGATGAATGCTGGATAAATCAATCATTAATTTATCTGCAGACCCTGAATTTATGACCTCAGTCTTTACGATAGATTCAACAACGCCAGTATTTGCCAGGCATAAAATGATAATGTCCGAGGCTTTAACCAAGTCAGCAATACTAGCAAAAGCAATTGCACCAGCATCAGTAACAGGGCCAAGTTTTTCTGTAGAACGGTTCCATACGTTAACCTTAAACCCCGAATTCAATAAACGAAGTGTTAAAGGCTTTCCCATAAGCCCAATCCCTATAAAGCCTAGGGTATATTGTTTTTTTGTCATTATTCTATGAGTTAGTGAGGTAAGGTTTAGATCGTATCATTTATCCTCTAAGCATAGGGAAGAATGACGGCAGTAATCTAAGGGCTGTGAAAATTAATCAGTATGAATCGAGTTTAAGTTTTGTTATTTCGTCTGCTAGGTGTACTATGAAAATTCCACAATAATGAAGAAGATCCATAATACTAATAAAATATTTACGGGGAATTCAATCATGAAGAAAGTTGCTTTTTTGAGCACGGTATGTGCATGCTTTACCGTAGTTCCATTTTATACAAATGCTGATACATTTGATAACGCTGTAATAAACAATATCTTCACTCAGCCTAATGGTGTGTCACATTCATTTATTTATCAATAACCTGACTGTATTATCAAATCTTAGCAGTGAGCTAGGTTTTACCATGAGTATTGATACGCTGAAGAACATATGCAAACAAGCAGGGCTTGTATGGAAACGCGTTAGAAAATCATTGCGAAAAAAACGTAATCAAG
>JALSLW010000064.1 GCA_026988155.1 Methylomonas sp. | reverse complement strand
TAGTCGCAGGGTTTAAAGAATCCATGCGAATTGTATTTGATGAGCATCTGAAACTATGGAATTATGTTGCTGTTCCAAAGAACGGAAATTTTTAAGTTGTCGAAGTTATTTCGTGCACGTTCCTAAAGATAACGCCATGGTTACAGTTGATGGCGTGGTGTTTTTTCAGGTAATGGATGCCGCCAAAGCGTCCTATGAGGTGAATAACCTTGAAATAGCGGTTCTCAACTTGGTAATGACCAATATCAGAACAGTGATGGGATCCATGGATCTGGATGAACTCTTATCAAAAAGAGATGAAATTAATGCCCGGCTATTACATGTTGTCGATGATGCAACCAGCCCCTGGGGACTCAAAGTTACCAGAATAGAAATCAAAGACATTGCACCACCGAGAGACCTAGTTGATGCAATGGCCAGACAGATGAAAGCTGAACGGGAAAAAAGAGCCTCAATTCTTGAAGCAGAAGGTTTAAGACAGGCTGAAATTTTACGGGCAGAAGGAGAAAAGCAAGGCGCCATTCTGGATGCAGAAGGCCGTAAAGAAGCGGCTTATAGAGATGCAGAAGCCAGAGAGCGTTTAGCAGAGGCTGAAGCAAATGCGACTACAATGGTTTCAGAAGCAATTGCCAACGGCAACGTGCAGGCTATCAATTATTTTGTCGCTCAGAAATATGTTGAATCCTTAAAAGAGATTGCAACGGCCGATAACAGCAAATTAGTGCTTATGCCCCTAGAAGCCAGCAGTGTTATCGGTGCCTTAGGCGGTATTAGCGAGCTGGCAAAAGAAGCAATGACTAAAAAGGGATAGCAATGGCTGAATTTGAAATGGTATTTTGGTATTGGTGGGTGCTGGCAGTATTTCTGCTAGGGATAGAAATACTGGCGCCGGGGTTCTTTTTTTTATGGCTATCTATTGCAAGTGTTGCAGTTGGAGCCATATTATTTTTAGCGCCGTCTACCAGCTTGGAAATACAATTGCTGCTATTCTCCATACTATCCATACTTTCTATTTTTCTTTGGCGGCGCTATGGCATTCAGCAACAGACAGAAACAGACCACCCGCTATTAAATAAACGCGGCGCACAGTATGTTGGCAGAACATTCTCCCTTATTGAAGCCATTGAAAATGGACGTGGGAAAGTTAAAGCAGATGATTCAATTTGGCGTGTTACAGGAGAAGACTGTCCAATAGGCACTCAAGTTGAGGTCACAGCAGTCAACGGTACTTTGTTTGAAGTGAAAGCAACCGGAAAAAAAAGTGAGGAGGAAGATACTTCATAAGGCTTTGCTATTTTATAAATTTTCAGTACCCTTTTACGACTCCCTCTCCCCTCAGTCTTTTTTGCTGAACGATTCAGTAATGCCAAAGCCAGCGTTCGATTCAAACCTAAACAAATCGGTATGAGCACGGATTTTGTGGGAAACCTGGGCGAAAAAGGCAAATAATAACTCTCAATAATGGCCGTAGTCCTTGTTAAGAGCTATTCTGCAGATTTTTTCGTCCAGATTTTTCACAACCCCGAGAAGCGAAATAGTCTCCCACATCTGGTGAGAACCGAAAACCTTGCTTAAGCATAATATTTAACAAGTTACAGCTTAGTTTAGCGACCAACTGATTTTTTTAGGTTGGGTGCTAGCCTTTCTTCTCCTATCTGTTTTATCGACTATACTTATCATTTTATTCTTATAGATTAAGATAGAATTTAATGGAAAATAATCAGTTTGAGTTATCTGAAATGCAGTATGACCTGCTTAAAGAACTCTTTAACTTAGGCATTGGCAGTGCGGCGAATTCTCTGAGCCAGCTAGTAAACCAGGAAGTCATCCTATCTGTTCCTGAGATTATTTTTGAAACACCTGAGCAACTGGCAAACAGGCTTGGCCCAGACCAAAATGTATTTTCGGTCTCCCAGTCGATGGAAGGGCCGTTCGCCATGCAGTCAATGATAATTTTCAACCCTGAAGATAGTTTTGATGTAGTAAAGCAAATGCTCGATCAGCATTTATCAGATGAAACTTTGGCAGAACTGCAAAGCGAAGCACTCTCTGAAATAGGCAATATTGTACTAAACTCATGCATTAGTGTTATTGCAGACGCCCTGGGAGAAAGCTTTGCAATCCAGCTTCCTATTTTTAGAGATACCAAAACAGAAAACCTTTTAGGCCCGCCGGCAGAGGGTACAGTTGACCTGTTAATCTCTATTTTGGTAAAAATGGAATTAAAAAACAGTGCAGTTAATGGCCATTTAGTGTTTATTCTGAATGCTGATTCCATGGAGAATCTATATAAAACTCTAAATTCAATGTTAGAGGAATATTGTTAAAGGCCATGATAAATTCAGCTACAAATATAGATTTCAATCCGCTTTTCAGCAATTTAAATTCAGGCATTATTATTCTGGATATGCAGGGCTGTGTAGTCTGCTGGAATACCTGGATGGATAGGCATTGCTCCCTAAAGGGGATTGATGCCATTGGACAGTCTTTTGACACGCTGTTTCCTGAATTGATAAATAAACGTATTCATCACGTTATTTTTTCCAACATTAAAACAGGGCTCCCTGCAACACTTTCTAATGTAATAAATAAAGCACCTTTTCCGCTTTACACTGAAGAAAATGGAAACAATGACCGTATTCAGCAGCAAATTAATATTACACGCATAGACACGGATTCTACTTCTGAAAAATACTGCCTGATAAACATTACGGACGTAACGGCGGCCATAAAACGGGAAAAGGCACTTGAAATACAAGTTCAGGAAAGGAAAAAAATAGAACAGCGCCTAATAAATAGAACCCACCAGTTGCAATCCGCATTATGTGCCTCAAATGCCGGTATTTTTCGGTTTGATTTTAATGACAAGAAGATTTATCTTGATAAAAAAGCAAGTCATATTTGTTTGCATAAGGAACAGAATTCGGACATTACTTTCAACAGCTGGCTTAACATAATTTATCAGAGTGATGTACAGAAAGTAAAAGAACAATGGGAATATTCAATCAGTCAACAGCCCGGCTATCAGCTTGATTTTGAATTTCGCATTGAATCTAGTGATGGCAAAATCAGCTGGATCACACTACAGGGCATCGTAGGCCTAGATGAAAAAAGTCAAAACAAAAATATCAATGGTGTTCTGATTGATATTACCCGTCAAAAAGACCATCAAGATTTAGTTTTGGCAAAAGAAGCAGCCGAAATTGCCAATCAGGCAAAATCAGCTTTTCTGGCCAATATATCACACGAGCTTCGTACCCCCATGCATGGCATTTTAAGTTTTGCCAATCTGGGAAAATCAAGGATAGAAAAGGCACCTAAAGATAAATTGGCTGGCTACTTTTCAAGAATTACAGAAAGTGGTGAACGCTTATTAAGTTTACTGAATGACTTACTTGATTTATCCAAACTAGAAGCTGGAAAAATGGATATGAAGTTTTCCAGATTTGATTTGCTCCCCATCGTTGAACAGGCAATAAATGAACAAAAAGCCAGGATGGACGAATTTGAAATAAAGACGGAATGTCGCTATCAACAGGGAGAAACCGAGGCTGTATTTAATGATCTTCGGATTTTTCAGGTAATAGCTAATTTTTTATCCAATGCCATTAAATACACTCCCGACGGAGGAAAAATCATTTTTTCTATTAGAAAAAATATAGATACATTAGATTTTGAAATGATCGACCATGGCATTGGCATTCCAGACCATGAATCAAACACGGTATTTAACAAATTTCAGCAAAGCAGTTTAACCGAAGATGGTTCCGGAGGGACAGGTCTAGGGCTGGCAATTTGCAAGGAAATAATTGAGGGTCACCAAGGAGAGCTAGGGGTAAGAAAGAACCCTGAAGGAGGTGCCTGTTTTTATTTTAAAATCCCATTAGATCAAGAAATTGCAGCAAAGTAATTTGGCCATAGTTCTAGAACAGCTGGAAACAAAAAACAGCCCCATATTGCTTGGGAACGCCGTTATATTATTTCATTGCAATCAATACTGATGCGTTTAACCTTTTTACCTAGTTTTATTGCCGTTAATTGCCCTCCCCAAAGACACCCCGTATCAATGGCATAACAATTGTTCCCCTGAAAAAAGCCAAGCGTAGACCAGTGCCCAAAGATAATCCGCATGTCTTTAGATTGGCGCTTCGGCACAGCAAACCAAGGCATTAAGTGCTTAGGCTGGGTACCCAAGGCTCCGTTGTGTTTAAAATCCAGCTGACCGTTCTCATCGCAATATCGCATACGGGTAAAACAGTTAACGATAAACCTGATTCGTTCCATCCCTTTTAAATCATTGCTCCAGCTATTAGGCTTGTCGCCATACATGATTTTAAAAAAATCCAGATGGTTGGGCCCTTGCAGCGTTTTTTCAGCTTTTAATGCCATCGCTTTTGTCTTAGAAAAGTCCCATTGCGGAGGAAGCCCAGCATGCAGCAGACAAAAACTATCGTTATAATGAAATAGTGGCCTATGTCTTAGCCAGGCCAGTAGCTCATCACAATCTGGTGCCTGCAGAATGTCAGACAGAGAATCTTTTTTATGCGGTGAGCGCAGCCTAAATGCAGTCGCTAATAAATGCAGATCATGATTGCCTAAAACCGTGACTGCCGATGATCCTAATGATTTAACAAAACGCAATGTCTCTAATGACTTGGGGCCTCGGTTGACAAGATCGCCAGCAAACCAGAGCTGGTCATGTTTTTTATCAAACTCTATAACATCAAGCAGTCTCATCAGCTCATCAAAACAGCCCTGTATATCGCCTATCGCATAAATGGACATTTTTTCTTCTGTTAATGCAAAGTGCGTGGAATGGACAGGGTAAATTTTGGAATAGGGGCTTTAAATTGATCACCGTTATCAGACATCATCAGGTATTTGCCCTGCATCACACCAACGGAGGTTTCAAGCATTGCACCACTGGTATAGCGGAATGATTCACCCGGCTTTAAATAGGGCTGTTCACCAATAACGCCATCCCCTTTCACCTCCTGCACTTTTCCATTTGAGTCAGTAATTAGCCAATGGCGGGAGATTAATTTAGCCGGAAAAAGTCCAACATTAGTTATAGTAATGGTATAGGCAAAAACATAGCGGCCAGCATCAGGCGATGACTGAGACTTAATATATTGCGGTTTTGCTTCAACTAGAATTTTATTTTTTTCACTCATAGTTAGATGATATACCAAATCGGGGTATGATACTTTAAGCAATTTAGACTATTCTTTAAATTACTTTAAAAAATAAAGACTTTTCGATGACAATTAAAAAACACCTGTTATGTCTGCTGCTATTATTTTCTCATCCAGCATTCTCAGCCACTATTAATGATTTATTTTCCGCTGCCATTTTTGGGAAAACAGAGAGAGTTAAGTTTTTATTGTCCGAAGGTGTCGATGTTAATGGAAAAACCGCAACCGGACGTACAGCAATGATGGCAGCCAGCTTTAACGGAAATGTGCGTGTCGTCCGCATACTAATGGCTTACGGGGCAGATGTTAATATTGCTGACAATTTAGGTTCTACGGCTTTAATGGATGCCGTGGTTTTTGGCAATGAGGAACTGGTTAAATTGCTGATCACCGCAGGTGCTGATGTTAATGCACTAGACAGGCAAAATATTTCTGTGATAGAAAAAGCCAAGAAAACTAAATATGACAATATTGTAAATATTTTAGAAAAATCAGCTGCAGCCAAAGAAGAAAACCAGGATGCAGCAGAAAACTTAGAAACTGAGTCTGAAGAAGCTACAGAGAATGAAGAAAACTCTGAAAGCAAAAATACTGAAACTAAAGAAAAGAATGAATAACAAAACCAAACCTTTGCACATCCATATTTTAGGCATATGCGGTACATTCATGGGCGGACTGGCACTTATCGCCAGAGAACTCGGCTATAAAGTAAGCGGCTCAGATCAAAATGTATACCCCCCAATGAGTACCCAGCTTGAGGAACAGGGCATTCAGCTGATGAATGGCTATAAAGCGGAAAATCTAGACTGCAAGCCTGACTTAGTGGTCATTGGCAATGCCATGTCCCGAGGCAACGAAGAAGTTGAAGCGGTATTAAACCGTGGCCTGAGATACACGTCTGGTCCGCAATGGCTGTCAGAACATGTCTTGCAAGACAAATGGGTGCTAGCCGTTGCCGGAACCCATGGCAAAACCACCACAAGCAGCATGCTGGCCTGGATTCTTGAGCACCAGGGGTTTAATCCCGGTTTTTTAATAGGTGGCATTCCGTTAAATTTTGGCCTTTCCGCACGCGTGGGCGAAACAGATTTCTTTGTAATTGAAGCCGATGAATACGACTCAGCCTTTTTTG
This sequence comes from Methylomonas sp., assembly GCA_026988155.1. GTDB lineage: Bacteria > Pseudomonadota > Gammaproteobacteria > Methylococcales > Methylomonadaceae > QPIN01. The sequence goes on along the minus strand of JALSLW010000064.1, from coordinate 5,402 downwards.
ATAAGCGCTCAAAATTTGTGCATTATCGCCCCAGAACAGCTATTTTAAATAATCTTGAATTTGACCATGCTGATATTTTTGATGACCTTGATGCCATAAAAAAACAGTTCCATCATTTAGTCAGAACCATACCTGGCGATGGACTAATCATTGCCCCTGAATTTGAAAACAACATTACTGACGTTTTGGAGATGGGGTGCTGGACGACTGTTGCAAAAACAGTTATCAATACTGATGGGCAGTGGCAGGCAATATTAAGTAAAGCAGATGGCAACCAGTTTAAGGTGGTTTTTGACGGCGAAGAACAAGGCATTGTAGACTGGACCTTAACTGGAGATCACAATGTCTATAACGCCATGTCAGCCATTGTTGCCGCCAGAAATATAGGCATCTTGCCTGCCAACGCCATTAAAGCTCTGAATATTTTTAAAAATGTTAAACGGCGTATGGAAATTATCGCCAACATTAAAGGCGTTACCATTTATGATGATTTTGCTCACCATCCTACAGCAATAGAAACTACGCTGGACGGTTTGAGAAAGCAGGTAGGCACTGAAAAAATCATTGCGATTGTGGAACCGCGCTCCAATACCATGCGAATGGGAATACATACCCAATCGCTAGCAGAATCTTTAAATAAGGCTGATATAGCACTAATCTATCAGCCAGATAATTTAGACTGGGATTTATCTGCGTTAAAAAATTATGCTGGCAATATTGAAATCTGTATAGCGCTGGATACCATAATTGATAGATTAAAGGCTGAGGCTAGTGAAAACAGTCATTTTGTATTGATGAGCAATGGAAGCTTTGGCGGGATTTATCAGAGGCTGCTGGATGAGCTGTAATGTTTTTTCAGGGCAATATTGCAATATATGACCGACACCTTTAAGACGTTATGTCAAATGGGGAATTAAATCTGTCAGTCTTCCACCCTTAACCCCGTAATGCGTGAAAATTCTTTAATATTATGCGTTACTAAAACAGCATCAAGCGCTCTGGCAATAGTCGCGATTAAAAGATCGTTCGGCCCAATTTTTTGCCATGAGCGCTTAAAAATGCTACCCGAAAGCCATCATAAATTAAGGGATAACCCGTGTTTTGAAATCTATCTAAATAGAGACCCAAGAAGAGCAAAGCCGGAAAACCTTAAAACTGAGATCTATATTCCTATAGAATAAAAACCCTGCCAATAGTCTAACGCCCTACGGAGGCACATTAATGATAAAAACAGGCTCAGTATTTTGCTTAATTTTGCTAAGTTTATCTGCCTCTGCCGAAGATTCCTGGGCAACTGTTCAGCCATCTTATCAGCAGGTAAATTTCACAGGCTTTAGCAGAGCAAGGCATGATATGGTTTTATCTACAGAAGTCGCAGGTAAAGTTAAGCAAGTTTTTGTTGATGTAGGTGATGCCATCCCAAAGAATGGAAAAGTTTCCTGTCTGGATAATACCTTTACCAAAATTGATATTAATTCAACCGTGAATGATATAGAACAGGCAAAAATTGATGTTGTGTATTATAAAAAACAGGTTAATCGCTATCAGGAATTAGTGAAGAAAAAAAATGTTTCCATTAACCAGTTAGATGATATGCTGCGCCAGTTAGCTACCTCTGAACGTATGGAGCAGAGTAAAAGACTGCAAAAACAGCATCTGCAAGAAACGCTCAAGCGACATTGCATAAAATCGCCTGCTGGCTGGCTAGTCGATGAACGCTATGTTGAGCCTGGGCAATGGCTTGATATAGGCAGTCCCGTGGCAAAAGTGGGCAGCTATTCAAAATTATTAGTGCCCTTTGCATTAACAGTGAGTGAATTAAACGCGTTAAAGGCTGAAAAAGTCCTTACCGTCTGGCTTCCAGAATATAAACGGCGGATTCCGGCAACAATTGAACGTATTTCACCTGCCTTTGATGAAGAGTCCAGAAAAATTCAAGTGGATTTATTGCTGGAAAGGGATCTCCCCGTCCAACGAGGCGGGTTAAGAGTTGATTTAAAACTGAAACTGGCAGATGTTGCAGGTGCTTTTTTAATTGCCTCTAAAGCATTGGATAAACGATTTGAAGAGGTCTGGCTAGAGAGTAAAAATGGTCAGCCTGTACGAGTTGAATTTTTAGGCAATGCAGAAAATGGGCTAGTGCGCATTAGATCTCCGCAATTAAAAGCAGGTGATCAATTTAAAATTTTGCAGCGTTAAAAATTAAAAGAATTCAAAAGGGAAAAAGCATGGAAGGAATTGTTCAATTTTCTTTAAAGCAAAAAGTTTTTTACAATCTGATATTTATCTTGCTGACGGCTGTTGGTTTTTTTGCAATGTTTCAGCTGCCCGCTGAAAGATACCCCAATATTGACTTCGGTGAAGTCAATATTTCGACGTACTACCCCGGAGCTTCCCCCATCGAGGTGGAAACACTGATTACCCGCAAGATTGAAGAACAGGTAGAAACGGTTGAGAACATAGAATGGATTTCGTCAACCTCTTACTCTGAACGTTCTCATATTCGGCTGAAATTTATTGATGATACGGATTACCCCCATTTGTATAACGAAGTGCGGTTTAAAGTACTCAGCATGCTGGGCGAACTGCCTGATGATGTCGATCCTCCACAAATTGACAGCGCCACCGTTGATGATGTTTTACCCGTTATTGCCATCAATATTGGGGGACAGCATAGTAACAGAGCTTTGGTGCTGATGGCGGAGCAGATAAAATCAAGCCTGCAAAAAATCCACAATATTAAAGATGTAAAAATTTCCGGTGAATATACCCGAGAATTTCATGTTTATCTTGATACATTAAAGCTTAGACAATACGGCGTCAGTTTTAATGAAGTGGTGAGTGCATTGCAAGATGCCAATTTATCAATGCCTGCCGGAAACTTTAAAGATCAGAGTAGCAACTTTCTGGTTAAAGTGGATGAAAAATATCGTAACAGGGAACAGGTGGTTAAGACCATTGTTAGAAAAGATGGCGATGGCAGCTTTATCCGTCTGCAAGATTTAATCACACGGGCAGATTTGGATTATCGCGATCCGCTTGTTATTTCTACCGTCAATGGCAAAGATGTAATTTCCCTGCAAATAATAAAAACGGCAGAAGGCAATGCTATTGATATTAAGAATGCAATCCTTGAGAAACTGAAAGGGTTTGAAAACCTGTTTGAGCAGGAACATTTAGAAATCACATTAACCCAGGACTCAACCAATAAAATTAAAGATGGCTTTAGTACATTGGGGCTAAATATGCTGCTGGGCATGTTTTTAGTCTCAATCATCGTCTGGTATTTTATGGGGATTCGCAACGCAGGGCTGATAACCATTGGCATCCCCTTTTCCTTTATGATGACCATGCTGCTGATGTACATAACTGGAAACAGCCTAAATGAAATAAGCCTGTTTGCATTTGTATTGGTCACCGGCATTATTGTTGATGATGCCATTGTCGTCTGTGAAAATATTTACCGGCATATTCAAGAAGGCAATGAAGTCTACCAGGCAATTGTTAAAGGCACTGCCGAGGTGGGACTGCCGGTCATTTCTTCAACTTTGACTACAGTAGCGGCCTTTTTGCCAATGCTGATTATGAGTGGCTCAACAGGCGAGTTTTTTGCACAAATCCCCATTGCCGTAACTTTCGCCTTATTCGCCTCACTAGTTGAATGCCTGCTTATTTTGCCGATTCATTACCTGGATTTTGGACCTAGACACTCTAAAGACTTATCTGAGCATTTAGAACACGACAATATTATCTTGATTTTCTGCAGATCCATAGTGGATAAAGTCCTTTCGTTCACACTAAAACATAGAGTTTTTAGCGTATTGAGCATCTTCCTGCTATTGTTTATTGCTATTGGCATATTAGCCGTTTCTGCATCGGGAAAACTGCCATTAATTAACATTAAATTTTTTCCTGACGACTACACACTTTACTATGCGGACGTTAAAGGTTTACCCGAAACGCCCATTGAACAAGTAGATAAAAAAGTAAGAGAAATTGCGCGTTTCATTATGGCCGATGGAGATGGCTATGCCGAATCAGCGGCTGGGTTTGCAGGATTTTATCCCAACGAAGATTATGAACCGGTTTATGGCAATAATTTTGGCACTGTAATGGTGACCATGCCGATCAAAGATAAGCAAAAATTTGATGATCCATTGGATCATTTGGATAATATGCGAAAACGTTTGAAGCAGACTTTTGAAAAAGATGGGTTTACATTAAGCATACATGCCCAAAAAGACGGGCCGCCTACAGGAAAGGATATTAATGTGCGTGTCGTGGGAACACAGTTTGATTCAATTTCAGGTTTGGCAGATATAGTATTCAATTTTTTACAGACAAAAAAAACAATTGCACCTTACCTGGTTGAACTACATGACGACCGGGGCGGGAAAAAACAGGTCTACCGGTTTGATATCAACCATGAACGGGTTAAAGAATATGGCTTAAGCAATACACAAGTAATACAATTGGCTGGCAGTGTTTTGGATGGGCGGTATATTGGCAAATATCAGCTAAATGATGAAGAGATAGACCTTAAGGTATTAATCGCACCGCAAGTCATTAAAACACCGGCACAGGCCTTGGCCATACCGGTAGTTGAACATATTAGCGGCCCAATCCGTTTAGGCGACGTTACTGATTTACACAGCTATTTTCAAGCGGGGGAATTGCATAGATACCAAGGCCAGCGTGCAGTCAGCATTACTGCAAACCTTAAAGCAGAAGCGCCAGCCTCAATTCCTGCGATTGTAGAATCCGTTAAACAGTTTTATGCTCAGATTGATAGCCAATACCCAGGAGCAACACTGCTCTTTGGAGGCCAGCACGAGGATACGCAACGTTCGTATTCATCTTTGATGTATGCCTTTATTATTGCTGTCATGATTATGTATATCATTCTGGCAGCCCAGTTTCAGTCATATCTCCAGCCAGTCATTATTCTTTCGGCCATTGCTTTTGCATTGATTGGCGTAGTTTTTGGAAAATTGCTGACACAGTCTTTGTTTACTGTGAATAGCTTTATAGCTATTATTGGGGTAGCCGGGGTAGTGGTTAATGACTCTTTGATTCTGGTTGATTTTATGAATAAGCTGTATGCCAAAGGGGCCACAAGGCTTGAGGCAATTAATGAGGCAATTGCTGTCAGGCTGCGGCCGATCATTTTGACGACTTTAACCACAACCCTAGGGCTATTGCCAATGGCTTTGGGGTTTCCAGAGGAATCCCCTGTATGGGGCGCCATGGCATCAACCTTTGTCTCAGGCCTTGCTGTTGCGACAGTGTTGACTTTATTTATTGCCCCAGTGCTGTGGGATATTATTAGGGAAAGACAAGAGAAAAAGTAGTTAATACCTGCGTTCAACTAATTTTTCCAGATTTAATATTCTTAAATAGAT
>JALSLW010000063.1 GCA_026988155.1 Methylomonas sp. | reverse complement strand
GGTGGAGAATAGTAAACCTGATGTGATTAAGCGGTTAAATAAGAAAGCTATAGAGGCTTATACGTGAGTCTAATACTCAAGATATACTATAAACAAAGGCTTTCTTGTGTTGTGGCATAAAAAATGCTTTTTAACTAAAATAAATCATTTATTTCACATAAGGACTCTATCAAATGGCTACTAATAAGTTAAATTTATTAGCATTTAGCAAACCAGAAATTAAAACGCTGCATTTAACCTGGTTTGCTTTCTTTCTTAGTTTTATGGTTTGGTTTGCGCATGCACCGCTTATGGTGGTTATTCGTGATGCTATGCATTTGACTGAACAGGAAGTGAAAATACTATTGATATTAAATATCTCCCTGACTATTCCTGCACGGATTGTGGTCGGCATGTTAGTCGATAAATATGGTCCTAAACAGTTATTCTCTTCCATTTTGATTTTAGGCGGGCTGATCAGTATAGGTTTTGCATTTACTCAAACTTATCAGCAATTAGCTATCGTACGTTTTTTATCTGGGTTTGTGGGCGCAGGCTTTGTTGTCGGCATTCGGATGATTTCCGAATGGTTTCCTGCTAGACAGACTGGTATTGCACAAGGTATCTATGGAGGCTGGGGCAACTTTGGTTCAGCAGGTGCCGCGCTTATCCTGCCTTCAGTTGCCATTTATTTTGGTGCAGAAAATGGCTGGAGATATGCAATAGGCATTACAGGTGCCGTGGCAATTGTTTACGGGGTGATTTATTATTTCAGTGTGTCGAACACGCCTAAAGGCTCAACTTACTTTAAGCCGAAAAAAATGGGGGCATTGGAAGTGACCAGCAAAGGGGATTTGCTGCTGTATATCATTATGAATATTCCCATGTATATTGCTTTAAGTGTTTTAACATGGAAGCTATCGGCAAAAATGCACTGGATTGATGAAACTGTAGCTTATGCTGTGTATGCAACATTGGCTGTCCTATATGTTTTTCAGGTATGGAAAATCATTCAGGTCAATAAACCTATCTTTGAAACCGAAGTGCCTGAAATACAGCGCTATGCCTTTAAACAGGTAGCTATTTTGGACTTAGCATATATGTTAACATTTGGTGCAGAATTGGCCGTTGTTTCCATGCTGCCCTTATATTACGTAGATACTTTTAATGTAGAGCCTGTTTTGGCGGGTGTATTGGCAGGTATATATCCGGTGATTAACCTATTCGCAAGACCTGCAGGCGGCTGGCTAAGCGATAAGATTGGCCGAAAAATTACCTTGGGAATAGTTACCAGTGGAGCTGCCGGCAGTTTCTTTCTGCTAGGTACAGTCACTACCGATTGGGCTTTATGGGCAGTTGTGGCGACCACTATATTGGCCGGTATCTTTTCAAAAGCCGGGTCTGGAGCGGTGTACGCTATGGTGCCATTAATTCAGCGCAGAATGACAGGACAATTTGCAGGTATGGTTGGTGCCTTTGGCAATGTCGGAGGGCTTGCTTTTTTAACTGTGTTTTCCTTTGTCTCAACTGATATTTTCTTTATGACCATTGCTGGAACGGCCGCATTTGTATTTTTAATGGTACTTTTCTTTCTGGATGAGCCATCAGGGCATATGGTTGAGATTCTGGAAGATGGTACGGTAGAAATGATTGAGGTTAAATAGCAGCTGATACTGTGTATGGGCAATCCTACGTGATCTGCCCATATAGTTTAAAAGGACGGTTACAAGATTGTTTCTGCCTAAACGTGACTGTCACAGACCTGACACAACCATTATTAATAATCGCTTGCCATGACCGCACCCATACTGAAAATATCTCTAGGCGCTTTTTCCACTAAAGGCACAAAAGAAAGAAATGAGGATTATTTAGGCGCATCAATACCAACAGGAGCTCAGTTGACCCATAAAGGCATTGCAGTAGCCATTGCAGATGGAATGAGTGGCAGTGATGCGGGGCATGAAGCGAGTCAGTGCTGTGTCAGTGGATTTTTAAGTGACTATTATAGTACCCCTGATTCCTGGTCAGTAAAAAAATCAGGCCAGCAAATTCTTTCTGCTACCAACTCCTGGCTATATAGTCAGGGGCAGCAGAGGTATCAGTCAACCAAAGGGTTGGTGAGTACTTTGAGCATATTGGTGCTGAAATCAACCACTGCCCATCTTTTTCATATAGGTGATTCTAGAATATATCGAATGCGACGTGGCAATTTGGAGCAGATGACACGGGACCATTGCGTTTGGGTATCTGATGAAAAGAATTATTTAAGCCGTGCCATGGGAATAGAGCCGCGGTTAGAGGTCGATTATAAAGCGTTCCCTTTGGAAAAAGGCGATCTGTTCTTTATGAGTACCGATGGCGTGCATGAGTTTGTTGAAGAAAAAAACTTAAAAAATCTTTTACAGTCAAAAGATAGCCTGAGTGATATTGCCAAGCAGATTGTGCAGCAGGCTATTGATAATAAAAGTAATGATAACTTAAGCTGTCAACTGTTCACGGTTGATGAAATACCGTTGGCAACAGAAGATGAACTGATACGCCAGCATGCAAATTTGCCTTTTCCTCCTTTGCTAGAAAAGGGAATGGTGCTGGATGGCTACAGAGTTGAAGAAGAAATGCACGCGAGCAAGCGAACGCAAATTTACCGTGCCTTCGATACCAGAACAAATACTCAAGTCATTTTAAAAACACCGTCTATTTTATATGAAGGGGATAAGCAGTATATAGATCATTTTTTGCATGAAGAATGGGCTGGTAAACGGGTAGAGCATAAAAATGTACTTAAAGTTTTGGGATCAGATAGACCTAAAAGCTGTATTTACTACACCACTGAGTATATTGAAGGTCAAACGTTAAGAGAGTGGATGAATTCACACACAAAACCTTATATACGGGAAATAAGGGGGATTGTTAAACAGATTGTTAAAGGTTTGCGTGCTTTTCATCGGATGGAAATGCTTCATCAGGATTTAAAGCCTGAAAATATAATGATAGATAATAACGGGACAGTAAAAATCATTGATTTTGGATCGGTGAAAATTGCGGGGATTACTGAGATATTGCCGATTGAGCAAGAGGGGGGCAATATTTTAGGTACACTTAATTATACTGCCCCCGAATATCACCTGGGAGATAGGGGGACAGTAAAATCGGATTTATATTCATTGGCTGTGATTACTTATGAAATGATCAATGGTGCCTTGCCATTTGGCGGTGATATGCCTGAGAAACCAAATAGAATAAATTTAGCAAAGCTGCAATATGTGCCAAGTTTCCAGAAAAACACCATGGTACCAGTATGGATAGACGGTGCTTTAAAAAAAGGCTGTTCAATTTACCCTCAAGGGCGATATGAAACTTTATCTGAGTTTTTATATGACCTTTCCAACCCTAATTCGGTCTTTTTAAAAGATACTGCAGATTTGTCTTTGATAGAACGCAGTCCTTTGAAATTTTGGAAGGGCTTGAGTGCACTATTATCAGTAGTTATTTTGTTTTTGCTTTACCTGCTGTCATTGTAGATGCAATCACCTATTATCCCCAATAGCTATTGCGATTTACTTTTAACATGCTCCCAATTAGAATTAGGCGATGCCCTTTGTATTAAATAATTGCAATAGCAGATTAATTGCAAAGGCTATAATCAGCAGTAATATGCCTAATGCTAATCCCAATTCAAAGTCACCTTTGCTGGTTTCTAAAGCAATAGCGGTTGTCATGGTTCTAGTTACTCCTTGAATATTGCCTCCTAGCATCATTGCCGCACCTACCTCACCTATTGCTCGGCCAAAACCGGTAACTACCCCCGCAAGGATAGTAAAGCGCAACTCGCTGAGAACAGGCAATATTTGCTGATGGGGTCTTGCTCCCAGCATGACTAAGGTACTAATAAGCCGCTGATCTGCTGATTGAACTGCAACTAAGGTCATGTTCATGATGATGGGGAGTATCAGGCAGGTTTCTCCTATTATTACAGCTGTTTCAGTGTAAAGCAGCCCCAGTTCGCCCAATGGCCCTTGCCGGCTAAGTAAACCGTAGAAAACAAGGCCTATCATTACAGTTGGCATAGCCATTAGGGTATTGAGTACCTGCTGTATTAAGCGTTTTCCAGGAAATCGACTGATAGCAGTGATAATGCCTAGCAATATGCCAAAAAAGGCGGCAAACAAAGTGGCAATCAGCGAAATTTTTACTGAAGTCCATACAATTTGATATATTTCAGGGTCAAATTGTATGATGAGTTGCAATGCCGAAATGATGGCTTCTGAAAAATAATTCATGGAGCAGTTTTGGGAGGGGTCTCCAAGTTTTTTTAGTTAAATGCTGGCACTTTTTACAGTACTTATAATGATACTCCGTTCAGCATGAAAGGGTCGGTGCTGTCCGCTGCCAATGTCCCGATTTTCCACCCTCTTTTTCTACTAGCTGTACTGATTGAATCACCATTCCCCTATCTACCGCTTTGCACATATCATAAATAGTCAGCAATGCAACTTGGGTGGCATTTAATGCTTCCATTTCAACGCCTGTTTGACCGTTGGTCTTAACAGTGGTTTGGCAATGAATGCGGTGTTTATCCATTTCTTCCGTTAAATTGATTTCTACATGGGTAATGGGAAGAGGGTGGCAAAGCGGAATTAGTTCTGCCGTTTTTTTGCTGGCCATAATGCCTGCAATTCTGGCAATGCCCAGTACATCCCCCTTTTTATGGTTTCCCTGGGTGATTAAAGTTAGTGTTTCAGGCTGCATTTCAATAAAGCCTTCGGCAATGGCGGTGCGTTGAGAAATCTCTTTTTCTCCAACATCGACCATATGGGCTTCGCCAGATTGATTAAAATGAGTAAAATGGGTCATTTTTTTGTATAGTAGTTTTTCTAGTTGTCTATTTTATAGGATCTTTTGTTAATGTCGATTAAAGTCCGTTATTTTGCCAGTTTAAAGGAGTCTGTTGGGCGCTCTGAAGATGAGTTGGCATTCGTTGAAGCTATTTCAGTTGCGGATGTGTGGATGCAGGCCAATAAAGGGGCAGTAATGCCAGAGAACATCCTGGCAGCAGTTAACATGGAATATGTTAACTTTGACAGTTTGGTTAATGATGCTGATGAAGTGGCTTTTTTTCCGCCAGTGACGGGAGGTTGAGGTGGAAATTAAAATTGTGAATCAGCCTTTTGATCCCTGGCAGGAAATTCAGCTATTTCAGTTGTCAGCTAAGGAAATGAAGGGGAAGGTTGGGGCAACCAGTATATTTGTCGGTACTATGCGTGATTTTAATGAAGGTGATGATGTTAAGGGAATGGCTTTGGAGCATTACCCTGGAATGACCGAAGTCCAGTTAGGTAAAATTATTAAAGAAGCCATGCAAAAGTGGCAAGTAATTGATGTGCTAGTAGTACACCGAGTCGGTGACCTTTTTCCGGAAGATCCTATTGTGCTGGTTGCGGTGTGGAGTTCGCACCGCGGTGATGCGTTTGATGTCAGCCGGTATATTATGGAAGCATTGAAGTCAAAAGCACCTTTTTGGAAAAAAGAAATATTGCAGTCGGAAGAAGTGCGCTGGGTTGTAAAAAATACAGATGGCTATAAAAAAAATGAATAAAATTGTGCAGGGTATATCATGATTCCAATTAGAGACAATATTCTCTGCAATACCAGGCCTTATGTCAGCTGGGGAATTATGCTGGTGTGTACTGTCATTTTTATTTCAATGAAAATGATGCCGGATGAAATGCAGCGCCAGCTTACATATTTATATGGCATGGTACCTATTCGCTATTCAAACCCAAACTGGTCAGCAGCCTTTGGTTTGCCTTTTGATAACTATCTGTCTTTTTTGACTAACCTATTTTTGCATGGTGGCTGGGTGCACCTTATTATTAATATGTGGTTTATGTGGATTTTTACAAAAAGTATTGAAAATCGAATGGGGCATGTGAAATTTTTGATTTTTTATTTATGGTGCGGTCTGTTTGCGACGGTTGTACAGTGGTATTTTGAGCCGGATTTAACCTTTCCTGTAGTTGGTGCATCAGGTGCCATTGCCGGTGTGCTGGGTGCCTATTTTTTTATGTACCCCTATGCGAGGATTGTTATTTGGCTGCCATTGTTTTTTTTACCGATATTTTTTGAGCTTCCTGCGATAGCCTTTTTGGGTTTTTGGGTCATTATACAGTTGCAAAATGCGACAGCATCGCTTGTGTTTGACGGTATTGCCTTGAGTGTTGCCTGGTGGGCCCATTTAGGCGGTTTTTTGGCAGGCGCATTGCTATACCCGCTGTTTGTAAATGATGTTGCAGAATCATTTGAGAGTGAGTGATTATAAGATATAATAGTAAAATTCGTTTTAAGTCTGAGTCGAGGGGCTCAGATTAAGCTTTTATCCCATTTGCAGGAAATTCACAGTTATGAATAAAGTTAATGTCGCTTTGGTAAGGTTGCTCCAGTTTGTTGTTTTTGTCATTTTTACATTCATGGTCTTGGCCTACTTTGGCGCTATGGTTTTGGTTCCGCTGGATTTGGTTGTTTTAATTCTTAAAGTTTTCGGTCTTGTTGGCCTTGGGGGCGTTATTGGAGCGGCTATCTCAGTTTCCATTGTTGCCTATCTTGGTGTAATGGTTTATAAAACACCTGGTTTAGTTAAAATAATTATAGATACAGGTCTTGACTTGGTGAAAACAGGGAAAGAACGTGTTGAAGCATTCAATAAAATTGCTGAGAGCATTAAGAAATAGTTATTCGCTTTAGATATAAAGGGAGGCTCCCGTGAGGGTGCCTCCCTTTTTTATGTCTGGTGGAAAGCCCCTATTATTTCTTCTAAGTTTAGTTTAGCTCAATGCAGGCAATAGAACAGATGGATTATCGTTTTGCAAACGGTAAAGGGAGTGGGGGATATTTAAAAAATACAATAATGAATAAGCGATTTCTAACTGTTCTGTTTTAGCTATGAATTGTATTTTGCCATTCTCATGGTAAACGAGAATTCTTAAGTTTGAACCTAAATAAACCAGTTGGACGTGGATTTTTCACAAAGCCTTGAAGCAAAATAGCCTGGCCATCTGGTGAGCTAAAAGCTTGCTTAGGCAGCTCGCAATAAATAACCCACCAATCTTGCTTGTCTTTTTATCCGTCTTCAGCGTTGCAACTTCGGTCACATAGCTTGCTATGCTCCCTTCGTTGCGCCTTGAAGACGAATAAAAATCCTGCGCAATCTGGGTAGGTTATTTAATGCGCGTTACCTTAAGCCTAATATTTAACCAGTTACAGCAAAGTTTAGCAATCAACTGTGAAGTGTGTTGTTTGAGTTTTGTTTCAACAGGTGTGTCCCTCTTGAAACAAAAAAAAGGAGAGCAATGCTCTCCTTTTTTTGTAAGTATAAAGATTGATACTTTAATTACATATCAGTTCTTCTGTAGACAACTCTACGGTTATGGGCTCTGCCTTCTTCTGTATCATTAGACGCTACAGGACGAGTTTCGCCAAAACCAACAGTTGTTAGGCGAGAAGCACTGATGCCACTGTTAACAAGGTGTTTTTTAACAGCCATTGCTCTCTCTTCAGACAATTTTTGATTGTAAGACGCTGGGCCTCTGTTGTCTGTATGGCCTTGGATTTCGACAGTTAATTCAGGGTTTAGCTTTAACACGGTGACAGCGTTACGAAATAAACTCTTATACCCAGGTTTAAGTGTGCTTTTGTTAAAGTCAAAAAGAACGCCGTGGAATGCCCAGCAACCGTCTTTATTAACTGCCGCGCCTTTTGGAGTGTTTGGGCATTTGTCCTGGCTATCTAAAATGCCATCATTATCTGCGTCTCCCTCACGTGCAACAGGGGCTGCAGGAGTTGCTTTGCTAAAAAAGACATTGCCGACAAAGTTGGCCATGCCATTGCTTGATGCCACTGCATCTGCAGTGGTAGAAAAGCCGCATCCAGATATGTCAGACAATTGCTGTAGAATGGCCTGGCCGCTTTCTTGTGCTTCGTTGCCCACCCAGATAGTGTAAAGGCAAAGTTTGTCGCCATGTGCCGCCTTAAGCGTCTCAATCGCCGCTACCGGAGATACATCATAATTATGGCCGTCACTTAAAAGAATAACAGCGATATTGCCAGGTGCTGAAGCAAGGTCTGCATTTGCCGCTGAAAAAGCTGAGGCAACGGGGGTCCCGCCGCTAGAACAGGTCAGGGAGTTAATTGCAGCATCAAACGATGAAGAAGAGTAAGATTGCACAGGCTGGTTTAGCTTAGTGTATCCCCAGTCTGTGCAAGGGCCGTAACCAAAGCTTCTAAGGCCTGAAGATAAAGAAATATTTGGAATGGTTTTATTCATTCTGTTCAATATTTCTTTTTCTACTGAAAGTTTAGTCGGGCTGGATTGGCCTGGAAAACCAGCACCTTCATATGTTTCACCCATTGATGATGAGGAATCATTAATAACGTAAACAGTGTTCTTTTTCTGCTCTAAATGGCCTGAACGAACTAAACCGCTCAAGTCTTTAGCCTGGAAGGGCTGAAATGTACTGGTTGATTGTGTTGCACAGCCAGATAAAACAGCCGTTGCTATGGCTGTAACGGTTAATAAAGTCTTTTTCATAATTATATTTCCTTAACGAGTGTGATTGATTAAGGCAACTCGCAATAAATAACCCACCAATCTTGCTTGTCTTTTTATCCGTCTTCAGCGTTGCAACTTCGGTCACATAGCTTGCTATGCTCCCTTCGTTGCGCCTTGAAGACGAATAAAAATCCTGCGCAATCTGGGTAGGTTATTTAATGCGCGTTACCTAAGTTAATTAAAATTTACCAGTAACTTACACTATTAGCAACACATTTTATTTATTTGTTGCTTATTCCGCAAGTTAGGATAACTTTATTTGTTGTTTTCTTTTAACAGACTCAAGTGTGGCGACAATAATTTTGCAGTTGGTTTTAGCATCTTCAAGTGACAAAGCCGGCTTTTTGCCATTAAGTACACAATTGCTAAAATGCTCAACTTCTAAGCGAAAATGATTGGCTAGAGCCAGTGTCTCTTGGCATTGCTGACCTGTTTCTGTCCACCAGGAAATAACAGGCGTTTCTGCCTGTTTTGCCCAGACATTATGGCACTTTAAGCCTCCTTTAGTGCCGATGATTTCATATTCTGCACGGCGGGCATGTTCAAAGCCAAAATCAAAATGGGCATATTTACCATCATCAAAATCAATAATGCCATTGCAGCTGGTATCGGCCCCACTTGCGATATGTTTTGCCATAGCAGTTACCGCAACAGGTGTTTCGTTATAAAAAGGCAGTCTGGCTGCATGAATGGCATAGCAGCCGATATCCCACATGGCACCACTGCCATTTTCAATGGTACTGTCAATGCGGTATTCGCGCGCAGGCTGGATTAAATAGGAAAAGCAAGACCTAACAGAACGTACCTCACCGATTAAGCCAGAATCGATAATTTCTTTTACCCGTGCATGCTGTGGATGGAAACGATACATAAAACCTTCCATAACAGTTACATTCTGCTTTTTGGCGGCATTTTCTATTGCTTCAATATCAGTAACAGTGAGAGCCATAGGTTTTTCACACAATACATGTTTGCCATGCTCAATCGCTCGTAATGTCCATTCAGCATGTTCTTTATTGGCCAAGGGAATGTAAACGGCTTGGATAGTATCGTCTTCAAGCAGTTGTTCAGGGCTGCCGTAGATTTTTACATCTTTTTGCTGTGGGGCATATTTTGCAAGCGTCTCAGCCGCAGCCCCCGGCCGGCGGCTGGCAATCGCAACAAGCGTGCTATTGCCTGCCTCTACAATGGCCGGCATTAATTGCTGATTAATACGGGCAGCACCAAGTATGCCCCAGCGTAATTTTGAATCGTTATTCATAGCTAATCCTTAATGTTGGAAATAATTGCAGCGACAGCACTGGTTAAGGTATTTAGATCTTTTTTATCTATTATATAAGGCGGCATCAGATAGACTAAATTATTAAAAGGGCGGACCCAGACACCCGCTTCAACAAATTGAGGCTGTATTAGCGACATATTAACGGGCCTGTGCAATTCTACTACACCTATTGCCCCAAGAATGCGGACATCTTTTACTTGAGGATAGCTGTTGCATTGTTTTAAGCCTATGCTAAGCTGCTGTTCTATCAAATTTATTCGGTTTTTCCAGGGGGAATTTAATAGCAATTTCAAGCTAGCTAATCCGGCACTGCAGGCTAAGGGGTTAGCCATAAAGGTTGGGCCATGCATAAACAGTCCAGGCTCTCCATTGCTAATGGTCTGAGCAATGTTGTGGGTGGTTAAAGTTGCGGCAAGCGTCATGTATCCCCCAGTTAATGCTTTGCCAAGGCAAAGTATATCAGGTTCAATCTCAGCGTGTTCACAGGCAAACAGTTTGCCTGTTCTCCCAAACCCAGTTGCTATTTCATCAAGTATTAATAGTACATCGTATTGATTACAAAGTTTGCGAACCTGTATTAGATAATCAGGAGAATAAAAGCGCATGCCGCCAGCACCCTGTACAACAGGTTCCAAAATTACCGCAGCAATTTTCGGATGATTTTTTTCTAGTTGGGTTCGCAATGAGGAAAAATCAGATTCTGAACAGGGCTGATCAAACGGGCAGCAGGGAGCCTCGGCAAAAAATTGTTCTATTAACGTATCTGAAAAAAGACTGTGCATACCATTAACGGGGTCGCTTACCGACATAGCCCCAAAGGTATCGCCATGATAGCCATGGCGAATAGTCAGCATTTTCTGTTTTTCAGGCTGTTTTTTTGCATGCCAATATTGAATGGCCATTTTTATTGCCACTTCAACCGCAACAGAGCCAGAATCCACAAAAAATACGGTTTTTAACGACTCAGGCGTGACTTTGACTAATTGTTCGGCTAGGTCGACAGCCGGCTGATGGGTTAGTCCGCCAAACATAATGTGAGACATGTTTTGCAGCTGATCAGTCAATGCCTGGTTCATGACAGGGTGATTGTAGCCATGAATGGCGCTCCACCAGGAAGACATGCCATCAATCAATACACGGCCGTCGGTAAGGGTGATGCGTACGCCATGGGCAGACTTAACGGGAAAAATAGCTTGATCGGAGTCAATTGAGCTATATGGGTGCCAGAGATAGTTTCGGTCGCGGTTAAGCAGGCTGGATGAGTTTGTCATTGTCGTTAAATTATATCTGCAGATTAAGGCGATGTGAAGGCAGAGTTCAGCAGCATTTTCCAATTAACAAATGAGTCTGAATAGTTCTTTTATTGAAATTCTAAAAACCTGGCCTTTTCTGTTCATTTATTAGTTTAAAAAAGTTACTTTCTAGCATCAAAGTTATTTCCAGCCGCCTTAGAAAAGGCCTGGTGCCAATGTCGTTAAGTTAAGCATAAAACATTCGGAGGAGGGACTTTAGTCCCTACAAATACTATGCTACAGCCCCGTCTCCAAGGTGAATTAGCTGTATAAAACTCCTAACTTAATGACATTGGGCCCAGGGAAATCAAGGGGTCAGCCAACTTGATTTTCTAAGATAGTTGGTGTATATTGCTTTTCATGGCTCGATTACCCAGAATAGTTATCCCCAATCAACCGCTGCACATCATGCACCGTGGCAATAATCATCAGGATATCTTTGAATCAGAAGAAGACATGGTGCGGATCATTGAAGATATTGCTTATGCTTTATCAAAAACTGATTGCTATCTGCATGCCTACGTTATTATGACTAATCATCTTCACCTTTTGATTACTCCTAAAGATAAAGCTCATCTCAGCAAGTTTATGCAAACCATGGCAAACCGTTATGTGCGCTAT
>JALSLW010000062.1 GCA_026988155.1 Methylomonas sp. | reverse complement strand
TCTGGTAATTATGAATAATTGATTTTAAACCAGAAATTGCAATATCTCTGTTTCCCTCTCGTAATGCGGCAATTACTGCATTATTATCCGCCAGACCTATCACATTTGTTAGCACTGTCTCTTTAAGGGAGTCAAAACCACTCAAAAAGTAGTTTTCGAGCATATGCTGTTCTTGCTTATAAACTGATGATTTAATTTTCTCAATATTACGGAAAGTGTAAACAGTTGCTATTACCAATCCAAATACCATAGATAGAATAATTGGAATTAATAGCTTTTCTTTTAACTTCATGTCTTTCATTTAGGCTCCGCCCTAATGTATTAATCGCTCCTAACTCACTGACAGGATAAATCACATGTTAAGGAGCAAAGCAGCTCAAGTCCACACTAGCAAGACCAGTAGAGCGCGGTTTCTAGGATTAAGATTTTTGTCCTATTTAATGAGGCAATACTATCTACGTATCTAAAATATTAAGCACAGATATCAAGTATTTACACCCCCCTTATAGTTAAAATGCCACCTGCCCGCGAAGCTGAAATAGACTTGGCTCTTCACCATTATGAGAACCACCATTTACATTCAGGGTTTTGACATAATTTCCAGAAAACCGAAGTGTTGATGTGGGCAGCCAATTCAAACCAAGCGTTACACTTTCAGCTTTGCCGCCGTTAATATCAGCATCATTTAAATCTACCACGCTATATCTTGCCGCCAACTGCCAGGCGCCTATTCCATCCAGCCCAACTATGCTTTTAGGTGACACCCCGGCAAACTTACCTTTTTTATAGCGACGGGACTCGCCCGTTAAAAAATAGGCGGCCTGAACATACCAGCCATCAAAATCAAGATCGGCTCCTATATTGCGCTCTACCGTCGTCCATACATATTCTGCCTGTGCAGAAAAGGGGCCTTCAACTAGAGCCAATTCAGCACCTAACTTTAAATAATTATCAGCTCCTGAAATAATTCCTGTATCAACAATATTAACACCTGATATGTGAGTTTCAGGCTGCTGTTTAAAGCGCAGAGACTCCCTATCTCCTGTTTCTCTGTAATCAGCTGCCATGCCTATATGAACAACCCGCGTTTTGTCATTAACCGGTGCATAGGTTGCCCGCCCAGCCACTCCCCAGCCTTCATCCTTGCCTTTTGATGCTGTATTGACTGCATCGCCAAAAAAACCGAGGCCTGCGGTCCAATGCTTATGTTTTGTCGAGGCCATTGCACCAATATGCCGACCAGTGGCAAAAGCGTCAACCAAAGACCTTTCCGTAAAAATTATATGTTTTGAACTGGTTTGCTCTTGCAGCATAAAAGGGTCTTTAAAATTACCGACTTTAAGTTCGGTTTTATCAAAGCCATTGTAAGTTAAGAAAGCATCCTTGATCCCGCCCCGTCCCGTTCCTGTAAAATCATATTGCAGCTTATATCCCCAATCGTAAAACATTTTTCCTTGAATATAAACTCGGGCACGCCGTATCTCCGTACCATTCCCCATCTCTGTCCCGTCTTCATCATAAAAAGCAGTGTCGACTTGAACTCGACCACCAATTTTCGCCTCAAACTCACCATCCTTACTAGCTACCTTGATACCTCCTTTATCAACTTTTACAGCAACATTGCTTATGCTATCTAACTGTTCCGGCCTTATAGTCTCAGCTTGCATCTGTTTATTTTTGCCAGTCCCTTTTGCTGAACCCGCCCTTATTTCATCCATTAATCTGCCATACTGCGCATCATCAACAGTACCATTAGCATGCAGCATTTTTATTAGCGTTTCAATTTCAGAACCTGCATAACACTGCCCACCAAAGAGTGAACACATAACAATAAACCCTATTTTTCTTTTTATTTTCATAATATTCTCTTTAATAATAACGTCAAAAGTATTTACAGATTAAGTCTCAGCTTAAATATCTCTATAGGAAAGTTACAGCGCGAAAGTTTTTGGAACAATACCCCCATCGCACCTAGTTTTAAGAGCAAGTCCTATAATGTTTTTAACCTTTCTTTATTGAATAGAGTCGGAAATACTTCACTACACAAAGAATAGTATATTTTTTTAACTTGTGCAGCATATGCACGCCCTTGCTGAAAAAAATATCTCTTATATCCATCACCATAAGTTTAATTTATTTTCATAATGTCAATAAAAAATTTGGGAACAGATGTCCAACTGTAATTAAACCTAAATAAATCGGTTGAGCACGGATTTTGTGGGAAATCTGGGCAAAAAAGGCAAAGAATAGCTTGAAGATAATGGCCGTAGTCCTTATCGAGAGCTATTCTGCAGAATTTTTTGTCCAGATTTTTCACAAAACCGTGAAGCGATATACACTTCCCCATCTGGTGAATAGTGAAAAACTGGATTAAACAGTTTATTTAACAAGTTACTGTTAAACTAAGCGTTCAACTGATTGATTTAGGTTAAAAGCAGCCATTTTTAATTGGCAGAAACCTGACATTTCTATTTTGCCTCTACACGGGCAATCTAGAGAATATGAAAAGTTAAGAATTAGGATTAGAGTAAAAAATATGCCTGCAATATTAACAATTGATCCATTTCATTTTTTCTTTTACAGTAATGAAAATGGAAATATGTACATACCTGTATTCAACTTGAACGAATATTGGAAAAATTTTAGCTTCAACCTGTTGCATTAACCTGCTTAGCAAGGTTTTCTTCGGAGGGTATTAGAAAGCTGGAATCATTGGCAAACGAGAATAAAGAAACTTTTAGGAAACCTGAAATGAGTACTTTGAAAACTGAACGACACCTTTAGGCGCATAATATCAATTATGCCGGTGTTTCCTGAATAACCAGGTTAGCGCAAGCGAGCAAAAAACAATTTAACAATTGGGAATGACCTGGGGAAAAAGATAGCATTCATTGGCCAGAAGCTGATAAAGATTTAAGTATTAACGGTTTATTGTCTGGCACATTTTAGAAAACAGCTAAGAAACGTGCGTCCCTAAAAGACAGGAGAAGGGCTGATCTTTAATTATGCAGTCCACTCCCCCATCATACTCTGCTCACTAATGCTTGCAGATAGTTATGGTTTTTAATTTATGCCCTGTTCAGCACCGTCTTTTAAACCTGGCCAATTGGTAAAGGCAAAAACCCAAATCATAATAATATTGACTACAGGTATTAACAGGGAAAAAACCCATTTTTTATCGAAACCAGCTTTTTCTAAAATTTTTGACCCTAGCCAGAGTGTAAAGAGAATAAAAAACGGAAGGAGAAAAAAAAAGATGTCCATAATTAATTCCTATCTGTAACTTTATGGTTTGGCCAAGGTAAAAAGGCTAATTGTAAAAAAATTAACAGCAAGCCAAACCCTGGCAAGAAAACAAGAGCAGCCCACACTGGGTTAAAGCCGGCCTTTTTATAAATCAGAGCAATTGGAAGTAGAACCATTAATCCAATCATGACGATTTGAAAAAAATCTGGAATCATAAGCATTATAGTTCCTATTTAAAAGTCTATATTGGATAGACAATAAAAACTGAGAGAAAGTTTCGGTATTATCTTATGCTAGTCGACTCGTTAGTAAATAAATCAGCACGAGTTTTTCACAAAACCGTGTAGCGAAATAATCTCACACATTTGGTGAGAATCAAAAACCTGATTAAACACTATCATTTAACAAGTTACAGCTGAACTTAGCGGTCAACTACTCTGCTTTTTCAATTATCAATAAAGACCTGGAATAATATCTTTATTTTCGGTATTCATCCGGGTTGATCCGATATTTATTCAGTTTATTGTAGATAGCTCTAGTTGATAGTTCCATGCAAGTTGCAATTTCCCTAATATTCCCTTGGTATTCCTGTAATGCTTCTTTCAAAAATGTCTGTTCTATTTCATCAATGGCTTGTGCCTTCAATTGTTTCCAACTGCTAGCGCTACATTTTGACGGATGAGTATCCAGCATTAACTCCGTTACTTCTAACCCTTTAGTAAATAACAGGCTGCGTTCCAGCGTGTTTTCTAACTCTCGGACATTGCCTGGCCAAGGATATGTACGAATTTGCTGCATGACTTCACGGCTGACAGATTCCACTGTTTTATTATGTTTCCGGCTCATTCGCTGTAAAATCAATTTTACCAAGGCAGGCAAATCAGTGGGCCGCTCCTTTAATGACGGTATTTCCAATTTAACCACATTAATTCGATAATACAAATCTTTACGGAATAGGCCATGTTCCACTTTGTCTTGCAAATTAGCATTGGTCGCAGAGATAATACGCAAATCTACATTGATTGCCTGTGTTCCTCCAATTCTTTCCAGCTCACCCTCCTGAATTACTCTAAGCAGCCGAGTTTGAGCCGCAGGTGATAATGAATCTACTTCATCCAGAAATAAAGAGCCGCCCTCAGCCCGTTCAAAAAAACCTCGATGAACTTCTACTGCGCCGGTAAATGCACCTTTCTCATGACCAAATAAAACACTTTCGATTAAACTTTCGGGAATGGCGCCGCAATTAATAGGAATAAAAGGTTTATTGCTACGGCCACTCATCGCATGAATGGCTCTCGCGATTAATTCCTTACCCACACCTGTTTTCCCTTCGATTAAAACAGTTGCCGAAGTCGGTGCAATAATTTCAATAGCCATCAATACCTTTTTCATTATTTCAGAATTGGCGACAATCACGGGTGGCTGAGTTTTTTTAACCGTTTTCTTGCTTTGTTTGCGCCAAATTTTTAACATACTTTCTTCTATCCGCGAATGCAGCGCATCAGAATCATGCTTATCGGTATTATTCCTGTTATTTCGATATTCAATGCCCTCTCTCTTTTTTGCAGTTTCTGGATCTGTGTGAATATAAACTTCACAGCAGTTATCATGTCTGGCAATACTTTTAGCAATTTCAACTTTGGCGTAGCCAAAATTACGGGCAGCAATACCACCGAATACACTGGATGTCATACGGCATAATTCAGGAAAATTGACTACTTTTTCCCCAAAAGGGCAGCGGCTATTATTCACAGCTATTCTGTCCTGATTGCAAGAGGATAATGAAAAATTTCCGCCTATATTGTTTTTAAGTCCTAAGATAAGCTCGATATAGCTTTTTTTATCGAGAGCAGCCTTATTATTGCCCTTTTCAGAACGGTAGACTTCTTCAAAAAAACAGCCTGCTGTTTTCGCAATTTGTTCAATGAGTTGCTGACTTTGCTCTTGACCTAACTGCTCACTGGCATGCATCAGTTCAAGAATAAAAGTTTGCAAAAAAAAGTTAGGGGTTAATTCGGAAAGTGATAGAGCACTCATAATTGCAATTGAAGTTATTTTTCACTGATTGAAGCACGGCTTCAACAATGGAACAAGTAAAAAAAATAAGTCATTGCTTATAATAGGTTTTTTATTATTAATAACTCGGCATAGAATATGCTCTTACCTATTACAAGATATGATGTTTAGGAGCGAGAGTTTAATAACTTCCGAAAGCTTGGCGAAGAATTTTGACTGCTAATAAAATGGGCGCATAGCAGACTACGCACCGATTTGATTAGTACTTCTATGGAAGAAAAAGGTAAGTCAAAACCCGGAAATTATTAAATCTTCACTCCTTAAAGATTGCTGGTACAAACATTTGTCTTAAGTATTTATTATTATAATAACAACAGAGGTTACAACATGAGCGATATCAAACCACCCTTAGACCCCCATCCCTTAAGTGAATATGTCGCTTGGGCAGGAAACCGCAATAAAGACCCTATTTTGGGGGTATTTAAGGAAAAAATGCCTAAAGAATCAGGCAAGGTTTTGGAAATGGCCAGTGGCAGCGGTATGCATGTCAATTTTTTTGCACCGCATTTTGAACATTTACATTTTCATCCTTCAGACAAAGATATTGAAGTCTTTGACAATATTAAAAAGCTGACGGGCGACCATTCCAATGACAACATTGCCGACCCTGTACATTTAGATTTAACAGACCCTAAAACTTGGTTTAATGCAGGTAAACCCAGTTCTTTTGCCGCTATTTTCTGCATTAATATTTTCCAGGTTGCTCCTATTTCTATAGCTGATGGCATGATGGAATGCGCAACACACCTACTGGCTGACGATGGCTTTCTATTGATTTATGGTCCTTTTCAAGTTGACGGACAATGCACAACAGAATCAAATAAAGATTTTCACGATACATTAAGTTCTGCCGGCGTTTCTGAATGGGGGCTTAAAGATGTAGCTGATTTAAAAACTGCTGCAGCAAAACATGGCATGGAGTTAAAAGAACAAATCAATATGCCTGTTAACAATTTCTCGCTTATTTTCGGTAAAACATAATTACAGTAATACACTAAAGCAACTGGGAACAAACAACCTACCCACCTTGCCTGCCTTTTTGTCAGCCTTAGATTTTGTTACTGCGATTACATAGCCTGCTATGCACCCTTCGCAATAAAACCTAAGACGAAAAAAATTATACGCAATATGGGTAGGCTAATCATTTCCAACTACCCAAGAGAGATAAAAATGTCAACAATACTAAATGAAGTTTTACTCGCCAATCGCGAATATAGCAGTAACTTTGATAAAGCAGAGTTACCTATGCCTCCAGGCCGGCAATTTGCAATATTGACTTGTATGGATGCGCGATTAGATCCTGCAAAATATGCCGGCTTGGCAGAAGGCGATGCCCATGTCATTCGTAATGCCGGTGGGCGAGCCAGTGATGATGCTATCCGGTCATTAGTTATATCCTATAAATTATTAGGAACACGTGAATGGTTTGTTATTCACCACACCGATTGCGGCATGGAAACTTTCACGGATGATATTATGCGTGATTTGCTATCCAGCAGTTTAAAAACATCATCCGTAGATGCCAGCGGCTGGCATGATTGCTGTGAAGGACATGGTTCAGCAGAAGGTAAATACATTGACTGGCTAACTATTAAAGATCAGGTAGAGAGTGTTACTGAAGATGTAATCAGAATTAAGTCCCATCCTTTGGTGCCCGCTGACATTCCCATATATGGCTATATATATGATGTTAAAACGGGCAGTTTAGTTGAAGTGCCTTCAGCAACCGAAGAAGGACGAGCACTGTAATGGGGCAGCAATGCTCAGCGGTTGTTTTAGGTGTTGGGCCTGAGCGTGGCCTTGGCGCCACGCTTGCTAAACACTTTGCCAATAAAGGGCTGCATGTTTTTATTGCTGGACGCAGTGAAGATAAATTGAATCAGGTAGCTGACAGCATTGCCAATAGCGGAGGTGTCGCGACAATTGCAGTTGCTGATGCAACTAAAGAATGCGATGTTAACCATTTATTTGAAACAATTAAATTACAAGGATTTCCCTTATCGGTTGCCGCCTATAATGTCGACAGCAATATTCCTGAACCTATTCTTGATACTGAGACAGAAACCTTCACCCAGTTATGGCAGCAAAATTGCCTAGGTGCCTTTTTATTTGCCAAAGAAGCAATCACATTAATGAAACCTAACAATAAGGGGTCTCTGTTTTTTACTGGTGCAACATCTTCTTTACGAGCAAAACCGCCATTCACATCCTTTGCTTCTGCTAAAGCGGCATTAAGAGCATTAGCCCAAGGCTTGGCAAGAGAGTTTTCCCCACAAGGCATTCATGTTGTGCACGCTATTATTGATGGTGTGATCAATGGCGATAGAGCAGAGCAGCAATTTTCAGAATACTATAAAAGCAAAGGAGGTGAAGGACTATTAAAACTGGAAGCTATTGCTGAAACTTACTGGTCAATTCATTGCCAGCATCCTAGCGCCTGGACACATGAATTTGACCTAAGACCTTTTAAAGAACCTTTTTAGGAAACCATAATGAGTGAACCGATTGAGTGGAAAGTGCAGGGAAGCTATTTTGAAACCTGTAACTGTGAGACTGCCTGCCCCTGTGTCTGGCTTCAGCCTCCATCAGAAGGTGATTGCAAATTATTGGTAGCCTGGCATATTGAAAATGGCTATTTTGCAGAACAGTCTTTAAATGACCTTAATGTCGCACTGGCCTGCTATGCCCCTGCCAATATGAAAGACGGAAACTGGCAGGCCGCTTTATATATAGATGAGCGTGCAAATGATGTTCAGTTTGATGCCATTACCCAAATTTTTAGTGGGCAGCAAGGGGGACATTTAGAAATTCTAATGAGTTTTGTAACGAAAGTTTTAGGTATTAAAAAAGTTAAAATTGATTACAGGGAAAAGGACAGCAAACGCTTTATGTCTATTCCCGGTATTGCTCAGGCAGAAATAGAAAGCATTCAAGGCATCACAGGGGAACAGTCTACAATTAGCAACCCTCCATTATGTGTGGTCAGCAGCCATCCATCCACAGTGGCCAAATCAAAGCAATACCAATATCAGGATTATGATAAAGACTGGCAGTTCAGTGACCGCAATGGCTATTACTCTGCATTTAATTATCAGCCTTGAATATTATAAAGCTGGGTTCTATACCTAAAATTTTAATTCTGCTTTTTATCATCACTTTGACTGCATGGAGCTTTCTGATCTATCAGCATTGGCAAATGACGGCCCAGTCAATGTCTGAAATGTGGATGCCGCCAGATTTAGCCGAACAATGGAACACAAGTGATTTTATTGTTGTCTACACTATGTGGGCGGTGATGATGGCAGCCATGATGCAGCCCTCTGCAATACCCATGATTAAGGCTTTTAGTGCTACCGCTCGTCAACGATATTGTAGTGACATGCCATATAGTGCACTTTTTAGTATGGCGTATCTGCTGATCTGGTTTACATTCAGCTTCCTGTTAACACTGCTGCAATGGCAATTGCACGGTTTACAATGGCTAACTAAGATGATGGAGAACAGTAACGCTCTTTTTGCGGCCACCATATTTATCGCAGCAGGTGTTTATCAGTTCACTGCAATTAAAAATGCCTGTTTACAGCACTGTCGCTCCCCTTTTAGTTTTCTGTTAAATTCCTGGCAGAATGGCAGGTTAGGTGCATTTAACATGGGGGCTATTCATGGCAGTACATGTCTAGGGTGCTGCTGGGCGCAAATGATGATTATGTTTGCTGTTGGCGTTATGAATATAACGGCTATGGTTTTAATCACTCTATTCATTCTGTTGGAAAAGGGGTTACCTGAAAATGATGATCTCATCAGCAAGTCTGCAGGTGTTTTGTTTTGTTTATGGGGAGTGAGAATACTTTTTTTGTATTGGTTTTAATATTTCTTAGGTGAAAAAGGCGATTAAAGTGAATGAGATGGATAAAAATATTTCTTTTTTGAACCAATGGAGGACTCAAAATCGAGCAACTGGTTTGCCACATCTGTTGTGATGATAATTTCTGCACTTATATATACTTGCTTTAGATATTTGGAAAGATAGTATTTTAGCTTGTAGATAGCAATTGGCACTATAGTGCAAACTATTGATTTCACCTGCTTTAAAAAAATATTAGCGTCATCCTTCGGTTAGGTGAGAATTTTAAAAATGCTATGGAATCAATTTATTGCCGTAAAACCGTGAGCATCTGGTTTTTCCAGGGTAAAGCTATTTATTGCTCCTCTCTTCTTTCAATGCATGTCTTAAATAACAAGATCCTAAACCATTGAAAATTAAAATCTGCTGTTTCTTTATAATCACCGGCCCCTCCGTTGAATACGGCGAATAATTTAGGAAAAACCACTCAACATATCAAAATGATAAAGCCCTGCAGCAATCATCAGAAGAATAAAAAAACTCACCCAAAAATAAAGTACAAATAGCATTGCCTTTACAGGTTTTTCTACTTTTTTAGACCGGCTAAACGCCCAGCCTACAATGGCAGAAATAAAAATCAGGCCAATTACTCCAATAATTGCAGGGTCCATTTTAATCCCTCGGTGCCGGTGGCGCTAAAACCTGCCGGGAGCCATTGCCTTCTGGTGCGCTGACTACACCTGCGGCTTCCATATCTTCAATCATCCTGGCGGCTCGGTTATAGCCTACTTTGAAGCGCCTCTGTACGCTGGATATAGAGGCCTTACGCGATTCAGTTACAAACATGACAGCCTCATCATATAAAGCGTCCATTTCTGAATCCATCCCACCTTCTGCTACAGATTCTCCTGTATCTGAGCGTTCCTGAGTAATTTCTTCAAGATAGTTGACAGGTGCTGTCTGTTTAAGAAAATCCACAACTTTATGCACTTCATGGTCATCCACAAAGGCACCATGTGCTCTGATAGGAATACTGGTACCAGAAGGCAAGAACAGCATATCGCCATTACCCAACAGCGCTTCTGCTCCGCCTTGATCCAGAATCGTTCTGGAATCAATCCGTGAAGAGACCTGAAAAGAAATACGGGTAGGCACATTGGCCTTAATCAGCCCGGTCAATACATCAACCGATGGACGCTGAGTTGCCAGCACCAGGTGAATTCCAGCGGCCCTTGCCTTTTGAGCTAAACGGGCAATGAGTTCTTCTACCTTTTTGCCAACGATCATCATCATATCAGCCAGCTCATCAATCACAATGACTATGCTGGGCAATTTAGTTAAAACAGGAAACTCCTCCCCTTCTTCCAAAGGTTCGGTCAGCTGAAACAAAGGATCACGTATAGGCTCACCTTTTTTCTCGGCGTCTGCAATTAATTGATTAAACCCAGCAAGGTTACGCACCCCCACTTTTGACATCAATTTATAACGCCTTTCCATTTCTGCAACTGACCAGCGCAATGCATTTTGCGCATCTTTCATATCTGTTACTACAGGCGTTAAAAGGTGTGGAATGCCTTCATAAACTGACAGTTCCAGCATCTTTGGATCTATCATAATCAATCGCACTTCTTCTGGCTTTGCTTTGTATAGCAAACTAAGAATCATGGTATTGATAGCAACTGATTTACCAGAGCCGGTCGTCCCTGCAACTAGTGCATGAGGCATTTTTCCTAAATCAGCCACGACTGGCACACCGGCAATATCTTTACCCATGGCAAAAGTGAGTTTTGATTTAGCTTTTTCAAAACTGCGGGCTGTCAGCAGATCTCTTAAAGAGACCATTTCTCTTTCCTGATTAGGGATTTCCAGTCCAATAACTGCTTTGCCCTGAATCACTTCGACAATCCGCACACTGGTTACTGACAGTCCACGGGCAATATCTTTCGACAAACCGCTGACTCGACTTACTTTTACCCCGGCAGCCAGTTTTAATTCAAACCGTGTAATGACCGGCCCTGGGTGAACGGCAACCACTTCAACGACCACATTAAAATCTTGCAATACATCTTCAACCTGCCGGGACATTTCTTCTAAATCAGCATCAGAATAGCCTTTTACTCTTGAAACCCGTTTATCAAGCAATGCTAATGGAGGCAGCTTTCCTTTATATGACTTAGAATCAAAGGGTT
The DNA here is from genome assembly GCA_026988155.1 of Methylomonas sp. GTDB lineage: Bacteria > Pseudomonadota > Gammaproteobacteria > Methylococcales > Methylomonadaceae > QPIN01. The sequence goes on along the minus strand of JALSLW010000062.1, from coordinate 1,008 downwards.
CTTCAAATATATCAACCTGACTTTCTTTAGCTTCTCTGTCACTTTTTGCAAACAAATTCAATGATGGTGCAATTTTAACTTTAAATTTTTTCTTTTCTTTTACTTCTTTTACTTTGTTCAATGGCGCAGATTTTTTTAACTGCCTAGATCGCACCCTCTGGTCTCTAAAAGAATCGTAAAAAGCTAAATATTGCTGATAAATTTTGTTAGTGATCAATAGAGTATATTTACCAACGAAATCCAATAATGCAATCCAGGACATTCCAGTAAAAAGCGTAATTCCTGCCAACAAAACAGCCAACAAAAATAATGTTGTCCCGGAGTTTCCTAAAATGACCAATAAGGCTTCACCCACTTCTTGGCCTAAAATGCCACCTGTACTCCCAGGCAATTCAACCTTCAACCTTAAAATATGCAAATAAAAGATTGCACTTCCTGAAACAATGGTGGCTATAAATCCAGCCCAGCGTATCGTCAGAACAAACTTTCCCTTATGCTTCTCTGCCTGCATATAAATAAGATAGCCGTGCCATAGAATCATCACAGGAAACAGATAAGCCATTAAGCCAAAAATGCTCAATACAAAATCCGAACCCCATGCACCAACAACGCCACAGGCATTACTGATGGTCTGCATGGAGCCACTGTGCGTCCAACCAGCATCTTCATTGCTGAAAGTAACTAAAGCAATTAAGAAAAATAATGCAATAGTAGAAAACCCCAATAATGCAACTTCACGCAAACCCTTAACTGTTTTCTCTTCGATAACCGCTGACATAGAACCTTCTTGTAACAAACTTCTGATAAAACATCATTATAGATCAATAACAGGGGATTTTACATTAATAGTTAAACTGCTTTTATTTCAGGCTTTTAAGATAATCCTAAAAAAATCAGTTGAATATAGAGTTATAATCCCAAGTACCTAAATCACCTGAGCCGAGCCATGGTATTACCTCCAAAAACCACTCACCCAGAGGGTGACAAAGAAATCACCTTTCCCAAGCG
>JALSLW010000061.1 GCA_026988155.1 Methylomonas sp. | reverse complement strand
AACTTGTCGGCTAAGCTGAATGTAGCAGTCTGCACTTCGTCGCAGCAATTGGGCAAGCAGGCTGATGTAATTATGATCTGCGTTTCTGCAGATAAAGATGTGCTGGAAATGGTGAGCGCTGTTGCAGACACTGTTTCTCCCGGTGCTGTTGTGATTGATACGTCCACCGTCAGTAACGAGACGGCAAAAGAAGCTGCCGCAATTTTATCTAAAAAACAGGCGGCTTTTCTTGATGCACCTGTTTCTGGAGGTGTGGAGGGGGCAAAAAATGCTTCCTTAGCAATGATGGTAGGGGGGAATAAAGAGGCATTGGATAGCGTGCGGCCTGTTTTAGGGGCGATAAGTTCTCGCATTGTTCATATGGGAGAGACTGGGTCGGGGCAAACTACAAAGGCTGTCAATCAGATAATGGCTGCAGGCATTAATCAGGCAGTTACTGAAGCACTGGCTTTTGGGCAGGTACAGGGGCTGGCTATGGATAAGGTTATTGAGGCGGTTTCAGGCGGTGCTGCCGGCAACTGGTTTTTAAAGCATAGAGGCGCAGGCATGACAAATGGATTATTTGAGCCTGGCTTTAAACTGTCTCTGCATCATAAGGATCTAATAATTTGTCAGCATATGGCGCAGCATACTAAAGCTTCTATTGATCTGGCGGCTAAAACAGTATCAGATTATAAGCGGTTAATGGATCAGGGGTTTGGGGATGAAGATATTTCTGCCTTATACCGCTTGAAGTTAAAATAATTTTATCTACTCCCTTTCCGGCAAATGCAAAGAAACCAAAAAAGTTGCAATAAAGACCAAAGCTCCTAGGCCGGCTAAGGCGACAACGGGACTCAGCTGCTGTGACGCGGCATAAGTATAGCCGCCGACTGCAATCAGCATGGCTACGTTTTGAAAAAATCCCTGCAGCGCTACGGCGCCGCCGCTGCCAATGCTTTCCTGTCCCAGTTCCTGCAGGGCGGCATTGATGGGCACAATAAACATGCCGCCAGCCATGCCGATGGCAAATAGTGCTGACCGTGCTGTCCAGACCGTTTCGGTAAAGCTTAGCGAAATAATGAAAATGGCCATTAAATAGGCAGGAATTCTGGCACGGCTTAAAAAATCTAACGGTATTAGGCGCGGAACCAAGGCCGAGCCGGCAATAATGCCGATGGCTAAAAATAATGTTAATTCTGCAATGTCGCTGGCATTTTGGGTCATTAGCACCAAGGGTGCCCAGGCGATAATAATAACTCTGACAGTGGCGGCGGCGGCCCAAAATAATGAGGCGCCTAAAACGGCAAAACGTGAACGGGGCGTAGTAAAAAAAAGTCGTGCCTGTTGAAAAAACAGTATGACTTTAAAACCCGGCTCTGCCTTTTTGCTTATTTTTTTAGGCAATAGCAGGCTGACAGCGGCAGAAATGACAAACAAAATAATGGTGCCGATCAAGGCCCATTGGATAGAATAGTCAGCGACTTTTGCGCCAATAATCATGCCCAGTAAAATGGCAAAAATTGTAGAGCCTTCAATCCAGCTATTGGCTTTGACCAATGCATCTTTGTCAGCAAGTTCGGGTAAAATGCCGTATTTGGCTGGGCTGTAGATGGCAGCGCCTATCCCTACTAAACAGTATGCTATAAGCGGTTCTGCATTCAGTAGCAATAGGCCGGTACCCAATGCTTTAATTAAATTGGCGGCAATTAATACATTGGGCTTGGCATGGGTATCGGCAAATGCGCCTACCCATGGCGCTAATAGCACAAAAGCAATTAAAAATACGCTTTGCAATGCAGGTACGTACCACGTGGCCAGCTCTGCTGACTGCATAACCAGTGCAATAATTGTAAATAAAATGGCATTGTCGGCAAAAGCCGAAAGAAATTGTGCAATCAGCAATGGGTAGATTTGTCTGTTCATTATGCTTGAGTCCGTTGCTGTTTTTATACTAGTTTTTCTGCTAGCCTGGCCACTTCCGGATAATTGGTCTTGCCTGTTGCTAAAACTGGAATTGCATCGACCACCAGCACTTTCTTAGGCAAGCTGATGGCATTTACCCCTTTAGATATGGCAATAAGCTGTTTATTGCTTGCATCCTTCTGTGTGGTTAGCAGGATGACCTGTTCACCTTTTTTAGGGTCTGGCAGGCTGGTCGAAGCATGCTGGGCATCTGGCCAGGCATTGGCCGCTATCTGTTCTACCGCTGTTAGAGAAACCATTTCCCCGCTGACTTTTGCAAATCGTTTGCTGCGGCCGCGGATGCTGACATAGCCCTCTTCATCAATATTCACAATATCGCCGGTATCGTACCAGCCTTTTCCATAGGATGACTTGGGCGGGATTAATTCCCCCGGGTTGTCTGGGAGCAGGTAGCCTTTCATAATATTCGGGCCGGACAGGTGCAGTTTGCCAGCATTCTCAATGCCGGGTATATTTTCTAGCCTGTATTGCATATCCGGCAGTAAACGGCCTACTGTGCCGGCTTTAAAGTCCATAGGTGTGTTAACGGCTGCCACAGGGGCGGTTTCTGTCGCACCATACCCTTCCAATATGCGGATGCCAAATTTTTCTGACCATAAATCACGGGTACTGTCCTGCAATTTTTCTGCCCCAGCCACCACATAGCGCATATTGTAAAAGTCATAGCTATGCGCCTTTTTGGCATAGGCTGCCAAAAAGGTGTTGGTGCCGAACATAATGGTTGCGCCTGTGTCGTAGGCGATTTCAGGAATAACGCTAAAATGCAGCGGGGATGGGTAAAAGAAGGTGGTCATGCCGTTTAGCACGGGCAGCATAGTGCCTACAGTAAAGCCAAAGGAATGAAACATGGGCAGAAAGTTTAAAACCACGTCCTGAGCATTAAAATTGATCCGTGCTCTTAACTGGTTATGGTTGGCCAGGATGTTGGCATGGGTCAGCACTACGCCCTTAGGTTCGCCTTCAGATCCTGAAGTAAATAATATGACGGCCGGACTGTCAGCGCTAAACTGCTGATGTTTATACCAATAATTGGCCGTTTTAGACTGGACCAGTGCGGTTAGCTTATCCAGAACAGAAATGGATTCCGCTAAATCTTCCAAATAAACCAGGTTGATCTGTTTGGCCAGTTCTTCTGCATCCTCACTTAATTTGGCCACCTCAATAAATCGCCGGGAAGTTAGCACTGTTTTTATCTGCGCCGTTCTACAGGCTGAAGCCATTCCTTTTGATCCTGTAGAAAAATTCAGCATAGCGGGAACGCGTCCATATAGCTGCAACCCTAAAACGACATTTAATGTTTTAGTCGAGTTGGGCAGAAACACGCCTACCGGTTCTTCTGCCCGGGTAATTTCTTTTAGAGCATTGCCAATGGCAATGGTACGGGTAATTAGAGCATTATAGGAAAGAGGCAGCCTCTCTAAATCTTCAGCAACCGTATGCTTTCCTCCATAAATAGTGCGTGCTTCCAAAAGCGCTGAAAAAATTGTCTGCTTGTAGTGGCTGGTGGAAAAAATCATCTCACTCATAATGTCTGTAAGAATATGGCCGCAATATTTACGGCGGGATTTTCCCCTTAACTCCGGAGCAGCCTTAATGATGGTATGAGGTAAAATTTTAATGGTAATTTTGGGAAACCAGCGCAGACGAACAATGTTTCTGAGCTTGGAAAAGTGCGTATATTCTGCGCCATGTATGCGAACAGGCAGTATTGATGCTCCCGATTTATCTGCCACCATCCCGGTACCGTCATATATTTTCATCAAAGATCCGGTTACCGTAATGCGCCCCTCTGGGAAAATAACGGTTTTGGTATCGCTTTGCAGATGATGAATCAGTGCCTTTAATGACAGGGGGTGGGTAGGATTCATAGGGAAAACATGAGACAGCCCAAGAAAAGGCTTTAGCCACCAGCGTTCTGAAATCTGTGTATTAATGGCAAAGGTAATGTCATCAGGCAAAAAAACGCCTAGCAGCAAGGGGTCTAAAAAAGAAGTATGGTTAGATATGATAAGAACCCTGTCTCCGGCATTTTTATAATTTTCCAGACCTTCAACTTCAACTTTAAAAATAAAAGTCAGTAGCCAGTGCAATATTTTTTTTAGCATTTTTTACTCTCCTGCGATTAGCTTAGCAGATAATGATGGGTTACTATAACGATTAATTAAACAATGTTCAATTATTTTTTTTAATAACTGCATTGTGCTGTAAAAATTTAGGACTCTGGCTTCTGTCTACGGTATATAATGAAAGATTATCTTTTTGCCGGGTTAGTGTACTTATTCAATGAAAATACTGAATCTTTATTTCAAAAATATCAATTCGCTTGAAGGAGAAAGCCGAATTCATTTTGATAAAGCTCCAATAGCTGAGGGTGGCGTATTTGCAATTACGGGCCCCAATGGTTCCGGAAAATCCAGTATTTTAGATGCCATTACCTTGGGTCTGTATGGCGAGACTTTTCGTTTTGACCGCCCTGCCGAACATGTTATGACAAAATCAACAGCAGAAAGCTTTGCTGAGGTTGAATTTTCATTGGATGATGATCAATATAGGGCAAGCTGGCGCGTTGTTAGGGCTGATGGCAATACCTCCGGCGAACTGCAGTCGCCAGAAATGAAGCTGGTGCAGCTAAATGGCAGTGAGAAAGTTTTAGAAGAAAGCACCCAGAAGGTGCGTGACAGAATGAATGAGCTGACGGGAATGGATTTCCATAAGTTCAGTAAATCAATGGTATTGGCGCAAGGCGATTTTGCGGCTTTTTTAAATGCGCTGGACAGTGAGCGCATGGATATTCTGGAAAAAATCAGCGGTTCTGATATTTATGATGATTATAGCCGACAGGCCGAAGAAAAAAGTGCTCAGGCTCAGGAGCAGCTGCAGCGGTTAGAGCAAGATCTAAATGCTACACCTGTTCTGGATGAGGTGGCAAGAGAAGCGCGAGAGCATGATTTGGCAGACTTTAAAGAGCAGCTGACTGAATTGGAAACTGAACAGAGTGAGGTTCAGCGACAACTGGCGTGGGTACAAAATATTGCCAGTTTAGAGAAGCAGGGCGAAGCCTTGGGAAAACAGTTGCAGCAGCTAAAATCCGAGCAGGGTGAAACCCTGCTAAGTCTTGATAAAATTGAATCAGCGCAGGGCATGCTTGCTCTTGAGGAGGAAATGTCAGCGCTTGATAGCAAGGCTGAGACCGTCCAGCAAAGTAAGAAAACGCTAGACTCCTATCGTGAAGAAGTTGAAATGCTGCAGCAGCAGCTAAAGTCCAGAAACTTTGATGAGAATACCTTAACATCTACTCAGTCGCTTTCTCAGCAGAAAGAAAGCATCGATCAGTTAACTCAAAAATTAACTGATCTAAAGTTTGCCTTACCTAAAGAAACTGCTTTATTGCAATCGCTGAAACAGCAGAAAGAGCAGAAAAATATTGCCTTAAACCAGATTAAATCCTGGTTAGAAGAGCATGATAAAGATAAAAGTCTGCTAGAAAAATTTCCTGAAATTGAGACTTTAAAAAAGGCAAGAGATGAGCTGGCCGAGCTGGAAAAAAAGCAGCAGTCCAATTCAAAATGGGCAAAAAAAACCACGGCGTCCATTGCTAAGAAAAAATCAGAAGTTGAAGCGTTAGCGGCAAAAAACAAAAGCTTAAAAAGTAAAATATCAGAAAATGAACAGGTATTGCAAAATATTTCCGAAGGGAAGTCGTTGCAAGAATTGCAGGAGATGCTGTCTGACCAGCAAGAGCGGGTTATAAATTTTCAGGAATTATTTGATTTAGCTACTGTAAATTCTAAGTTGGGTAAAAGGAATATTTTTAGCAGCCTTTTTAGCTCTAAAAATGAAGGTAAAGAAGAAAAGCTGCTTGCCAAAGAGCATGACCTTTTACAGCTTGAAATAGGCCGGGAGAAAAATATCATTGCGACATTGGAAGCCGCTGTTGCCAATGAAGCTTTATTAAAAAAAATGGAGCCTTACAGGCAGCATTTAGTCGATGGAAAGCCCTGTCCTTTATGTGGTGCTTTAGAGCATCCCTACTCTAAACACCAGATTGCTCTCTCAAACTCTAAACAGGTTTTAAAAGAACAGAAGAAAAAAATAAACGCGCTGCTTGCTGATGAGAAAACTCTGAACAGGCAGATAGTTTTAGCAAAGAAACAGGCAGTAAATGACAGTCAAAAGGATGAAAAATTGCAAAATATGCGTTCAAAATGGACTGCTATTGCTAACCGGTTAAATGTTCTTACCACGGAACTGGATATTGATAACCTTTCTTTAATGAAGGATTTATTAAAGGCAGAAAAAAAACAGCTCAGCAATATCTCTAATCTGCTGAAACAAGTCATTAAGTTGCAGAAAACTGTGGAACAGGCTCATGAATTTATAGCGACCAACGAAGCCGCACTGGAGCGAGCAACAAAAGAAGCTGAGGCCTTAACTGCAGAATGGGACAATCGTCCAAAAGAGACAATTGAAACAGAGAAAGCGTATTCACAGGCCGTTGAGCAAGAAAAGGCGCTGTCAGAAAAAGTGAAAGCGCAGCTGGAGTTGCTCGGTGAAAAAATGCCCGAAAAAGCCAAAGAAGAGGCTGTCTTATTCAAGCAGCTGAATAATCGCAAACAGGAATATCAAAAGCAATCGCTGCATCAAAAAATCTTAGCTGAAGAAATTCATCCGTTAAATGAGAAGATCATTGTCTGTTCAGAAAAAATTGATACCTTTAATAAAGATATTCAGCAATACAGCGATACTATACAGCAGCAGGAAGTTGCCGGGCTGCATCTGTCATTAACTGAAAAACAAAAAATGATTGCTGAAAAGGAAACGGCTTTTGCGCAGCAGGAGACTGAATTGTCAGCATTAAAGCAGACCGTGCAGGATAAAGTTAAGGAGACTGGGGCCATTGATTTAACCGCTGCCAGAGAGGCGGTGGCATTAGCCCATCGCCAGCCGGAGATGCAGCAAAAGCATCAGCAGTTAAGCGAAAAGGCAGGAGCCTTAAGCGACAGGCAGGAACAGCTTAAATCAGAGCTAGAGTCTGAACAGGCGCTTGCAGTCACCCAGCAAACTGAATATGACCTGACGGGGCAGCAGGGTGCTGTCAAAAGAAAGCTGGACATAGCCAAACAGGAGGTGCTGACATTACAGAATAAGCTGGACAAGCAAGATGCTATGCGACAAAAACAGGGAGAAATTTTAAGCAGAATTGCTGATCAGGAAAAACAGCTTGAAGCCTGCGAAGCCGATACAAAATTGATGTCGGCAGAAAATGGCATCCATTTTAGACGCAAGGTACAAAAAGTTATTTCGGACAGGCTAATGACTAAGACTAACCAGGTGCTAGAAAAAATAAGTGGCCGATACTACTTGCGCAAAGCGGAAAGTGAACATGGTTTAGCGTTAGAGATAGAGGACACCAAACAGCATAATGTGCGCAGACTGCCTAAAACCTTATCCGGCGGGGAAAGTTTTATCGTAAGCCTTGCTTTAGCTTTAGGGCTGGCTGAAATGTCTCAAAATGGACATGCAGTTGACTCTCTGTTTTTAGATGAAGGCTTTGGAAACCTGGATGCAGAATCCCTTTACTTGGTGATGACAACACTGGAAAGCCTGAAGACCCATGGTAAATCTGTGGGTGTTATTTCTCATGTTGAAGGTGTTAGAAAGCGCATTAAAACGCAGATTGAAATGATTAAAAAGCCTAATGGTCTAAGTGCTTTAAAGATAGTTTCTTGATTGATGACATTTGAAAAATAATTTGGATAAGATTAAGGACATGAATAAAAGCCAATAAACGCGGCTTTTATTCATGTCCCTATAAATATACTATTTGCTTGTTTTTTTGCTAATAAAGCGTTATTCCACAGTCACTGATTTAGCCAGGTTTCTAGGCTGGTCTACATCCGTCCCCTTAATAATGGCAACGTGATAGCTTAGCAGCTGCAATGCTATATTAAAGGTAATGGGCGCAGCTATCTGGCCTACATTGGTGGCCGCCTTAATCACTGTGAAGTCTTTCTCTGAACTTATATTTGACTGCTCATCTTCAAACACAATCATTTGACCGCCACGCGCTTTTACTTCCTGTAAATTTGATTTGAGTTTTTCCAGCAAGTCATCTAATGGTGCTATTGCAACGACAGGCATATTTTCATCAATTAAAGCCAGCGGGCCATGTTTCAGCTCGCCGGCAGGGTATGCTTCTGCATGGATATAGCTGATTTCTTTTAGTTTTAGCGCCCCTTCCATTGCGATGGGATACATGGTTCCTCTGCCAAGAAAAAGTGCATGCTGCTTGTCTGTAAAGCTTTCTGCAATCACCTGGATACTCTCTTCATGCTTTAAAGCATTGTTGATTAAGTTTGGCAATCTGTGCAGCTCTTCAACAATGCGCCGTTCATCGCCAGCTTTAAGCCGTTTATGAATCTTTCCGACACTGGTCACTAATAGTGCCAAAACAACAAGCTGTGTGGTAAATGCTTTAGTTGATGCCACTCCAATCTCTGGACCTGCATGGGTCAGACAGGTCAGGTCTGACTCTCTAGTCAGGCTTGATTCGGCAACATTGCAAATAGTCAATGTGGGAATGGACGACACACCTTCTGCATCAACATCGCGAGTCGAATTGATTTTCTGCAGCGCTGCTAATGTATCTGCTGTTTCGCCCGATTGACTGATGGTTAAAAATAGCGTGTTATCTTGAATAACAGGGTTTCGATAGCGGTATTCACTGGCGACCTCCACCTGACATGGCATGCCGATAATATCTTCAAACCAATATTTTGCAACCAGCCCCGAATGATAGCTGGTTCCGCAGGCAATAATCTGTATTTGCTGCACTTTGCTAAAGATTTCTTCAGCCTGATGGCCAAAGGTAGAAACTAAAACTTGATCCGGCGTTACTCTTCCTTCCAGGGTGTCACTGACCGACTGAGGCTGTTCAAAAATTTCTTTGTGCATATAATGCTTATGCTCACCTAATTCAACCGAATTAGAAGTCAGCTTGGACTGCTTGATGGGGCGCTCTACCTGCTGACCTTTGGCATTATAGATTTCTACAGTCTGTCTGGTTATTTTAGCGACATCCCCTTCTTCTAAAAACATAAAGTTTTGAGTGACTGGCAGCAAAGCGGAAACATCCGAAGCTATAAAATGCTCACCAATACCGACACCAATAACTAACGGACTGCCTTTTCTGGCAACAACTAATGTTTCAGGGTCATCGATGGCAATAACGCCTAATGCATAAGCACCGTCTAAGTGCTTTATCGCCTGTGTGACTGCCTTGAGCAAATCATCTGTTGCTTCCAGCTGCTGGTGCAATGCATGAGCAATCACTTCAGTATCTGTTTCCGAAGTAAACAGATAGCCATCGGTCTGCTGATCTTTTTTTAATTCCTGATAGTTTTCAATGATGCCATTGTGAACAACTGCAACCTTGCCGTTGCAGATATGGGGATGAGCATTATTCTCTGAAGGTACGCCATGTGTTGCCCAGCGTGTATGAGAAATTCCGATAGGCCCAGAAATGGTTTCAGTTTCCTGGCCAATTTTTGCTTCCAGGTTTTTTATTTTGCCTAGGGCTCTGACGCGCTGCAGCTCATTCGATTTATTTAATACGGCTATGCCAGATGAATCATATCCTCTGTACTCAAGCCTTCTTAATCCTTCAAGCAAAATGGGGACAACATTTCTTTCAGCGACTCCGCCAACTATTCCACACACATTATTCTCCTATTTTTCAATGACTTTTCTTTATTACAGTTTATTATAACTTTACACAGATTTTATTACATAGAGACGACAGGTCAAAACTGATCTTTTTATTTGACAGCATGCTCTTAATTCAGCAGTTTTTAATAATTGCCCAGCCGTTCCCTTTGGTAGCTTCCGTCTTGGACATGTACACACCATTCATGATTAGCCAGGTACCATTGAACTGTTTTTCTAATACCGCTTTTAAAACTTTCCTGCGGTTTCCAGTCAAGTTCCCTGTGAATTTTTCCGGCATCTATGGCATATCTTAAATCATGTCCGGCACGGTCCTGTACATAAGTGACAAGGTCTTTGTACTGTTTGACGCCTTCAGGCTTAGTCGGAACCAATTCTTCCAATAATTCGCAAATGGTATTGACCACTTCAATATTCTGTTTTTCATTATGGCCGCCAATATTATAGGTTTCTGCTATCTGCCCTTGAGTTGCCACCAGTACTAAAGCACGGGCATGGTCTTCCACATATAGCCAATCTCTGATTTGGCTGCCATTTCCATACACGGGCAATGGCTTGCCTTCCAGCGCATTAAGAATGATTAACGGAATCAGTTTTTCTGGAAAATGATACGGGCCATAATTATTTGAGCAGTTGGTAATTAATGTTGGCAGGCCATAGGTTCTTTGCCATGACCTTACCAAATGATCTGAGCTGGCTTTACTGGCCGAATAGGGAGAGCTTGGTGCATAAGGCGTAGTTTCGGTAAATAAAGGTAAGTCTTTATCATTTCCCTGTTCAGGATGAGGGAGATCGCCATACACTTCATCTGTGGAAATGTGATGAAAGCGGAATCCCCTTTTTTTTGCGGGTTCAAGTTCTGTCCAATAGGCTCTTGCCTGTTCAAGCAGAGTATATGTACCAACAATATTTGTCTGAATAAATTCCCCGGGGCCATCTATTGAACGGTCAACATGCGATTCGGCCGCAAGGTGCATAATAATATCAGGCTGGTATTGCTTAAAAACACGCTTAAGCTCATTGCCATCACAAATATCAACCTGTTCAAACTGATAGCGAGAATCAGATGAGATATTTTTTAATGATTCTAAATTTCCTGCATAAGTCAGCTTGTCTACATTTACTGCCTTATGCGCTGTCTCATTAATAATATGACGGACAACAGCAGAACCGATAAACCCGGCACCGCCTGTCACTAAAATTGTTTTCATATAACCGCTCTTTATTTAAGTTTGTTTAAGCAAGCCTGCAAGGAATCTTTCCAATAAGGGATATTTAGCTGATATTGCTGTTTGATCTTAGCTTTATTCAGCACACTGTAATAGGGCCGTTTTGCAGGCGTTGGATAATCTTTAGTTTCTATTGGAGATACAGCGCACTGTACAGCAGACAATTCAAAAATTGTTTTTGCAAAATCATACCAGCTGCAGACGCCTTCATTGCTATAGTGATAGAGACAGCCTTTTTCTTGCTTAAAGCCATTTTGATGTGAATCAATAATTTTTAGAATGCTCTCAGCTAGGTCAGCGGCATATGTTGGCGTGCCCACTTGATCAAAAATAAGGTTTAACTGTTCTCTTTCATCCCCTAACCGCAGCATGGTTTTAACAAAGTTATTTCCATACTCAGAATAAACCCAGCTGGTACGGATGATGACAGAGTCACAGGCAGTCTGCTGAATTGCCTGCTCTCCTTTCAGCTTGGTTGTGCCGTAAATATTTTGCGGGTTGATTGCTGCGTCTTCTGAATAGGGCCTGCAGCTGGTTCCGTCAAAAACATAGTCGGTACTGATATGAATCAATAGTGAATCATTTTTCTGTGCAATTTCAGCTAACTGCTTTACCGCCAAATGATTAATTGCCTCTGCCAGCTCAGGCTCCGCTTCGGCTTTATCAACAGCAGTATAGGCTGCACAATTGATAATTGCATCAAATGTATTCTGCTTGAAATAAGCTGCAATTTTTTGTGCATCACTCAAATCCAGTTCATTTCTGCCGGTAAATGTAAAGTGATATGGCTGATTTTGTGGTACCAGTGCTTTTAAAGACTGTCCTAACTGGCCATTTTGTCCAGTCACTAAAATAGTTTTAATCTTGGGCATAATAATCTGTCTGATAATCAAATCCTGACATTAACTCAGCCAATATTGGCTGTTTGGTATCTTTTCCTGATAACTGCAAGTCGCCAGTCGCTATTTTCCAGTCAATGCCAAGTGTCTTATCATCAAATGCTAAGCCTCTGTCACATTCGGGTGAATAGTAATTGTCAACCTTATAGGCAAAGATTGCAGTCTCGCTTAAAACCACGAAACCATGAGCAAATCCTCTGGGAATAAAAAGCTGATGTTTATTTTCATCAGACAGTTCTACGGCAACATGCTGACCAAATGTCGGGCTTCCGACCCGAATATCAACCGCAACATCCAGCACAGCACCGGAAATTACACGAACAAGTTTGCTCTGGGCATGGGGCGGCAATTGAAAATGCAAGCCCCGCAGTACGCCGCGTGCTGATTTTGATTCGTTATCCTGTATAAAGGAAATCTGGTGGCCAATGGCTTTTTCAAATAAATCCTGGCGAAAGGTTTCTATAAAATAGCCTCGTTCATCGCCATGAATTTTAGGCTCTAATAGGATAACATCTGGGATTGTCTGTGCTATAAACTTCATACGCCAGTACCTTCTTCCGCACGCAGCAGAAGATATTGTCCATATTGATTTTTTGCTAACGGTTTGGCCAGTTCAATTAATTGAGCCTTGCTGATATAGCCCTGTTCAAAGGCAATTTCTTCAATACAGGCCACTTTTAAGCCCTGTCGCTTTTCTATGGTTTCTATATATTGAGACGCTTCCAGTAAGCTTTCATGGGTACCTGTATCTAGCCAGGCATAGCCGCGGCCTAATAATTCTACCTTTAACCTGTTTTCATCCAGATAAAGCTGATTGACTGTAGTTATTTCAAGTTCACCCCGTTCTGAGGGTTTAATTATGGTGGCTTTTTCAATAACGTCGTTCGGATAAAAATACAGTCCTGTTACCGCATAGTTGCTTTTTGGCTCTAATGGCTTTTCCTCCAAACTGATTGCATTGCCTGATGAATCAAATTCAGCTACGCCATATCTCTCTGGATCAGCCACACGATAGCCAAAAACAGTTGCTTTATCTTCTTTTCTTGCATTATCAACTGCTGAAGCCAGCATCTTTTTAAGGTCATGGCCATAAAAGATATTATCACCTAGCACTAAACAGACGTCGCCTGTGCCTATAAATTCTTTACCCAGAATAAAAGCCTGTGCCAATCCATCGGGAGAGGGCTGAATAATATATTCAATCTGCAAGCCAATCTCTGCCCCGTCACCCAATAGGCGGATAAAGCTATCTTGGTCTTCGGCCGTAGTAATAATCAATATTTCAGTTACCCCAGCCAGCATCAGTACGGATAAAGGGTAGTAGATCATAGGCTTGTCGTAAACCGGCAGGACCTGTTTAGAAACCCCTTTGGTAATTGGGTATAAGCGCGTTCCTGAACCGCCTGCCAATATAATTCCTTTCATTTTAATTTCTCTACTGTTGATGGATTAATTTTCAAATAACTAAAGTTTGAGTGATCAGTCGCTTAAGTCGTTTGGAAGTAATTTTTAGTTTTGCCCTAGGCTCTATATTGGGGCATGCCTCAAAGCTGGCTATGATTTGGGCGAAATATCGTTTTTTTGAAGACTAAATGATCTCGGTTTGTATCCTAAATCTCTGAAGGCATCGCTATGATCAAAAACTAGATCTTTATTCATCCGTTCCGCCATTGCCACTGACCAGTTTTTATACCTAGGGAAAAAATGCAAATAGATCAACGCAAATTTAAACATAAACAAAGGGATGGAAAAAAATCTCGGCCGCATTTCAAGTGCGCTAAAAATTCGTATAACCATCTCTCTGTATGTCAGGGTTTCACCGCCGGATATATTATAAGACCGGTTCGCAATATGAGATGGCTTTAAAGCAGATACACATATATTCGCAACATCTTCGCAATGCACAGGCTGTCTTAACCCATGGGCAAGACCCAGCAAAGGGAAAAACTTAAAACGGCGAATAAAACGGATAATCTCTGATATGTTTTTATCTTTGCCCATTCCATATATTAAAGTCGGCCGAATAATCACCCATTCAACATCATTTTCAGTCGCCCAGTTCTGCAGTTTCATTTCTGCATTGGCAAATTGCCGGGCAAGTGCCTGTTCAGCGAGGTCCGATGACCCGTCTTTAGTGAAAATGCTTGTGGATGAAAGCACTACGAGGCGTTTCACTCCGCTATCCATGAGTAAATCAAAATAATTGGGTAAAACCCAGATTGGTGCAACACTAATCCACAAGGGAATTTCTCTGTCAAAAATATGATTTCCTGGTAAAGGAAGAGGTTTTCTCTGCTCCCCGTAAATGGATTTTTTAATTGTTTGACGGGAAAAGGCCGTCACTCTATATTCATTCTTATTCAGCAATGATAACAGACACCTTCCCACAAAACTTGTTGCCCCAAGCACTCCAACGCTTTCCTTATTCATCTATAGACCAAGCCTTCGACTGAGATAAAAACCGCTGTAATAAACCAGCATACAGCCAAAACGCATCCAGATACCTAAAATTACTAGCCACATCAATACTCCGGGATACTGATGACGAAAAAATTTCCGATAAAACCGCATCATCCCTTTGTGTTTGTGCCATTCAACAAAAATAGGTCGTGAGCGGCTACAGACCCCAAGATAATGCATAACAGGTGCATTTGGTACAAAAAGAATTTTCCACTGCTTATTCCGAAAGCGCAAACACAAATCCAAATCTTCACAATGAAGAAAATATTCTTCATCCCAGTAGCCAACATCGTTAAGTGCTTCCCGTTTAACAAGCATGCAGGCGCCAGAAATAGCCTCAACCTCAATAGGACTGTCTGGCAATGGCTGTTTATGCAAGTGAAAATCAAAAAACAGTTTGGGCCAACGGTTGGCAAACCGGTTTAGACCAAAGGCTCTAACAAAAGAACGCCAAGGTGTAGGTATTGCGCGCCGACCTCCCCCCTGCTCTGTGCCATCCGGGTTGAAAAGAAATCCCCCGACCATGCCTATCTGAGAATCACTTTCAAGCGTTTTAAGCATTTGTTGCAAAGAGCCTTTATTAAGTATGCAGTCAGGGTTCAAAAATAATATATACGGCTTAGAAACGGCATTAAGTCCAAGATTACAGCCAGCAGCAAACCCAAGGTTTGTATCAGATCGAACTATTTTTAACCGGTTTTCTTTTGGAAAACGCTTCTCAAGTTCGTCAATGCTTCTGTCAGAAGATGCGTTATCAATTACAGCAACTTCCCCTGCCTGCTGTAAAGCAGAAGCAATGCAATCTGACAATAATAATCCCGCATTATAGTTGACCACCACAATGGAAACGGTTTTTAGCATAGAATCTTCGAATACCTTTAAATTATCAACCATTACCTATGCTTATGACTTTCTTCGGGGGAATACTCGTTTATCCAGTACATGCCATATATCAAGCACTGAAGCTCGTCGGTTAGTTTGAATTTCTTTTCGCTTCCTCCACATGGCTGGAACGCCCTTAAGCGCATCCCATTTCGCCCTAATAATAGCATCCCTCTGCCCTTTGGCAGAAAACCAGATAATTGAGAAAATATTAAGCATTAAATGCAAAGGGAAAAGCAGCCAAAACAAAGCTCCGGGCATATTTTTTATAAAAGTCCAGACCAAATTCCGATGCCCATGATAAACCGAAAAGTCACTATGATGCCCACCTGTTGTAGCAGAGCCGACATGATAGACTGCAGCTTCAGGAACATATAAAGATTTATACCCTGCCAAACGTAAGCGAAATCCTAAATCAACATCTTCCATATAGCAAAAAAAATCTTCATCAAACCCCCCCATTTCATTTATCACCTGCCGTTTATAAAGGGCAGCTGCTGCGCATGGAGAAAAAATTTCTTTTGCAATAAGGTCATCGGCTTGTTGCGGAACGCGATGGTGCTCCCTCCAAACAATGCCGCTCATATGGTAAATATCACCTATGCCGTCAATAATCAAAGGGTTGTCAAAACACAGCTGGCGCGAACCAAATACAGCGATGTCCGGATTATCAGTGGCTGCAGTCATCAGAGATTCAAGCCAGTTTGGTGCGGGAAAGGCATCAGGGTTTAGCAAGGCAACCCACTCTGTCTTACATTCATCTAGAGCCTGATTGTTGCCAGCAGCGAAGCCTAGGTTTATAGCCATTCTACGGACATCAATTGACTCAAATTCTTCAGCAATGCTTGCAGACTTATCAGAACTGTTATTGTCAACAACAATAATTCGATGTGGCTGAACAGTTTGGGCGAAAACATGCTGCAAACACTTTTTGAGTATTTGCTGGCTATTCCAGCTAATAATGATGATTGTGACATCCATAATCTAAACAGCTACCTCCATTTATACAACAGCTACACCTTCACCAGCAACAGATTAGAATATTCTGAAAATTTCACCTTAACATATTATATCAGGGATTTTCAGGGAATTAGCAGTGTTAGCCTTTTTCTAGGATAATAGTCGCTAATATTGATTTTTCAAAATGGTTAAAGTAGCGTGCTAAAAGTATTATGGATTAGTTTTTTATTGATGACTTCTTTTGAGTCATCTCTCGCCCATGAAGGTTCGCATGGAAATGATGAGTGTCTTGTTACTGTTGGCAATATAGAGCTCAGACTGAATGGTTATCAATTTAAAGGCAGAGATCCAGACAAACATTATTGTCGCCATTTTCCCCACCTAGGACAGACCATTATTAAAATTGACTCGACAACAGCAGATTTGACTGGGATAGGAGTGGAACTGACTTTATTAAAACGGAACTCGTGGAAGGGTCTTATTTTAAATGCAGAAGATGCTTTTACTGTGGTTAAGCAATTGCCTATTCAGTATTTTTCTAAGCAGGTAGTTTCCATAGACAGCGACATCCAGGTGCGCGATATTTATGCCATTAAATTGCGTATGCATGCCGTCGACGGCAAGATAGCAGAGCAACAGTTTTCCTTTTTTGTAGGTATACCATTTGCTTTGGTTCTGGTGGGTATTTCCGTGCTGCTATTGATAGCTATTAGCATTATTTTTTTACGGCAGCTAAGAAAAGTTTAGGGGGGGTTAAGGCTTTTCCTCATCAAGAAAAAAATGTTGCTCAAATGCAGTCACTAGAGTTTCCAGAGTGTTCCTCTTGAATACAGTTTTGCAAGCATTTCGGGCTTGCCGCCAAAAAAAAAGCGCAGGCGGATACTCCACATCAGAAAAATGGTTTTAAAAACTCCCTGTTTTTCCCAGCGACGGCCTGAACTTGTAACCTTGGCTGTTAGACAGAGGGGGCGAGAGATTTTTTTCAGTGCAGAGCTAATGCTTACATCTTCCATTAATGCAATATCTGGATACCCTCCTACTGCATCAAAAAAGTCCCGGCTAACAAAAATAGCCTGGTCTCCAGTTGCAATGCCTGTTAAGCGAGAGCGCCAGTTCATAAAGTGTGCAACAATTTTCAGCATAAACGGCTCACCGCTCAGTCTTATATCAAACCTGCCCCATAGATGGGTTTGCTTAATTAAAGCCAAAGCATTATCAGGCAAAGATGTATCTGCATGTAAAAAAACAAGCATTTCACCTGTGGCATTCTGGGCTGCAGCATTCATTTGTCTGGCACGCCCTTTTTCTGAAACAATAATTTTATCGGCTAGCGGGTACGCTAATTTGATAGTGTTGTCTGTACTTCTGCCGTCAGCAACAATAATTTCAGCGTGATTTCTAATGGCCTGCAGATTGAGCAGGCATGTCTGAATATTGTCAGCTTCATTAAAGGTAGGGATAATAATGGAGAAATACATCTAAGATAATGGCTTGAACAGTTCAGTCAAATCATCAGAAGTGAGCTTTAATGACGGTTCTTTTTTTCCACCGTTATAAATACTATTGGCTAACGCCCGCTTTTTCTCCTGCATGGCTAGAATCTTTTCTTCCACGGTATTTTCGGTGATTAGCTTATAGACAAATACGGGTTTATCCTGGCCAATGCGATGCGCCCTATCCGCCGCCTGAGATTCTACTGCAGGGTTCCACCATGGGTCGTACATAATCACTGTATCGGCTTCCGTAAGATTTAAACCTACGCCCCCAGCCTTTAAGCTGATTAAAAACACATCTGCTTCACCGCTTTTAAAGCGTTCTATGGCTTCATCACGCTTTTTGGTTTGGCCTGTCAGCTTGCTGTATTCAATTTCCCTTGTCTTAAGCTCTTTTTCGATCAATGCAATCATTTTAGTAAATTGTGAAAATACCAAAATGCGCCGGCCTTCTTCCAGCTGCTCTGGCAGCATTTCCATTAACAGATCCAGCTTTGCAGATTCGGTTATTTTTTTCGCTTCTTTCAGGGATAAGGTGCGCGGGTCACAGCATGTTTGGCGCAGTTTTAGCAGGGCATCCAAAATAGTGATATGACTGCGGGCCAGTCCTTTATTGGCAATAGCGTCACGAACTTTTTTCTCCATAGTAATGCGAATGGACTCATAGAGCGCTGCCTGCTTGTCGTATAGAGGGATAGAACGGATAATCTCAGTTTTAGGCGGCAGTTCAGTAGCCACTTCCTGTTTGGTACGGCGCAGCATAAAGGGCTGCAGACGTTTAGACAGGCGTTCTCGCTGCTGCTGATCGCCATGGTTTTCAATCGGTGTGCGATAGATTTTTTTAAAAAATGCGCTATCACCTAAAAACCCGGGCATAAGAAAATCAAACTGCGCCCATAACTCCCCTAAATGATTTTCCATTGGCGTCCCTGTCAGGCAGAGGCGATGGCGGGTTTTGATTTCTCTAACGGTTCGTGCGGCCTGAGATTTTGGGTTTTTAATAACTTGAGCTTCATCCAGTACTAGGTAGTGATATTCTAAAGACATTAATACTTCTTTATCGCGAGGCAATAATGGATAAGTGGTTAAAACCAAGTCGTAGTCTTGGAGTGAGTCAAAGTGCTGTTTGCGCTCAGCACCTTGCAAGGTCAACACTTTTAAGTCAGGTGTAAAGCGGGTTGCTTCTCTGCGCCAATTGCCCATTAAACTGGTTGGAGCAATAATCAGGCAGGGGCTGGTCATTCTTCCTGATTCCTTTTCTAGCAGTAAGTGAGCTAAAGTCTGAACCGTTTTCCCCAGCCCCATATCATCGGCCAAAATTCCAGCAAAATTATATTCGCGCAAAAATTGCAGCCAATTGAAGCCTTGTTGCTGATAATCTCTCAGAGTAGCATCGAGCCCTTTCGGCGTGGTCGCATTTTCTATGCCTTTAAAGTTTTTTAACTTTTTGCCCATTTCAAGCAAAGCTTTGCCGCCTTTAATGCTGAAAAGGCCATAATTTCCAGAATCCAGTTCTGCCAATGTGGCCGCATTAAATCGAGATAGTGTTAGCGAGCCATCTTCATTTATTGAAGAAGCACTGTCAAATAGTTCGTAAACAATATCAAGAAAAGGTTTGAGCTGAGTGGAAGGGATATTGATATAGGTGTGTTCAGCAACCGGAATACTTAGATTTTCGGGTAAGTCATTTAAATCATAATCTTCGAGAACAGGCATGATTAAGGGCAGTAATGGCAAGTTTTCACCGTTGATATTTACCTGGAAATTCATTTCAAACCAGTCATTACTGCTTTCTTCAATCTCTGTTTGCCAGCTATCAGCAGTTTGGAACTCAAGCTTAAAATTATCATCCGTCTCAATTATCCAGCCTTGCTGTTCCAATTGAGGAATGGTACTGCCTATAAACTCAGCCCAGCGATTTGCGCTATTGATTATTGAGCCATTGGCTGGGCTTAGAAGAACTAACTCCTTGTGGTTTCTTAGTTCGGCCACGGTAAAGCCCAATGCTAAAAGCTGATTAAAAGCTACAAATTCTGCATCAATATCTCTCTGAATACGAAAAATACCCTCTTCTGTTTTGGCAATGCTAAAAGAATCAGAGGTATAGGCCGAAATCGTTTTGTCATCGTAATTATAGTTTAGCTGGATAAAATGTGAGTATTGAGTCTGATTCACCTGCAATCCAAACAAAGTAAGCTTGGGTGTAGGGGATAGGCCGGATAGCTCTGTAATGTCAATTTTCTTGGGTGGAGGCAAAGGAATGGACGGAAACTCCAAGATTAATCGCTGGCTAAATTCATCAACATACTCTTCGGGGACAGAAGGTGCGGAGATTATTTTTTCCAGCTGGTCATTAGATAGATTTAAAGTCTTGCAAGCGCCTAAAGTGTTTAGTCCGGCGTCAAAATATAGCGGAGGGTCTGTCAGAACCAGAGTTGCGGCAGGGTTCATGACCAGTTTCAATTTATAGTCACGGCTCTTCAGCTGCTGCCATAAAAACTCAAGCATACGCTCATTACCTGGCTGTATGGGGGGGGATTGGTGTGTTTGCCAAAATAAACGGCCCGTCTGCATAATTTTGGAGAGGGCAATATAGCCAGTACTTCCTGCCAATTCAGGAGCGCCTTGATAGGTATGCCGGAGAGATGTGAGCAGTAACGCAATTTCTTCGTCAATTGGCTGAATATAGCTTGAATAGCTATAACTGTATCGCAAGCTATTTAAAGTGGTTTTCCGGCCTTTATTCAGTCCGCCTTTTTTGTTTTCTTTGGTGATATACAAATCCAGCGTGAAAAGGTGCGGTGTTTTGCTGGGCATTAAAATGTAGGCAATAAACTCTGCATTCTTGTCTTGGACAGCGGCAGGGGTGTCAAAATTGTCTAGCCACTCCATGCAGGAAGGCACCGACTGTATAGGGGGCATCGTCTGCCCTTGTGCCCTTACATATTCTAAACAGACCGCAACAATATGCTTGCAGTTGAAAGACATGGGGCAGCTGCAGTTGCCAGCAATAGAGACGGAGCTGTAGTCTTTTTTCCAATCTACCCTAATGCTTTGATCATAGTAATTATTTCGACTGCCTTTTATGGATGCGCTGATAATGATATAGAAAGGCTCATCTTGTTCAAGAGATAAGTTTAGCACCCGGCCATCATCAAAATACTTTTTTCCTCGGTAATAATATGTATCACCACAGGCATGGAGAATATCTGACTGAAGAATTCTTTTTTGCTTAATCATTTAGGTTTATAAGAGAGCGGGGGGAGCAATAAATTATAGAAGGCTGAAATTAGTATTATCCTAAATAAATCAGTTGAACGCTTAGTTTAACTGTAACTTGTTAAATAAACTGTTTAATCCAGTTTTTCACTATTCACCAGGTGGGCGAGTGTATTTCGCTTCACGGTTTTGTGAAAAATCTGGACAAAAAAATTCTGCAGAATAGCTCTCGATAAGGACTACGGCCATTATCTTCAAGCTATTCTTTGCCTTTTTTGCCCAGATTTCCCACAAAATCCGTGCTCAATTGATTTATTTAGGATTATGGAATGGAAATTGAATAACGTATACATTATATCGCAGATTTTTTGTTTGCCTTCCAGGATATGGCAAGCTATGTAATTGCCGCTATTCATTGGAAAATGGACAAGTCATTTAATTCTCATTTCTATAGAATATCTTAGATACGTCATTATTGGAAAAGTGCTGATAGGGGTAGAAGCACTATTTTTCACTAAAATAAATATCTCCATAATAAGCAATAGCATCACCCTTGGCATTGTCAGTATCTGTCATTAAAGCAACTGCATCAATGTAAAGAATATCGGCGCCAAACTGGTCTTTTAAGTCTTGCAGAATATTGCGTTTTTCCTGGTACCAGGTATGTGCTTTATCATTGCCAGAACGTAGTGCAATCATCATGGCATTTTTACCCGCAAAAGCATTAGGCCAAACCGAGCCTTTAGGACTATTTCCAGCCCAAACATAATTAATTGCTTTAGTTTTCCAAAAGGCCCAGCCGCCACTAATAACAACGTAAACTCGGGCACTATAATCATCACCGGACTTGCTTTGTTCGTTTAAACCCTCTAGCCGCTGATCAATGCGCCAGCGCCAGTTTAAAAAAGGTGTTTTTTTCAAATCAACACGCAGCTCTTTAAATAAGCCAGATGCTCCCGCATGACTCTCTGCCTTTAAAATATAAGATTTTTCTAACTGAACGATTTGGTAATGAGTTTTGCCTGAAAACGTTTTATTGCTCCAGTTGGTCAACGTGCCTGATGAGAATGTGCCAATTGGGATAAGGACATTATTTTCAGCGGAAGCTATACCCGTTAAAAGGATGAAAATGATTGAAAGGATGCTCAGATTAAGATGGCTCATTTTATTATGGGTTTAGTAATTATGGGATGGAATCTTATAATTCAGCAAGGTGCTGATTTATTATTGTCTTATAGAGCCTCTGAAAAAAAAATTAAGATAGTGCTAGATATTTATAATAAGTATGAATATAATACTCGGCTCTGCTAGCTCATCAGCAATGCCTCGGTGGCGAAATTGGTAGACGCACGGGACTTAAAATCCCGCGGAGTTAAATCCGTGCCGGTTCGATTCCGGCCCGAGGCACCATATTTTAAAAAGGGTTGCATCTAATTAGGTGCAACCCTTTTTTTATGCTTAAATTTAGCCATATTTTTTAGCAAAGAAAATAACCACCCCTATGTTTAAATATTTAAGAAAAATATACACGGCAGCACTTTTTGCTGTCATTGCTACAGCGTGTTCATTTCAGCAGCCAGGCTATCTTAAAGTCATCACAGCGGCTGAATTAAATAAAATCATGCAAAATGAGGATATATTTTTAGTCGATGTTCATACGCCAAAACAGTCTCATATAAAAGGAACCGATTTATTTGTTCCCTACAATAGCATCAAAAAATATAAAGATAAATTCCCTAAAGACAAGAACACAGCTATTTATCTGTATTGTGAAGGCGGGCCAATGGGAAATGCAGCTGCAAGGTCTCTTTATGAGTTAGGCTACCATAACTTGTATAACCTTGACGGTGGTGCCGCCTCGTGGAGAAGAGACGGTTTTAAATTTGAATAAAGGTTGCTAAAGCCACATGATCCCCCCTTTCCAAAGAAGGTCGTATGGCTTTTTAATGATGGCTAGTGAATATGCACTTCACGTGATTTATTTTTGTCTGTTCTAAGTAAAGTATATTGGTCTTGGTCCCCTTTCATCGGCGCGCCTTCAGAAGTAAGTACGATTAGTGATCCTTCATCTTTAATATGCAATTTTCTTATGCTTGAATCCTTACGGGCTATTAAAGTTACTGTGCGGGACTTTTCATCCCAGGCATATTTGCCCTTTTCAAAATACTCCCTGTTGGAAGCTTGAGCATACTGGGTTACCAGTAGATAGTTTTTTTTGTTTTTTAGGGACAGGGTCATTTTAATGCCGGCACACTCTTTACATGGAAGGTATCCATAAAAGACACCGCGAAATTTTTGGCTCTCGTCAACTGGCTGGATATGCTTTGAATGGTCGCCTTTTTGCCGAGTCATTTCTCGTGCTCTCTGAACATCGCCCATAATTTGCTTGTCCGATTTAGCCATAGCCGGATTAAAAGCAATGGCACTGAGCAATATAAGTGTTAGCTTTTGTTTTAAAGTTATTGTTAATGTTAGCATTTTTATTATTACATTTTTTGGAAAACAAATTTTTAGCTGTAGTTAAGCTAGCCTTAGGCAACTCGCAATAAATAACCCACCAATCTTGCTTGTCTTTTTATCCGTCTTCAGCGTTGCAACTTCGGTCACATAGCTTGCTATGCTCTCTTTGTTGCGCCTTGAAGACGAATAAAAATCCTGCGCAATATGGGTAGGCTATTTAATGCGTGCTACCTTACCAGATCATTACTCTATAAATACTGATCACTGTTGTCAATTATCTGTTGATATTTGGAGGCTAAAATCAAAGAGTAGAGCGCAAAAGCCAGCAGAGCACTTCCAAAAATCCCCCAGCCTTTGAGAAACATCGGGTTTTTGCCACTTTATCTATCGTGCTATGCACTGTCAGCCGAAAACAAAGACAAGCTACACACAATATTTGAATATTTACTCCGCACTACTTTCCTTTAGCTCTAATGCTGACTGGTACAGCACCTTTTTTCTAGCCCCTGTTATTTCAGCCGCCATTGCTACCGCTGTTTTAATAGAGCATTGTTTTAATAAAATCAATAAAACACGTTTCTGATCTTCGCTTATTTCAGATACATTTTTTTCAGCTACCGCACCCTCGACAAGCACAACAAACTCACCCTTCTGCATATTGCCATTGCTTTTTACCTGTTCCAGTACATTATCTAAAGTATCATTAACTACTGTTTCATATATTTTAGTTAACTCTCTTGCTAAGGCAATTCTCCGGTCTCCTGCTATAATTTCTTGCAAGTCTTCCAGCGAGGCTAATATTCTGTGGCTAGATTCATAAAATACCCAAGTAGCCGCATCATTTTTCTTTTGGGTAAAGATTAATTTTCTGGCTGAAGAGGTCCTGGGCAAAAAGCCTTCAAAGGTGAATCGTGTAACGGGCAAGCCTGATACCGACAATGCCGCAATTAATGCACAGGCTCCAGGAATTGGCGAGACCTCTATACCCTGCTGCCTTGCCAATTTGACCAGAGGCATTCCGGGGTCACTTAACAGCGGGGTGCCAGCATCAGAAACCAAAGCTATATTTAACCCGCTTTTCATCTTTTCTATTAAGCCCGGCGCAGTTTTTTCTTCATTATGCTGATGCAAAGAAACCATTTTCTTATTAATGGCATAATGCTGCAGCAGCGTTTTTGCATGTCGAGTGTCTTCTGCCGCAATCAAGTCGACATCTTTTAAAGTTTCAACGGCTCTATAGGTAAAATCTGCTAAATTGCCTATAGGTGTTGCAACAACGTATAATTTACCGAACATTTGATACTTTTCTCTCATTTAAAAATAGGCCTGTCCATTCATGAACCGCCATTATGTAACTATATCTACTCTTTGCTTATTTTTACTTTCCGGCTGCTCGACTAAACAGGCGGTTCATCGCTATCAATATGTGAATGAGTCTATCAAAGCCGAGTATTATTCACAGCGTGGCCAGCATAAACAGGCCGGCCAACTATATCAGGCTCTTGCCAAAACTAAGCCTGCCCGTCTTAATGAATATAATCTTTTGGCTGCCGAGGCATATCTTCAGTCTGGGGACAGTCAGCTGGCTCAAACAGTTGCTGATTCAATCGATCAGAATTTATTGACGGCTGAGCAGCGCAATAAATTAAATTTAATCCTTATCCAAATACATTTGAGTAATGGTGAAGCTGAAAAAGCGCTCAGCAAATTAAATGTCACTCAGCCTCAGAACCTAAATGCCGAAGATAAAATAACATTTTACCAGTCTTTAGCCTTTGCCCATGCATTAACAGGAAATCAGCTGCAAAGTGTTCGGGCTCGCATTCAGCTGGCACCACTGCTTAGGTATATTCAGCATGAGGATAACAGCAAGGTTATTCTGGATACATTGCGCCTGCTTCCCTCTCAAACGCTTAGCCAGCAGCCATCTGCTTCTGATGTCTTAGGGGGCTGGATGGCCTTGGCTAAACTGCTGAACAGCAACAAGTACAATTATCATTCCGCTTCATTTCAGGATGCTATAAATGGATGGAGACAGCTATTTCCCCAGCACCCAGCTGACACAGACTTTTTGCAGGCATATCTTGAAGATGGCGCTGAGAGCCTAAAGAATAGCTTTAAGATACCGGCGGCAATTGCTCTGCTGCTGCCTGAGTCAGGACGCTATGCCAAAGCGGCCAAAACAATTAAAGAAGGTTTTTTGGCTGCCTACCACCATCCGCAGACAGATTATCAGCCATCAATTCGTTTTTATGACAGCTCGGCAAATAATGCTGTCAATCTGTATCGCCAAGCCATTTCTGAAGGGGCAGAATTAGTCATTGGCCCTCTAAGCAAAGCTAATATTCAGGAGCTTGCTTTAGAAACTGAGTTAAGCGTACCCGTTCTTGCCTTAAACCATGTTGCAAATTTAGCCAAAGATAACTTATTTCAGTTCGGATTAAGTCCTATTGATGAGGCTAAACAGATTGCAAGCGAGGCAGCTTCGCATGGAGTTAAAAAAGTACTGGTGCTAGCGCCAGAGTCTAAACGAGGGCATCGTACGGCAGACTATTTAATTGAATACTGGCAGGAAACGGGCGGTACTGTCCTTGAATCTCAGTTTTATAATTCCAGAGGCAGTGATTTTTCAGTATCAATAAAAAACCTTCTTAACCTTGATGAAAGCCAGTTTCGCTATCGAAAACTTAAACAGTTTCTTGGCAGAGGCATTGAGCACCAAGAACGCAGGCGAGCCGATGTAGATGCCATTTTGCTATCTGCTTCTGCACAGAAGGCCCGTTCCATTTATCCGCAATTGCAATTCTACCGGGCAACTCAGGTACCCGTCTATGCATCTCCGCAGATCTATGCCGGAGAACCTAATCCAGTGGCAGATATAGATCTAAATGGCATTACCTTTTGCGATATTCCCTGGCTTTTTCCTGACAGCTACCCAGGAGAGCTTAGCCAGGAATCATTGCGTGATAGCTGGCAAAACCTGCCTTCCAGGTATTTGAGACTTATTGCCCTGGGGATTGATTCCTTTAATATAATCTCCGAACTTGAACATATTTCCAGCACTCCTTATGCAGGTGCAACTGGCATTCTGTCGCTTGATATGGAAAACAGGGTTACCCGTCAGCTGGTCTGTGCAAAATTTATTAAAGGACTGCCCGTTTTGCAGGAAAAGGTTAATAATGATGAAAATATGGTTTTTAGGCCTTCACAATAATGTTTAAGGCTCCAAGTCGTCCTGCGCATTTAATTCGTGGGCAAAAATCGGAACAGCTTGCCTGCGATTTTTTATTAAAGCAGGGCCTAATGCTTATTGATAAAAACTTTCAGTGTAAAGGCGGTGAACTTGATCTCATTATGAAAGATGCCGAAACACTGGTTATTGTTGAGGTCAGATTCAGAAAATCTAACAGGTATGGCGGGGCGCTGGAAAGCATATCTCAAAAAAAACAGTCCTGCATCATAGCCGCAACGCAGTACTATTTATCCACCCATAAGAACAATAGTCCGATTCGGTTTGATGTGATTGCAATGTCAAATGATACGGATATAAACTGGATACAAAATGCATTTCAGGCATAAGTACCCAAGTAAAATTAATTTAACGTGGGTACTTAAAATCATCGCGAGAGCTTATTGACAGAGATAATCTTAAAATCCCGGCCGGGACAGAACAGTGTATAGCTGAGGTTACGAATAGGCTTCTTGGCAGTTGCTCCTGCCTTGCTTTATAGCCTTATATTTTTTAATTGAATGCCTGTAACGAAAAACAGGGGGCTATACCTTGATTGTCCGTCAGCTATATCCGCATATAAGCAGTCATTCAATTTTCAATTCTTTTATTTTTCTGGTGAGCGTGTTTCTCCCGTAGCCTAACAGCAAGGCTGCTTCATTTTTCCTGCCGGAAGTGTAGTTTAGCGCTGATTTAATAAGAATGCTTTCAACCTCGGGAATAATAGTTTTTGCAACTTCTGGCCGGCCTAGTTGCAACTGGTGCTTAATGGTTTCTTCTAGCAATATTTCCCAGTTTCCACTGGCCTCTGCTGCATTTTCTTTTTCTGTACTTGTCAGCTCGGGCGGAAGATCTTCCAGATAAATTTCTCTGCCTGAAGCCATCACTGTAAGCCAGCGACAAGTATTTTCTAGCTGCCTCACATTGCCAGGCCAGGGCAGCGAGCTTAAAAAAATTTCAGTTTCCGGTTTTAGCTGCTTAACTTCACTGTTCAATTCTACGGAAGCCACGTTAAGGAAGTGGCTCATTAATAGCGGAATATCCTGTTTACGCTCACATAATGGCGGAATATGTATTCTAATTACATTAAGACGATGAAATAAATCTTCTCTAAAAAGTCCATTTTCGACGAGCAGTTCCAAATTTTGATGTGTTGCCGCTATAATTCGCACATCAACTTTAACGGCCGTATGAGATCCGACAGGGTAGAACATATTATCAGCCAATACGCGCAGCAGTCGCGTTTGCAGTTCTGCAGGCATATCACCTATTTCATCTAAAAACAGGGTGCCCCCATTGGCCTGCTCAAAACGTCCTGCTCTTCGGGTATGCGCACCGGTAAAAGAGCCTTTCTCATGCCCAAAGAGTTCTGATTCCATCAGGTCTTTTGGGATTGCGGCCATGTTGAGCGCTATAAAGGGTTTTTTGCTTCTCGGGCTGTGTCTATGCAAAGCTTTTGCCACTAGCTCCTTTCCTGTCCCTGACGCGCCATTAATCAGCACAGTAATATGTGAACGGGCCAGACGGCCAATGGCTCTAAACACTTCCTGCATGGCAGGTGCTTCACCAATTATTTCAGGTGTTTCTTCAAGCCGTTCTGGCTCGCTTTTATCAAGCGTTTCACGCTGTTTGCTCTGTAGACAGGCTCTTTGTGCTACATCAACCACCTCATTAATATCAAAAGGCTTAGGCAGGTATTCAAAAGCGCCACCATGAAAAGCTGAAACTGCACTGTCCAGATCCGAGTGGGCGGTCATTACAATGACAGGTAGGTCAGGATAGCTTTGCTGCACTTTTTTTAATAGTTCAAGGCCATCCATGCCCGGCATTCTGATGTCAGTGAGCAATGCGTCAGGCCTTTCTGTCTGCAGAGCATCTAATAGATTGGATGCATTGGCAAAGCTTTTGCATACCATGGAGGCTTTTTGCAATGCCTTGTCAAGTACCCAGCGTATGGATTTATCATCATCAACTACCCAGACAATATTAGGATTCTGCATGCGCATTCTCCAAAGGCAAATAGATAGAAAAGATAGTGTTTCCCGGTTCGCTTTCGCATTCAATCAGACCATTATGCTGATTAATCAATGATTGGGCAATGGACAGTCCAAGTCCAGTGCCTTCAGCTCGGCTGGTAATCAGAGGGTAAAATATTTGGTTCATAAGCTTATCATTAATGCCTGGGCCGTTGTCGATAATATCTATTTTTGCAGCTAACCTGTAGCGTTTGCGGCCGATGGTCATGTGGCGCTGAATACGTGTTCTCAAAATTATGTTGCCACCCTGAGGCATCGCCTGAACAGCGTTTTGCACAATATTGAGTACAGCTTGAATAAGCTGGTTTTTATCGGCAGTCAAGTCGGGGATGCTCGGGTCGTAATCAGTAGCAATGCTAATATTATTTCCACCCTCAGCAATGACTAACTGTCTGACACGCTCAAGAACTCGATGGATATTTAAAGGCTCTTTATTTGAAGGTTTATTTGGTCCCAGCATTCTGTCCATTAAGGATTTTAAACGATCAGATTCCTGAATGATAATTTGAGTATATTCTTTTAATTCAGGCTCGTGCAATTCAAGTTCAAGCAATTGTGCCGCCCCTCTAATGCCGCCAAGCGGGTTTTTTATTTCATGAGCCAGACCTTTCACCAGCATTCGGCTAATATTTTGCTGTGCAAGCAGCTGTTCTTCTTTGCTGATGCGCAGATGTCTATCGATTTGCTGAAGTTCTACTAAAATTTCGCTCAACGCCCCCTCCTCCAGTAGAGGTGTGGCGCTGAAGTTGACGGTCATCGACTGCTTAAGATATGAGAAGCTTAATTCTCTGTCAACCAAGGGCTCGTTATTCTTCAAGCATTGCTGTAAGTCTAATAGCAGTGAGTCAGAAGATCTGAACAAAGTCTCTGCGGAAAGGCCTAGCAAATGCTTTGCACTATCAGCCAGCAATATTTCACCTGCTGAGTTTATGTAGGTCAAAATTAATTTCTGATTAAATAATAAAATTGCCTCATTAAGGTGAGCGAGTATCTTTTTATACACGGAGATAAGTAATTGGCTGAGATTGGCTATTTTAAAAGCAATTTTTATACCATTTGGCGAATGAAAAATGGTTGATAAGGTGGTTTATTGTCCCCTAGGCATTGCACGGTCACAGGTAGCTTAAGGAGAAAAGTCTAATGCTGAATAGGGCTGAACGAGAACGCAATTCTGGCTGACATTTATTGAATCAACGCCCGCAAAACATGAAAATTAGAGACTGAGACGGAAAAGTCTCTGTACATAATATAGTTTAGCAAGCTATTTTTACAAACAAAAACGCCCCAAAAAGGGGCGCTTTTTTCTTCGTACTGATGCTGCCAAGCAGCAAAAAAACTTACAAGCTATAATACATATCAAATTCTACAGGGTGAGTGCTCATCCGCAGACGAGTTACTTCTTCCATTTTTAGATCAATATAGCCATCAATTGCATCATCAGTAAATACGCCGCCACGAGTTAAGAACTCACGGTCTTCGTCCAAAGCTTTTAATGCTTCATCAAAAGAAACAGCAACCTGTGGAATTGCTTTTTCTTCTTCTGGAGGCAAATCGTATAAATCCTTATCCATTGCATCGCCAGGATGGATTTTATTTTCAATCCCATCTAGACCAGCCATTAGCATTGCGGCAAAACACAGATAAGGGTTTGCTGTAGAATCGCCAAAACGAAGTTCAATGCGACGGCCTTTAGGGTTGTTTACAAAAGGAATGCGGATTGATGCAGAACGGTTGCGCGCAGAGTAAGCTAGCATTACAGGGGCTTCAAAGCCAGGCACTAAGCGTTTGTAGCTGTTTGTAGATGCATTGGCAAATGCATTAAGTGCTTTTGCATGCTTGATGATACCGCCAATATAGAATAAAGCAGTTTCAGATAAACCGCCGTATAAATCGCCTGAGAATAAGTTGTTGCCATCTTTAAATAAAGACTGATGAACGTGCATGCCGTTACCATTATCTCCAACAAGAGGCTTAGGCATAAAAGTTGCTGTTTTGCCATATGCATGTGCAATGTTGGCTACAACATATTTTAGCTCTAAAACTTCGTCTGCCTTTTTAACTAAAGTGTTGAATTTTGTGCCAATTTCACACTGACCGGCAGTTGCAACTTCGTGGTGATGCACTTCTGTTGTTTGTCCCATTTCTTCAAGAACAAGGCACATTGCAGAACGCATATCTTGCAAAGAATCAACTGGTGGTACAGGAAAGTAACCGCCTTTTACGCCTGGACGGTGACCAATGTTGCCGTCTTCGTATGCTTTTTCAGAGTTCCAGCCTGCTTCTTCAGAATCAACTTTGTAGCCACAGCTGCCCATATCTGCATTCCATTTTACATCGTCGAAAACGAAAAATTCATTTTCAGGGCCAAAGTATGCGTTATCCGCAATGCCGGTCGATTGCATATAGGCTTCGGCGCGGTGTGCGATAGAGCGTGGGTCGCGTTCGTAGCCCTGCATATCATTAGGTTCAATAATATCACAGCGCAAAATCAGGGTTGTGTCGTCAAAAAATGGGTCTAAAACAGCTGTTGCAGGATCGGGCATTAAAATCATGTCAGATTCATTAATCCCCTTCCAGCCAGCAACTGAAGAACCATCAAACATGTTGCCGTCTTCAAAAGTGTCTTCATCAATCGTATGAGCAGGGAATGTTACATGCTGCTCTTTACCGCGGGTATCACAAAAACGAAAATCAACAAATTTGACGTCGTTTTCCTGGATCATTTTAAGAACGTTTTCTACTGACATTTAACTTGTCTCCGAAGGTTGTATTTATAATTAGTCTGGTTTTTTTAAAAACTTTTACACCATACCATTTTTTCTGTCATTTGAGCAAAAAAAACGGGGCATACGCCCCGTTTTTAGTTTAAGCACTTATAAATAAGAGGCTTAGAATGTTGTTGAGATTGTCGCAACAACTTTGCCATCATCTAGACTTTTGCCATTAGAATTTCTAGCATTAGCATCATCGGTGTCTGTGTACGCAACTTCTAGGTTAAATATGCTGAAATCCCTTGCAACACCAGCTTTCCAGTCCCAATAGTCGTCACCACCATTTTTCTGGTTATAGTACCCAGCATGACCCAGCAAGGTAATGCTGCCAAGTGATTCTGGCAATGTGTAGTCAAGAGCCATATCTGTATATTCGCCTGGTGTAGTGTGCTCAATCTTTAAGCCATAGTACCAATAGGCACTCACATTTAGGTTTTCTACTGGAGAAACAGAGGCGCCAAAGTATAGCTCTGTGAAATTCGCAGCTGAAGCTGAGGTGTATTCGTAGCGAAGAGCACCTAAATCATAAGTTACTGCAAAAGGAAGCACGCCCCCAAAATCGGTTTCTCTAGAAAAACCGCCATAAAGATCCAGCTCCATGCTTGCGTGGTCTTCAAATTCGTAGCTAGATCCCCAGACACCGACATATAGACCAGAGTCATGAGACAGGTCAAATGAACCTTGAATTGCTGGCTCATTATTAGATTGAGAAACACCGCGCCAAATATAGTTGGTGGTTAAAGCCGCACTTGCACTGGCGTGAAAGCTGTCAGAGAACATTGCTGAGCCATGGGGATTGCCAAATTCTCTTGAGATGGTTGCAACTACGCGACCGTCATTTAAGCTTTGGCTTCCTCCATAAACGCCGCCGCCGCCGGTATTATCGGTATCAAAATAAGCAACTTCAAAATTAAAGCCGCCAATATCTTTTGCAATCCCGACTTTCCAATCCCAGTAGTCATCGCCCGAAACGCTAGTGTTTTTTTGGTTGTAATAGCCAGCGTGAGCAAGAATTGTTATTCCGCCCAATGAATCAGGTAATGTATAGTCTGCCGAGATATCGGTATATTCGCCAGGTTTTGTGTGGTCAATCTTTAGCCCATAATACCAGTAGGCGCTAAGGTTGAAATTTTCAAAAGGAGAGACTGCACCTCCAAAATATAATTCAGTGAATCCTGAATCTGGTGAGGCTGTATATTCATAACGCAAAACCCCAAGATCATATGTGAAGGCAAAAGGTAATATGCCACCAAAATCAGTGTCTCGAGAAAAACCACCGTACACATCAAGCTCCATGCTTGTATTTTGGTCGCCAAATTCTACATTTGATCCCCAGGCACCAACATAAAGGCCTGATTCGTGACTTAAATCAAAAGAACCTTGAATGGCAGGGTCGTTGTTTGATTGTGAAACGCCTCTCCACATATAATCAGTGGTTAAAGCAACACTGGCTGATGGGGTAAAACCATAAAATGAAGTGTCATCAGCGGCGGTTGATACAGAACTTGTTGCAAGTAGTGCAATTGCAACAGACAAATTTGTTTTATTCATAACTAACCCTTTTTATTAAAGTTAGTGAAAAGGCAAGCAAAAAAAATGCCAAAATAATTTTTCTTTTATAACAAATAGTTGGCGAGATGTTGGAGAATCTGTCTTGTGAAAGTGATGCATTTTGGTGCGTTAAATGTGTTGCTCTTAAGCAACAGGCAGCTTTCTGTGGGAATTATCAAATGATTGATTTTTCAGTGTTTATTTTTTTTTCTTCAGTTTTTGTAAATTTTTGACCCAAAAGCCATAAAAACAAACTCATTAAAAAAATAAAATAAATCTTTAAAAACAAAGGTATGTATTGGTTTTAATCTATTTTGGTGCGCAAAAGACAATAAGTGCACCAAAATAGGTCTTTTGGATGGGCGTTTGTGACTCGTTTTCTCATTTCGCCTATCAAATCAAAGGTTAAAGGTTGGCATATTAAATGCTTTGACAATAAGTGATTATTACCAACCATATCAAACGAGGGTATTTATGAAATTAATAACCGCTATTGTTAAGCCTTTTAAATTGGATGATGTGCGTGAAGCACTTTCTGATATAGGGGTTTCTGGCATTACAGTCACTGAAGTTAAAGGTTTTGGGCGTCAAAAAGGTCATACAGAACTTTATCGCGGGGCTGAATATGTTGTTGACTTTTTACCTAAGGCAAAAATTGAAGCGGCCGTCGGCGAGGAGCTAGTCGAGCAGACTGTTGAAGCAATTGCTAAAGCGGCTAACACAGGAAAAATAGGGGATGGAAAAATATTTGTGACCAATCTAGAACAGGTTGTGCGCATCCGTACAGGCGAGACGGGTAACGAAGCCTTATAAAATAACAATTAAAATAGAGGTGATAAAGTGGAAGCTTTAAACAAAATAACTGAGCTGAGTTATGCGCTCGATACGTTCTACTTCTTAATGAGTGGAGCATTAGTCATGTGGATGGCCGCTGGGTTTGCCATGCTGGAAGCTGGCCTGGTCAGAGCCAAGAATACAACTGAAATCCTAACTAAGAATATTGCACTGTTTGCCATTGCCTGCGTGATGTATATGCTATCTGGATATAACATTATGTATCCTGGGGATGCTGCTGTTAATAGCGTATGGCCTGGCATTAGTTTCTTGCTGGGTGATGATAATACAGTAGATGCAGTTTTAGGGAGCAAAGGCGAGACATATTACTCCAACCTGTCTGATTTTTTCTTTCAGGTAGTTTTTGTTGCAACAGCCATGTCAATTGTCTCTGGTGCAGTGGCTGAGCGCATGAAACTGTGGGCGTTTTTAGCTTTTGCCGTTGTGATGACAGGCTTTATCTATCCTCTGCAAGGTTATTGGAAATGGGGAGGCGGCTTTTTAGACGGCCTAGGATTCCTTGATTTTGCCGGATCAGGGGTGGTGCATTTATGTGGAGCTACTGCGGCATTTGCAGGCGTATTGCTGCTGGGCGCCCGTAAAGGCAAGTACGGCGAAAATGGAGCAATCTATCCGATTCCTGGCTGTAATATGCCATTGGCTACTTTAGGAACCTTCATTCTATGGTTAGGCTGGTTTGGTTTCAATGGCGGTTCAGAACTAAAGATTTCAGATGTTGGCGAAGCAAATGCTGTAGCCATGGTGTTTGTTAATACGAATGCGGCGGCCGCAGGCGGCGTTGTTGCTGCACTAATTACCGCTCAAATGATGTTTGGCAAAGCTGATTTATCAATGACCCTGAACGGTGCTTTAGCTGGGCTGGTTGCCATTACGGCAGAGCCTTTGACACCTACGCCGATGGTTGCTACTCTGATTGGTGCCGTAGGCGGCTTAATTGTTGTCCTTTCAATTGTAACCATTGATAAATTAAGGCTTGATGATCCAGTGGGTGCTACATCAGTTCACGGAATTGTCGGCATATGGGGATTGCTGGCTGTTTGCATTACTAATCCTGAAGCAACACTTAAGGCGCAGTTAATAGGCATCATCTCTATTTTTGGTTTTGTGTTTATCTCCAGCTTAATTACCTGGTTTATTCTTAAAGTTGTTATGGGCATTCGAGTAAGCGAAGAAGATGAATACCAAGGCGTAGATTTCTCTGAATGCGGAATGGAAGCTTATCCTGAGTTTACAGACTCTAGTAAAGGCTAAAAATGATATAGCTCTTAGCTTTGCAAATGGCGAGGCATATCGAAACCAGTTAAAAAGCAATATATTTTAATTGGCAATCTAATAAAACGGGTGCAAAGGATGCACCCGTTTTTTTTTGCACTAATAAAGTTCGGTTTTATTCTCCGTTTGCACTATTTTGGAATATGGCAATTGTATCTTGAGTCATAATTCACTATGATATTTAAACAACAGCCTCTTTGAGGTATTTAAGGTCAACTGGGAATAAGAATGAAATTAATAACAGCAATAATAAAACCATTTAAATTAGATGATGTTAGAGAAGCACTTTCTGAAATTGGAGTAACAGGTGTAACAGTTACTGAGGTAAAAGGCTTTGGACGACAAAAAGGCCATACTGAACTGTATAGAGGCGCAGAATATGTAGTAGATTTTTTACCCAAGGTTAAATTAGAGATTGCTGTTGCAGAAGACCATACAGAGCAGGCTGTAGAAACTATTGTAAAAGCTGCGAACACAGGAAAAATTGGTGATGGGAAAATATTTGTATCTAATTTAGAGCAGGTTATTCGAATTAGAACCGGCGAAACAGGACCGGCAGCTATCTGAGTTTAACGGTTCAGTACAAGCAACTTTGCAAGAAGGCAAAAGCTAATGACCGCCTTTTTATGGCTTTGTTGAGCCCTAGATTTTAAAAAATATTTTAGACATTAGATAAATGAAATTAAAAAATTATAATTGGCTGTTTTGTCTGTTAATGCTGCCCAGTATTGCTGGTGCCGATGAATTAAACCAGGCAAATACGGCATGGATATTGACGTCAACGGCGTTAGTTCTTTTTATGACATTGCCAGGGCTATCTTTATTTTATGCGGAATTAGTTAGAAGCAAAAATGTGCTGTCTATATTAATGCAGTGTTTTGCCATTACCTGCATTGTTTCTATTCTATGGCTGGCGGAAGTATACAGTTTTATTTTTGCTGATGGCGGCGAAATGCAGAAGTTTATTGGTGGCGCATCTAAGGCTTTTATGCCCGGTTTGAGCACGGATAGTCTGGTTGGCGATATACCTGAATCTGTATATTTTATGTTCCAAATGACCTTTGCCATTATTACACCGGCTTTGATTGTGGGTGCATTTGCAGAAAGAATGAAATTTTCGGCTATGCTCTGGTTTTCTACATTGTGGCTGATAGTCGTTTACATGCCGGTTTGTCACTGGATCTGGGGCGGAGGCTGGCTGTCCGACCTTGGGGTTATGGATTTTGCCGGCGGCATTGTTATTCATGTCAATGCCGGTGTAGCGGCATTGGTCACTGCATTGGTATTAGGCAAAAGAAAAGGTTTTCCGACTACGCCAATGCCTCCGCATAATATGCCTATGGTAGTGACGGGTGCCGGAATGTTATGGGTTGGCTGGTTTGGATTTAATGCGGGCAGTGCATTAACGGCTGACGGAGCGGCTGGTATGGCAATGTTAGTAACTCATATAGGTGCTGCAGCAGGCTCGCTGACCTGGATGTTTATTGAATGGATGAAATTTGGCAAGCCAAGTGTACTGGGCATTGTAACCGGCATGGTTGCTGGCCTGGGTACAATTACTCCTGCCTCTGGTTTTGTTGGGCCGGCTGGGGGATTGATAATAGGTGTTACTGCAGGTATCGTTTGTTTCTATGCTACTCAATACGTTAAACGCTCATTAAAAATTGATGATTCATTAGATGTATTTCCAGTGCATGGCGTAGGCGGCATTACCGGCTCATTACTGACGGGGTTTTTTGCAGCTAGCAGTTTAGGTGGCCTGGGACTGGCTGATAATGTATCAATCATCGATCAAGTGGGGGTTCAGGCGCTGGCGATTGCTGTCACTATTATTTGGAGTGGCGGTTTCAGTTTTGCTATGTTGAAAATAATTGATAAATTTATTGGATTGCGTGTTTCTAATGATGAAGAGATTCAAGGTCTGGATATTATCCTTCATGAAGAAACTGGATACCACAACCTTTAGGTAAGCATAATCCTAAATAAATCAGTTGAACGCATAGTTTAACTGTAACTTGTTAAATAAACAGTTTAATCCAGTTTTTTACTATTCACCAAATGGGTGAGTGTATTTCGCTTCACGGTTTTGTGAAAAATCTGGACAAAAATTCTGCAGAATAGCTCTCGATAAGGACTATGGCCATTATCTTCGAGCTATTTTGTCTCTAACCACTGGCTCAGTAACAATAGCTTGTTCCAGAAGGTGGCGGAATACCAATCCTCGACTAAGTGATGTGTGACGGTTAAAGCGAAAAGTATATTCTTCTAGATATGATTGTAGATGTTGAGTACAAACAGATCCTTGGTGAGTACCAAGAATCCATCTCTTAAGAAGACTCGCTATACGATGAACACCAGGCATTGAAATATGTGCAGGATCACTTATTGAAGACAGAATAGTGGGGGGGATGCAAGTAACCCTGTTTCTGCACTTGATTTTATCCATTCCATCCATCGGTTTGCACTACCGATCCGAGTCTGACAGTATCACAGATGAAAGGAATTAATGCCTCACCAGATGCATCAGGTATATGTCGCATTCATACCCTAGCAAACCCTTTTGGTTCTTTTGGTTCAATTGCAATTACTACCATTGCTTTATTTATTCCTCGTCCTCATTTTCCACCGTGTTCAACGCCACTGACTAAAGCCTCATCAATCTCGATAATACCAGATAGCGACTTACGTTCACTACGTACACCAGTATTTTTTGGAGGGAGCATTGGTGTCGGAGAAATATTGAGCGGAGATAACAATTTTGTTCAGCCAATTAACTTTTTTAGATCATTTATCAATAATTGAACATTTATTTCTTCCCTGCTCTTTAGACAGGTATAGTGCCTGGTCAGCACGTTCAAAGGCAGTCTCTTGTTCATCGCCTTCTGAAAACTGGCTGATACCGCAAGAAATGGTCAGCTTTATAGATTCTCCATGATAGTTAAAGCCAGAGTTTGCAATAATAGGCCTTATTTTTTCCGCCACTATCAGTGTCTGTGCCGACGTTGTATTAGGTAGCAACATAACAAATTCCTCTCCGCCGTAGCGGGCAATAAAGTCGGTTTTTCTGCAATTTGCTGAAAGCAACTGGGCAACAATAGCCAAAGTGTTGTCGCCTGCTTTATGGCCATAGGTATCATTTATACTTTTAAATAGGTCAATATCCCATATAACTAGGGACAATGGAGATTTATAACGATGCCAGCGATTAAATTCAATCTTAATTCTTTCATCATAGGCCATTCTGTTGGGCAACCCCGTCAGCGCATCGCTTAAGGCTTTATCATGCACGACTTTAAGATTGCTGCGCAATGAATCCGTTTCAACTTCTAGTTGTTGCAATTTCTCAGTCATTAAGCTGAGCTGTTTTTGAGATTCCAGCAATTGGCTATTCTCTTTTTCCTGATGCTGCTGGCACTGGAGAGACAGTTCCTGAATATGCTGGGCAATATTTTTCTGTAAAGACGAAAGCTCTACAGCATTAGCAGAGCTGCTTTTTATATTATCAACCTGTACATTAATGGCATCGGATAAATTTTTACTATTTTCTATAGATGCCTCATTTGATTTGCCGACATCGGCAACATGCTCCCCAAGCAACATGAATTGCTTAGAAAATTTAGAAAAAAAGTCTTCAATATCATGCTGTTCAGATAACGCCTGATCTTTAATGCTAAACAGCAGTGAAAGAGCTAAATCAATAGCCTTTTTTGTATCTTCCCCATTAGGCTTTTTGATCCTGCTCTTTTGCTGCAGCAGTTTGTACTGTCTTTGAAATTTAAAGGGGATATCTGTTTCGGCAAGTAATTTATTAAGGCGATCAATTAAATATCTTTGGTATTCTATAGAAGATGGCGAGGCATTGCCGTCAGTTGATTTTTCCTGTTTAGAAATATGCGCTAACGTTTTTGACAGTGCAATAAATTCTGGCGTTAAACTATGATAATTAAGCCCCTGTTTAAGACTTTTATTTATTTTAACAAGCAAAGGGTCTAACTGTTTATTACTGCCTAGTGCATAAATGGAGAACTGAAAAACCAGTTTATACAATAGTTTGTCTATATCGCTGTTGTTTGGAGTATCCATTGATTGAGTTCTGATGCCTGTTATGAGCCTAAGTATAGACCAATTTTTTAAATGTCTATTAACAGTTCATAGGTTAACGTCGTGAAACCTGGCAAATTGCTAACAGGTTTTCACTAGAAACTTTAAATTTCAATCATGCCCTCCTAAGCCTTCAGATTACATAGCTATAGGCAAAATATCTGAAGTTCATTCCATTATTGGCTTTACATGACCACACATTGGTTTCGGCCATTTTTTTTTGCGGCATACAGTGCCTCATCTGCACGGTTAAAAGCAGATTCACCAGAATCATCTGATGTTAGCTGGGTGATGCCGCAAGAAATAGTGATCGATATTTTCTCGCCATTTGAATTGAAAGCTGTTGCCTCTATTATTTGCCGGATATTATTGGCTGATTGCAATGCGGCCTGAGCATTGGTATCAGATAGCAGCATAGTGAACTCTTCACCGCCAAAGCGTGAAACAAAATCAGTTTCTCGGCAGTGATGAGAAAGTAGCTTGGCTATTAAGACAAGTGTTTTATCGCCTGCTTTGTGGCCAAAAGTATCATTGATCTGCTTAAAGAAATCAATATCCCAAATAAGCAGAGAAAGCGGTGTTTTATACCGTTTCCACCTAGCCATTTCTGTGCTGAAACGTTCATCATAGGCTAGGCGGTTTGGCAGGCCCGTTAAAGGATCATGCGTTGCTCGTTGGTGAGCGGATATAAGTTTGTTATTTAGTTGCCGAGATTCCTGCTCCATCACAGTAATTTTATGTGTTAAAAAATCTAATTCCTGATTTGTTTTGCTGCGTTCAATTTCATCCTGAACCTGTTGCTTTAATATCTGTTTTGAAATGTCTTCGAGCCGTGAATGTATAATTTGCTTTAAGGGTTCCAGTTCAGTGGCATTTTTTGAGCTATTCTGTAATTCAAGCATTTGAGATGAAACGGAATCATCAAGCTGGTTTCTTTTTTTTGCTCTAGTCTCAGCTACATATTTGGCTCCGGATGCTTTGATCCCCAGTTCAGTTAGCTGCTCAGTTAACTGGGCAAGAAAAACAGCCATATCTTGCTGCTCTGATTGAAAGTGCTTTTTTATTTGAAATAGCAGGATAACGGTTTCATCAAGAATACTGGCAAGCGGAGTGTGGCCATACAGTTTCTGTTTTAGTTTTTCTGCCTGAGCTTCAAATTTAGCGGGTATTTCCGTACCTTCCAATAAATGCTGCAACTGAACATTTATAGAATCAGAGTCAATTGAATCAATAATCGGTTTTTCTATTTTTGGTGTGAGTTCTGCTATTGGCTCAATATGCTGTATAGAATCAATTAGGTCATTAATTGCAATAATCAGATATTGCGAATTTGCATAGCCATTTCTTTTATATTTAGCTTCTATATGCTGAATTTCTTTTTTTTGATCAGAAAAGCGCTGCAACAGAAATTCAAACAGTAAATTAGCGCTGGGAAGTGAGCTTTCTGGAACAGGCTCCTCAAGTGTCAGTAGCGCGTTGGAGAATTTTTCCAGTTCCGTTTTAAGCTTGTCACTTTTTAGGCCATTTTTTAACTGGTTTCTAATATTTAGCAGGTGAGGGTCAAGCTGTTTATTTAGTCCCGTGGCTGCAAGCGAAAGACGGATAATGGTTTTACAAAGCAGGTCTTCTTTGTTCTGGTTTGCTTTTGTAATGTCTTCATTTTCATCCAGTAAATTATAATATTTGTTTTTCCATCTATCTGGGTTATCTTTGTCGCTAAAGATGCTCATTGAATGGTCCTGATAATTATAAGGGCAAGGATTTTATAACTTCCGGAAGCTATAAACCCTCGCTCCAAAGTATGCTGAAATGAAAAGGTCTTTCAACCTATCTAACAAAATAAATAGGCTGAAAGGTTTCGCAGGTTATTTTGTCTGGCTTTCTTTCTGAATTAACTGTTCAATTACCTTGACTATATTCTCGTTTGATTTGGCCAGAGGGCCGCTGGTTTTATATTTCCCATTAATTATAATGGTAGGAACACCGGTTATACCATAGCGAGGGGGGGTTGCTTTTGCCTGACGAAATTTGGTATCAATAAGGAATGAGTTATAAGTATTTCTGAACTCAGCTTCATCAACACCGTGGGCTACGAAGAATTTAGCCAACTGGTCTTCAGAACTTAATCTTTGTTTTTTGTTATGAATGGCATCAAAAAAATCTGCATGCACTTTATCTAAAACACCTAGCGCTTCAGCTACATAATAGGCTTTTGCATATTTGCCATATAAAG
Source organism: Methylomonas sp. (assembly GCA_026988155.1). Taxonomy (GTDB): domain Bacteria; phylum Pseudomonadota; class Gammaproteobacteria; order Methylococcales; family Methylomonadaceae; genus QPIN01. The sequence goes on along the minus strand of JALSLW010000061.1, from coordinate 61,574 downwards.
CGTTGAAAACAACAGGATAGCGAATGAATTCAACATTCTCCGGTTTGGTTTTTAACCACTTTTCAAGTGCAGGCTCAAGGTGATAGCAATGTGGGCAGCCGTACGAAAAAAATTCAATAATTTCAATTTTATCTGGATTTTGCGTGGGCTGGGCTGGTGTCAATGTTTGATAACCTAAAGATTCCGCCTGTGTAAAGCCGGCAAATGATAAAAACAAAAAAAATAGTATTTTATTTAACATTGTAAATGTTCTCTATAGAGTGTTATGAGTATGGATAAGGAATATACATGAAATAAATTTAGCAAATTTAATTAGAAATAGAAGCTTTATCATAAATAACAATCTTTAGTAGCTAAAGATATTTTGAGCATATTCCTTAAGAGTAATTGTTCATTAAAGAGCTGGAACATTAATGACATCCTATATTAAATATAGTTCAGGCTGATGAGTTTGGCTAACAAATAAAGGGGTCTACGTGTTAGAAAGAGCCTTTGAGCAGGCATGAACTCTGACAGATCTTGTCTGCCAGAGTTCATGCCTGCTACTTCTTGATGGATATGTGGTAGGAAACGGCTTTAATTTCTTTGTCAGACATTTTTTTTGCAATCATATGCATGATGTTGTCAGGTGTATTGCTGCGTGCACCCTTTTTAAAATCAGTTAACGCTTTTATTAAGTAATCGGCATGCTGCCCTTGCAGCAAGGGGAATGAGGCTGGTCTATTGCCTTCGCCAACAGGCCCATGGCAGGCGATGCAGGCTGAAACTTCAGTTTTAAGATTTCCATTTCTATATAAATCAGCTCCCAAAACTATAAGTTCTTTTAATTCAGCATTTTTTTCAGCCTTGGCTTCTTCTGTCAGTTCTTCATCATCCTCGTCATATTCAAAAACGGGCAATTCGTTTGCAGATATTTTTTTAGAGGCGTAGTAGGCGGCAATATCTTTTATAGATTCTTCATCCAGCCCCATAGCCAAAGGAGCCATCATAGGTGCATTTCTGCTGCCATTTTTGAAGGCATTTAGCTGCTGAACAATATATCCTGCATGCTGCCCGGCTAATTTAGGAAATGTTGCGGCCATGCTATTGCCATCTTCGCCATGACAGCCGGCACAGCTGGCTGCTTTAGTTTTTCCTATAGCGGCATTGCCTTCCGCAAAGGCAAAGCTAGATGCTGATGAAACGGCGAGAGAAATTGAAAGAACGATTATTTTTTTTATCATCATGTTCCCCTAGAAGGTGTGTGTTTAAGTGAAGCCAGTTTTGTAGATAGGCTATATAATAGCCGAATTCAACATTCTAAGCGAGATCTCGATGAATCCAGTTTATCATCAGGCTAAATTTATGCTGAGCGCATCTAAGGTAACTGAAGCTCCAGAAGACCAAGGGAAAGAGGTTGCATTTGCTGGGCGTTCAAATGCAGGCAAGTCTAGCGCCCTTAATACGCTAACTCGGCAAAATTCATTGGCCAGAATCAGTAAAACCCCTGGACGAACCCAGCTGCTTAATTTTTTTGAAATTGACGAGCAGCGAAAATTTGTAGATTTGCCTGGGTATGGCTATGCAAAAGTACCTTTAGCGGTAAAAAAACAGTGGCATAAAATGATGGAAACCTATCTGCAAGAACGTAATGCTCTCTGTGGCATTGTTCTTGTGACAGATGTTCGGCATCCGTTAACAGAGTTTGACCTGCAAATGATTGAATGGTGTGAATATGCCAAGCTGCCATTGCATATGCTATTAACCAAGGCTGACAAGCTAAATTATGGAGCGGCAAAAAATACTTTATTAAAGGTGCAGAAAGAATTGCAAGAGCGTAATGTAGAAATCACCTTACAGCTGTTTTCCTCGCTAAAGAAAACGGGAATAGACGATGTACATAAAGTGCTTGATTTATGGTTTAGTTTTAAAGCTTAATTACAGAAGAATATACGCTTTTTTCATTGCTAAAGATAAATATCCACACCTTCTTTAGCCAAAATCACCTCATATTTAAGGTTTGGATTGTCCTTGAGCAATTGTGCGTAGATATGCTCAAGCTGGTCATCAGTCCGCGTAGGTTCATGATGAGTAAAAAATAATTTTTTAGCCTGTGCCTTGGCTGCAAGTTCAATTGCCGAGGCATAGGTGCCATGCCCCCAGCCTTTTTTGGCAAGATATTCCTCAGCGGTATAAGACGAATCGATAATAAGTGCATCGACATTTTTCATAGCCATTATGATCTCATGCTGTTTTTGATCTATAAATGACTGATATTCTTCATACTCATCATCTTCTGGCTGATAAATATTGAAGACAGGTTCATAATCCCCAGTAAAAAAAATGGATTGGCCATCACAGTCAATACGATAGCCAAAATTGAGTACGGGATGGCTAAGAAGAATAGGTGTTACTTTGGCATTCCCAATACTGACTGATTCTCCTGGCTTTATGGTGTTGTACTCTACCTTTGCATTCAGTTCAGCTTCGCGAATTGGGAAGTAGCTATATTGAAGCTGTACACCCAAAGCACGCTCAATTCCCTCATTAGTGACGGGGTCTAAGCCACCATAAATTTGTACTTCGTTTCCGGGGATGAAGATGGGGGAAAAAAATGGCAATCCCTGTATATGGTCCCAATGAGTATGGGTAATAAAAAGATGGGCGGTAACCGGCAGTTTTTTGAGCAGTTCGAGTCCGAAAGGATGAATCCCTGTTCCAGCATCCAGAATAATTAAATCATTATTATCAGTTGTAATCTCAATGCAAGTGGTATTGCCTCCATATTTAACTGTATTTGGACCGGGCGTTGCAATAGAGCCTCTAACGCCCCAGAATCTAAGTTTCATACAAGCATCCTTTTATGAATTAATAAATGAAAGGGCTTCAGATTTTATGGGAGACAAGTCTCCCAAAGAAGAGATTAAATCATCCAGGGTAAGTTCAAATCGAGGAATTATCTCATCAGGGGTTTCCTCTATAACCGGGTTTCCTGCAAATCCAAATTGCAGTTTTTTACTGATTTGGTTGGCTGTAAATATGCAGGCACTCAGCATCGTTTCGTTTAGAGTATCATGATGATGTTCTATTGCATCAATCAATACAGGATCAAGCTCCCATTTTTCTGCAAGTATTTTCCCTACCTGGGCATGGTTTATCCCCATAAATTCAAATTCAGCCTCATGCAGAGAAATATTTTCTTTGGCACTTTTATCTAACGCTAGTTTAAAGTTGACAGGGTCAAATTCAGCAAAAACTATTTTCCCAAAATCATGGACCAGACCCGCAACAAAAAAATCACTGCATTCTGACGCTTTAACTTTTAGTTTTTCTGCCAGCATTCGGCAAAGCGATGCCGTTGTCAACGAATGAAGCAGGAATTTCTGGGTGTCAAAATCAGCCTTGTTTGTCGGCTGTAATACTCCCATTGCGGCAACGCTCAAAGCTAGGTTTTTAATGGTATTAAGGCCTATATGTACAACGGCCCGCTGAATAGACGTTATTTTTTGCGGTAGCCCATAAAAAGCGGAATTGATTACTTTAAGAATTTTAACTGTCATAACTGGGTCGCTTTCAATCACTCGAACGATTTCTTTAGCTGATGCGTTGATATCAGATGTTAATTGCACTACCCTCTGCACACTTTTAGGAAATGCAGGCATTTTTTCAACAAATGAAATTAGCTCTTGGTTTTGAATAGTCGGCATAAAGATTCAGAAAACTGTTTAGTTGAGCATAGCAGATATAATAAAAACTAGGTATAAAGAACTTGCAGTCGCACTCTATATTTAAAAAAACAGTTGACTGATAAGTTCAGCAGTTCACTTTTTACGCTAACAAGTTAATAAGTTTTTTTCTAACGGCATAAAAATTAAGAGCTTATCAAAATTATCAATGAGCTTCATCCCAGTTGTTGCCCACACCTATATCAACAATTAAAGGTACATCCAATTGGGCTGCTGAACACATAATATCCCGAATAGATCTGGAAAAATCATCGGCCTGCTGTTCCGCCACCTCAAACACTAGTTCATCATGAACTTGCATAATCATTTTATTTTTAGATTGAGTTTCTATAAGCCATTGATGTGTATTGATCATCGCGATTTTGATAATATCAGCAGCAGTTCCTTGCATAGGGGCGTTGATTGCAGTGCGTTCAGCATATTTTCTGCGTGCGGCATTGCGCGAGTGGATTTCAGGCAGATAAAGTCTGCGCCCAAATAGGGTTTCAACATAGCCTTGTTCTTTGGCCTGTTCCCGAATGTTATCCATATAGTCTTTTACCCCGGGATAACGCGTAAAATACAAGTCAATATATGACTGTGCCTCCCCCCTGGATAACCCCAGTTGCTGAGCCAGTCCAAAAGCGGACATGCCGTAAATCAAACCAAAATTAATGGCTTTGGCTGATCTTCGCAAATCTGTAGTTACTTGGTCGACAGCTACTTCAAATACTTCTGCTGCCGTGGCCCTATGTATATCTATACCATTGGAAAATGCGGACAATAATCCTTTATCAGCGGATAAGTGAGCCATAATGCGCAATTCAATCTGTGAATAGTCGGCTGCTATTAATTTATGATTTTCTAGCGCAATAAAGGCCTGTCTGATCTTTCGGCCTTCTGCGCTGCGGATAGGGATGTTTTGCAGGTTAGGGTCTGAGGAAGACAGTCTGCCTGTTGCTGCCACAGCCTGATGATAAGAAGTGTGCACTCTGCCTGTTTTTTTATTGACCTGTCTAGGCAATTTATCGGTATAAGTAGATTTTAATTTACTCATGCTTCGATATTCAAGAATCAATTTAGGCAGCGGATAGTCAATTGCTAATTCTTGCAATACCGATTCAGCTGTCGATGGCTGGCCTTTAGGTGTTTTCTTTAATACAGGCAGGTTTTGCTGGTCGTAGAGTATTTCCTGAATCTGTTTTGGAGAACCTAGATTAAATGTCTGTCCAGCTAAATCATGTGCATGCTGCTCCAAAGCAATAATATGATTAGCGAGCTCAAGGCTTTGCTGAGCCAGCATCTCAGTATCAATTAATACGCCATTTCTTTCTATTCGCGAAAGCACGGGGATCAAGGGAATTTCTATTTCTTCATAAAGCTTTTGCAATAGCGGATAGCTATTTAATTTTGCAGAAAGCACCTGATGCAGTCTTAAGGTAATATCTGCATCTTCAGCGGCATAAGGGCCAGCCTGTTCAATAGGTACTTCCGAAAAACAGATCTGCTTAGCTCCTTTGCCCGCTATATCTTCATAGTGAACGGTTTCAACCCCTAAATATTTTTTAGCTAAGTCATCCATATTATGTTTGGTGGCAGTGCTATTAAATACATAGGACTCAAGCATGGTGTCATGCTGTATTCCCTGTATTTCGATCCCGCAGTTGGCTAATACATTGGCATCATATTTTAGGTTCTGTCCCAGTTTGGGTTTGTCTGGGTCTTCCAGCAAGGGCTTAAGGCTGTTAAGAATGCGTTCTCTATTGAGCTGTATCGGAACATCTGCATAATCATGAGCTAGTGGTATATATGCTGCTTTGCCCTGTTCGATCGCGAACGAAACGCCAACAATCTCAGCATTGGTATAATTTAGGCTGGTAGTTTCGGTATCAAAAGCGAAGAGTTCTGCCTGATTGAGTCGTGTTAGCCATTGCTCAAAATGATCCTGTGTCAGAATAGTTTCATAATCTATTTTAATCTTGGTAGCCATTTCTTCCTCAGAGGATGCTTCAGTTTCTTGTTTAACAGGAGTATCAAGCATACGAAGCCATGCAGAAAAACTTAGATGTTCTAACTGCTGTTTAAGTGCAGTCTTATCTGCTGGCTGATATTTAAGGTCCTCGATAGTGTAAGGCAGGTCAAGCTTGCATTTTATAGTGGTCAGGTCTCTAGATAAAGGCAGTTGATCTAGGCTGGCGCGTAGACTTTCCCCTACCTTGCCTTTAATCTGGTCGGCATTGTCTATTAGATTATCTAATGTTTTATAAATCCCAAGCCACTTTGCTGCTGTTTTGGGTCCGACTTTAGGTACACCGGGAATGTTGTCTGAGGCATCGCCCATTAAGGCCAGATAATCAATAATCTGCTCAGGTTTTACGCCGAACTTTTCAATTACTCCAGAAATATCCATGGAAGTATTGGACATGGTATTTTCCAGGGTAATTTGCTCGGTAACCAGTTGAGCCATATCTTTATCGCCGGTAGAAATAACTACATTAAAGCCTGCTTTGGCGGCATCCTGAGCCAATGCGCCTAAAACATCATCTGCTTCAACGCCAGATTCTATAATTAAGGGGATGCCCATTGCACGAATCAACTGATGCAGCGGTTCAATCTGAACTCTTAAATCATCAGGCATAGGCGGACGATTAGCCTTGTACTGATCGTACATATCGTGGCGAAAAGTTTTGCCTGGAGCATCAAAAACTACCGTGAAATAATCTGTTTTATGGTCTGCAATCAGTTTGCGCAGCATATTGGCCACACCGAAAATAGCGTTAGTCGGGCCACCTTGCGAATCAGTTAAAGTGGCAGGAACTGCGTGGTAGGCGCGGAATAGAAAAGAAGAGCCATCGACTAAAACTAAATGTTGCTGCGATTGTTCAGACATAAGTATTATTTTTGAGTAAATGTTTACTAATTTTATCAAGAAGGGGAAGAGTGCGAGGTAATAATTTATTTTACATAAATTCTAGCTGTTCTATGTTTAATATTAAGTATATAATTATATACTTATACAAATAAAACAGGCTGTTTTCAGCGACAAACTATTTGGAGATATTATGAAGAATTTAATTTATCAAAAGCAATGGGATTGGCTAACAAGCGGAATAGCACTTGGGTTGGTCTTTCTATTTGCGGTAGCACTGGTCAAGCCTATTGGGGTATCTACTCAATTTGTTATTTTTGACGGTATTGTCTGGGATTTTTTTTCCGATGATATTGCGGTAAAAAACAGTGACTCAAAAAGCGACTATGCAAGCACTAATGCCTATCTTAATAAAGGTGGCGGCAAATATGCGAAAAATATTGCCAATCCCCTTAATTACAGTTTTATCTTCGTACTGGCAATGATTGCCGGTGGTTTCATTGCAAATAAACTGCAAAGCAATGAGGCGAACAGGGAGTCAATGATTTCTCCGCCAGTTTGGGAGCTGCGATTTGGCCATTCGCCTAGCAAACGCTATTTTGCAGCTTTTCTGGGAGGCATGCTGATACTATTTGGTGCAAGGCTAGCGGGTGGCTGTACCAGTGGGCACATGATGAGCGGCATTATGCAAACATCAATAAGCGGCTATCTATTTGCTCTGGCAGTTTTTTCGACAGCCATTCCTTTGACAATTTTTATGTTTAACAGAGGAGAATAAGATGAACATATTATTGGCAATTATTTTAGGTCTGCTATTTGGTTTTGTGCTGCAAAAGTCAGGTGCGGCTAATCCGCAAAAAATTATTAATATGCTGCGTCTAAAGGACTTTCATTTAATGAAGGTTATTTTACTCAGCATTGGATTAAGCAGTTTGGCAATGTTTGGCCTGCTTGCTATTGGCATTATTGATGCAGCACATATCAGTGTAAAGGCATCTTATTTCGGAGTAATTGCTGGCGGTGCCATTTTTGGGCTGGGCTGGGCAATAGCGGGATTTTGTCCTGGCACAGGCTTGGTGGCATTAGGTGCAGGTCGGAAAGATGCCCTGTTTTTTATTTTTGGCAGTCTGTTAGGTGCCTTTATCTTTACCCTGATGTACGGGGAATTGAAAACCACCTTTCTGTTTAATGACCTTGGCGGTAAGTTGATGCTTGCTAGCACCGAGAATGTAAAATATAAAGCGCTATTTTCTTCTGCCCCAGCATTTATCATTGCTGGAGGTATAGCCATGGTCTTTATAGCTATTGCGTGGAAGCTTCCTGCGAAGAGTGATTGAAAGCTAGCTGCTTATTTACTGCTGCCATGTTCAATTTGAATGCTCTTGCCGCTAAAATTTGGTATGCTGATCTCTAAAATTATTTTCAGAGGCAGATCAATATGTTAAATGCAACTCGTATTTTTTGGGTTCTACTGTTAACGCTAAGCTTGCAAGGCTGTGGATACAATACTTTGCAGGCAACAGATGAAAGCATCAAATCATCCTGGGCCGAAGTGCTTAATCAATATCAGCGTCGCGCTGATCTTATTCCTAATCTGGTTCGTACGGTTAAAGGCTATGCATCTCATGAAAAAGACGTGCTGACCTCTGTTACCAATGCCCGGGCAAGAGCCGGTGCAATACAGGCGACACCTGAACTATTAAACGATGAAGCCGCTTTTGCCAAATTTAATGCAGCCCAGAGTGAAATGAGTTCTGCACTTGGCCGATTAATGCTAGTCGCAGAAAATTATCCGCAGTTAAAGGCTGATGGTGTTTTCAGAGATCTTCAGGCACAGCTAGAAGGTACTGAAAATCGTATTGCAGTAGCCAGGAACCGGTATATCAAGGCGGTTCAGGATTATAATATAACAGTCAGGCAATTTCCTTCAAACCTTACCGCTATGGTATTTGGCTTTGCAACTAAACCTACTTTTTCTGTGGCAAACGAAGCTGAAATTGCCATACCGCCAAAGATTGATTTTAACCAGCCAGCTTCTTAAGCTAGCTTTTTTCAGTTAAAAGCAAAATATCATGCACTTTATCTACACGCTTAAAATGTCAGGTATGCTCCTGTTTCTGGTACTAACAGGGGCTGGTTTTGCAAGTGCTGAACAGCCAGTTCCTGCCTTCGAAGCCTACGTTACCGATTTAACAGGTACATTAACAACGCCACAGAAGCAAAAGCTGGTGCAGCCACTTTCGCAATTGGCTTCTGATAAAGGCAGTCAGCTTGCGGTTCTTATCATCTCCACTACTCAGCCCGAAACTATAGAGCAGTATGCTTTACGTGTTGCTGAACAGTGGCAGCTGGGACGAAAAGGTATTGATGACGGGGTCTTGCTGTTAGTTGCTAAAAATGACCGAAAAATGCGGATAGAAGTTGGCTATGGACTGGAAGGCGCTATCCCTGACGCAATTGCCAAACGAGTGATCAGCGAAGTTATTGCGCCTTATTTCAAGACAGGTGATTTTTATGGCGGCATTTATGCAGGAACACAGCGGCTAATAGGCTTGATAAAGGGTGAGCCACTGCCGGCACCGAGTCAGTTAGTTAACCAGGGAGATTCTTCCATAGAAGACCTGCTGTTTGTGCTGTTTTTTATTTTGTTTTTTGCTCCTTTTTTGCGTTCAATTTTTGGTCGGCTTATTGGCTCCGGGGCTGCTGGGGGGATTGCCGGCTATCTGACCTGGTCAATGACCGCCGTAATGGCAAGCAGTATTTTTGCTGGCTTTGCTGTTTTTATTTTAGCTCTTTTATTTCACCGGGGCGGGCGAAGTCATTTTCCAAGTGACCGTGGCGGCTACGGGGGGGGATTTGGCGGTGGCTGGTCGGGCGGTGGTGGATTTGGTGGGGGAGGTGGCGGATTTGGGGGCGGTGGCGCTTCAGGAGGATGGTGAAATGAAGATAATAAGACTAATTAAGCATTTATTGCACCTTCCCTGGCTGGTGCACAGAAAGTTTCCACCGGCTAGTTTAACTAAAATTGAGGAAGCTATCAGGCGCTCTGAAACCCTGCATCATGCAGAAGTTCGCTTTGCTGTTGAAAGTTCGCTAAGTTTTTCTGAATTGCTACAGAACAGTTCTTGCTTTGAACGAGGTGTTGAAGTCTTTTCTCAATTGCGAATCTGGGATACTGAATATAACAATGGGGTGCTGATTTTTTTACTGTTGGCTGACCGAAATGTTGAGATTATTGCCGACCGTGGGCTTAATAAAAAAATATCTAAAGATGAATGGCAGCAGATTTGCCACTTGATGGAGCAGTCTTTTAAGAAAAATGAGTTTGAAGCAGGTGTTTTAAAGGGAATAGAAGGAATTGCAAAAAAACTGGTACTTCATTATCCTGAGGAAGACAAAAACAACGCTAATGAGCTTTCTGATAAGCCTGTTATTTTGTAGTTTATTGCAATTAAAATGGAAGCAAGCAAGCACGCAAGATAAAATGCTGGCGCTTTATCTTAGAAAAACCTGCGCTTAACCGGTTTTTCTAGGTTTATTGTGAGTTGCGTTCTTGCACCTTGCCTTATTAACTGATCTTTCTTTAATTAGATCTCTAGGTAATCCCTCGTCATATACAGAGCTGCAATAGAGCGGGCTTCAGAGCACTCGCCTGTTGCCAATAGGCCTTGAATATTATCCAGTTTCCACGGAATTACCTCTAGCTCTTCCGGTTCATCACCCGGCAATTTTTCTTCATATAAATCACGGGCAATAACTATATCAATCATATGCTCTAAATAAGAAGGCGCTATAGATAGAGAAGCTAAAGAATGCAATTGTTTAGCCCCATAGCCAACCTCTTCTTTCAGCTCTCTATTTGCAGCATTTAGAGCATTTTCACCCGCATCAACTTTTCCTTTGGGCAGTCCAAGTTCATATCGGTCTATTCCTGCAGAATATTCTCTGACCAATAGAACGGTTTCATTATCAAGCAGGGGTACAATCAATACAGCTCCATTCGACTGACTTCTGCTTAGCCGTTCAAATTTGCGTTGCTGACCATTGCTAAACTTAACATCCATTTCTTCAATGCAAAAAAGTCGCGTTTCAGCAATAATTTTTTTATTAAATATTTTTGGTTTTTCAGCCATTTTTGCTATTGTTGGTCATTGATAAACTCTCTAACTATAACTTATTGCAATGATCGAATGGAATAATATTGATACTGTCCTGTTAGATATGGACGGAACACTGCTTGATTTGAATTTTGACAATCATTTTTGGCTGGAGTTTGTGCCCAGTCGCTATGCAGAACAAAATGGCCTTTCTATAGAGCAGGCAAAACAGAAGCTTTTCCCCCAGTTTAAACAAATGGAGGGTAAGCTGGAGTGGTATTGCCTTGATTATTGGAGTGATGCATTAAAACTTGACATTATGGGGTTAAAAGCAGAAATAGCAGGGCTTATATCAGTTTTACCGCATGTGGTTGAATTTTTGGAGGCGGTTCATAAATCATCGCGACAGGTGATTCTTGTTACTAATGCACATAGAGCGAGTCTTGATTTAAAAATGCAGAAAACCTGTCTGGATCATTTTTTTGATCAAATTATCAGCTCTCATGATTACGGTTCACCAAAAGAAACGCAAGAGTTTTGGCTTCAATTGGATAAACAGCACGCTTTTGATAAGCAGAGGGCTTTAATGGTTGACGATAGTCTGGCTGTTTTAAAATCTGCAAGAATTTATGGTGTTAAACACTTGCTTTCAATCAGTAAACCAGACTCTCGGCTAGCGAAAAAAATAATAGAGGATTTTCCTTCTATTGAGGATTTTCGGGAGATAATGCCTTGTTTGTAGGGATATCAGTTATTTTGTCTCTGGCGGGTTTTGGCTGATTTTTTGGCTTAGAGGTTTTTGGTTTTGTGTTGGCTGAATGCGGTTTTTTACCCTGATAATTGCTTTTGCGAGGAGCTCTTTTTGCTGGCGGTTTAATATCTGCCGCTAACAGCTCTTCAGTGATGGCATCGACCTGTATTTTCTCGCCGATATACTCTTCTATATCAGGCATGGAATAGGCATAATCTTCACAAATAAAGCTAAAGGCTATTCCTGTGGCTCCAAAACGTGCCGTACGTCCTATCCGATGGACATAGTCTTCTACATCCTGAGGCAAATCATAATTGATGACATGAGAAACAGCAGGGATATGCAGTCCTCTGGCTGCAACGTCAGTTGCTATCATTAGGTTAACCTTATTTTCCTGAAAATCATTCAGCAGGCGCTGCCGTTTATCCTGTGGAACATCACCGCTTAAAACGGCAACTTTATAGTCATTAGCCGTAAGATAGCCTTCAAGCTGCTCTGCACAGCGTTTAGTATTAACAAAAACAATGCTTCTTTCCGGCTGATGCTTTCTTAGCAGTCCGATAAGCAGGGGTATTTTTTGATCATTTGCCGGGCAAAATGCGCTTTGGGCAATAGCCTTTGAAGTCACCTCTTCCTGTTCAATCTTAACCAACTCGGGACTATTCATATGCTCGTATGCCAATTCTGTTACTTTATAGGACAAAGTAGCCGAAAATAACAAGTTTAAACGCTTTTCTGGCGGTGGCATGCGTCTTAAAAGGTAGCGAATGTCTTTAATAAAGCCCAGGTCAAACATTCGGTCAGCTTCATCCATAACAGTCACTTGAATATTGCTAAGGTTAAGTACGTTTTGCCGTTGAAAATCAATCACCCTGCCGGGGGTGCCGATAACAATATCAACATTGCCTTTAAGCGAATCCTGCTGTTTTTTATAATCGGTTCCACCGTAGATCAGAGCGTATTTCAAGTTAAGAAATTTTCCTAGCAGCACTGCGTCTTTATGTATTTGGATAGCAAGTTCTCTGGTTGGGGCAAGAATTAAAGCCCTTGGGTTTTTTATAGTCTCACTTTCGTCATTGATTAAATGCTGAAAGGTTGCCAATAAAAATGCGGCTGTTTTTCCTGTACCTGTCTGGGCCTGTCCTGCAACATCCTTTCCGCGTAGGGAAAGAGGCAATGTCTTGTCCTGGATAGGTGTGCATTCAATAAACCCTGCCTGCTTTAAACTTCTGATGATAGAGTCCGACAGCTCCAAATTACTGAATCGTGTTTTCGTTAAGTGCGTTTTATTCATACTGCATAGGATAACGTAAAAATGTATTTGTCTGAAATTGATTGACAACTTATTGCTATCAATTCTATAGTGAGCCTTTAAAAATTTTGGAGAATAGACGTGAGTGACTCAGTCCTTCATGTAACGGATGCTGATTTTAATGACACAGTTATTAAGTCAGAAAGCCCTGTATTAGTCGACTACTGGGCTGAATGGTGTGGACCATGCAAAATGATTGCACCTGTGCTTGACGAAATTGCTACTGAATACGCAGGTAAGTTGACAGTTACAAAAATCAATATTGATGACAACCCAGCTACCCCTCAGCACTATGGGGTTCGTGGTATTCCGACATTAATGATTTTTAAGGACGGTGAAGTTGAAGCGACCAAAGTAGGCGCTTTAACTAAATCTCAGTTAGCTGATTTTATCAACAGCAATATCTGACGTCTGCCAAAAAAATGGGGTTGGAACATTATTTTCTTACCCCATTTTAAATATTATTTAGCAGGGACATTAAAAAGTTTGCACCCTCCCGGGTAATAGACTATAATTCTCAGATACTCGATTCAGAGTGTCTGAACACACGATATATTATTCCGCACCATAATCTTATTATTTTACGGCTACTGCCGTTTTGCATTTCTTTAAATCCTCATATTTATGAATCTGTCCGAATTAAAACTGAAACAAATTGGCGAAATTATAATCATTGCCGAATCTTTAGGCATTGAAAACATAGCCAGAGCACGAAAACAGGAAGTTATTTACGCCATCCTAAAAAAACAGGCCAAAAGCGGCGAAGATATTTTTGGAGACGGCGTGCTGGAAATTTTACAGGATGGTTTTGGTTTTTTACGATCACCAGGCTGTTCATATCTAGCCGGTCCTGACGACATTTATGTATCTCCCAGTCAAATAAGGCGATTCAGTTTACGTACCGGAGATACCATCAGTGGAAAAATCAGACCCCCTAAAGACAATGAGCGCTATTTTGCAATGCTCAAAGTTGAAAAGATAAACTTTGAACCTCCAGAAAATGCAAAAAATAAAATTCTCTTTTCCAATCTAACACCTCTATTTGCCAACAAACGCTTTATCCTTGAACAGGGCAATGGTACCAGTGAAGATCTTACAGGCCGAGTTATCGATTTAATTGCCCCTATCGGCAAAGGACAGCGCGGTCTCATTGTTTCCCCGCCCAAGGCGGGTAAAACAATGATACTGCAAAGCCTTGCTCATGCAATTGCTGAAAATAACCCAGAATGCTATTTAATTGTTCTTCTTATTGATGAGAGGCCAGAAGAAGTAACTGAAATGGAGCGATGCGTACGTGGTGAGGTAGTTTCAAGCACTTTTGATGAACCTGCTACAAGACATGTGCAAGTAGCAGATATGGTGATTGAAAAAGCCCGCCGTTTAGTTGAGCATAAACACGATGTAGTTATCTTGTTAGACTCTTTGACCCGGTTGGCAAGAGCCTACAATATGGTGACGCCTTCATCTGGAAAGATTCTATCAGGGGGTGTAGATGCCAATGCACTTGAAAAGCCCAAACGTTTTTTTGGCGCGGCAAGAAATATTGAAGAAGGCGGAAGTCTGACCATTATGGCGACTGCTCTTGTAGATACAGGCTCCAGAATGGATGAGGTGATCTATGAAGAATTTAAAGGAACCGGCAATATGGAGCTGCATCTGGACAGAAAAATTGCCGAGAAACGCATATACCCTGCAATCAATGTAAACCGCTCGGGAACAAGACGCGAGGATTATCTAGTCGACCCAGAAGAGCTGCAAAAAACCTGGATTTTACGCAAAATATTACAGCCCATGGATGAAACAGCGGCATCAGAGTTTGTACTGGATAAGCTTAAAAACTTTAAAACTAATGCAGAGTTCTTTGAATCTATGAGAAGGTAGAAAAAACAGGCCCAAGGCGAAAGGAAGTGCATAGATACACCTCCCCCATAGAAAAGCAGGGGGGAGCATTTTTCTTTTGGTCCTGAGTCTTTAGTCTGCTTTTGGAACATAGCCTTCAGGCATTTCAAAGCCGCCTGAAAAAAGAAATTTTTCCCTTTCATCTTCTAAAAGCTTTTTTGCTTTCGGGTCAAAACTAGCCAGACGCTGTTCATTGATAATCATTGTTTGCATATCTATCCACTCCTTCCAAGCTTCCTGAGAAACATTATCATAAATGAACTGCCCCTTTGGACCGGGGAAAGGTACGGAAACTAAACCTTCAGCCTCTTTTCCCAGTTTTAAACACTTAACCATTCTTGTCATAACACCCTCTATTTATTGGTTTTGTAAAAGTTTTTTAATCGGAGCTGGCAGCCCCAAAGAATCAATCTGTTCAGTTTTATACCAGACTGACCGATTTGCTTCCATCACATTATTTATAGGGTTTTCTATTTTTACCTCAAAGGGTGTGTAGTCTAAATGATAATGTGAAAAAGTATGGCGCAACCTAATTAACTGCTTTTCTGACTTTATTGTTATATTCCTCTGCTCACAATAAGACTGGACTGCTGAAAGCGACTCAAATTCTGGCAGACTCCATAGTCCACCCCAAATCCCAGTCGGAGGTCTTTTTTCTAACAAAACCTGGTCCTGTTCATTTTTAAGCATTAAAAAAAACACTTTTTTAACGGGCAATGCCTTTGCAGGTTTAGGTGTGGGGTATAGCTTAACTTTACCTTCTATCTTTGCAATACAGGCCGAGCTTATCGGGCATTCTTCACAACGAGGTTTGCTGCGAGTGCATAAAGTAGCACCTAAATCCATTATTGCCTGAGTGTAATCCGCACACCGATGTATAGGTGTGTATTGGGTGCTGATTTTCCATAATTCACGACTGATTTTTGCATTTCCGGGCCAGCCAGAAATAGCATGAAACCGAGTCAGTACTCGCCTTACATTGCCGTCTAAAATGGGGTGGCTTTTATGAAAGGCGATGCTTAAAATAGCGCCTGCAGTTGAACGTCCAATACCTGGAAGTGCCATAAGCCCATCCAAATCATCAGGAAATATTCCAGCATTCTGGCTGATGCATATAGCGGTCTTATGTAAATTTCTGGCGCGGGCATAATAGCCTAGACCTGCCCAATGCTGTAACACTGAGTCTAGCGGAGCTTCGGCTAAAGAAGCAATGTTAGGAAAACTATGAATAAACCGGTTAAAGTAAGGAATAACCGTGGTTACTTGAGTTTGCTGCAGCATTATTTCAGACAGCCATGTTTGATAAGGCGTAATCTCTGATTGCCACGGCAAATTTTTTCTGCCATTTAAATCGAACCAGGAAAGAACATTTGCTTGAAAGGTCTCAGGGGATATTGAAGGCATGCTAATGAATGGGAATGCTGCATCTTAAAAATAGTAGAGACATCCCCTTGTGGCTATCCAAGCACAAGGGGCAATAAAAGGGCTGTTGCAAGGGGGGGCTGCCTTTATAAAAAGCCTTTTATCAGATTACCAACCCCCGGCCCAACTTTATCATCCAGCTTTTTTAGCAATTCATCTGCCTTTTTATTTATTTTTTCTTTATTCTTTCCAAGTAGCTTATCAAGCTTTTCTTTGTTTTGTTCTAATAGCATGGCTGCAATGTCCAGCTGGTATGAAGGTTCTGCAATTGTTCCGCCAATATTTATAATGATCGGAACACCCTTTTTTTTCTTTGTTCCGGTTTCAGACTTTGCGGTTTTTAACAGCTGAGCCTTAACCTGGTAGTCTAGTTCATCAGTTCTTAGGTTTGCTGTTCCTTTTCCATCGATCTGTACTTTAGAAGATTTCATGGAAAGGTCATCATTTCTTATCAATCCATTAGAAATATTTGCAGTGCCACTTATTATAGAAAAGACGGTCTGATCATTTTTATTATCTGTCGGCAACGGAGTACCTTTAAGAAGTGCCTTACTGCTATCAATTATTTTTTGGATATTAAATCCCCTGATAACGCCATTATTAAAGTTAAAATTAAGCTTACCTCCTAGAGATGACTTAATTGCAGCAGAAGTATTGCCATGCCCCTGGATTTTAGCGCTAGCGTTCACTATGCCGCTTATTCGGGCTTCCCCTAACATATCAGTAAGCAACGGCTGAAGGTTAACTTTAGTTAATCTTTCATTTAAAGCTAGACTAGGTGTTCTGTTTTTTACATTAATTGTGGCGTTGCCATTATACGCACCTTGGTATAGCTCCTTAACGGCCTGCTGCGTATTAAGCACCCCATTTTTAGCATTTAACTTTAAACTCAATCCCTGCATCTTTAACTGATTAATTTTTAGCGAGCCTATGCTTACCTGCCCCTTGGCATTTAATTTTCTAAGAGTTTCGACTGGAAATAAAGTCGCACTGGCAGCCACAGCGCTAGCCGGTGTGGCTATAGTTTTTGCCTTCTCCCCCGCTTTTTTAGGTGCCAGGTAGCGGTCAGCATCAATAGCATCAGCATTAAGGTTAAAATTGATCGCTGGTTTTGCAAAATCATTGATACTGACGAAACCTTTAATTACTGTGTCATCAAGCTTAACGATTAAATTCTTAATGTCGGCAGAATCAGCAGTTGCCTGTAGCATGAAGCCAGCTGATACCCTACTTAATGCACTAGCATCCTTCATTGTCGGTAAAGGCATAGACAGCTTTTTCATAAACTGAGCAAGATTGAACTCGGCAATGATAATAGGTCCAGTAAAAATAGGGTTATCCTTAATATTGGATCCCTTAATGTCAGCTGAAACAGTTAAACCGGCAGAATTAAGCTTAAGTCCGGCTATATTTAAAGTCTGCCTGGTTAAGTCAATGGCAATTTCAGCCAATAAGTTTGCCTGTAACATCTCGCCAGGTATTTCTTTGCCTTTTGTTGTGCTTTTAAGGTCAAATGCGCTTAGTTTAAAAACATCTAACGCCTTATTAACTACCAAGTCGGTAGAAAAAGTAATAGCTTCAGTTAGTGCAGGCTCTTTATTCGCTATCGTTAAAGATAAGTCAATATCAATACTCTGATTAAACGCCAGCTTGCCAGTCTTAAAGTTAAGGTCATTTATTTCTATATGCTGAGCTTTCTGCTGATCATCCCAGCTGACTTTGGCCTGTTCAATGGATATGCCTCCAATTGCCAGCGCAGCCAAGGGAGAAACGCTTTTGCTATCAGGTGCATCTGCAGAGGTGGCTGGTGCACTATCTTTATTAGCCAAATCATCCCAATTGCTGATTCCCTGCTTGTTCTTGGCTAAATTTAAAACCAATCCCTTCAGTACAACTCGACTAACTTCCAGTTCTTTTGACAGCAAAGGCAGCAGTTTGACCTTTACATTGCTTTCAGAAATTTCAGCAAACACTTTATCAGAAAAGCCTGGGGCATTGCTCAAAGTGAGCTTTCCCGTAGAAACGCCAAGCCAAGGGAATACTGATAGCTGAAGATCACCTTCTATAAGCAGGTCCCGCCCCGTATTATCTTTTACGGCCGCCTGAATTTCTGGCTTAAAGTCATTCGGATCAACAACTAATGGCAAGATAAGCACTGCTGCAATAATTAACACGATAATTATTGCTGCAATTGATAATATGATTTTAAGCATGCGACCCATTTTTATCTCACTATATTAAAAAGTATGCTGAGGGATGATATGATGAATATTTCAATCATTGGTTAATAATTCTAGCAATTAGATTCTAACTGGATTTAAGAGTAAATCAATGCATTTCACAAAAATAAAGAAGGGGGAGGAGCAATGATAATTTTATTGCCAGCTATTATCACTGTATTATTTTTTTATCATTCAGCAAAGAATAACAAAGAAAATGGCGTAAAGTGGGCTATCGTAGGGCTAATTGGTTATATTTTAGGATTTTCTCTTGCCATTTTAGCTATTGGCGAAACTTTTGTTTCAATCTTTATTGCCTGTGCCGCTGTTTATTTTACCCATCTTCAATTGACAAGGGCGTCGTCAAAAAACAAAGCGAAGGGTTGATGGGCATAAAAAAAGCGGACTAAAAATAGTCCGCTTTTTGCTTTAGCGCTTCATCAATACAGTGATGAAACGCTAAAATTTAGCTGTAGCTTACAGTTTATCAGCATTATCATTCAAATAAGAAGCAACGCCTGATGGGCTTGCATCCATTCCTGCATCACCTTTGTTCCAGCCTGCCGGACAGACTTCGCCATGCTCTTCATGGAACTGAAGCGCATCTACCATGCGAAGCATTTCGTCAATATTCCGGCCTAAAGGTAGGTCATTGACTACTTGATGACGAACCATGCCGCTTTTATCAATTAAAAAGCTGCCTCGATAAGCTACTGCAGGTGTTTCTGCTTCAACATCATAATCTTTGCATATCTGGTGGCTGATATCTGCCGCCATTGTATAGCGAACCTGACCGATTCCCCCATCATTAATGGCAGTGTTACGCCATGCATTATGGGTAAAGTGAGAGTCAATTGAAACTGCAATAACTTCAACACCGCGTTTCTTAAATTCGTCCATACGATGATCCAATGCGATCAGCTCGCTAGGACAGACAAAGGTAAAATCTAAAGGGTAGAAAAATACAACGGCATATTTTCCGTTTGTAGCATCAGAAAAACTGAAAGAATCAACAATTTCACCGTCAGCCAATACAGCAGGAACTGTAAAATCAGGGGCTTGCTTGCCTACTAATACGCTCATCACTTATCTCCAAATAATTCTTAAAAAACAAAATGTTAAAATCTTTTACAAACCACGTCAAGGTGGGTTTCATATATTCTACACTAAAATACTAGGTATTTGCGTAATATAAATATAAAAAGACTTGATATTTTTTTAAACTTTGTAGATAATTTGTAGTCATTAGCTTACTATATTAACAACAGGCATGTATCTTTTTCTTTATTGCTTTTGCGAGCGGATTAACATTTATATCTAGCAAACAGGCTAGACTTATTTCAAATCATTTGAATAGCAATGCTGTTCGCGATGAATTAAGGCTCGCCTTAAAAAATAGACAAAAAGATATTTGGAGCATTATTTAAAAATGGCAAAAAACAAACATATTACAGAACCTGATGCTTTTGGCTATCAGGTCCGCATCGTAAGAAGGGGAAAAGAAAGCAGCCGTTATTTCTCTCATAAACTATGGGGAAATAAAGGCAAATCTCTACAGGCTGCAATTGCCTGGCGAGATCAAATGCTGGTTGTATTGAAAGGCAGCCGAACACGCTTTTTAAAGCCACCTAAAAATAAAACAACTACAGGCGTAACAGGTGTTTCCAGAACTATAAAATATGACCATAGAAAAGATAAAAGCTATCTTTGCTACACTGTGTTTTGGGTGAAAGATAGAAAATCTAAAAATAAGACTTTTCAAGTAGGCAATGTCGAAACCGTAACAGCTGATGATGAGTTGCATGCTTTCAGAACTGCAAGGTTATTTAGAAGTTGCTATGAACACTCTATTGATCACGACTTGCAATTTGATGATCAAAAATTTACGGGCTGGAAAAAAATACGTGTATACGAAGATACAGAGTTAAATGCAGTGGCAGCATAAAGTATAAACGGGCGTCTTTTGACGCCTTTATTCTGTGTCTGAACAAAAAATCAAACGCCTTCTTTGGGTTCGCTAAGATATTTTAACCACTGATTGGCAGCCTTTCTGTTTTTACTGTACTGCCTGGCTTTTATGAACGATTGTCTTGCCCGCTTCCAGTCTTTTTTTTCAAAATAGCTCATTCCAAGCAGAAGGTGCGTAGAGCCAGCATTTTTTAAACCGCCTTTATTCAATGCCTTATTAAAGGACTGGATTGCTTTATCCCATTGCTCCTGTTCCACATATATTTGTCCCAGCTGCTGATACAAACTGCCTTTATCATTTAGACTGGAAGCTATTTCCAAAGCTTTAATGGCACGATCAAACTCTTTGGCCATGGTCCAGGCATGCGCCAAAGTTTCCCAGTTTTTTGAAGTATGTTTGATTTTTTTATGGTCTAGCGCCTGTTTCAATAAAGTTGCGGCCTTGTAGGGTGACTGCACATATAGAAATAAGCTGGCCAGTTCCAGAATGTCTTTTTCAGTGCCATTAAACCCCTTTTTATAGGCAAGGTATTTAATGGAAACAGCTTTTTTATATTGCTTTATCTGCTGATAAGTTGAGGACAGTTGATCCCAATACTGTTTTTTTTCTGGATAAACAGCAATCAGTTTTGTCAATAATTTGGCCGCTGATGAATAATCGTTTAGCTGATAATAAAGTGCCAGATTTAATTGGTACCAGGATTCAGCTGGTTTTTTGGTTTTAGCAATTGCCCTTTTAATATAAGGCAGTGCTTTGCGATACCTTTTTAATTGTGCGTAGGCGTTAGCAATTAGAGCATTAATCTGTGCATCCGGATTTGGATTTTTAGCCAGCCAAGGCTCTAAAACCCGAATGGCTTTAGAATATTGTTCGGCAGCCATATAGAGCTGCCCAAGATTTAAAATAGCTTGCTGCTCCTGTTTTTTTGGCAGTACGGCAAGTGCAATCACTTTGGATAAGGTGTCGGCTGCTTTTTTATACTGTTCCTTTAATGCATAAATAGATGACAGACTGCGGAGGACAATGGCTTTTTCGTAGCCCTTGCCCTTAACCTTCCCCAGTAAAGAATTTAATTTTTGCTCGGCCTGTGAATATGATTTCTTTGCAATTAGTGTTTCGGTATTTTGCAGCTTTTTGTATAGCCAGGGAGAAATGGCCGGTGCTTTATCTTTATCTGCCGCATAGACAGGAGATAGCAGTAAAAAATAGATGATCAAGACTAATAAACGTATCATTTTGATAATTTAAATTGTAATACTTGTATGGCTCGCTGTTCAAAAGCTTCTCCGCCTATGATTTTAGGCTTAAATTTCCAGCGTTTAACTGCCCGAAGCGCCGCCCTGTTAAATATTTTGGATGGCTGAGCATTAATAACGGTTGCGTCTTTAACCGTGCCTTCCTTGGTAATGGTAAATTCAATCTTAACCCAGCCTTCTATGTGCCGGTTGCTTGCATACATGGGGTATATGGCGCGAATACGTACCAGAGGGATAACATTTGTGCTAATGCCCATTTTATTGCCAGCGCCTATTTGCACGCCCTGAATGGCAGATCCGCTAAAGCGGCTGGTTTGTAATGGGATATCTAGGCTAGGCATATCCATCTGCGGTACATTATTTTGAGTAACATGTACCTGCTGCATCTGCATTTGTGGCCGTGGAGGCGGCCGTTTCTCAGGCGGAGGCTCATCAGGTATCGCTCTGTCTTTTTGCTGAAGTTTTGTTTCCCGCTTAAGGCGCACAAATTCAGTCATTTGCAAATTGCTGGTTTTTTTAAAGCCCTGCTGATTGTTGCTAATCATCATTTGCATTAGCCAAAATAAAGCTAAAGAGATGAAAATGCCAGAGGCAACAGAAATGGATAAGGTCTTCACTGTGATTCTGTTTCAGTTGCGATGGAAGCATTCATAATCCCAGCTAAACGGATTTGATCCATAACCTGAGTCAGCACTTTGACTTTAGTTTCTTTATCTGCCGCGATAACAACAGAGCCTAAAGGCTGTTCGGCATGCAGTCTTGATACATTGGCTCTGACCGCACGTATATCAACCAGTCTTTTATCTATCCAGACATCGCCATTGGGTTTAATGGCTACGATAATATTCCCCTGCTCTTTTCTTGTTGCTGTTTGTGCAGTAGGGCGGTTGACATCAATTCCTGATTCTTTCACAAAAGAGGTCGTGACAATAAAAAAAATCAGCATAATAAATACGATGTCCAGCATGGGGGTCATATCAATATCTGCTGTCTGTTCGCTGTTTGAACGGTTCGATCTGCGACGCATAGTCATCTCTCCTGAGTTGGTCTATTTTCCATTTGTTAGTATGTGTATATCAATGATATTGCAATAAATCAGTTAAATGATGCGTTTCATCGCTTACACGCTGCTCAATCAGTTTGCTGAAATAAAGTCCGGCAATGGCAATAACCATGCCGGCCATCGTTGGTATAGTTGCCTGGGACACGCCGGAAGCCATTGCTCTAGCGTTTCCTGATCCCGTTACAGCCATCACATCAAAAACATGAATCATGCCGGTCACCGTGCCCAGTAAGCCTAATAAAGGGCATAATGCAACCAGCATTTTAATAATTGGAACTGTTTTCTGCATACTGATTTTAGCTTCAGAGATAATGCATTCCCGAATAGATAGAGCCTGCTGAGAGTTTTTATCCATTCGTTTTTCCCAAGCTGAAAGCCACTGCTCCTGCAGTTTTGGAAAAGTAAGCTTAAAATATATCAGCCTTTCTGCAATCAGGCTCCATAGACAAATTGAAACGCCAAGAATAATCCATAGCACATCGCCGCCGGCATTTAAAAATTGCTGCAAAGAATCAAATAAAGACATAAGCTTGGTTTACTTCTCTACACGTTTAGAAATTAGACCGGCTGTCTGCTCATCTAAAATCTGAATCAAAGTACGGCTTCTGGAAGCGAGCAAACTATGCAAAAACAATAATGGAATGGCAACACATAAACCTAGCATCGTGGTAACCAGTGCCTGCGATATGCCGCTGGCCATTAATTTTGGGTCGCCTGTACCAAACAGGCTGATTGACTGAAAAGTTGCGATCATCCCCGTTACCGTTCCCAGCAAGCCTAATAATGGCGCAACTGCGGCCAGCAATTTAATCATCGGAAGCCCTTTTTCTAATACTGGAATCTCTCGAGTGATCGCTTCATCTAAAATCAGCTCAAGATTATCGGCATCAGCAGATTGGTCTTGCTCAGCAGCAATAAAAACACGCCCTAAAGGGTTGTTGTCATTTGCATCTGCAGACTGCATCTGCGCACTCATTTTTGCCCCGGTAGATGCTAGGCTTATTAGACGAACAATGGCATAAATGAAGCCAATAGCCCCTAAAAACAAAATAATATAGCCAATTAAACCGCCTTGCTGGATTCGTTCAATGCTATCAGGCGCCTGAATAAGCATGCTAAGAATTACCCCCCGTGTCGGGTCTATGCCTACCGGTGCAGTGCCAGATTTAGTCTCAGAGAAGGTGCTTGCAAGCGCTAAATATTTACTTTCCGGCTGTCGTGCGAGGCGGGTTAGCCGACCTGTTTCTGCAGAGTATTGCAGATATTCGCCATTCGCCAAAGTGTTAAAGGTTCCGATTCGGATCACATTGGCATCTTGCGGTTTGCCTGTTGCCTGTTCAACCTCTGTATTAAAATAAACTACCTTTCCCGATTCAGTCATCTCCTGCAGTAGGGTATACCACAGTGTTTCCAGCTGCTCTATCGTGGGCAATGCTTTGCTGTCAGAAATTGAACTTAGCTTTTCAGCGCGTCCTGGGAGTTGCGCCGAAACAAGGGAATGCCGAATGTCTGCCTTTAAATCGCCCGCGGCCTGTCTTGCAACTCCAAATAATTCTCCGAGTACACCGCTCCGGTTTTTCAATTCTGTTTCCAGCTGGCTCAGTGCCTGTTCATTATTATCTAATTGAGTTTTTAGCTGGGTGCTTAAGTGCTCTTGTTTTGCAAGTGAAGCAAGAGCAGATTGCAGCAGCTGCTGCTGTTTGCTTTTTTCAGCTAAAAATTTAGATTCCCTTGCCCGGTTGATTTTAGCTTCAACGCCTTGCATTTGCTTTACTTCTCGAAGCAATTGATCTAAATCAAGATGTTCGGAAACTGCTGGCTGTGCTCCAAACAGAAAATATCCGATAAACAGTAAAAAAACAAAAATAATTTTTTTCATTGTCCTGCCTCTGCTGCCGGAATGGGAAGGGCCAGTAGGTCTGGAGCCGTTTCTTTACGCGCTATACGCAATCCATTTCGGATTGCATTTCGATAATCATCAGATAAAGTCTGCCATTGTTTAAGCTCCTTATCCCAGTAGCCTGTCTCGCTTCCGTCAAAACGCTGATAATATAAAGCAACGCGGCCCAGACGTAAAAAATCTACTGAACTGCTCTCACCTTTCAAAGTTAAGTCTGCCCTGTAGGCTTCAATGGTATTGCCGTAGTCATTCTCAATTTGATAAGCCTCAAGAATTCGCCGAAATTTTTCAGCATTGGTTACATCAGCTCTGACAATCATCTCTTTCAGCTTTGCAATCCGCTTCCTGCGTTCTTCTGGTAAAAAAGGCAAGTCTAGGGCAACAAATTTATCTAAGCTGTCAAGCATGCGCAAAATTAAGGGTACAATTTCGCGCTGTGTTGTCT
The DNA here is from genome assembly GCA_026988155.1 of Methylomonas sp. GTDB lineage: Bacteria > Pseudomonadota > Gammaproteobacteria > Methylococcales > Methylomonadaceae > QPIN01. The sequence continues at coordinate 36,668 of JALSLW010000061.1, read as the reverse complement.
CTATATCTTTTAGCTGCTGTTCTATAGAAGACTTCTCTAGTTTTTGCGAGTTAAGCAAGTCATTCAAATGCTTATTATAAGTTGTCAGCGTTTCAATCTGATGTGTGGCAGAACGGTACTGATTCAGCATGTTTTTGGTTTTATCACTTAAACCGTCAATTTTCTTTTGTGACTGAATAGCCGCACTATTGGTTGCTGTTTCTACTTTAATAGCTGAGCTTAATGGGTCAGAGTAAGCTGAGGTTACGATTAAACACAATCCTGCGGTTATTAAATGCAGAACCATGCGATGAGAAAGGGCCATAAATATTCCTTATTCAGACTAAATGACGGGTTATTATATTTGAGATTTGCTTTGTCCTACAACCGAAATGGGAAGAAGGATAGAATTTTAAATTACACTCACCTGAGCAAAACAGTTAAAATAACCTATTTTATAGAATAGTCAACAAGCATTTGTCAGTTAATACCATGCAAAGTAAATTTAACACGGATAATTTAAGAATCTGTGAAACCAAAGAAGTTGTTGCGCCTGTTCAGGTTCATGATGAAATTCCTATGACTGAAACTGCTGCAGATACCATTTTGCAGGCACGAAATGATGTTCATAAAGTGTTGACAGGCGAGGATGACCGCCTGATTGTTGTTGTTGGCCCATGTTCAATTCATGACACTAAAGCGGCTAATGAGTATGCCGGCCTGCTAAAAGTGGCCAAAGAGAAGCTGAAAAAGGATTTGGTTATCATTATGCGGGTTTATTTTGAAAAGCCGCGGACTACGGTTGGCTGGAAAGGATTAATTAATGATCCCGACATTAATTCCAGTTTCAATATCAACAAAGGTTTGAGAGTTGCAAGACAGTTATTGCTTGATTTAAACAGCATCGGAGTTCCTGCGGCTACAGAATATTTAGACCTAATAACGCCTCAGTATATTTCTGATTTAATTTCATGGGGTGCTATCGGCGCCAGAACGACTGAAAGCCAAGTCCATAGAGAGCTGGCTTCTGGCTTGTCATGCCCCGTTGGCTTTAAAAATGCAACGGATGGCGGAATAGGTGTTGCAGTTGATGCCATTAATTCTGCAATGCGACCGCATCACTTCTTATCGGTTACCAAAGAAGGGCGTTCAGCCATTTTTTCCACTACTGGAAATGAAGACTCCCATATTATCTTGCGAGGCGGCAATGATGAGCCTAATTATGATGCGGTTAATGTTGAAAAGGTAGCAGAAGGCCTTGAAAAATCAGGCTTGCCAAGCAATATCATGATTGATTTCAGTCATGCCAACAGCTTAAAGCAATGCCAGCGACAACTGGTTGTTGGTGATGATGTATCCGAGCAAATTGGTCACGGTGACAAGCGTATTGTCGGCGTAATGGTTGAAAGTCACCTTAAAGCAGGGAGGCAGGACACTGTTGAAGGTCAGCCGCTTACTTATGGGCAAAGCATTACCGATGCCTGTTTAAACTGGGATGATACCTTGATTTTGCTTAATGGCCTTGCAAGTGCCGTACAAAAACGTAGATCAGTACAACTATAATCTGGAAAAACATGAAAATAAGTGTAAATGGCGATACTCGCGAATATGCTGAAACTACCACAGTTGCATACATTGTTGCAGACCTGAACCTTACGGGAAAACGAATAGCAATAGAGTTAAATAAAGAAATTCTGCCTTTTGATCAATATGCTACCAGACAGATCAATGCAGATGATACGCTAGAAATTGTACAGGCAATAGGTGGCGGACAAGATGATTGCTTTTCAGTTGCCGGACAGAATTTTACATCTCGTTTATTGGTTGGTACCGGCAAATACAAAGACATGAAAGAGACTCAGCTTGCTATTGAAGCTAGCGGTGCCGAAATTGTGACTGTTGCTATCCGTCGCACCAATATTGGACAAAATGCAGGTGAGCCAAACTTATTGGATGTTATTTCCCCTGATAAATATACTATTCTGCCTAATACTGCTGGCTGCTATACAGTTGAAGAGGCTCTAAGAACCTGCCGTTTGGGACGTGAGCTGCTTGGAGGCCATAAATTAGTAAAGCTTGAGGTGCTGGCCGATCAAAAAACCTTATTTCCCGATGTGGAGCAGACTATTGTGGCTGCAGAAGTGTTGGTTAAAGATGGGTTTGATGTAATGGTTTATACCAATGACGACCCTATTGCCGCAAAACGACTGGAAGATATTGGCTGTGTTGCGGTTATGCCTCTTGCGGCCCCCATTGGTTCTGGCTTAGGCATTCGCAATCCGTATAATATTTTAACTATTGTTGAAAATGCCAATGTCCCTATTCTTGTTGATGCAGGCGTAGGTACAGCTTCTGATGCGGCACTGGCGATGGAATTAGGCTGTGCAGGCGTATTGATGAATACTGCGATTGCTGCCGCAAAAGATCCTGTATTGATGGCTTCTGCCATGAAAAAAGGTATACAGGCAGGCAGAGAAGCCTATTTGGCTGGCAGAATGCCTAAAAAACGCTTTGCTTCCGCTTCTTCTCCAGTTGACGGCCTGTTTTTTTAGTTTGTAATCAGTAAGAATCTGAACATATTTACTTTCACTTTTTGTAGCAGAGGCTTTGTCTTGGTCATAAATGATCTAATCACGGCTAAGTACCCAAGTAAAATTAATTTAACTTTTTAATTTGGTACTTAAAGCCTTGCCTGCCACTATTAAAATTGAACCTGTTACCTTATTATGCGTTCATTGAGAAAGCAATGCCGTCGCTAGGCTAATAAACTAGATCAAAATGCAAGCAGCGAAAAGCTGGGATTATACTTTCGTTCCATCCCAGCCTACACAGTTCATTCCCTCAAGGACTGTGAAGCATAGTATGGGAACGAGACAAAATTAGCTTCTGCAGTAATGACTTCCATTGAAAAACAGCTCCATCCAAGAATCCGCAGCTTTGCTCTTCGTCAAGGCAGAGCAACAGCAGGGCAGCAAAAGGCAATTGATAGCGTTTGGCAGGACTACTGCTTAGATCCCAGTGAAACTTATAATTATGCTCAGGTTTTTAATCGGGAAGCACCGCTTATAGTAGAAATTGGTTTTGGCAATGGCAGCAGCTTGGCTGCAATGGCAGAGGCCAACCCTGAATTAAACTACCTTGGGGTTGAAGTTCATAGGCCCGGTATTGGCCATTTAATGCTATTGCTGGAAGAAAAAGGGATAAAGAACGTAAAAATTTATCACCATGATGCCATTGAAATTTTAGAGCAAAAAATTCCCGATCATTCAGTAAGTGGCATTCATTTATTTTTCCCCGACCCATGGCATAAAAGAAGGCACCATAAGCGACGAATTGTTAGGCCCAGTTTTATCGAACTTTTAAATAGCAAATTAAAGTCAGCCGGCTATTTCCACGCAGCAACTGATTGGGAGCATTATGCGGCTGAGATGTTAAAGACTCTTAGCGCAAGCAACACTTTAGTCAACATGAGCGAAGATAATAAATATTGCCAGCGTCCGGACTACAGGCCTTTAACTAAATTTGAAAATCGTGGCATTCGCCTGGGTCATGGGGTGTGGGATTTGATTTTTAAAAAAATATAGAGATCTAGCCGTTTAGTACAATGACTTGACGTATGATCTAAAAAAAAGTTGACCGCTAAGCTCTGCTTTAACTTGTTAAAAATAAATCAGCATGAGCACGAATTTTGTGGGAAATCTGGGAAAAAAAGGCAAAGAATAGCTCTCGATAATGGCCGTAGTCCTTATCGAGAGCTATTCCTTTTCTATTTCGCCCACAAAACCCATGCTGATCAGCTGATTTCTTTAGGCTTGACCCAATGCTGCCTGATCAATAAAAATATCAACACCAGAGGAAGGGCATATTGTTGCAACAGGCAAGTCAGCCCCCTGCTTCCATTTGTTAACAGCATCAACCTTTGAGCTACCTGTGACAATAAAAAAACATTGCCTGGTATTAGCCAGTGTTTTTGCGCTTAAGGAGATTCTGTCTGATGGCGGTTTAGGTGAATTGTAGATTTCATGTACCGTTTCTTCACTGTCATTGTCATGGCCAGGGAATAAACTGGCGGTATGCCCATCTTCCCCCATACCTAACAGAACCAAATCAAATTGCTCTACATCGGCAATAGCCTCTCGATATTTTTTAGCAGCCTCAGTAGCACCTAACTCAGCAGGCATAGTAAAAACGTTTGCTTTTGGAATAGATACTTTAGACAATAAAGCATTCGTTGCCATTATGCTATTTCTATCTTTATCATCTGCAGGCAGGCAGCGTTCATCACCATAATAAACCATCCATTTTGACCAGTCTGTTTTAGCATTGGCCAATTGCTGATAGATTTTTTCAGGTGTACTGCCTCCTGCCAAAACGATTTTAAAGCCGCCTCTAGCCGCTATTGCTTTCTCCGCACTGTTAACGATTTGTTCAAGTGCAGCATCAGCGACTTGTGCAGCTGATTCAAACTGATGCCATTGGTTTATTATTTGCATTCTAAGTCTTCTTTTGGTGTTAACGAATGTCGCCAATATTGTTTTTCTTTATCAAATAGGCGTCTGCTTCCTTCAGGTCCCCATGAGCCAGCAGGGTAAGTTGCAATATAGTCGCGTTCTTCTGCCCATTTTTGGAGAATAGGGTCAACTATTTTCCAGGCATATTCCACTTCGTCTGCCCGCAAAAATAGAGAACGGTCACCTTCCATTACATCGAGCAGCAAATCTTCATAAGCATCGGTAAGGTGCTCATTCTCATTGCGGTAGCTGGCATCTAAACTGGTTAAGCGGGTACTCATTCCCAAACCAGGCTCTTTTACCGTCATTTCCATGCGGATACATTCTTCGGGCTGAATACCCATTAATAGCCAGTTAGGAGTATCGCATTTTACCTGAGTGTCACGGAAAAACTGTAACGGAGGCTGTTTAAAGCATATAGAAATGATCGACTGACTCTTTGCCATTCTTTTGCCTGTGCGCAAATAAATAGGTACATCTTTCCAGCGCCAGTTATCAATATACAATTTTAAGGCGGCGTAAGTCTCTGTTACACTGTTAGCAGGTACATTTTCTTCCTGTAAATAGCCATTAACCTTTTCACCATTTTGATTCCCACTGGAATACTGAGCACGGAAAGCATGTGCATTTACAGCTTCTTTAGGAATAGGCCTTACCGATTTCAGCACCTTAACTTTTTCATCGCGTAATGACTCTGCATCCATAGATGCAGGTGGCTCCATGGTTACTAGAGTCATTAGCTGCAATAAATGGCTTTGCAGCATATCGCGCGTTGCACCTGATGTATCATAATATTGAGCTCTGGTGCCTATGCCAAATTCCTCTGAATGAGTGATTTGGATATGATCAATATAGTTACGATTCCACAAAGGCTCCAGCATGGTGTTGGCAAAACGGAAAACCAATAAGTTTTGCACCGTACCTTTGCCTAGGTAATGATCGATTCGATAAATTTGATCTTCTCTAAGGTACTTGCCAACACATCGCTGTAACGACTGTGCGCTTTGCAAATCGTAACCGAAAGGTTTTTCGATAACTACCCTGCTCCATCCCGCATCTTCATTTAGCAAACCCACATCGCTCAGCAACTGGACTATACTGCCAAAATCAGATGGGCTAACGGACAAATAAAACGCTTTATTCTGTGGAAACTCCGTGCTATTAATTGTTGCCGCTAATGCTTCATAGCTTTCCGCCTGTTTGATATCGCCTTTATGATAATGCATACGTTTACAAAACCGCTCAAAAACAGCTTCATCCAATCCGTTTCTGGCTTTAACTTCCAGCATATCTCGAACTTCAGACTGCCATTTTTGCTGATCCCACTCTCTACGGCCCAGGGCAACAATTTTGGTGCCTTCCGGCAATAAATTTTCAACATCTAAATGGTATAAAGCGGGCATTAATTTTATCCGCGACAAGTTTCCTGTTGCGCCATAAATAACATAAGTACAGGCTTCTGCTTTCATTAAACTACCTTAAACGTTGTATGTAGACGATGAGACGTTTCCGCCGTGCCCAGTCCAGTCAGTATGGAAAAATTCACCGCGTGGCTTGTCAGTACGCTCATAAGTATGTGCACCGAAGTAATCGCGCTGTGCCTGCAATAGGTTGGCAGGGAGTCTTGCTGTACGGTAGCCGTCAAAATAGGCCAAGGCAGATGAGAATGTTGGAGTTGGAACATTTAATTCAATGCCTAATATAACAGCTTTACGCCAGCCGGCATCAGCTTTTGCCATGGCATCTGAAAAGAAGTCTGCTAGCAGCAAATTATCAAGCGCAGGGTTTTTCTCGTAAGCCAGTTTAATATCACTTAGAAATTGACTGCGAATAATGCAGCCTCCACGCCACATTAAAGCGATATCGCCATAATTAAGTGTCCAGTCGTATTCTTTAGCCGCTTCGCGCATTAGCTGGAAGCCCTGTGCATAAGAAATAATTTTAGAGGCATATAGAGCATCATGAATAGCCTCAACCATTGCCTCTTTATCACCTGTAAATGCGGCAGATTTCTTAGGCAGATGCTGCGCGGCTTTAACTCGCTGCTCTTTTTGTGCGGATAGGCAGCGGGCAAAAACAGATTCTGCGATTAAGGTTAATGGAATGCCTAGGTCCAGAGCATTAATTCCGGTCCATTTTCCAGTACCTTTTTGACCTGCAGTATCTAAAATAGAATCGATTAATGGCTCACCATTTTCGTCTTTATAGGCCAAGATATTGGTGGTTATTTCAATCAAATAAGAATCAAGTACACCTTTATCCCATTTTGCAAAAATAGCCTGAATTTCATCAACGCTTAAACCTAACCCCTCACGCATTAGCTGATAAGCTTCGCAGATAAGCTGCATGTCGCCATATTCAATGCCGTTATGCACCATTTTGACATAGTGGCCGCCGCCGTTATCACCTACCCATTCACAGCAAGGAGCACCGTCAACTTTAGCACTTATTGCCTGAAAAATAGGTTTTACCGCTTCCCAGGCATCTTTGTTGCCCCCGGGCATAATTGAAGGCCCATGTCTTGCACCTTCTTCTCCGCCGGAAACGCCGGTTCCTATAAATAGCAATCCTTTTTCTTTAAGGTAGTCTGTACGGCGGTTTGAGTCTGTATAAAGGGAGTTTCCACCATCAATAATAATATCGCCCTTTGCTAGCAAAGGCAGCAGTTTTTCAATATAAATATCAACCACTTCGCCTGCCTTAACCATCAGCATGACTTTGCGTGGCGTTTCCAGGCTATCAACTAGTTCTTCAAGAGAATGTGTGCCAACCACTTCAGTGTTTTTAGCCGGCCCGTCCAGGAAATCATCAACTTTGCTGGTGGTACGGTTATAAACAGCAACTTTAAACCCGTTGTCATTCATATTGAGGACAAGGTTTTGCCCCATTACAGCAAGACCGATTAATCCAATATTTGCTTTCATTTTGCTCTCTTGGTAGATGGTTGATTAAACTCTAAATTTTACCATGCTAAAACAAGCAAAGCCGGATAAAAATGATATTTTCATATCGGATGACAGTTATTTTTCTGTTGCACCAAGTTTGCGATAAAAAAGAACCAGAATGGTGCTTTGTTATATTTGAAATATTTTTTTTGTAGACGGCCTCACCCAGAAGGACTTCGGGGGGGAGTCTTCCGGGTGAAGTGTTGTGTAATGCCGGGTAGGATGTGATTAATTGCCGACTCCTACATAAACAAGCTCTAAGGCATGCTGTGCATTTTTACAGTCGGTGGTTTTCTGCATTTCAGCATTATCATAGCAAATTTTATTTTTTTGACGGGCCTGTCGAACATTAGCTGTGTACCAGGCAACTGATTTAGCTTCTTTTTCTTGTTGAGGGGCTGTAGCAGCATAGGCTGTGATAGTGATTGCTGATAAAAATATGGCAAGAATTAGATGTTGATTTTTCATGATAGTTTCTCTAAATTAAGTTAAAGTTAATACTGCATGGCCCATAAATATTTATGGGCTGATATAACAATAGCGAACAAAATTTAGTTTGAAAATGTGGTGAATTGTCGCGCGTCAAAATGTCGCGTGATCTGGCATGTTAATTGAATAGTATATTTAGTTTGGGCCTTAGAAAGCTGATTTATAAAGGATGCTAATGATATTTATATAAATTATTGAGCCATTTGACCTGTACTAACAAGGCAAATGGCTCAAAACCTGGGTTTGTGCCAAGTAAAAAATGTAAAGCAGCTTTTAAAATGAAGAATAAATTAATTGACTGCTTTCAATCGCAAGCGGCATTAAATTTTTCTGCGTGAAACAGATGCCAGCCCAATTAAACTTGAACCAAATAGCCAGACTGCCGGGGGAACCGGGACAGCTGAGACAATAGCGAAACGGCTGTCTAATACTGTATTTATTTGCTCTGGAGTCAGTGAATTTCCAGTTCCACTAGGAGACATGAGGTTATCTATCCCATTTGCGGTATGAAAAAGCCCCAGGTTATGACCAATTTCATGAGCAACAACACTGGCAACAGTTTCTTGACCGCTGACAAAGTCCAATAGATTGCTGCCTACAAATTGCGATATGCCATTCCCATTAACAAGTGCTAATCCTGCAGCTGAATTAGGCCCCATAGTTTCAAACCCCGCTGGGGTATTAACAAAAAATATATTGATAAAATCAGGGTTATCATGTGTTATTCCTGCAGTGTTGGCACTATTGATGATAGTATTCAAATCCGATTGTGGGCGTGGATTGAACGTTCCTTCATTTGCAAATGTATTATTCCACAAATTAGCACTAAGAAAATTAACATCAACACCGGCCTGACCCCAAATGCCATCAATAAACCCTTCAATGCTTGCTTGCTGACTCGCTGAACCCAAAAAAGTAGCCGTATTATCGCCATTGTTATCAGATACGACAATAGGCTGGATTGTCACAATACGTGTAATTTCTGGCAATACGGCAACAGCAAATACCTGTGATATTGGCAAGAGCAATATCGAGAGAATAAATAATATTTTTAAGTGTATTTTATTAAACATGGTTTTTCCTTTATGGTTGATAAATCTAGAAATATCTATTGGATATGGAGTTAATAGCTTGTGCTAGAAACTGGAATCCAACTTTTTTTTCTAGGGTAGTTAGAAAGTATTCGGAAAAGCTTGAGCAACCGACTTGTCTTTTTGTCAGCATTCAGTGGTAAGTACCCAAGTAAAAAGTTAAATTAATTTAACTTGGGTACTTAGGCAACTCGCAATAAATAACCCACCAATCTTGCTTGTCTTTTTATCCGTCTTCAGCGTTGCAACTTCGGTCACATAGCTTGCTATGTTCTCTTCGTTGCGCCTTGAAGACGAATAAAAATCCTGCGCAATCTGGGTAGGTTATTTAATGCGCGTTACCTTATATCAATAGCTGAGTGTGGACAAAAATCCTGCTCTAGTTAGCCTGCTTTTCCGTATTCTTTCCTGTTATTTACAGACTGTTGAGCTGTAAGTTAAAGTTACATATATTATTTTTCGGCCAGTTTGATTTTTTGCTCCGCCTTCAAATAAGTCCCAGCAATATGGGTCATCTTTTTTTACCTTAGAGGCATATGCGTAGATATCAATTGCCTGTAATTCTCTATTTTGGATAAGCCATTCTGAGCAGTTCAGCTGCTTGCACTCCATGATATTTTCCTTTTGAGGAGTATTGGAAAACCACCATTTAACAGCTTCAGCTTTAATTGGCTGGTTGTTTATATCTATAGTTTTAATTAACACAGAGTTTATTTCATTTGCATCAACGCCAGCCATGCAAGATGAGAATATAAAAAGGCCTTTAACAGCAGACCGGCAAAGCATGAGTAAATTTTTCATTAGAAGGCTCAAAAGCTATAAAAATTTAACAGGGACCCGTGAAAATTCAAAAAAATCTATCTTGCCATCTTTATTGCTATCTAGCATGTCCCATGACTCGATAATATCTTTGGCGGAAGCTATTTCTGCTTTACTAATTAAGTCATCATTATTGGTGTCGAGTGACTTCCAAAGTTCTAGATTATTGGCTTCATTGTTGTGAAAGGCTGATTCTGAATCCTCAATAGACGCAACTATTTTTTTAAAAAAAGAATTCTGTTCAGGCTCCATAAATTGAAGGGCAGCAATGTTGCACCTTGCATTTGAAGTCGTTGAAACGGCTATGAATAATAAGAAAAATATAATTTTCATAATAACTCCGTGATGTAAATATGGATTTTTTCTGACATCTAGACAGAAGCAACTGGCGTGCCAACAAGTTATTTTTGACCTGAGGGCCCTATTAAGACAGGGCAGAAGGTATCGTTTATGAAAAAAACAGAATACAAATGATGGTTATTTATTCAGATATGTCATAGATAGCCGACATAGGGATAATTGATCTGAAAACAGGCGGATATTAAATATTTCTTTTGAATTGCTTAAGGTCGTAAGCTTATAACGGTATGAAATATATATTAAACATTAAGTTTGAATTAAAAGCGGTTCTCGTCGTTGTATAGCAACAGGACATGCTACAGGTCTAGACAAACCAAATAGATACACGAAGGTTTTGACAAGCCAAAGTTTTGCCTAATGAGCAGTGGTTGACCTCTATTCATTACCGACTCTTAATCCCAGGGGGTCTTTAGGGTCAACCCCACCCATAAAGGGAAGACGTCTATCCTGATTGGTAATTTGATAGACTTTACCTAGCCAGTTATTAAAAACTGCTTTGGCCGTGTCTCTCCAGGTATTGTCAAGGTGGCCCAAAATAGCCTGTTCAGGAAACGATGGAAGCACTACTTTTTTATCTTTGGCTATTTTTAGCTGCTTTTCATATTCAGATAATATCTGCTGTACTTCAGCATCAAAGTAATTTTCCGGATAAGGCGGGTATTCTTTTCTTTGGCCATTAAAAAAAAGGATGACTTCACGCTTATATTCTTTTAATAGACTTAGGTCATCATATTCCGGATGACCCTGAAAAAAAATAACACGAATGCCATCAGAACTTACTGCTAAGTGGACGCCTGCCTGCTGACTGGCAACAAGAACAGTGATGCCTTTCTGTTCCATATCCTGCTGATAAACTTCATTAAAACGGGAGTGAGGCACATCAAAACGGGTATTGATTTCGGCAACTAAGGGGTGAGTGCGTTTAAGCACTTTATGTGAAAATACTCCCCAGCATTTTTTATCCCGTGGAGTGCGTTCAATACCATAGCAGTATTCAATTAAAGCATGGGTAGCAAGGCAAGAACATAAAATTGAGGTGACATGCTGTTTGGCCCACTCAAATACTTCAGTTAATGGCGACCAAAATGCTTCTTCAGTTAAATGTGCATGTGTAACATTAGCGCCACTGATAATTAATGCATCTAGCCCATCAAGTTTAATCTGTTCAAAAGTATCATAGTATTGAGCTATATGGGACTTTGCTTCCGCCCCTCTTTCTAACCCGTCAATTGTAAATGGGTGAACATGGAATTGCGCAATTTGGTTGCATGCACCCACTAGGCGAAAAAACTGGCGCTCAGTGGCTTCAAGTGCCGCATCAGGCATAATGTTAAGCAGCCCAATATGCAGCTCGCGAATATGCTGATGACTGGCGCGGTCAGGGTTAAGAATATCTTCACCTTCTTCAAGTAGACGCTGAAAGGTGGGTAGATTGGTATGGGCAACTAGAGGCATGGTTAATAGTCCCTTTTTTGGGCAATGGCATCAGCAATCAGGCGGATGAAATCATTTTCGTCAGATACTTCTGCAATTTCATTGGCATTTACAGTATAGCCATATTGGTCAGCAATCGCTTGATATCTAGGGAGCCGTGATTTGAATAATTTAGGGAATACCCAGCTGACAAATTCATCAGGAGGAATAAGGTCTGGATCACTATAGTTATTCAACGCCATAAATTCGGTTAAATTTTCATCTAAAAAAGCTTCTCTGTAATACAGAGGCTTAGGGTCTGTTTTTGCCCGCGAGATGATAGTCTGTTCCAGTGCCTCCGGGATTTTGATATAAACAATAACTGTGTGCTCTGCCAGGGTTTCCAGCACATTCTGATTATCCAATTCGCAGACACTGCCTCCAGCATCATTAAGAAAGTGTTTGTAACCGTAGATATCTTCTGCTTTATGGATAAATTCTGGCACATCATTTAAGGCGGCTATTTCTGCCTGATGATGGAGGACCTGCCTTCGTTTAAACTCTTTTAATGATAAGCCGTCTTGAGCAGGATCACCCAATTTCCCTAAAAAACTGGAAACGGGCGCTAAATTATCAACCGTAATATTATTATGTATATAAATGGAGTCTGATAATAATAATTTCTTTAGAAAGGGAACTTCCATTGCCTGGCGCTTGATATTGTCCAGGATAGGCTCGCCTAGATATTTTGTGCCTATTCGGTAGTCAGCCGAGTAATGAAACCATTTATCTCTGGGAAGTTTGTTTGCCAGTGTCGTTTTACCCGCACCAGACATAGCGAGCAGAGTGATGCCTTTAGATTCCCAATCTAAAAACTGTTGAGGACTCATTTTCATTCAGTAATGTCCTGAGGAGTGAGGGTTAAAAATATCCAATTTAAAGCCATTTTAAATGTGTGACTTTATTGCTAGTTGCCTAAGGGGCACTATTTTAGTGATATTTTCTTAAATCAGCTACTGAATTGGATTTTTGGAGGCATCTCCCTCACTTCTAATTATCCAATATGTCAGAAATATTTATATCTTCCTGGTCTGGCTTTATATGTGTGTCAGTATCTGAATAGCCTAAATCATCTGTTTCTATCTCATCAAAAGGTGCGCTCCAGTCTTCAGGGGCTTCAATAAAATCAAAAGTTGAGCTATACCAGGAGTCAGTATCATATTCGCCAATATCGCCATTAACATATTGTACTTCAATGGTGGCATCAGTTTCTTCTAAAGCAACTACTTTAAAGGTTAAGTCGTTCTCAACGTCTTTATACCAGCTGCCAATTTTTGGGTCAGTAATAGTTGTCATTGTTTTTCCTTTTATTCCATTAACGTCTTCATCATAGCTAAATTTAATGTGATTGTGTGAGCTATGGTATGAAAAAGTAGAATTATTTAAAAAATAGGATGTGTTGCAAAATATTAAAATGATAGACAAAAAAAATGCGGCTGTTTGGCCGCATTAAGAGTGTTTTTTTTAGGAAAGCTATAATGAGCCCCTTTTTTGGAAAAGGGGAAGCATTTAAGTTGTGATTATTCTAGCGGTAAAAGGGCTGCATGGGAATGTGACAAATCGACGCGTGACATTTTGTCGCGCTTATTTTGGCAAGGTAAAAGTAAGTCATTCGGATACAGAGAACATTCTTTTAAAATCCGCTAAAGCTCGAAAATAGCTGTCATAACTGCTGACTTTCCGTCCTTCTATAATAAAGGCTGGCCTGATGTCAGATTCAAAACCTGTCTGCCATGAACCGCCTGTTATCATGCAGTCATCGGCTACAACTTTGTTTATTCTCTGTAATGATAAAGGCTGGTTTTTCCTGCTGTCATATATCCAAACACATTGTATTTTATTATTTTTATCAACATTTAATAGACTAAGCCTATTGTTTGAAGCGATTAACCACAGCTGATCGGTTTTTGCAGAATAGATATCGATATCAAAATGTATATCCGTATAAATAAACCGAGGCGTTTCATCTTTTTCCATCATGGCTAAAACAGATCTTGCTAAAAAGCCTTTTATTTTTTTTTCAGGCGATCCGGAACTCAGTAGGTTTTTTAAAGATTCTGAATCATTTTTATCAATACTTAATGGAATTTCTATAGTTAGGCGCTGTTCTGCCTTTTTTCGCCAGCTAATGATTTTTTTATTGCTATCTTCAGTTCTATTTTTATTGATAGTATTTTCTGCAAAATCCCTGAGTTTTCTGACCAGTTCCTGCCTGTCTTCGTCAGTAAAAAAATCACTTGAAAAGCGTTCTGGTTCTGCACTTTTATTTTCAGCTAAGCAATGATAGATAAATATTCGGTCATATTCGCTGCGCAATATTAATCCGCTAATAATTTTCATTGCTTTTGATAATGCAGACGGTTCAACTGGATTGAAATAATGCATGAGCTCTGTAAGTTCTACGGCATAAATCCAATGTTTACTGCGATAGCGCAGTGTGTTTTCTCCAAAAATAGTTGAAGCCTGTTCGCCAACAATTTCTATCACATCGTGCAGTAAGTTTAAGGCATATCTTTCTGAACCGACTTTAATGGCGTGCTTGCCCATTTCCAGAGCTACTGTCTGTGCTATGCCTACTATGGGGTTAGATGCCAGACCTATGCGCAGCATTGGACCTGCAAAGGTTAAGAAGGGTTCTGCCCTTTTATAATAGCCAATAGTGGAGGCTGATTTCTGGATGTATAGATAGGTTTTTCTAAGGTTATATTCTTTTATATTAATAGGAAAGCTATCAATCAATACCAGCAGTTGCAAAGATAGCCTGTTTAATGAACCTAGCAGGTTTTCAATGCTAGTTTCCAGTAGAGGGTGCTGTGAATCGGGATGGTGGATGCGGGCAACAGAATCTACTAAATCAACAATGTCTGCAAGCAGCAGTTCATGTTTAAAATCCTTTTTTTCACTATATTTTTTATTGATAATTTTATCAAAAATTATTTCTGCTTTATCGTGCAGCAATTCCGCAATTTTATCATCAAAATATATTTTATTATCCGTTTCAGCCGTTTTACTATCGGGGAATTCAGCATACTGCCTGAATTGCAGCTGTTTCTGCTTTATTTCATTTTCCTTTTTCGCCAATAAATTTACTTTTAGCTGGTGGTCTTTTTGCAGCAGCCTTATTCTTTCTTCATCTTCCTGTATTTTTCTTTCTCTATATTTTATATGTAATAATTCACTGCTTTCTGAACGTCTAAAAATAATAAAAAGACTGCAAAGAAAAACTGAAAACCCCGTTCCATAAAGACCCCAAACCCAATAGCTTGAAGCTATAGTTTTTGTCAGCATAAACATAGACCCAAACAAGCCGGCCAAGCTTAAAAATAATAAAAAAATAACTGTTCTATGAATATAAGGCATAACTGATGTTTCCTCAGCGATTTTCTAGGTTTGTTTATTGCAACTGTGGATAACTCTGTTGGTAAATAGTCTGTATCGTCCTTTAGGCCATTAAAATTATAGCTGTTAATATTAATGGGGATATGTATAAAAAATATAATTTGCTTTCTTTTCAATGGTTTATATTTTATGGAGGGGTGGGTTATTTCATTGTTTAAAAAAATAGGAATTATACTTTAACTGTGTATAAGTCTTTGATCAGCTATTTCTCTTAGTTACCAACAGACAGAGAGTCTCTCACACTTAGGAACGAAGATTTAATAATTTCCGGATTTTAGCTTGCCTTTTGCATCCACAGGAGTGCTAATAAAATCGTTGCGCAGTCTGCTATGCGCCCATTTTATTAGCAGTCAAAATTTTTTGCCAAACTTTCGGAAGCTATTAAATCCTCGCTACTTAAAAAATGATTTACAATGCAGTATTAAAACTACACCTACAGTTTTTAACAATAATGGTCGATTCTAAAATATATCTCAATGTACCATATGCAGAAAAAGATACTGCAAAAGTGCTTGGTGCCAGATGGGATGCCCGCAAAAAAAAATGGTATGCCCCAGGTAACCTAAATATTGCGCTTTTTGAAAAATGGAATAAGGGGGTAGCTGTTTCATCAGCAAGCAAGGAAAAATCAAAATCATCACTTGGCAAGCCTGCTTTGGGTGCAATAACCCATGCAAAAGACAAAAGTTTTGTTGCCTATGGCGGCGAACAGCCGCCATGGGGTTAATGCCCTATATACCGAAGTAATTCCTCTACAGGCATTTTACCCACAGGGGTGTGAGTAAGGGATGGGGTTTTAGAATGTACTGTACTTGAAACTATGCTGCCTGAACGGGAATGGAATGGCTTGAATGAGTGATCTCATTCTGACTATTAAAATAAACTAAGGTAGGTTTGTAATTTTCCAGTTCTTTTCCATCATAGTTTGCAAATGCACAGACAATAATCAAGTCGCCTTGGCAAGCAAGACGAGCGGCCGCTCCATTGACAGAAAAAATGCCTGAGCCGTTTTCTGCTCGAATGGCATAGGTTGTGAAGCGCCCACCTGTATTAATATTGTATATTTGAATTTGCTCGTATTCCCTAATGCCAGAAAAATCAAGGATATTGCCATCAATTGCGCAAGACCCTTCATAACCCAGTTCTGAATGGGTTACTGTCGCCCGGTGTAACTTTGCTTTAAGCATCGTTGTTTGCATATAAATAAATCTTAAAACTTGAGAGCGGGACATTATACCGAAATAAGCTATCCTTTCAAAATTAAAGCTGTTTGCCTGACAGTTGTTCGCTTAGCTCTGTGCGGTTTTCCGGCCTGATGATTCTTACTTGTGTTGGGTAGGCAAATTCTAAATCATTATTCTTCAATATATCCGCTATCTTAAAAAGAACATCTTCTTTTACTGCTAGCCACTCAGCCCAGTTAACTGTTCTGGTAAAGCAATATATTAATATGTCGATGGAAAAATCATTATATCTATCCATAAAAACCAGCTGGGTTGATTTTATTCCGTGTGTATCTTCTTCTGAGGAAAATTTAAACCCCCGTTTTTTTCTGGTTATTTTTTGATGGGGATTTGCTATATCCGGATGATTTTTTAGCATATCTCTAATGTCATCCAATGCCTGGCGAATATTGTCCATATCGCTCTCATAGGTGATGCCGATGTACATTTTTATGCGCCGGCCAATTGCCCGGCGGTTCCAGTTCATAACGCTAGAGACTGAAACAACAGAGTTGGGAATTGTAATTAAAGCATTATCAAAGGTACGTATTGTTGTACTGCGCAAACCTATTTCTGCTACGGTTCCTTCTACATCTCCCAATTTAATCCAGTCGCCCATTCTGAAAACATTATCAAACAGTATGGTCATACCGCCAAATAAATTGGATAACGTGTCTTTTGCAGCTAAAGCAAAGGCTAAACCTCCAACTCCTAGAGTCGATATAATTGCAGTCAGGCTTATTCCAAAATGGCTCAAACCGAAGCCTAAAATAATGATAACTATAAGTCCCTTTGCCACTTTCACTGCAAGATTAAACAGTTCTTTTCTTAATTCTTTATTTGAACTGGTTAACTTTTCGATTTGAACTAAAACAAAGCTATCAACAATTCTGAATAATAGCCAAATGAAGATAAGGCTATATATAATGAAAGACACGCCTTCTAAAGAAGAGCGATAATCCGTTTTGTAAAAAAGTGCATAGGCACTGAGATTAATGCCAAAAAAGATCAGTAAGGTACGGGCGGGCGTTCTGATCTCGTGATAGATTAGCTCTTGCTGCTCCTCTTCTTTATCAATAATAAAATTTTCTACACACCAGCGGGTACAACTAAAAACAAATGGATAACTAAAATAAACTAAAAGCATAATTAGAAATGAAAGGGCAACTCCCCCAACATCTATTTTAAACGGTGCAAGTTTATTATTAATGGAATGCGCTAAATCGAAGTGATTAATGTAAGAAATTGCGGATAGCAGCGAAAACTCTTGAAACCAGTGCGATGAAACAATTTGTCTGGGGTTATTAATTACATAGCTTAAAATATCTCGATAACTGCCACTTGTCTGTAAAAAAAGCTTATGGTTTTCTCGCGCTTCATCAAGCACGGGGCTGCCGGTTTTGTCATTCGGCAGGGCTAATTCCTTAACCGTCTTTAAAAGGCGGTCTAGTTTTTTTTGAGATGTCGCAATAACTGACTCAATTGACTGATAATTATTGGATGCCTCAATTAAATATTCAAGATATTGCCTAAGCTCCAAGTCAACCCGCAGTGTTTTTAATTTTATTTTATCCCGTAAAACCGCGTAATTATTGCCTCTTTCCGTGTTTATAGTTATGCGGGACTGTAAAAAATCCAGTTTTCTTTTGATGTCCTTGGAGGGGAGTTTGGCATTTGATTCTGCTTTCAGCTGTTTTATTAACTTTTCTAGAGTAATATTTTTTGTTTCCAGAAGTTTGTTAATGGATTTATCATCAGCTTTGATTAGCAATTGAGCATTAATAGCCTTTATTAAATCAACGGTCTCTATAATCTCCTGTTGATTTGATATAGCTAAAAGAGAAGAGGCGTTTAATAGCAAAACTAAAAAAAGAACGGCTATTTTGATGTTTTTAATCGATTTGAAAACCATACTTGAATTTATAGGATCAAGAAATAAGTTGAGACTTTTTTGAAAAGCAGATGTTATCAATGAGGCGAGGTTTCCCCAGCCTAGCAGCGACCAGTATCACTAGGTCATTGTCATTTTTTGTTGCTGCTCGCAAATCGGATGCCTTGCAAATAGAGAAATAATCGACTTGAAAGCCTGATTCCTGCAGTTGATTTTTTTGTGCCTTTTCAATAGTGTGAAAATTTAGCTGTCCCTGCTTTACAAGATCTTTTGCCCTGCATAGCGATTGGTAGAGTTCAGGAGCAATGGCTCTTTGCTGTTCAGTCAGATAGCTGTTGCGAGAACTCATCGCCAGGCCATCGCTTTCTCTTTCTGTTGCAACAGAAAAAATGGTCACAGGGATATTCAAATCCTGAATCATTTTCCTTATCACAGCCAATTGCTGAAAATCCTTTGCACCAAATAGTGCAATATCGGGCTGAACTATGTTGAATAACTTGCTGACTACGGTTGAAACACCGTCAAAATGTCCAGGTCTGTGCGCGCCGCAATGTAATGTGGCCAGCTCTCCAACAGAAACAGTTGTTGCTTCAGCTTTATTGGGATAAATTTCCATAACTGTGGGGGCAAATAGCAAATTTGCTGATGCCTGCTCTAACTTTTCCTGGTCTGCCTGCTCAGTTCTGGGGTAGCCTTCAAAGTCTTCACCTGCGCCGAATTGGGAGGGATTAATAAATAGGCTAACAATTACCTTATCGGCTTTTTTTTTTGCTTCAGTGACTAGCTTTATATGTCCGGCATGCAGGTTTCCCATAGTGGGGACAAAAGCAATGCTCAGTCCCTGTGCACGCCAAAGACCCACTTTATGTCTTAATTCGATGATTTTTGTGACTTTTTCCATAATGCTCAGTAGCTGTGCTGGGCTGTTGGGAATTTAGACAGTTTAACTGCCTGGTGATACTGCTGAATAGCGCTGGGGATGTTGTTGGCTGTTTGCATAAAATTATGAGAGAATTTTGGCCGTTTACCTAAGCTTATACCTAGCATGTCATATAGCACTAATACTTGACCATCACAGTAAATGCCTGCGCCAATGCCAATAACTGGAATGCTCAGGCTTTTTGATATTTCTGCAGCCAAATCGGCTGGAATGCATTCTAAAATCAATAAGCTAGCTCCGGCCTGCTCAACTTTTACAGCGTCTTCTGCTATTTTTTCTGCATCTTGCCGTGTTTTGCCCTGAACTTTATAGGTTCCTAGCTGGTTAATCGATTGCGGCAGCAATCCTAAATGGGCACAGACTGGTACACCGAATTCAACTAGATACTTAATAATATTTAGATGTGCGCCTTCCAGTTTTATCATCTGAGCGCCAGCCGACTGCATCAGTTTAGCCGCATTTTTCATTGCCATTTCGGCGGTACCATAGCTTAAGAAGGGTAAATCAGCGATAACAAAAGCACGTTTTCGGGCATTGGCTACACATTGCGTATGATAGACCATTTCATCAACAGACACTGAAACCGTTGTTATCTTGCCCTGAATAACCATCCCGAGAGAGTCGCCAACCAGCATAACATCTACTCCTGCCTGGTCTATCAGTTGACTAAAACTTGCATCATAAGCTGTTAAACAGGAAATTTTTTCACCCATCTGCTTCATTGCAAGCAAATCAAGTATTGAAACTGCTTTTTCATCTACAGCCATTAGTTTATTTTCTCCAAACCATCTAGAGGACATTGTGAAACTAAATGTTTGATTTCTCCCTTTCCTGGAATTATCATATCTTCAGATACTATTTCCTGTAATGGATGTAAGACAAATGCCCGATTCGATAATCCAATATGAGGTACCTTCAAGTCAGGGTGTTCAATTTGCTGATCTCCATATAATAAAATATCAAGATCTAATGTCCTTGCCCCCCATCGCTCAACTGTTCTATCGCGACCAAAATCATTTTCAATTTTTTGCAGTGCTCTTAAAAGTTCAATGGCGGATAAATCTGTCCGAATACAGATAACTGCATTAACATAGTCTGGCTGATCTTTCGGTCCCATAGGAGGGCTGCTATATAAACTGGAAAAACTAAGCTCTGTCATCTTTGACTGATCAGCAATACTGTTTCGAGCTTGCAGGATTTTTTCTGCCGGGGCTTTTAAGTTGCTCCCCAGGCCGATATAAACATCAACCATTGTCACTTTTTATTTTTTTGTTTTTTGCTTTTGTCTTGGCTTTACTTTTGCTCTTCCTTGGCGGGCGCGTCATTTTCTTTTGTTCTGCATCGCTGGCTTCCTGAAATTTTGTCCACCATTCCGCCACTTTACTGTCAGCACCACCCGTTTCAGCCCGTAGCAGCAAAAAATCATAAGCGGCCCTGAATCTTGGGTGGCCTAACAGCCGAAAGGGCCGGCCGCCAATGCGTTTTTCAAAGCGCAATTGCAATAGCCAAACTTCCCGCATAGATTGTGTTACCCGCTTTGGAATAGAAATGCTTTTTACCTGTGCAGAGAGTACTTTGCTGGCTGCATGCTGATAGGCGATGCTTTCATCATCTCCCCCACGCATTTGTTCCTTTGCTGCTCCCTGCACTGCTTCCCATAAAAAGGCTGCCATTAAAAAGTAAGGAGTTACACTTTTGCCGTCAGCTATACGCTTATCCGAATTTTCTAGCGCTTTGGCTATAAAAATGCGGGGGAAGTTGTTTTGTTCACTGTTTAAACAATGGTCAGATTGGGGGAATAGGTTTTTAAATAAGCCATAATGTCTCAGCATTTCAAAAGCCTGGATACCTTTGCCAGATAAAAACATTTTTAATGTTTCATCATATAAGCGGGCTGCGGGAATTCCTTTTAGCAAAGGTGCTAATTCAAAAATTGGTTTTTCAGTTGCTTGGTCTAAAGAAAACCCGAGTTTGACTGCAAATCTTACGGCCCTAAGCATTCTTACAGGGTCTTCTCGGTAACGGGTCGCTGGGTCGCCTATTAATTTTAGGATGCCTGCCGTGTGGTCATCCATTCCGCCAGTATAGTCGATAATAGAAAAATCGCGAATGTTATAATACAAAGCATTTACAGTGAAATCCCTGCGCCAAACATCATCTTCAATACTGCCAAAAACATTGTCCCGCAACAGGCGCCCATCTTCATGGACTTTTTGATCTTTGTTATCATCACTATTTGAGCTGCGAAATGTTGCAACTTCAATAATTTCACGGCCAAAAAAAACATGGGCAAGCCGGAATCTGCGCCCTATCAGCCGGCAATTGCGAAAAACTTTTTTTACCTGCTCGGGACTGGCATCGGTTGCCACGTCAAAATCTTTTGGTTCGTACCCCAGCAGCAAGTCTCGGACACAGCCGCCAACCAGATAGGCGTCATACCCTGCTTTATTCAGTTTATTTAAAACGTTAACAGCATTTTTACTCATTTGCGAGCGTGAAACATTATGCTCAGAGCGAGCATATAAAATAGCTCTTTCTTGGCTATTTTCATCATCGGGCGTTTTTGTATCACCCTTGGCATCAGTGCTGAATATTTTTTTGAAAAAATTTAAAATGACTTTTATTCCCTTATTTTTATTATATAAATTCAGTGCTTATAAATGTTGTTTACGGTAAGACTAAAAATTTTTCTCTTATCATATCACTTCACCTGATTTCATCCCAGCCAACCGCTTTTTTTTACATAGGCTACTTTAATATAGTAGAATCACTCGACATTTATTAGTTATCTAATGGGAACAGTGCAAATATTGTAATCTGTTGCTACTATTTTGGAGAGTTCCATGTTCAAAAAAATCATTAAAGGTTTGATTGATCAGCCTTTTTTAACCAGCCTGTATGTGGCTGACTTAGCCATACTTCTTCTTCATAAGCCACCGTTTGCTTTTTCTCTGGTCATGATGGCCGCATTAATTGGGATGAGTATGTATTATGGACAAAAAATGGCTTTATTCAAAAATTAATTGACTATCTCAGATAAAAAGAGACTAGGTAAAGAGGAGATGCTCTCGCCTGGTTTCTTTCGCCATATGGCAATCATTGCCTATGATGCGTTGCTATTGCTCGCCCTGCTGTTTCTAGCAACGGCAATTATTTTGCCTCTAAATAACGGTGAAGCATTTACATCGGCACAGTTTTTTTTCCCCGTCTACATTTTTCTTGTCAGTTTTCTTTATTATGGCTGGTTTTGGACGCATGGCGGACAAACATTGGGCATGAAAACTTGGAAAATAAAACTTCAGACTTTGGATTATCAGCCTATTAGCTGGCCTATAGCTTTTAAACGCTTTTTGCTGGCCTTTATTTCTTGGGGGGCTGTGGGTTTGGGATTTTTATGGAAAATTGTGGATAAAAAAAGGCTTACCTGGCATGACCACCTTTCAAAAACAGGTTTGTTTTTTGATCAGCAACGCTCAAGCCTATGATCGTTGAAGTTGCAGACTGGGCTTTTCTTTAGGCGCCTAAAAATAAATAACCCACCCAGTCTACATTTATAGCAGATTTATAATTTAAAACCCTCTCGCGACTTGCTTGCATTGGACAACAACATCTTCCATATGACAGCGATATTTTTCTTGGCCTTCGTACTCGCCCTCACAAGCTTCACAAACTAGCTTGCCTTTATCTGTAACCTTGTCAATAGCCCAGCCATAGCCTTTAGAGCCACACAGCAGTTTTGCATATTTTTTAAAACGCTGGCCTGATGATGCTTTTTTAGCTGCTGTGGCCTTATCCTTACAGCCTGGGGTCTGTTTAAGGTCGCCAGTAATTGATTCATAAACCCATTCATCAGTACTTTTTGCAAATGACTGAGAGGAAAGTACAAATAACATAGTGATTAAAGCAATTTTAAATTTCATAATCCCACCTTTAAGTTAGTTTTTTATTATATTATAATGGACATGTTGCAGATGTAACTCTAATACATTAATTTTTCATCAGCAACTGTTAATTTTAATACATATGATAAAGGCTGGAATTCAGCTAGAGTTCATACAACACTATGCTATACTCAAGTACTCTTAATTTAACGCATTTATGCTTCGCGAGATAACTTCGCATAGCATTTGGCTTGGAGCTCAAACCTATGAAAAAAACAATAAAATTTTTACTTCTAGCGACTGCATTTTTCGCGTTCTCTGCATATGCAAAAGAAAAAACTATACCATTAGACGATAATTCGTCAATTCTTGGTAAATGGAAGTTAACGGCCGAAGCTGCTGCCAAACACAAGACAAAAACGCCCCTAAGCATAACCTGGGATTTTAAAAAAGATGGTGTCTTAAATACTATTGCAACTGATGCACGCAACAGAACAGGCGCTATGAATATTAATGTGAAATATTCGATTGAAGACGGCGCGATTAAAAAGCAATTTAAGCCAGGCATCGAAAAGTATGAAACTTGTCGTGTAACTGACAAAACTGAAAAAACAATGATTTTACATTGTAAATTTTTATATTATTTTATGGAACGATAATAAATTTTCAGAAAAAGCCGCCTCTGCTTCTTTAGGAGGCGGCTACTGTCTTTTTCACTGCATACAGAGCAGAGAGAAAAACGATAGTACTTGGCAAAACCGCCATAATCATTGGATCATAGCCATAGACGAGCCCTACATACCCTGCTATTTTATCAAATATATTAAATGTCATTCCAATGATGCCCCCTATCATCATACGGCCCCCTGTACTCATTCCACGCTGAACTCCTACTACAAAAGGAATGGAGATCATTAGCATTACAAAGGTTATAAAAGGATTGATTAGCCGGCTCCAAAAAGCCAACTCAAATGATTGTGTTTTCTGGTCGTTCCGCTTAAGAAAATCGATATACATAAAAAGATCATAAAGAGACATATTTTCTGAATCAACGACTACAATATTTAATAGATCAGGGTCGATTGAAGTGTTCCAGGCCTGTGTCGGAAAGCTGCTAGAAAGGATTTGACTGGCAGCTATTTCAGACTTTATTACCCCCGTCATTTTCCATAGATTATTCTCTGAAAAAGTAGCATTATCAATTTTTTTAACAGCGAACAAATGGTTATGTCCATCTACCTCATAAATATAAATATCTGCGAGTTCTCCTTTCCGTGGAATCTTTCGAACATTAATGAACTGGTTACCCTCTTTTAGCCACAGGCCAGATTTAGAATGCATAACTATTTCATTATTTTGCGCAGTTGTTTTCAGTATTCGTGCTTTACGTTCGGCATCTGGCGCAATAAATTCGCCAACTAGCAGAGCAATAATGACGATGATGGCACCTGCCTGCATAACGGATTTAATCACCCAGAAAATAGAGGCTCCCGCTGCCCGCATAGCAACAATTTCTCTGTTGTTAGCCATTGACCCCACCACGAAAAGACTGCCAAGCAATGCCGCTGAAGGAATTAGCTCATAAAATACCCGAGGAGAGGTAAATGCGAGATATAAAAAAATTTCCTTTATTCCATAATTTCCTTTTCCCAGGTCTTTTAATTCATCACTAAAGGTAAATAAATTAAATAAGGTCAATAACAGTATTATTGCAATAGCTGAACCTTTTAAAACCTCTTTTACAATATAGCCGCTTAAAATGTTCATGCTATCCCTCTTGTCTCAAATTGCATGAGCAGTCCTTTTGCGCCATACAGCCGTAGCAGTAAAAAAGCTGTTAATAATAGCAAAAGCAAATATACTCCAAAATATCCCATGGAAACGGGAATCACCTCATTTACAACCCAGCTGTGGCTCACACGCTTTAAATTTCCATAAACAAAATAAATTAATAAAGCAACAATTAAACTGCCGTAAACGCCGCCTCTAGGCGATATTTTTGCCAAAGGCACTGCCAAAAGACTTAAAAAAATTACAGATAAAGGAATAGATAGGCGGTTCTGCATTTCTGCTATATCAAGCAGATCATCCGATCTCCAGAGTAAATTGCTTGGTGTTTCATATCTCTCCTGCTGCAGCTGTGTTTCTTTCTTTTCTATCCTTACAGCATATTCCTTAAACTCTTCGATAATGAAATTCTTTTCTCCTGGCACACCCTGGATTCTCTCACCTTGGTTTAATAGTAGGTATAAACCTCCAGGCAAACGCTTTATTTTGCCATATTTAGCATTGACAATGCCTAGGCTGTCATCTGTTCTATTTTGTACAAAAACATTTTTCATCTGATTGTTCTTAGAAATATCTTCGGTATAAAACACTAGATCGCCGTGGCCATATTCACTAAATCGCCCTGCGGCAATGCCTTTAATGTCAGCGTGTTTCTGATCTTCATGTATCAGCTGAGTCATTTTAGTTTCTGCCCATGGAGTAGCAATTAAGGAAAACCCTGCTGCCACAAGGCTAAGAGGAAATATCAATAAAAAAACAGCACGATAAATGGTAAAAATACCGCCGCCGGCAGAGGCAACAGCCGCCATTTCCTGGTCTCTATACATTCTGCCTATTACCATCAGTATTGCCATAAAAGTTGCCACAGGTAAAAAGGTTCCTATTGCAGTCACTATTTTCAGGCCTAGAAGACCCAGTACAATTTCATTGGATATCTTTCCTTCAATTGCCTGCGCTAAGACTCTAATGAATTTACGGCTCACTATAATAATAACTAGCACCGACAGCACGGCCATCACCGTTTTCAGCAGGTCCCTGGTAATCATCCTATCTAAAACGGAAACAAACCGATAAGACCTGGCAGCTCCCTTTTTTTTCGACTCAATGCTCAACTGACTCACCCTAAAAAACTCATGTATAATCTCATTATCACTCTCTCAACCTATACCCTGTTATGGACTATTTTATAGAAACCCTAGCTTTAGACAAGCAACAAACTGACTGCCTGATTATAGGCCTGTATGAAAACCAGCAATTGAGCCCATCAGCTATTGAAATTGACGGACTAAACCAAGGACTTATCGCTCAATTAATAAAGCGGGGGGATGTGACAGGAAAAAATGCAGAAACATTATTGATTAATTACCTGCCTGATAGTTCAGTAGATCGAATTTTACTTGTTGGTCTAGGTAAAAAAGAAAAACTGACTGCCAAACTTTATCGAAAAGCCCTGGTTTCTGCAATAACTGCGCTTAAAGCATTAAAAATTAAATCTGCCAGCAGCTGTCTTACTGATATTGAAGTAAAAGGCTATGATAGCAGCTGGAAGGTTCGACAAATTATAGAGGTTTTTAATGATGCCATTTATCTGTTCAGTGAAACTAAAAGCATTAAAGAACCCATCATTGAGCTTGAAAAAATTGCTATTACAGTAGCAGAAGAAATTAAGGCACAGAGCGAAGCAGGTTTAAAGCAAGGCATTGCCATTGCCAATGGCATAGACTTGACCAAGTTTCTTGCTGATTTGCCTGGCAACATTTGTACGCCAGCCTATCTTGCCGAGCGAGCTACATCTATCGCCGCTAGCAGCAAAAACATGACGGTGGAAGTTTTAGAAGAAAGTGATATGGAAAAACTGGGCATGGGGTCTTTTCTTTCCGTCTCGCGAGGCAGCCGTCAGCCAGCAAAATTAATCGTATTAAATTATCAGGGTGGCAATAAAGGGGATAAACCTATTGTCTTTGTCGGAAAAGGCTTAACCTTTGATGCAGGTGGAATTTCTTTAAAGCCTGGCGCAGGTATGGATGAAATGAAATACGATATGTGCGGAGGAGCAAGCGTACTGGCTACACTGCAAGCCGCGGCGGAGATGGAGCTGGCAGTGAATATTGTCGGCATTGTCCCTTCTTCGGAAAATATGCCTGATGGTGATGCCAATAAGCCAGGTGATGTTGTAACCAGTATGGCAGGGCTTACCATAGAAATATTAAATACCGATGCAGAAGGGCGCTTAATTCTTTGCGATGCGCTGACTTACGCGAAAAAGTTTGACCCCGAAGTTGTCATTGATCTGGCTACCTTAACCGGTGCCTGTCTAGTAGCCTTAGGCCGAGTACCAAGCGGTCTTTTGGGTAATGATGATGCATTATGCAATGATTTAATTCAGTCTAGCGAGACAGCTTGTGACAGCTTGTGGCGATTACCCTTATGGGAGGAATATCAGGAGCAGTTAAAATCTAATTTTGCTGATTTAGCCAATATTGGCGGACGGGATGCCGGCACTATTACTGCCGCCTGTTTCTTATCTCGTTTTACCGAAGACTATCGCTGGGCACATTTAGATATTGCAGGTACTGCCTGGCGTTCAGGCGGTTCGAATAAAGGTGCAACAGGTAGGCCAGTCCCCCTGTTAAGTCAATATCTCATTGACAGAACCAATGCCAGAAGCTAGTTTCTACATATTACAGACGCATTCATTGTCAGATCGATTTTTATTCGCCTGTAAACTGATAGAAAAAGCTTATCGCAACGGTCAGTTCTGTTATGTCTATACTGATTCGCTGCATCAAAGCCAGCAATTGGATAATCAGCTCTGGACGTTTAGGGAAAATAGCTTTATCCCCCATCAGCTATATGATGGGGTTGATAATATAGCACCTGATTATCAGCAGACTGTCCTGATTGGCACCCAGACAGCACCAGAAAAGTGGCAAAAGCTTATTTTTAATCTATCATCAAACTATCCGGAAAATTTAAAAAAAACTGCACGCGTTTTGGAGATTCTTGATAATAACGAAGCGTTAAAAAAGGCGGGACGACAGCGCTTTCGCCAATATAGACAAGATGGCTTTGAAGTATCGGCACATAAGATATAGCCTGCATTTTGCTCAGTACTCTAATTCAAATATAAACATAAAAGCAACTCATGGAAAAAACGTACTCCCCTCACTCAATCGAACAGCGCTGGTATCAAACTTGGGAAGAAAATGGCTATTTTGAAGCCAAATCGGAAGGAGAATCCTATTGCATAATGATTCCGCCGCCCAATGTAACAGGCAGTTTGCATATGGGGCATGCTTTTCAAGATACCATTATGGATGCCTTGACCCGATATCATCGTATGAAAGGCTGCAGTACTTTATGGCAGCCTGGCAGTGACC
Source organism: Methylomonas sp. (assembly GCA_026988155.1). GTDB lineage: Bacteria > Pseudomonadota > Gammaproteobacteria > Methylococcales > Methylomonadaceae > QPIN01. The sequence goes on along the minus strand of JALSLW010000061.1, from coordinate 8,499 downwards.
ATGCAGGGATTGCAACGCAAATGGTGGTTGAGCGATTAATCAATGCTGAAGGTAAAACACGCCACGATTACGGCCGAGAAAAGTTTACTGAAAAAATCTGGGAATGGAAAGAAAAGTCGGGCAATACCATTACCCGTCAATTACGCCGTATGGGATCATCCCTAGATTGGGAAAAAGAACGCTTTACCATGGATGACGGCATGTCAGATGCTGTGCAGGAAGTGTTTATTAAGCTGCATGAAGAAGGCCTTATATATCGTGGCAAGCGCCTGGTAAACTGGGATCCGGTATTGCACACGGCTGTGTCTGATTTAGAGGTGCTATCAGAAGAAGAAAATGGCTCTATGTGGTACATGCGCTATCCTTTGTCCAATGGTTCCGGACATATGATCGTTGCTACCACTCGGCCTGAAACTTTATTAGGTGATATAGCAGTTGCTATTCATCCAGATGATGAGCGCTATAAACATCTGTTAGGTGAATTTTTAGAACTGCCCTTAACTGGCCGTCGAATTCCCATTATTGCTGATGAGCATGTTGACCCTGAATTTGGAACAGGCTGTGTAAAAGTCACCCCTGCACATGATTTTAATGATTATGATGTTTGGATGAGACATCGGGATTTATCCGCCATTCAAGAATCTCCTCATGGTGGGCTTATCAATATTTTCACAAAAGATGCCTCCATTCGTGAAAATGAAGAAGATGAAGGTCAGCTAATTCCAGAAAAATATAGTGGCATGGATAGTGTTGATGCCCGCAAACAGATTGTCGCTGACTTGGATGCGGAGGGGTTGTTGGAAAAAACGGTGGACCATAAACTGGTAGTTCCCAGAGGTGACCGTTCAAACAGCATTATTGAACCTCTTTTAACCGATCAATGGTATGTAAAAGTGGCACCATTAGCTGAACCTGCGATTAAAGCAGTGGAAAATGGTGACATTAAATTTGTTCCTGATAACTGGAAAAATACCTATTTTGAATGGATGCGCAATATTCAGGACTGGTGCATCTCACGGCAAATCTGGTGGGGACACAGAATTCCAGCATGGTACGATGATGAAGACAATATTTATGTTGGCAAATCTGAACAGGAAATCCGTAAAAAACATAATCTTGCAGATGATTATCCGCTTAGGCAGGATGAAGATGTCTTAGACACCTGGTTCTCGTCGGCATTATGGCCGTTTTCAACGCTAGGCTGGCCTGAAAAAACACCTGAATTGGCGAAACATTACCCGACCAGCGTTTTAGTGACAGGCTTTGATATCATCTTCTTCTGGGTTGCCAGAATGATCATGATGGGACTTAAGTTTCAAGGCGAGGTACCGTTTAAAGAAATCTATATTCATGGTTTGGTACGTGATGCCGAAGGGCAAAAAATGTCGAAATCAAAAGGTAATGTACTTGACCCCATTGACCTAATTGATGGCATTGATTTGGAAGCGTTGGTAGAAAAACGTGTATCAGGCATGATGCAGCCGCATTTGCAAAAGAAAATTGAAAAAGCCACACGCAAGCATTTCCCTGAAGGCATTCCTTCCTTTGGTACCGATGCTTTACGCTTTACCTTTGCTTCCTTGGCAACAACAGGCCGTGATATACGTTTTGATTTGGCGCGTACTGAAGGCTATCGAAATTTCTGTAATAAAATCTGGAATGCAGCCCGCTATGTGCTGATGAACACAGAAGACCAAGATTGTGGGCTGACCGGCTCAGCTATTGAATATTCACAGGCTGATCTATGGATCACTTCGCGCCTGAACCAAGTGATTGCCACCACCAGCGAGGCAATTGAAAGCTACCGATTTGACCTGGCTTCACAAGCCATCTATGAATTTACCTGGAATGAATATTGTGACTGGTATTTAGAGCTGGCTAAAATTTCTCTGCAGTCAGGTGACGAGGCATTGCAACGTGGGACGCGTAAAACACTCGTTAATGTTTTAGAAAATATCCTGCGTTTAAGTCACCCGATTATGCCTTTTATTACTGAAGAAATTTGGCGGCGCATTGCACCTTTAGCGGGCATTACCGCTGATACAATTATGCTGCAGCCATATCCTGAAGCGGATGAAAAGAAAGTTGACAGGCAAGCTATTGATGCGACAGCATGGATTATGGAATTTATCTTGGGCATTCGCAGAATTCGCGGTGAGATGAATATTGCGCCGGGCAAACCCATTCCAGTTTTATTGCAAAATGCATCCCCCACTGATTTGGAATTTTTAAAATCCAGTGAAGACTACCTGCTAAAACTGGGCCGTGTCGAATCGATTGCAATACTTGAAAAAGATGATGTGGCACCTGAATCAGCCATTTCTTTAGTAGGAGACATGAAAGTTTTAATTCCTATGGCAGGTTTGATCGATAAAGAAGCTGAAATAGCTCGGTTAGAGAAAGAAATTACTAGAATTAGCAAAGATTTGCCTAGGGTTGAAGGTAAACTGGGCAATCAGAAATTTATTGATAAGGCTCCTAAAGAGGTTATTGACAAGGAAAAAGAGAAATTGGCAGCCATGCGTTCTTCTTTGCTTAATTTAGAACAGCAGCTAGTTAAAATTAAAGCGCTGTAACATGCCAGACCCTGATGCAAAGACTGAAGCCCCTCGGACACTAGAGCAGTGGACGAGGGTGCTTTGCGATCAGGAAATGCCTATTTTCTCCAATACCGCACAAAATATATACAGCTCGTTAGATGATAAGCAAAAGGGGGCAATGGAATTGGCCTCTATTATTCTGCAGGATCCTAATCTTACAGCTAAAATTTTAAAAGTCAGCAACAGTGTTCATTACAATCCTTCAAGGCAAAAAATGAACACTATTTCCAGAGCTATTGTTATTTTAGGTTCCAATGTCATTCGTGAACTGACCATTGCCTGCTCCTTTTTTGAATCCATCATATCCCAGCAGAACAAGGATATGGCGAACAGAGAAATAGCGCATGCCATTCATGCAGCAGTGCAGGCTAAAGAAATTGCTATTGCCTGTAACGACCCGTCTCCGGAAGAGGTGTTTATTGCGGCTCTGCTTAACAATATCGGCTCTATTGCATTCTGGTGTTTTGGAGGCAGGCAATGTCAATATATTGCAGAGCTGCTTCAGTCAGGCAACTTTAGCGCTGAACAGGCTGAAAATAAAGTACTTGGCTTTACCCTTAAAGAATTGGCGATGAGCCTAAGCAGGTCCTGGCGTCTCGGAGGGCTAATAGAAGAATCAATTACAGCGCCATCGTCTTCTCATATTCGCCCTCAGATAGTTTACCTGGCAAAAGAAATTACCTTGGCAATTGATGATGGCTGGGAATCTGAGGCGATGGATGCCTGTCTCATAAAATTAGAAAAGCTTACTGGACAGGAGGTTGGATTCAGCAAATCAAGCTTAAAAAAGAACATGCTTTCTGCCGTTAAAATAGCCTGTAAATTTGGTGCGCATGATGCATCACAATTTATCCTGACAGACCAGCCAGTTCAAACTGAAGAAGCTGCCGGACATGAAATTGCCGATAAAAGCAAAATTCAGTTTCACATTTTGCAAGAAATAACTCAGCATATTAGCGGTCCCATCAACCCCAATTTACTGTTTGAAATGGCTGTTGAAGGGATACATCGCGGACTTGATATGGATAGAACACTATTTTGCATATTGAGTACGGACAAAAAAATGCTAAATGAGAAGCTGGCTGTTGGCTGGCGCAAAGACCTCAGCACACAGAAAATCAAGTTTGATGTTTCTAGCCTACCAGCCAATTTATTTTTTAAAGCAATGCATTCAGCTTCTGGCATTTGGGCTCACCCCAAGACTGATAGCATTCTATTTACTCCAAGCGTAATCAATCATATCGGCAGAACAGAATGTTTTCTCATTCCTATCTATACTGACAACAAACCCATTGGCCTGGTTTATACAGATCGTTCTATCAATAAAAAGCCTTTAACAGAAGAAGACTTTAATGTGGCAAAGCTCTTTTCTCAGCAAGTGAATATAGGACTAGCTCTCTATAAAATGAAAAAACATGAATGAAAAAGAATTTATAGATTTACAGGTTTTTCTTGTAGAGCCTTCGCATACACAGCAGCTTATCATTAAAAACTTTCTGTTAGACCTGGGTATCTCAAACATCACAGTGATAGAATCGGGGAAGGAAACGCTGGAAATGCTAAAGCAGTGCACTCCTGACCTGATCATGAGCTCAATGTATCTGCCAGATATGACAGGTGCTGATTTAGTCCATAAAATCAGGGGGGATTCAGACTCTTATGACATGGCTTTTTTACTTATATCAAGTGAAACAAATATAAATTATTTAGAGCCGATTCGGCAGGCAGGTGCAATTGCCATTTTGCCCAAGCCATTTAGCAGCATAGAATTGGATATCGCATTATCATCTACCTTAGATTATTTAAACCCTCAAAAGGTAGAGTTGAATTATTTGGATATTGAAGATATTAGTGTGCTAGTGGTAGATGATAGTCCTACCTCTTTAAAGTATATTACAAAAATTCTTAATGATATTGGAATAGAACGGGTCACCCAGGCAACAGATGGCCAACAGGCTTATGAGCTATATAATTCACATATTTTCGATATAATTGTGACTGACTTTAATATGCCTGAAATGGACGGGATGCAGTTAACGAACGCCATTCGTTCCGAAAGCAGCCAAAAAGCCATTCCGATTCTGATGCTCACCAGCGAACAGAATCAAAACCGTCTTGCTGCCGTCAAAAAAGCAGGGGTCTCTGCTATCTTGGATAAACCCTTTGAACCAGCGGCCATTAGAAAGCTAATTTCTCAGCTGCTGAATTAGATTTATAGACTGCACGGTCGCAATTGCAGAATCTATATAGACAAACGGCATATTTCATCTATATTTGCATTACTGAAGGTTAAAAATCCATAAACTCATGGCAACACCACATTCTGACATACAATTTGGCGGCTTGATAAAATGCCTTGTTCAAAAAGGTATTCTCACCGAAGATGAAGCAAAAAAACAGGCGGCAGAGGCTCAGAAAAATAAATCCTCTATCATTAGCCATTTAGTTTCAAATAAAATTGTAGATAGCAAAACAGTAGCGACTGTTGCCTCTGCCGAATATGGAGTTCCCTTTTTTGATCTTGATGCAATAGAAATACAGTCTCTTCCCATCAGTCTTGTTAGCGAAAAACTTATTCGCCAGCACCATGCCCTGCCTTTATATAAACGCAGCAGCAGGCTGTTTATCGCTGTTTCAGATCCTGGCAACTTCCAGGCACTTGATGAAATCAAATTTCATACTAGGCTCAATACAGAAACCATTCTTGTTGAGGAGTCTAAGCTAGGCAGCGCTATTGAAACTGCACTTGAAGCCGCAGACACATCAATGGCTGACCTGCTGGATGAAGATTTAGACAATCTTGAAATATCGTCTGGCGATGAAGAGGTCGCACAGGATGATAACGATTCAGATATTGACGATGCGCCAATTGTACGGTTTGTTAATAAAATATTGCTGGATGCCATTAAAAAGGGGGTGTCAGATATTCACCTAGAGCCTTTTGAAAAAACATTTCGGATTCGATATAGAAATGATGGCATCTTATACGAAGCCGCCAGTCCGCCCACCAATATATCTCACCGAATCATTTCCCGAATTAAAGTGATGTCGAAAATGGATATTGCAGAACGCCGGGTTCCTCAGGATGGCCGGATTAAAATGCAGCTATCAAAAAATAGGGCCATTGATTTCCGTGTCAATACCTGTCCAACTTTATTTGGCGAAAAAGTCGTTTTGCGGATTTTAGATCCGACCAGTGCCCAGATTGGGATTGAAAAGCTGGGGTTTGAACCGGAGCAGCAAAAGTTGTTTCTGGATGCCATTCACCGGCCTTATGGCATGGTTCTGGTTACCGGCCCAACAGGAAGCGGTAAAACGGTTTCGCTGTATACGGGGCTAAATATTTTAAACAAGATTGAACGAAATATTTCAACTGCAGAAGACCCTGTTGAAATAACAGTTGAAGGGATCAACCAAGTTAACATGAATGTTAAGGCGGGTTTAACATTCGCTGTGGCCTTAAAAGCATTTTTACGACAGGATCCCGATATTATCATGGTGGGTGAGATCCGTGACCTGGAAACAGCTAGTATATCGGTAAAAGCTGCACAGACAGGACACTTAGTGTTATCAACACTGCATACAAATGATGCTCCCCAAACTATTAACAGGCTGATGCAAATGGGAATTGAGCCTTTTAACATTGTATCAGCCGTTAACTTAATCATGGCCCAGAGACTAGGTCGAAGACTTTGTGAGCACTGTAAAAAAGAAGCCGAATATCCAGAGAAAACCTATCTTGATGCGGGGTTTAAAAAGGAAGAACTAAGTACATTAAAAATATATATACCAGTTGGCTGTGATCATTGCAATGAAGGCTATAAAGGTCGAGTGGGGATTTATCAGGTAATGCCTATCAGTGAAAAAATGCGGGCACTTATCCTTAGTGGGGGTAATGCCATGGAAATGTCTGAACTATCTAAAAGTGAAGGCATTAATGACCTAAGAGCATCAGGGCTTGAAAAGGTACGGCAAGGTATCACCAGCCTTGCAGAAGTTGAAAGAATAACAGAGGAATAAAAATGGCAGCAGAATTAGAACAAATTGATTTTATCTGGACAGGGAAAGATAAATCAGGAAATAAAACAGAAGGGATTCTTAGTGCTTTAAGTGAAACCATTGCCCGGGCTGATCTGCGTAAACGAGGTATTCGGGTTATAAAAATAAAGAAAAAACCTAAACCTTTATTTGCAGCCAAAACAAAACCCATACTCCCCGGTGACATTGCTGTTTTTGCACGGCAACTGGCTACTATGCTTGATGCAGGGGTGCCTTTGGTTCAGGCATTTGATATTATAGGGAAAGGCAATAAAAACCCAAGTATGGGTGAAATGCTGCTCTCTATTAAAGGTGATATTGAAGGGGGCGATACTTTAGCCGAGGGGTTAAGGAAAAAGCCTCTATATTTCGACGACCTGTTTTGCAGCTTAGTTGAGGCAGGGGAGCAGGCCGGGGTACTTGAGACTCTTCTTGACAAGATAGCAACTTATAAAGAGAAGTCAGAGTCAATAAAGAAAAAAGTCAAAAAAGCATTGACCTACCCTATCGCGGTGCTTGCGATAGCGTTTATTGTTACAGCAATTCTGCTTATTTTTGTAGTTCCAGTGTTTGAAGACTTATTCAACAGTTTTGGAGCCGATCTCCCTGCATTTACAATGTGGGTTATAGGTTTGTCAGAATGGGCACAGGAATGGTGGTGGGCTGTTATTGGCGGTATTTTTGGATTTGTGCAATTATTTTCCTATTTTAAAAAGCGTTCTGAAAAATTTAGACATTTTATAGATAGAACATTGCTTAAACTCCCAATTATTGGTGCGATTCTTGACCAGTCAGCTCTTGCCCGTTTTTCTAGAACTCTTGCAACCATGTCGGCAGCTGGTGTGCCATTAGTTGAAGCGCTTGAGTCTGTAGCGGGAGCCTGTGGCAACGTTGTCTATACTGAAGCCGTTATGCAAATACGTGATGAAGTTGCAACGGGACAGCGTCTTCAGCTCGCCATGCAGCAAACCGATATTTTTCCTCATTTAGTGATTCAAATGGTGGCGATAGGTGAAGAATCAGGAAAAATTGACAGCATGCTCGATAAAGTTGCTGATTTTTACGAAGAGGAAGTTGATAACCTGGTAGATAATTTAAGCAGCTTAATGGAACCTTTCATTATGGTTATCCTGGGTACTTTAGTTGGAGGCTTGATTGTTGCTATGTATCTTCCTATCTTTAAACTGGGTGCTGCGGTCGGTTAAACCTACCAAAAATTTACAGAGTTTCATTTTTCTATTGATAGCTCCTAAAAATGCATTAATAACAATATATTGCAAAGGTCGTGAAGAAAAAGCGACCTTTTTTATTGTTTCATTTTACCCAAACTCACAAAACAACCTTTCACCAGAAACAATCGTTTCATTATAGTATTTTCCAATTAACAAATGAGTCTGAACAGACCTTTTTATTCCAATTCTAAAAATCAGGCTTTTTTCTGTTCATATATTTGTTTAAAAAGTTGCTTTTTAGCAAGATTCATTTGATCGGAAAATTTATTATCACTCATTTTATAAGCTTCTTTATCCAATAGTTCAAAGGAGAGAGAGTCTTTTAAATAATTTTCAGACCGTTCCACTAGTAACGGAGGTTTGGTGATGACAAGAAGAGCAAACTAATCGCTCTCTGGTTTGTCCCCAAGGCTTCGAGAGAATGTGGCATGCTGGGCGTATAAACCCATTTGGTCAACGTAATTCCTCCAAATAAGTCAGGCACGCTTCATCATCAGGAAACCATTCTACAAATTCCCGATACGACCGAGGGTAGTCAACGCCAGTCTCCAAAGTTTCGTACATTTTTATTAGCCATAAAATTCTTAAATACTACATATTGTATCAAGAGGGGCTAAGGGACTACCCCC
>JALSLW010000060.1 GCA_026988155.1 Methylomonas sp. | reverse complement strand
TGAACTAATACCCTGTCCAGAACTTTTTTGTTTATTTACGCTGAGTAGTTGCAAAATTAATTCATAGTGAGTAGGGTTTAAACCTAAATAAATCAGTAGAACGCTTGGTTTAACTGTAACTTGTTAATTAAACAGTTTAATCCAGTTTTTCACTATTCACCAAATGGGTGAGTGTATTTCGCTTCACGGTTTTGTGAAAAATCTGGACAAAAAATTCTGCAGAATACCTCTCGATAAGGACTACGGCCATTATCTTCAAGCTATTCTTTGCATTTTTTGCCCAGATTTCCCACAAAATCCGTGCTCTACTGATTTATTTAGGCTAAATGGTTTTGCAATATTCTATTTTCACAAAAAGGCCTTGACTTTTAATATGACCAGTCGTATATTTGCAAGCAAATGATAACTAATAAACAAATTAAACGAAATAATTTCCTGACTCAAGGCGTGCATTTATTAATGACGCAGGGATACCATGCAACAGGTGTTAATGAAATTGCCAAAGCAGTTCAGGTTCCTAAGGGGTCTTTTTATAGTTATTTCAATAGCAAAGAGGATTTTGCAGCAGAAACTATTACCCATTATATCGAACCTTTTATTCAGCTTTTAAAAAAACATATTGAACAGTCACCTCATGATACTTTGGCTGCGTTAAAAAACTACTATGAAGAACTGATTATTACAGTCGGAAAAAATGGTTATAAAGGGGGGTGTTTACTGGGCAATATGATGGGGGAAGTAGGCGATACCAGTGAGCTTTGTAATCAGGCACTGAAATCAGCTGTTGAGCGATACCGATTACTGCAGTACCACGCGTTAATAAAAGCTCAAAAGCAAGGTACAGTACGCCAGGATAGAAGTGCTGAAATGATGGCTAATTTATTGGTCAATAGCTGGCAGGGGGCTTTATTACGCATGAAAATTGAGAAATCAGTTCAACCCCTACAAGAATTTTACGATACATTGCTAGGCGATTATTTTATTTCCGCCTAAGTAGTTAAACGAGAGATACATAACGATATGACGCGGAGTTATATCGTTTTTTTTAACGGCCAATTAAAGATGACTGGTCAACTATTAAGATGGGATTTTATAATGAACACAGAAAAAACCTTAATGGATTTTGTTAAACAGGCAAAATCACAAATACAAGAAATTGATGTCTTAGAGGTGCAGGCTCTATTAGAAGAGGGCTATCAGGTATTAGATGTACGCAATCCAGCCGAATTTATAGCAGGCACCATTGAAGGTGCATTAAATATTCCACGTGGCATATTAGAGCCAGCCGCAGACCGTCAATATGCCGGTCGTCATGAAGAGTTGCAGGATCGTGATAAAAAATGGTTGCTATTTTGTGCTAGCTCAGGCCGTTCGGCAATGGCAACGGTTGTTTTGCAACAAATGGGCTTTACAAATATTAAGAATATTAATGGTGGGATGAATGCCTGGAAAGCGGCGGAATTAGTGATCATCACACCTGAATAAATGCATGGCGTTATAACAAAAAACTGTGTATAGCACTTTGTTATTAGCGACTAAACCAGATAAGTAGAGTGTGCTGAGGTACTAAGCGCATCAATGACGACAAGATGCACTTTGTACCTCAGCACATCCTACATAAATACCAACAATAAATAATAATGAAACAAACAGCTATTTTAAAAAAATCCATATTGGCTTTAGCATTGCTTTGTCCAATAATGGTACAGGCCGAAGTCTTAGCATTGGTCAATTATGAAAGTAAACCAGGGCAAACACCCAAACGAGAAGGTTTAGCCATTATTGATATTGACCTTGAATCGGCTAATTTTGGCAAAATTGTAGAGAATATTCCCTTGCCTGTTGGCGTTGT
>JALSLW010000059.1 GCA_026988155.1 Methylomonas sp. | reverse complement strand
CCTAGTACAGGAGATTTAAAGCGTCTGGTAATGCATGAAAGAAACCAATTGGGCAAAATAACCAATGCTGAAAAAGCGGTATCAGCTATTTTTGCTGTGACTGCCATGCTCTGGATTACGCGTAAGGGTATAGCGATAGGTGATATGATCATTCTGGGTTGGGGGGATGTTTTGCCTTATGGAAAAATGATAGATGATGGCAGTGTAGCTGTGGCAATGGCTACGGTATTGTTTTTTATTCCGGCAAAATTAAATAATGAAGAGAGCACCATGCTTCTGGATAAAAAAGTTTTTTCCGAACTGCCCTGGCCGATTGTTTTGCTCTTTGGCGGGGGCTTTGCTTTAGCCTATGGGTTTTCTGAGAGCGGGCTGTCAGTTTACTTAGCCGGACAGTTGCAGGGTTTGAAATCTTACTCTTTACCGCTGATTATATTGGCTGTATCAGCCGGAATGAATTTATTAACGGAATTGACTTCAAATACAGCAACAGCTCAATTGGTAATGCCTATTCTTTTGTCGACTTCAAAAGTGTTGAATATTCCGCCAGTCTGGCTGATGCTGCCAGCCGTATTATCGGCATCCTGTGCCTTTATGTTTCCAGTTGCTACGCCGCCAAATGCAATTATATTTGGCAGTGGACGGGTCAAGGTGTATGAAATGGTTCGAGTCGGAATGGTGCTTAATGTTTTGGGAGTATTGGTCATTAGTGGGATCAGTTATTGGTTAATACCTTACATTTATAGGTAATAAGGATTATGTGGATTCAAAAAAAAATTAATATGCAGGCCAGGCAACGGGGTTTTCATTTGGTCACTGCAGATATTCTTCAGGAATTGCCAGAGATAAAGCAGGTTAATATTGGTTTGCTGCATTTATTTATACAGCATACTTCTGCCTCATTAGTTATTAATGAAAATGCCGACCCTGATGTCAGAGTGGATATGGAGGCCTATTTTAGCCGTGCAGTAGCGGAAAATGAACCTTATTATAGGCATGTGCTCGAAGGAAGTGATGATATGCCCGCGCATTTAAAGGCCGTGATTTTGGGAGGCGAGTTGACAATTCCAATCGGCAATGGAAATTTGCAAATGGGAGTCTGGCAGGGCATCTATCTATGCGAGCATAGAAATAGTGGTGGAAACAGAAAAATAATAGCAACAATTAATGGTGAAGATTATGAATAAAGCAGTAAGGGGAATGGCTTTTTTTGCATTGGCGGCTATAAACTTTAGTTTAGTCGCCAAGGAGTTGGTGCAGATGGCTCCAGATAAGCAGGAGCCAATTAAGGTAGAGGTTTATCGAAGTCCAACATGTGGCTGCTGTGGCAAGTGGATAAAGCATTTGCAGGAGAATAACTTTGCAGTAAAAGATTTTGTGACAAATGATGTTCAGGCTATAAAAGACAAGTATGGTGTTCCGGAAAAAATGGCTTCTTGCCATACGGCACTGGTGGATGGCTATGTAATAGAAGGCCATGTGCCTGTTTCAGATATTCTAAAATTAATTAAAGAAAAGCCGGAAGTAATTGGCGTTTCAGTACCAGGAATGACTGTAGGAAGCCCTGGAATGGAAATGGGGGGGAAGAAAGACCCCTATCAGGTGGTTTCATTCGATAAAGAAAATAATTTTCAGGTTGTAAAAAGTTATGGAGGAAACTAATGATCCTTGCTGGTGACATAGGCGGAACGAAAACTATTTTGGCTTTATACCGAATGGAAAAGACAAAATGGAAATGCTGTAAAAAAAAAGATTATGCCAGTGCTGATTTTGATAGTTTTGGGGCGCTTCTTAATGGGTTTTTGCAGACAGAAGATGATTTGCAGATGCAGAGTGTCTGTATCGGTGTGGCAGGGCCTATAGTTAACGGGGACTGCGTGACGACTAATTTGCCCTGGGAATTGAAACGGCAGGAAATAGCAGTTCAGACAGGCGCAAAGAGTGTCCAGCTGTTAAACGATCTGGAAGCAACTGCTTGGGGAGTACTTAGATTGCCAAAGGATAGCTTTGTAGAACTAAACCCTAAAGCCCAGAGCGGTACAGGCAACTTAGCTGTTTTGGCTGCTGGCACTGGTCTTGGTGAAGCTTTGATTGTTTGGAGTGATAAAGAGCATCATGTGGTTGCAACAGAAGGGGGGCATACTGATTTTGCACCTAGGAATGAAATGGAAATTGGTCTGCTGCGTTTTTTAATGGATTTGCACCCAGAACATGTAAGTTATGAGCGGGTTGTCTGTGGTCAAGGGTTGGTCAACATATATCAGTATTTAAAGTCTATTGATTATGCTGAGGTTAATGAAGAAGTAGAATCTCAAATGAATAGTGAAGACCCTGCGGCAGTGATAAGCAAAAAAGGTTCAGAAGCAAAAAATGGGCTTTGCGTTAAAGCTCTGGAAATGTTCTGCGAGCTATATGGTGCTGAAGCAGGGAACCTGGCTTTAAAATGTTTGCCAAAAGCTGGAGTTGTTTTGGCTGGAGGTATTGCGGCAAAAAACTTACCAAGTATGCAAAAAGGTGATTTTATGCGGGGTTTTTTGTCAAAGGGACGTTATAGAGAGGTGCTTAAGAGCGTGCCTGTCAAAGTGTGTTTGAATCCCGAAGCTGGGTTGATAGGGGCTTTGGCTGTTGCAAAAGGCAATTTAACATGAAAATCGGCGTACCTAGAGAGCTTAAGGATAGTGAGGCGCGGGTGGGGATGACGCCGGATGGTGTGGCAAAGCTGGTAAAGCAGGGCAAGACAGTTGTTATTGAAGCAGGTGCGGGCTTAGGATCAGGTTTTACTGATGAACAGTATAGGCAGGCTGGAGCAGTTATCGGTTTAACCGCCGAAGCCTGGGCTACTGACTTGGTTGTAAAGGTAAAAGAACCGCAGGAGGCGGAATATTGTTATTTGAGAAACCAAATGGTGTTTGCTTTTTTTCATTTTGCGGGTGTAACAAAAAGCTTGACGAAATGCTTGCTTGAGAGCGGAACTACGGCGATAGCATATGAATTGCTGGAGGATGAAAATGGATTGTTGCCAATATTGGCGCCAATGAGTGCGGTTGCAGGGAATATGTCTGTGCTTATGGGGGCGTATTATTTGGCTCGGTTTAATAAAGGTAACGGAATGCAATTGGGGTCTGTACTAGGTAAATCATATGGAGAGGTTCTCATTATAGGGGATGGTGTTGTAGGTCAGCATGCGTCAATGGTGGCTAGTGCAATGGGAGCAGGTGTTACAGTCGCGGGGATAGATGAGGCAAGATGGATTGAGAATAATAAAAAGCTGTCAGGCAGGGTGGCTTTTATTGAGTCAAATAAGGAGAATATTTTAACGCAGATTGCAGATGCTGATTTGGTGGTAGGGGCAGTACACAGTAAAGGTGTTAGAGCAAAAAAAGTGGTTACTGAAGCAATGCTTAAAACGATGCGTCATGGGTCGGTCATTGTTGATGTGAGCATTGATCAGGGCGGCTGTATCGAAACCTCAAGGCCAACAACACACTCTGAGCCGGTTTTTTTAAAGCACGGGGTAATTCATTACTGTGTGGCGAATATGCCAGGAGCCTATCCGAAAGCATCAACAATAGGATTGACGGATGCAACTATAGATTATATACAGGATCTTGCGGAAAATGCATTGGATGGTTTTGTTGCGGATAAAGGAAAAATAAAGGCAGTCAGTATATATAAAGGAAAGATTGTCTCAGAAAAAATTGCAAAAGACCTCAGGCTGATGGATTTCTTTCAGCCTTTAGCTGGGTTGCTTTAAATAAATTAGTTGAGCACGGATTTTGTGGGAAATCTGGGCAAAAAAGGCAAAGAATAGTTCGAAGATAATGGCGTAGTCCTTGTCGAGAGGTATTCTGCAGTAGTTTTGTTCAGATTTTTCACAAAACCATGAAGCGAAATACACTCCCCCACCTGGCGAATAGTTAAAAACTGGATTATACAATTTATTTAACAAGTTAAAGTTAAACTAAGCGTTCAGCTGATTTATTTAGGTTTAAGGTTAAAAGTAATGAATTGATGATGAGTGGAAAATAAATTAAAAGGAGCTATTTGCCAATTGCAGAAATAGCTCCTTTTAGGGATGGGCACGGAATAAGTTGAACAGCTAGCTGGCTCATGGTTTTTATTCATATTCAAGGCGTACAAACAGGCGCATAGCAAGCTACGCAACTGTTTGTGCAACACAGAAGGTGGACAAAAAGACTAGCTAGCGGCTCAAGTTATTTCGTGCAGGTTCCTTAGCTATGTTACCAATATCTTTAGATATCATCTAATCCTGAAATGCCGTCTACAGACCAGTTTTCGGGGTCGGCTGTCCCCGTGCTATCCTCGTCATTAGAGTATTTAATGCGACAAACATATCTTCTGGTAAAAGAGGCAGAATCGGTAGGCTGGATATCAATATCAGCATTAATGACGTAACGAAAGTTTCCGAGGCTAAAGGCATTAATAGGTTTCTCAGGGAATCTAACGGTATCGTCAGATAACACCTCGTTAGCAATATAAGTATTGCATTGGTTGAATGCCTCGTTAGTCATTAGGTTGGAAGTTGATATTCTGTTTGACTCATCTCCGCTATCTTCAAGAAACAAGTCAGATGAAGCAATATCTTTAACAAAAGGAACGATTACTTTTGCCTGGAATGCCAAGAGAACAGCGAGGCCGACGATTAATACAATAAAATTTCTTTTCATGTGGGGCGTTTTTGTAAGTGAAATTGGGATTAATTTTTTTTAAAATAATAGCTATACTAACAAAACATTGAAAAACAATGAAGTGTTAGTAATGATGAGCTGGCAAAAGTAAAATAATAGGGGCAATGTTCTTGACAACATTAGTTGAGGTAAGTAGACTTCACTACACCGCAATGGATTGGGTGGGTGTATTTTATGTTTTTTTAAAATGCATTGTAACTATAAGGATGTTAAATAAACACTCAGCAATTTAGCTGAGGATTTAAAAAACTTTAGGAGGTAGAAAATGGCTGCTACAACTGAGTCAGTTAAAGCTGATGCTGCAGAAGCACCGCTTTTAAATCAAAAAAACCTGTGGTTAGGTTTATTGCTATATTTAGTGTTCTATTCATTCATCCGTTGGTATGAAGGTGTTTATGCATGGTCTGCTGGACTAGATTCATTCGCACCTGAGTTCGAAACATACTGGATGAACATGCTATACATTGAGTTGGTTGCGGAAGTAGTACTCGCATCTGCTTTGTGGGGATGGCTATGGAAAACTCGTGATCGTAAAGTTATGTCTATCACACCTCGTGAAGAGTTGAGAAGACATTTCCATCACTGGGTTTGGTTATGCATGTATGGTTGGGCTATCTACTGGGGAGCTTCGTACTTCACAGAGCAGGATGGCACATGGCATCAAACTATCGTTCGTGATACTGACTTTACACCAAGTCACATCATTGAATTCTATTTGTCATATCCAATTTACATCATCACTGGCGTATCTTCTTTCTTGTATGCTAAAACTAGACTTCCAACATACAGCGAAGGTTTACACCTTATGTATTTGGTTTCAGTAATTGGTCCTTTCATGATTCTTCCAAACGTTGGCTTGAATGAGTGGGGACACACTTTCTGGTTCATGGAAGAATTGTTTGTTGCTCCATTGCATTACGGTTTCGTATTCTTTGGATGGGCTGCTCTTGCTGTAATGGGTGTTGTAAACACTGAAGTTATGTCAATAGCAAAATTAATTAAAAAAGATCTAGCTTAATAAATTTAAGCAAAATCAATTTTAACTAATACAAAAATACTATCTCCTGGCTTGTTGCGCACAAAGTGTGCAACAAGCTTGGGAAGAAAGTAAATAAAAAAATATAATTTTAATTTTTAGGAGGTAAGCTAATGAGCGCATCTCAATCAGCTGTACGATCTCGCGCTGAAGCTGTCAAGGTTTCACGCACATTCGACTGGATGATTCTTTTCACTCTTTTCTTCGTAATACTAGGTGGATATCACATTCACTACATGTTAACTGGCGGTGACTGGGACTTTTGGGCTGACTGGAAAGATAGACGTCTATGGGTAACCGTAGCACCTATCGTTTCAATCACTTTCCCTGCTGCTGTTCAAGCATGTTTATGGTGGAGATACCGTTTACCAGTAGGCGCAACAATTTGTGTGTTGGGTTTATTGTTAGGTGAGTGGATTAACAGATACATGAACTTCTGGGGATGGACTTATTTCCCAGTTAACTTTTGCTTCCCATCAAACTTGATGCCAGGTGCTATTTTACTTGACACAATCTTGTTGTTGGGCGGATCTATGACATTGACAGCTGTTGTCGGTGGATTAGCATGGGGTTTAGTATTCTATCCAGGCAACTGGCCAATCATTGCTCCATTACACGTGCCTGTTGAATATAACGGCATGATGTTTACTTTGGCTGATTTACAAGGTTATCACTACGTACGTACTGGTACTCCTGAGTACATCAGAATGGTCGAAAAAGGTACATTAAGAACTTTCGGTAAAGACGTTGCTCCAGTATCAGCGTTCTTCTCAGGTTTCGTATCTATTATTATCTACTTCTTGTGGCATTTCTTCGGAAAATGGTTTGCTAAAACAGACTTTATTTCTGACGAAGATCTATAAGAAAAAGAAATAACAAATAACAAACGAACCTAACGATATTAATGTCGTTAGGAAGTCTTAATTACAGATTCTCTAGTAATAGAGGAGGGTATATGAAACTTATAAAAGACAAGGTTGCTAAATTATCCTTTGTCGCACTGCTGGTAACAATGACAGCAGCGATTTTTTACACACCTACAGCTTCAGCTCACGGCGAAAAGTCACAAGCAGCGTTTATGCGTATGCGTACTATTCACTGGTTTGATCTTAACTGGTCAAAAGAAGAAGTAGCCATTAATGATACTATGTCAATTTCTGGAAAATTCCACGTTTTCGCGGGTTGGCCAGAAACTGTTGATAAACCAGAAGTATCTTTCCTAAACATCGGTATTCCGGGTCCTGTATTTATTCGTGCAGGTTCTTGGATTGGCGGTCAGTTGGTTCCACGTTCTGTATCACTAGAACTAGGCGAGACTTATGATTTCAAAGTACTTCTAAGAGCTCGTCGTCCAGGCGAATGGCATGTTCATTCAATGATGAACGTTGAAGGCGGTGGTCCAATCATCGGTCCAGGTAAATGGGTAACTATTACTGGTTCAATGGGTGAATTTACTAACCCTTTAACAACATTGACTGGTCAGCAAATTGACTTGGAAACATATGCACTAGATAGCATTTATTTCTGGCATGCAGTATGGTATGCAATTGGTGTTGCTTGGTTGCTATTCTGGGTTAAACGTCCAATGTTTATTCCACGTCACATAGCAATTAGTTCTGGTAAAGCTGCATCATTGATTTCTGCAAATGATAAGAAAGTCGGTATGGCTTTTGCATTAGGTACAGTGATCATGTTGGGTGTTACCATGGGTACTACTAACGAGAAATATCCAGTAACTACTCCGCTTCAGGCTGGCTTGATGCGTGGTATTAAATGGATTGAAATGCCTGCTACTACAGTAGACGTTAAAGTTGAAGATGCTACTTATCGTGTACCTGGTCGTGCTATGCAAATGACATTGACTATTACCAATAATGGCGATTCTCCAATTCGTTTAGGTGAATTTAACACTGCTTCCGTTCGTTTCTTGGATGCTGATGTGTTAGAAGACGAGTCTGGCTACCCAGATGACCTATTAGCAGAAGAAGGTTTAACTGTTTCTGACAATAGTCCTTGGGCTCCAGGTGAGACAAGAACTGTTAGTGTTACAGCTTCTGACGCTGCATGGGAAGTTTACCGTCTAGCTGACTTGATCTATGATCCAGATAGCCGTTTTGCTGGATTACTATTCTTCTTTGACGAAGATGGTAACCGTCAAATGACTATGGTAGATGCTCCATTAATTCCATCTTTCATCTAATGAAAAGCTAACCTTTAAGCTTTTGTTTTAAGGTTAGGGGATTAAGAAGCCCCCACCACCTGTTAAGGTGGTGGGGGCTTTTTTTTGCTTAAAAATAGACCATAGCGGTCTATCGTGAAAGGATGATTCAGTTTAAAAAGTCGTCAAAGCTAATTTTTAGCGTTAATGCCAGAATTTCATAAAATATCTCTAGGTTAGGGGGGGCTTCCGCTTGCGGTACTGGAAAGACTAGATAGAAATATGACACCGGCAACATATCTATCGATTGGAAATTGGGGAAAAACTAAAAACGAAAATAAGCCACTGAACAGCTGGTATATAACAGAATTATGGCCATAAATTTATTATTCAATAAAATTGGGAGATTATTATTTATTCTGTCTGTGGCAAGAATAATGATAGCTTGCACGCCCAACGTCCATCCGGCAGGAATAGCTGTTTCAGCAGGCCAACTTCTGGATCATGCATTTATTGCACCTGATGGTGCCAAGTTGCCATTAAAGGTATGGAAACCCACGAAACAGAAGGCGAAAGCTGTCATTATTGCTCTGCATGGCTTTAATGATTACAGTCACTTTTTTCTCCAGCCCGGGTTATATTTCAGTCAGCAACGTATTATTTCTTATGCTTATGATCAGCGCGGCTTTGGCGGAAGTCCTAATCGTGGCTTGTGGGCAGGAGTGGATACGTATATATCTGATTTAGAGAACTTTATTCGGCTGATAAAAATACGGTATCCGGCAATGCCTCTGTATTTACTAGGTGAAAGCATGGGGGGTGCCATTATTATTTCAACTTTAGCGCAATCACCTTTGCTACCGGTTGACGGCATTGTCTTAGCGGCACCGGCTGTATGGGCTAGGCAAACAATGCCCTGGTATCAAAATGCTTTGTTATGGGGGTTGTCTCATACCGTCCCATGGATAACGCTAACAGGTGAGGGTTTAGATATCAAACCTTCTGATAATATTGAAATGCTGATTGCTTTAGGAAAAGATCCTATGGTTATCAAGGAGACACGTATTGAAGCAATTTATGGCTTGGTTAATTTAATGGATCAGGCGGTGCGTGGTGCAGAGAAAATTCGTACTAACACTCTGCTTTTATACGGGGAAAAAGATGAGATTATTCCGAAACAGCCAGCCTATCAATTTCTTCAAAAACTAACGGCCAACAAAACAGGCAGCCACCTTGTTGCCTTTTATAAAGATGGTTATCATATGCTTCTGCGTGATCTGCGGGCATCGGTATTATGGAGAGATGTAAACAGCTGGATAAACTCGTTTACATCACCGCTTCCATCAGGCGCCGATAAAAGGGCCTTGCAATTACTCAAAAAAATGTAAGTTATTTATGTAATTGATAAGAAAAGATTGCTACCAGCACCCAGGCCAATAGAAAGCATACGCCGCCAAGCGGTGTAATCATTCCCAGCCATGTAACGCCAGATATTGCCATCGCATATAAGCTGCCAGAAAACAGCAGAATACCAGCAAACATTAACTGACCTGCCAAATTTAAATGATTCGATTCAGGGTGTTGCAGTTTGAAAGTGGCAATAAGCCCTAGGCCAAGGGCATGCCACATCTGATAATCTACTGCTGTTTTATAAACAGTTAGCATTTCAGCGCTTAAAATAGCCTTTAAGCCATGGGCACCAAAGGCCCCCATGGCAACGCCTATTAACCCACAAACAGCGCTTAAAAATAAAAAATTTGTATACATTTGTATTACTTCTCCTTTAGTCGGGGCATTAACTGAACAAGGTTGCAAGGTTTGGTACACGAATCTAACTGTGCATTAATTACCTCGTCCCACGCTGTTTTACATGCTCCAGAAGAGCCCGGCAGACAAAAAATATAAGTGCCATTGGCAACCCCGGCAATTGCTCTTGACTGCATGGTTGATGTTTTTATATCCTGATAGGACAGCATTCTGAAAAGTTCGCCAAAACCATCTAAAACCTTATCCAGAAGAGGTGTAACAGCCTCAGGGGTGCCATCCCTGCCAGTTACGCCTGTTCCTCCTGTCGTTATTACAGCATCAACTTCGTTTGCCGCTACCCAGTTAGAGATAACGGCTCTGATCTGATAAATATCATCAGCTACAATGATTTTTTCAAATACATAATGTCCCGCTTTTTCCACTCTATCTGTCAGAACCTTGCCTGACAGGTCATCAGTCTCTGTTCTGGAATCAGAAATAGTTAATACTGCGATATTCAGTGCTATAGATTTCTTGTCTTGACTCATAAAATACACTCTACTTTAACACTAAGAAAAAGGCTTCCGATCCACGCTGAATATTAATCAATAGTGCGCTGCGGGGGTTGGACACTCGTTTTAGCTGATCTAAATTGCGCACCCGGTAGCGGTTTGCAGAAATAATAATATCCCCTGGCCTTAAGCCACTGCGCCAGGCATAAGAACTCTGTTTAATTTTAACAAACAAAACACCTTCAACTTGATCCTTCTCTGTTGTTGCTAAAATGGTGCCTTCTAAACCTCGATGAAACTTACCTCCCTTCAATACGGTTTTTTGCGGCTTTCCAATAGCCGCCGTCACCATTTTTGTTTCATTTCCACGTACTAATTCAATGTTTACCTGTTCTCCAATCTGCAGTAATCCAATCACATTCCTAATCTCATGGCTGCCTTTTACCTTTTTACCATTTAAAGAGATAATAATATCACCCGGTTCTATTCCTGCAATATCTGCGGCTGATTGTCCGTGAACCTTACTGACAATGGCGCCTTGCCTGCTTTTTAAATCAAAAGCCTTAATCAGTTCAGGCGTTAAGTCCTGCGTCGTGACGCCAAGCAGTCCCCTTTTAACTTTACCGTGCTTTACCAGCATCTTTTTAAGAGTCATAGCCATATTAGACGGAATGGCAAAGCCAATCCCAACATTTCCACCGCTGGGTGCAAGAATTGCAGTATTCATTCCAATAAATTCGCCTCGCAGATTTACCAGGGCGCCACCGGAGTTACCTGGGTTAATGGACGCATCTGTCTGAATAAAATCTTCATAGCCCTCTATTCCAAGGCCGGTACGGCCAAGTGCACTAATAATTCCCGAAGTAACAGTCTGTCCTAAGCCAAACGGATTGCCAATCGCGACCACAAAATCACCTACCTTTAATTGATTTGAATTTGCTATGGGCAACTCAGTTAAATTGTTGGCGACAATTTGAATGACAGCAACATCAGCTTCGGGGTCTGTTCCCAGTAAAGTTGCATCTAGGTGACGGCCATCGCTGAGTGTCACCATTATTTTATCCGCTTTATCTATAACATGATTATTGGTTAAAATATAGCCTTTTTTG
Source organism: Methylomonas sp. (assembly GCA_026988155.1). Taxonomy (GTDB): domain Bacteria; phylum Pseudomonadota; class Gammaproteobacteria; order Methylococcales; family Methylomonadaceae; genus QPIN01. The sequence goes on along the minus strand of JALSLW010000059.1, from coordinate 38,451 downwards.
CTGTCAACAATCACTCCCGAGCCTAGGCTGTTTTTTTGCTGTCTCTGCTGCCGTGGCATTTTAAAAAAATGTTTAAAAAAAGGATCTCTCAAAAGGGGGCTGTCCTGTAGCCGAACATTTTTTGTGGTTGATATATTGACTACTGCAGGCATACTTTTCTCTAGCATAGGAGCTAAAGAAGGAACGGCCTGTCCATTGGCATAGGCAGGCAAGCCTGCATAAGAATTGGTTGAACTTAACAGGCAAAGCGAAAGCAGAAAAAATACATTTAAAGGGTTAAAGTATTTTGTGTTCATGGTTTTTCCATTGTTATTTTTTGAGACATAGACGGCACAATTTGCAAAATGTTTAACGTACACTATCTATAATATGCGCAGTTTGGCAATAATCAACTATAGTTTTTTAATAAGGTGGCTGGAAATAAATAACCTTTCAAATTTACGAAGCAAGTACCCAAGTAAAAAGTTAAATTAATTTTACTTGGTACTTATTTTATTTGTCTTTGGTTTTGCTGTCGAAGTTTAGGGATTGAAAGTAAATAAGCAAAATATTTCCTGGTTCAGCTACATATATTCTTGCTATAAATCAATTTATGCCAAATAATTAACTGTCATTAATCTCTGCTATCCGATAAATGCCCGTAGATATCCAATCAAAAGAAGGACAAGTTATTCGTCAGCTGCTTCCAATATCAACGATGCCTGCTGAAAAATTTGAAGATATTTGCTCCGAAATCACAGTTGAAGAGATCAGACAAAATACATTTTTATTTAAAAGAAATGAAACTAAAAATGATTTGGTCTATTTAATAAAAGGTTCTATAAGACTGCAGTCTGACAGCTTGATAGTTGAAACCATCACTGCTGGAACCGAATCAGCCAGATTTGCTCTTGCTCATCAGATTCCTAGAAAAATTGATGCGCTTGCGCTGTCGACTGTTCGTTTGTTACGGCTGAACAGCCATTTTTTAAATGACCTTCCCAGCATTTCTCATGAACGAGAGGAGAGTAATTTTATGATCATTGATGAGCCTGAAGAAGATAGTGTCGATGATGACTGGATGACGACACTATTAAAGTCCCCTATTTTTAGGGGGCTTCCGCCGGCAAATTTACAGCAAATTATAATGAGCCTTAAAGAAATTCGGTTTAATAAAGGTGAATTTATTATTAAGCAGGGCGAACCCGGAGACTATTATTATCTTATAAAAAAAGGGCACTGTTTAATTTCTCGCAAACCTTCTGCAAATGCAAAAGAAATTAAACTGGCTCAGCTGCGCAGCCAAGATACTTTTGGGGAAGACTCGCTGCTTTCCGGTGAGCCCAGAAATGTCTCTGTGACAGCCCTTACTGATACCTCGCTGTTACGGCTTAGCAAAGATAAGTTTCTCTCCCTTATTAAAGAGCCATCTCTTAAATTCATTGAGCATGCACAGCTCCCTGAAGTGCTTGATAATGGCGCAATTTTAATAGATGTACGTGCTTCAGATGAATACAAACTGCACCATCAGCCTCAGAGTATAAATGTACCCTTTTTCTCTCTGCGAGTACAGCTTAAATCCATGGATAGGAAAAAACCTGTCATTGTAATCTGTGAAGATGGAAAAGCAAGTGAGGCGGCTGCCTTTTTACTGCTGCGCAATAAAATACAGGCACAAATCGTCAGAGGTGGCATGGCGAGTATGCCTACAGAAAATATTGAATCTGTGACGCCTTTAGGTGTAGATAATGATATAGAAACCTTAGCTGTAAACAATGCCGGCACTACGGCTGAAGAGGTGGCAGAAGAGCTGTCACTGGCAACATTAAGCATTGATCCGTCTAAAAATGCGCTTCAGGTTGAAAACGAGAAGTTAAAGCAAAGCATTAAAGTGCTTCGGGCAGAAAAGGAAACACTGGAAAAAAATTATCGCATGCTATATAAGCAGACTGAAAAATTGAAATCTGTTCTAGATGCTTTAAAGAAATAAAGGACTTGGAAGGATTTTTAAAAAACCTGGTGTTGCAGGGCCGCCCCAGAAGGGGGCGCCCCTACACAAAGCTATTTGATTTTAGCTTCTTTGTACATTACATGCTTACGGGCAACAGGATCATATTTTTTGATCTCCATTTTCTCAGGCATGGTTCTTTTGTTTTTAGTGGTCGTATAAAAGTGACCGTTACCTTCACTAGATACTAATTTAATTTTATCGCGCATTTGTTAGTCTCCTTAAACTTTTTCGCCGGCTTTACGAATATCCGCAAGAACTACATCTATACCTTTTTTATCGATGATGCGCATACCTTTAGCTGAAACTCTTAAACGAACCCAGCGGTTTTCGTTCTCAACCCAAAATCTATGATGATGAAGGTTAGGGTTGAAACGTCTTTTGGTTCTATTGTTTGCGTGTGATACGTTATTTCCAGAAACAGGACGCTTACCTGTTACTTGACATACTTTGGACATAATTACCTCTGCCGTGCCTATTTTTGAAAGTTAGCCGACCTTTATACCAAAAAATCTTTTAAAGGTAAATACCATTGTTAAAATAAATTTGTTAGAATTACTTTATTCTCAACGTTTTTCAGGTGGCTAAATGACTATTAAACTCGGCATGGTGATGGATTCCATCGATCATATCAATATAAAAAAAGACACTAGTTTTGCCATGCTGCTAGAAGCTCAATCCAGAGGCTGGGAGCTTCATTACATAGAGCTTAATGATCTCTACCTGAGCAATGGACATCCTTATGCCCGTACCCGTACACTGAAAGTGCAGCGAGACCAAAACAGCTGGTATCGGTTTATTGATGAGCAGGATATTCCGCTTGACCAGTTAAATACCATCATTATGCGAAAAGACCCGCCTTTTGATCAGGAATACATTTATGCAACCTACCTTTTAGAGCAGGCTGAACGGCTAGGGACTTATGTTGTCAATAAGCCTCAGTCGCTTAGAGATGCCAATGAAAAACTTTTCACAGCCTGGTTTCCTCAATGCTGTGCGGACACATTAGTTGCAAGAGAACCACAGCGTTTTAAAACTTTCTTAAAGCTGCATAAAGAAATTATTTTAAAGCCATTAGATGGTATGGGCGGAACTTCTATTTTTCATATTCGGGAAGATGATCCAAATTTAAATGTTATTCTTGAGATAATGACAAAGTATGCTACCCGCTATATTATGGCCCAGCGTTATATTCCCGAGATAAAAGATGGTGATAAACGCATTTTATTGGTCAATGGCGAACCCGTTCCCTATGCTTTGGCGCGTATTCCAAGTAAAGGAGAAACCCGGGGCAATCTTGCTGCAGGCGGACGGGCCGAAGGCCGTGAGCTGACAGAAAGAGACCTATGGGTTGCCAACCAGGTCGGTCCAGCTTTAAAAGAGAAAGGCCTGGTTTTTGTCGGCATCGATGTTATCGGTGAGTTTTTAACAGAAATCAACGTGACCAGTCCTACCTGTGTTCAAGAACTGGACAGTCAATTTGGCCTAAATATCAGTGGCCAATTGATGGATCATATTGAAAATACTTTGGCTAAGCCGTAAAATCAGTCTATGACTGCTTCTCCTTTTAACGCCTCATTTTCACAGCCAACCGTTTCGGCAAGCGATTCATTATTGCTGGCGCTGTTTTTTGCCATCGTTATTCATGCTTTCATTTTATTAGGCATCAATTTTACCATTCCTCAACCCCCAAAAGTAAACAGACAGATTGAAATAATCCTTTCCACTACACCTGCAAAAAAAGCACCTAAAAAAGCTAATTATTTAGCTCAGGATAATCAGGCGGGGGCAGGAAGGGTTAAACAAAAGCCGGCTCCACCTGAACAAAAAATGCCTAGCCAGGGGCTTAGCCAAAACAAACCGGCCAGCTTGCGTAAGAGTCAGATTAAAAGCAGGCCAAAAGCTAGGCAAAAATTAATCACTCAAAAGCGGGCCAAGCAAAAAATTGCAACTGCAAAAAAACAGGCGCCGCCTTCGGTTACTCAACATCCAAGATTATCCCCAGAAGCGCTGCAGCGGCAAATTGCACAGCTGGGAGCTAAAATTCGCCATAGCCGACAGCAGCCTTCTGAAAAGACAAGAATTAAATTTGTCAATTCTGTCAGTACCCATAAATATGTGGCCGCTCAATATGTTAAAGACTGGGAAGAAAAAATTGAAAAAGTGGGTAACTTTAATTACCCAGAAGTTGCCAGAAAAAGAGGGTTTTCCGGCACCTTAACTACTGATGTAGGCATTAACCCTAACGGCACTATTTACAGCATTCGCATTACCAAATCATCAGGCAATAAAGCTCTTGACGATGCGGCCAAACGAATCATTCGTCTTAGTGCACCTTTTGCCGTTTTACCCAAAGAAATTCTTCAGCAGCTGGATGTCCTAGTGATTACTAGAGTATGGAGATTTTCTGATGAAACAGGCATAACGACCCGATAACAATTACTTATGACAAGCCCCCATTATCTGGATAATCAATTTTTAATCGCGATGCCATCATTGGCTGATGCCAATTTCTCTCATACTGTCAGCTATATTTGCCAGCATAATGCGGAAGGAGCATTAGCCATTATAATAAATCGGCCAACAGGCATGGTTTTGTCCAATATTTTTGAGCAAATGGGAATTGATACCTCATCACAGAAAATACAGCAGATACCTGTTTTTGCCGGTGGTCCCGTACAAAAAGAAAGAGGCTTTATTATCCATGAAAAAGACAGTACAAGCTGGGATGCGTCTATTTCCATATCTGATACCACCCGCCTTACCAGTTCCCGCGATATTTTAGAGGCCATTGCACAAAATGAAGGTCCCAGTGACTTTCTTATTGCTTTGGGCTACGCAGGCTGGGGAGCAGGGCAATTAGAAGAAGAAATCCTTAGCAATGCATGGTTAAATACACCTTGTCAGCAGGAAATTTTATATCATACCCCTGTAAAGCAGCGGTGGTCAGAGGCGGCCAATCAGCTGGGCATTGATATTAATCAATTAACCACCCCAGCCGGTCACGCTTAAAATGATTAAAAAGGATCCGCTGGCAGTAAAATTAAACTCAGACAGTTATCTTGGCTTTGATTTCGGCAACAAAAAAATTGGAACTGCCATTGGACAGACTGCTACGTCAATAGCGAGTCCTTTAAAAACAATTCGCTCCATTAATCAGCAGCCTAACTGGGAGCAGATTTCGCAGCTTATAAAAGAATGGAACCCTGAAGGCTTAGTGGTAGGCATTTCCAAGCAGGCGGATGGCTCAGACAATCTCATTACCCCAAGAATGTTTAAATTTTGCCGTCAGTTAGAGGGTCGTTACAAGCTGCCTGTCTATCAAATCGATGAAGCATTTTCTACTTTTGAGGCAAAACAAATGCTGTTTGATGATATTAAGCTGAGCGCAGGAAAACTTTGGGATGTTCAGGACCAGCTGGCAGCACAACTTATTTTACAAAGCTGGCTAAATTTAAAAAAAACATGACCGATACTTATTTCAATATTCAGGCACTGCTTACCAAGCTAGAGATAGAGCTTAATTCCATCATCCAGGCTAGGGGACTAAATAAACCTTTGATGATAGGTATTCACAGTGGAGGCGCATGGATAGCAGAACAGCTGCATCAACGCTTAGATATAAAAGAGCCCCTGGGTTTAATAGATATTTCATTTTATCGTGATGATTTTTCACAGATTGGCATGCACCCCCAAGTAAAGCCTAGCCAGCTCCCTCACCATCTGGAAGGAAGGGATATTATTCTTATCGATGATGTGTTTTACACTGGCAGAACCATTCGGGCGGCATTAAATGAAATTTTTGATTACGGCCGTCCAAACCAAGTTGTTTTGGGCGTCCTTATTGAAAGAGACGGGCGTCAGGTTCCGCTGCAGCCAGACTGTACCGGCTGTACCGTTACAATGCCCGCAGGACAAAGAATTAAACTGACAGGCCCAAGCCCACTAGGCATTCATATCCAATCTTTTTCTACCGAAAAAATATCGACATGACAAACCTGCAACTCAACAAAGAAGGCAAGCTTAAGCATTTCCTATCCATTGAAGGGCTTAGCAAAGAATCGCTGACTGAAATACTCGATACTGCTGAGTCATTTTCTAGCATGTCAGAACAGCGGGTTAAAAAGGTTCCGCTGCTGAGAGGAAAAACCATTGTCATTCTTTTTTTTGAAAATAGTACTCGAACCCGTACCACTTTTGAGCTGGCGGCTACTCGCCTGTCAGCCGATGTGCTGACGATGAACATTTCGACGTCAGCTACTTCAAAAGGGGAAAGCTTGCTGGATACTATTCGAAACCTGGAAGCTATGCATGTTGATATGTTTGTAGTAAGGCATGCCATTAGTGGGGCGGGGCACTTTATCGCCCAAAATGCTGCCCCGCATATCAGCGTGATTAACGCCGGTGACGGCCAGCACGCTCATCCAACTCAAGCTATGCTTGATATGTTTACCATCCGCCAATACAAGCATGACTTCAAAGAGCTGAAAGTGGCCATTATCGGCGATATTTTGCATTCCAGGGTTGCACGTTCGCAAATACAGGCTCTCAATACACTGGGTACTAAGGAAGTCAGGGTCATCGCTCCAAAAACCTTGCTTCCGGCACATGTCGAAAGTTTGGGTGTTAAAGCATTCAACTCGATTGAAGAAGGACTTGCAGGGGTTGATGTGATCATTATGCTGCGTCTGCAAAAAGAGCGGATGACCTCGGCACTGCTTCCTACCGAAAGAGAATATTTTAAATGTTTCGGACTGACTGAAAAAAGATTAAAGCTGGCCAAATCAAATGCCATTGTTATGCACCCCGGGCCCATTAATCGCGGAGTGGAAATAGAGTCATGCATTGCCGACGGCCCTCAGTCTGTCATCCTTCAGCAAGTGGGCAACGGCATTGCTGTACGAATGGCCATCATGTCTTTAACATTGCAAAGCAACATAGAAGCATTATGAAAAAGATACATATTTCCAACGGACATATTATTGATCCTGCAAATAATATAGACCAGCAAGGGTCAGTGTATATTGCTGATGGAAAAATATTTGCCGTTAATGAGCAGGTCTCAGACTTTACAGCAGATATCAGCATAGATGCCAGCAATAGTATTGTCTGTCCTGGCTTTGTTGATCTTAGCGTCAGGCTTCGGGACCCCGGGCAGTCATATAAAGGAACGATACTCAGCGAAACTATGGCTGCAGCAAGTGCTGGAGTTACCACTCTTTGCCTGCCGCCTGATACCAGTCCCGTTATAGATACACAGGCAGTAATCGAATTAATAGCGGATAAAGCTGAAAAAGCCAGCTATGCCCAGGTATACCCCATCGGTGCTTTAACCCATAAACTGGCTGGATCTGAACTCAGCTCTATGTTTGCCCTAAAAGAAGCGGGCTGTATCGCGGTTAGCAATGCAACTGCGCCTTTGGCAAGTTTATTGGTTTTACGCAGAGCCATGGAATATGCCAGCAGTCATAATCTACTAGTCATGTATCAGCCTGATGAGGCATCACTTAGCAACCAGGGCTGCGTTCATGAAGGAGCTTTTGCTACCCGCTATGGTTTGCCTTGCATTCCTGAAGCGGCAGAATCAATTGCAGTGGCACAATATTTAGAATTAGCCGACCTTACGGGCTGTCGCCTGCATTTCAGCCAAATCAGCTGTAGGCGCTCGGCCATTAAAATTCAGCAGGCAAAAAAATATGGACTCAAAGTGACTGCCGATGTTGCCATTCATCAGTTGCATTTAACTGAGGATGATATTGAACCTTTTAATAGCTCTTTCCATGTTCTGCCTCCCTTTCGGACAAAAAAAGATAAGCAGAGCTTAAGAGAAAGTCTGGCAAACGGAACTATTGATATCATCTGCTCCGATCATCAGCCACATGATATTGATGCAAAACTCGGCGCTTTTCCTGAAACGGAGCCAGGCATATCATCTTTGGAAACTTTATTGCCATTAACGCTGCGTCTGGTTCAAGATAATGCAATCACTTTATCTCAAGGTATTGCAGCCCTTACTCAAAACCCTGCAGAAACTTTAGGCATACAAAGAGGAACGCTTACCTCAGGATTGCCTGCCGATATATGTATTTTTGACCCAGCACTTAGCTGGATAGTTAATCAGGACACCTGGAAAAGTGCAGGGCATAACACTCCATTTTGGGGGCAGACTTTAAAAGGCCGCGTGACACATGCGTTGCAATCAGGGGAAATTATTTATGCGCTATAAGCCTGCTATTCTGAAGTAGCTAATAGAGAAATTAGTACAGCATAAAAGCGACAATAATATAGGCGCGGGAAAAGGCTTTCAGGCACAAAATTCTTTTAAACCTGTGACAGTAAATTTTTCTGAGCTGTGTCATTTAGCTGTGAATCAGAGTGTAGAAATCTCGGTTCCGGAGGCTGTGTTAATAAAGATAAAATGCTCATTAAAACTTTTCAGCCTAAAAAAATCAGTTCAGCACTAAGCTGTACTTTATTAAATAGCATGCACAAGAAGGTTTTTCGGTTCTCATATGATAGATGAGAATGCTTCGCTTTACGGTTGTGTGAAAAAACTCACAGCGGAATAGTATTTTTTAGCTTCTCATCTAAGCTTAAATAATAACTATTCAACTATGGAGCATAGCGATCATGAAGTTACAGATAAATCAATTATTCGAGCAAATTCATAATGTGCCGCAAGTACCCGAAGTGGTGAGAATGTTAATTACTCAATTAGCAGACCCTAATGCCAAATTTGATGATATTGCTAAAAATGTTGAGAAGGAACAGGTCATTTCCATAAAAGTGCTAAGGCTAGTCAACTCTGCCCACTTTGGCCTATCAAAAAAAATAGGTTCCATTGATGATGCTGTTGTGATGCTTGGCATGTCAAAGCTTAAAACATTAGTGATTGCTTCCGGTATCGTCAATTCAGTACCAGATATTCCAAACTTTAATACCAAAGCGTTTTGGGCTAACAGTTTTCGTACAGCTACCTACGCAAAATGGCTGGCAGAAGAAATCAAGCTAGACAATAGCGATACAGTTTTTACTGCAGGCCTGATTAGCGGTTTAGGGACTATTTTACTTTATCTAGGCGCCCCTAAAGTTGCAAATGAAATTGACCAGCATGTAAAGGCAGGTGAAAATCGCCACGAATACGAACAGAAACGTCTGGGGTTTGCCAATCAGGCAGTGGCAGCAGAACTTTGCAATCGCTGGCATTTTTCTGATGAATTAATTGATACAATAGCAAAATCAGCAGATCCATTAAATGCAGATGAAATATCCATTTCAGCCTGTATTGTCTATATCGCAAGACAAATTAGCGAGTTAAAAAACGGCGAAACAGGCGAGCAGGATATTATTAATGATTTCCCCGTAAAAGAATGGAAGCAATTAGGTTTGGATGCAGGGGATATAGAAAAAAAACTGCCAGAAATCCTTGCGCTTGAGTCTGGGTTGGATGGGCTGGCGGGCTAACTTTATAGCCCAGCATTTTATCTGCTACGCCCCCTTGTATCCAGATGCAATAGGGTAGCGACGATCTCGCCCAAATGCTCTTGGGGTGATTTTTATGCCTGGGGGAGCCTGTCTGCGTTTATATTCATTTCTATCCACTAATGAAATGGCTCGGTTAATATCAGCCATTTGATAGCCTGCGGCCTGTATCTGCTCAGCTGATCTGTCCTGTTCCACATACATCTCCAAAATAGGATCTAAAATAGAATAGGGAGGCAATGAATCCTCGTCTATCTGGTCGGGTGCCAATTCAGCAGATGGAGGGCGGGTGATCACTCGCTGTGGAATAACGGCTGACAGGGTATTTCTATATTCTGCCAATTGATATACCAGCAGTTTAGGGACATCTTTTATCGGGGCAAACCCGCCCGCCATATCACCATATAAAGTGGCATAGCCCACACTCATTTCACTTTTATTGCCTGTCGTAAGCAATAGTTTTCCAAACTTATTAGACATGGCCATAAGCAATACACCACGGCAGCGCGCCTGAATATTCTCTTCGGTAGCATCTTTTTGGGTATCTTCAAAAATATCGCTTAGCATTCCTGTAAAAGCAGTAACAGCAGGTTCTATTGCAATGGTGTGGTACTTAACGCCTAAGGCCTCAGTTTGCAGAATAGCATCTTCATTACTCATGTCCTGGGTATATTTAGATGGCATCAGTACGGCTTCTACCTGATCTGCACCCAGCGCATCAGCGGCTATGGCCAGTACCAGAGCTGAATCTATTCCCCCTGACAAACCTAATATCGCGCCTTTAAAGCCTGTTTTATAAACGTAATCTCTAACACCTAAGACTAACGCCGCATATTCACTGGAGATTTCATTGTATAAAGGGGAACAGATGGTTTTTATAGGCTTGCCTGCTTTAAACTCAACAACAGACACCTGCTCTTCAAACTCTTTTGCTCTAAAAATTACTTTACCCTGTGCATTTGCTACGAATGATGCGCCATCAAATATCAGCTCATCTTGACCGCCAATTAAGTTAACATAAACTAGGGGAATTTCAGCTCCTTTTGCCTGCTGACAGACAATATCTTCTCGCTGATGAATTTTCCCTGCATGAAAAGGAGAGGCATTTAAAGTTAATATGAGATCAGCGCCTGCCTGTTTGTTTTTTTCAACCAATCCCAATTGCCATATATCTTCACAGATAGTCAATGCAATAGACTGCCCCTTTGCTGAAAAGGTACATATTTCATTGTCTGGTTTAAAATATCTTTGCTCATCAAATACGCCAAAATTGGGCAGCACATTTTTTCTGTATTGAGTCAGAATTTCTCCATCCCTCAATACAGCGGCAGTATTATAAAGAGAGTTATCACTTTGTTCAGGAAAACCTATAACTATATCGATTCCTTGAACTGCATGGGCAATATCAAACACTGACTGATTTGCCTGTTTTATAAAGTCGGGGCGCAGCAATAAATCTTCTGGGGGATAGCCTGTTACGGTCAGTTCAGGGAAAACAACAATATCTGCTTCTAACTGGTCTCTGGCATGTTCTGCTGTTTGAATGATTTTTATCTGGTTAGCCTGAATGCCGCCAACAAGCAGGTTAATTTGAGCTAAGGCTATTTTTAACATTTATTTTTTATTCTTTGCGCAACTAATATTGCCACCCCCCTCTTTAATCTCACTTTTTCAAGGGGGTAGGCCGAGAGCAGGGTTACGATAATGCTGCTTTCATAGCAGCACCTAACTGAGTTGGCGTATCAACCACATCAACCCCAGCTGATATAAGTGCGTCAACTTTGCCTTCTGCAGTACCTTTTCCGCCGGTAATAATTGCTCCTGCATGCCCCATCCTTTTTCCTGGAGGAGCGGTTCTGCCTGCTATATATGAGACTACAGGCTTGGTGACATATTTTTTAATATAATCTGCCGCTTCTTCTTCTTCGCCACCGCCAATTTCTCCTACCATAATGATGCCTTCAGTTTGCTCATCTTCTTGAAAACGGCTTATTACATCAATAAAAGTCATGCCATGAATAGGATCCCCGCCTATGCCTACACAGGTACTTTGGCCAAGTCCTTCATGAGTTGTCTGATGAACCGCTTCGTAAGTCAATGTGCCGGATCGTGAAACCACGCCAACCGAACCAGCCAAGTGTATATTGCCGGGCATGATGCCAATTTTACACTCTCCCGGTGTAATGACACCCGGGCAATTAGGGCCAACCAATAAGGCATCTGTACCCGCCATGGCGGCCTTGACTCTAAGCATCTGCAAAACAGGAATGCCTTCGGTAATGCAAATAATCAAGCCGAGACCTGCATCAACGGCTTCTAAAATGGCATCGGCAGCAAAAAATGGCGGTACATAGATCATCGTAGCTGTTGCTCCTGTCTGCTTTACGGCCTGTTCTACCGTATTGAACACAGGCAGGTCCAAATGAGTCTGTCCGCCACGACCTGGCGTCACGCCGCCAACGAGCTGAGTGCCATAAGCCAGTGCCTGTTCAGAATGAAATGTACCTTGCTTGCCAGTAAAGCCTTGGCAAATCAGTTTCGTTTGATTATCTATTAAAATGCTCATGCGCCTTTTCCTTCATTGCTAGCCAATTCCACGACCTGTTCTGCCGCACTGGCTAAGTTATCTGCAGCAACGACCCCGAAGCTAGAGTTATTTAAAAGTTCTCTGCCTTTTTCTGCATTGGTGCCTTCGAGTCTAACTACAACAGGGACTTGAACATGCACTTCATCTACTGCTGTTAAAATGCCCTTAGCAATGACATCGCACTGTACAATGCCGCCAAAAATATTGACTAAAACTGCTTTTACGTTTTTATCTGAGAGTATCAGTTTAAACGCTTCGCAGACTTTTTCTGGTGTTGTACCTCCGCCCACATCAAGAAAATTGGCGGGTGACCCGCCTTTAAGCTTAACTAAATCCATCGTTGCCATTGCCAGGCCGGCACCATTCACCATGCAGCCAATCGTACCATCCAAAGTAATGTAATTTAGGTCAAACTCCTGTGCTTTATTTTCTTTTTCATCTTCCTGGCCTTCATCCCTAAGGTCAGCTATATCAGAGTGCAAAGCTACTGAATTATCATCAAAGTTTATTTTGGCGTCTAGGGCTAACAGCTCTCCATCATCAGTTTCGACCAATGGATTAATTTCGATCTGGCTGGCATCTTTTTCTAGGAGCAAGCAGTACATGCCTCGCATGATTTTTTCTAATGCTCTGATCTGTACACCTTGCAAAGACAGATCAAAAGCTACTTGCCTGCACTGGTATGACTGTAAGCCTGCCGCAGGATTAATCAGTAAAGTGATGATTTTTTCAGGCGACTGTTCAGCCACTTCTTCTATATCCATACCGCCAGCAACAGAAGAAATGAACATCACCCGTTCAGTTGCTCTATCCACTAAAACGCTCAGGTAAAACTCATGTTTAATTGGATAGGTTTTTTCTATCAGCACTGACTCGATAGGCAAGCCTTCTGTTCCCGTCTGCTTAGTTACCAAACGGCTACCCAGCATATCGGAGGCATACTGTTTAACTTCATCGGTATTTTTAGCCAGTTTTACACCGCCGACCTTGCCCCGGCCTCCTGCATGTACCTGTGCTTTAACAACCCAGATATTCCCGGGAATATCTTGTGTTGCAAGCACAGCATCCTCTGCCGTGGTGACCATTTCACCTTGAGGTGCAGCAATGCCAAACGACTTAAAAAGCTGTTTAGCCTGATACTCGTGGATATTCATTTATTTCTCCAGCTACCAACACATTGATTGATCTATAATAATATTCTAGGAAAACTACGCTAAAACGACGTTTCCAGGATTAACAGCATATTCTATCGAATTTTAGACCTTATGACACCCAATCAAGAAAATACAATCTATCCCTGTCCTTTTTCCAAAGGTTATGGGATACCTGCTGAGCAGGCCTGGTCTCTCCTAAACATCTTTTTTATCTACCGATTTATTGTTTCATCTTTGTTTGTTATTCTGCTCTATAGCCACTTTGATACCTCCCTGCTGAAAGCATACGATGCTCGGCTATACAATATTGTCTGCCATAGCTACCTGGTTTTTTCAGTATTATCCGGCTATTTTTCAGCTAAGCGTCAGTTCAGCTATTCCTCACAGGCACAAATAGTCATTTTTAGCGATATTATTTTCATTACGCTGTTAATGCATGCAAGCGGCGGCCTAAATAGTGGTATCGGCATTTTACTTGTGGTTTCTACTGCCGCCGGCGGTCTGCTGATTGGCGGGCGATGCGCTCTGTTCTTTGCCGCATTGGCCAGCCTCTCAGTTTTGGCCGAGCATACTTACACAGTACTTGCCTATGCCGCTACAGCCTTATTTACATATGCTGGGATGCTGGGCGCCTCATATTTCACCATTGCCTACCTTGCTTTTATTCTGGCGAAGCGGACAGAGCAGTCTGAGCTTCTTGCCTCTCAGCGTCAGCAAACCATTTCAAACCTTGAAGAACTCAATCAGTACATCATTCAGCACCTGCAATCAGGCATAATTATCAGTTATGCTGACCAGCATATCAGAATGTACAATGAAGCGGCGTTAACTATTATTGACCGCCCAGCGGAGGCGCCATCTCCTCAATATCTGAATGATATATCAGCCCAATTGAGTGACAATTTTCTGCAATGGACGATAGACAACAGCAAAAACTTTGCATTAATACGCCTGCCTAGCCACGATGAAATCCATTGCCGGTTTTCCCTGCTTAGAACCCAGCAGGAAACTTTCTATATGATTATTCTTGAAGATATTTCTCTTTATAATCAGCAGTTGCAGCAAAGTAAACTGGCCTCGCTAGGACGGCTTACCGCAAGTATTGCACATGAAATACGTAACCCTTTAGGTGCTATCAGTCATGCCAGCCAGCTTTTATCTGAAGCACCCGCTTTGCAATTGCAAGCTGAAGATCACCGGTTGACAGAAATCATTCAGTCCCATTGTCTGAGGATGAATAAAATAATTGAAGATGTATTGCAGCTTTCTCGCAGGCAGCACTCAAAAAGAGAAAAAATACAGCTCAACTTATGGGTTGATAACTATATTCAGGGCTTTATCTATGAGACTGGGCGTAGGCTAGATGATTTTGAAATTAGCACTGTTGTGACTAATTTGTGGATTTATATGGATGCAGGCCATTTAAAGCAAATCCTCGATAACTTATGCTCCAATGCCTTAAAATATGGTGACACTACACAAAAAATCATTATAGAGCTAAGTCTGTCTGATGACTCGCCTTGCATTACATTATTAGATAACGGCAATCCGATAAACTCTGAAACAGTCAGCCATCTTTTCGAACCATTTTTTACCACCTCGCCTTCCGGTACAGGGTTAGGGCTCTATATATCCAAAGAACTGGCAGAGCTTAACCAGGCTACATTAAGCTACGCTTTAACCTATAATAATAAAAGCAGCTTTAAACTCTGCCTGCCTAAAGCGGATAGCTCAAAAATAGAAATATGAAAAAACCATTAACCCTCATTATTGATGATGAACCAGACATCAGAGAATTGCTGGAAATTACCTTAAACAGGATGAATATTCAGACTCTCTGCGCTGAAGATATTGCCTCGGCAAAAAAGTTATTGGCGGAACAGGCCTTTGATCTTTGCCTAACCGACATGAAACTGCCTGACGGTAATGGATTGGATCTGGTTGATTACATACAAAATAATAGACCCCCGATACCCTGCGCCGTTATAACTGCGCATGGCAGTATGGACATAGCCATTAAGGCTATGAAAAAAGGTGCCTTTGATTTTTTATCAAAACCAGTTGATTTAACTGTTCTCAGGCAGCTGGTAAACAACGCGTTAAAACTATCAACCCCTAAGCAAATTAAAAAAGAACGCCGAACTCGACATATACTATTAGGTGATTCTCAGTTAATGCGTGATGTCCGTACAAAAATTGAAAAAGTAGCGCGCAGTCAAGCACCTGTCTATATCAGCGGTGAGTCTGGTTCTGGTAAGGAGCTGATAGCAAAACTGATTCACCAGCAAAGCCCTAGGAACGAAGCACCTTTTATTGCTATCAACTGCGGTGCCATTCCAGCCGAACTTATGGAGAGTGAGTTTTTTGGCCATAAAAAAGGTAGCTTCACTGGCGCGGCTACTGATAAAGAAGGTTTATTTCAGGCTGCCGATGGCGGTACGTTATTTTTAGATGAAGTGGCTGATTTGCCTTTAGCTTTACAAGTGAAGCTGCTTCGTGCCATTCAGGAGAAAAAGATACGTCCAGTCGGTGGTCAGCAGGAAATAGCCACCAATGTTCGCCTGCTTAGTGCAACTCATAAAGATCTGAACTCAATGGTTGAAAAGGGGGAATTTAGACAGGATTTATATTACCGCATCAATGTCATTGATCTTGTTTCCCCGCCGTTACGCACTCGTGCCGTAGATATTCCTCAGCTGGCAGAGCACTTGCTTGCCAGATTGGCCGCCAATAACAATCAGCAGCAGCCCTCGCTTTCTGAAGAAGCAATAAATGGCTTAAAGCACTATCATTTTCCCGGCAATGTCCGTGAATTGGAAAATATTTTAGAACGTGCGCTGGCTCTATACGATGGCAATATCATTAAACTTGATGACCTGAACCTTCCCTGCTCGACAGAGCTGCCTCAGGCAGAAAAATTCAATCCTTCTGAAATGTCGCTGGAAGACTATCTGGAAGGAATTGAAAAAGAAGCCCTTAGTAAAGCGCTGGAAGAAAACCGCTGGAATAAGACAGAAACAGCCAAGCATTTAGGTCTGACTTTTAGGTCTTTACGCTATCGACTGAAGAAATTGGGGCTGGATTAAAAAATAAACTAAATAGGGCTACTTAATTGTATTGGAAATATTGTTTTGAAATGCGATTGCAAAGAAAAGCTACGCAGTCAGTACGTAAAAGGCGTGTTGATGGCCTGCATAAATTGCGATGAAGGAGATCTGAGCTAGTGTAGGGAAAAGTGCTGTGTAATGCAGTTAAATAGGTGGGTTAAAATGCAAAAATTTAGAAGAGACCCTGGAAGGGTCTCTAATATTAAATATAACTTGCCACTGGCTTATTCTCCGAATGGAATGCAAGACCAGTTAACTATGAGTGCATAATTAATGTACTCATAGTTTTTTAGCAATTTCCTTAAAGGAAAATATTTTAATTGTTTTTTGTCACATGCTGAGTTGTGCCATCAGGATCATCCATGCAGCCAGTTACGCCAATAAGCATTAATGTGATAGCTAAAATAGATAGAACTTTTTTCATTATTTTCTCCAGAGTGTGTTTTTTATAATTATATTATGTACTTTTTTAAGCACGGTGTAATTTATACCATGGGGGCATCATAGGTGCAATAATAAATTGCAATTAAAGTAGGTTAATATCAGTTGGAAGCGATATGTCTATATCTTTGCCATGCCATGAGGCTTGGCCTACAGTGCTCCATGAGCCTGATAAGTTGGACTTAAGCAAGTTATAAATCCAGGTGTTGGGTGATGATATCTTTTTCAATTTAATATGAAAGGTTGTGGAGTTTAAATCAAGACCAGATTTTATTCCCCAAAAAGCGGTAGTTTTCATTATGAATTTAGATAGTCGGTGGTTGTCAATATTAGGTGTGACCGCAATATTTGCCCACATGGAGTGTACGCGCCCCCAGTTCGGTGATTGAAGTCTTCCTTCAGGGGTGACAAAGGGGAGCCATTTTTCATGTCCCTGCAGGTCCGTATATGTAATTGCAATAAGGTGGTTGTAGCCTTCGAAATGATCATGCAGATATAGGGCGTGAGGCGTTATGCCAAGGAAAACACTGGAATAATTGACTATTGAGTTGCTTATTCCAGAAATAAGGCCGGTAAGGGCTGTAGGTTTAATGTCGGGTTTAAGGCGGTAAAAAAGCCCGTAATGGATGCTGCTATTAAGTTGAAGTAACAGTAGGATTAAAAGTATTTTTGTTATTTTGTGGGTATTGTACTTCTCTAATCTGTTTGTTGCGGGCGTAAAAATCTGGTCATATAAAGAAGGCTGGATACTGGTATGGTCAGTAATGATGCAGTTGCTGTCACATGTTAAGCGTGTTCGGCTGTCGGCAATATCTCTATAGATTTTACTGGCAAGCTGAAAAATGCCGGGTGTTTTAAGGAGATAGCCTGCTAGGGCTGTGTAGCGCATTTTGATTAGAATCTGGCTATAGGTTGCTACACCGGAATATAGCTTTCCAGTGTTATCTAAGGCATAGAGATCCTTGAGAAGAGTCGTTTCGTCAATGGCATTAAGTTCTGGATATTTAGAGGCATAGGTCTGAGCGCCCTTAAAGTCGATGCAATTAAGAATATCGAAATGATTGAGCATTAGAATGGTTTTGCAGCAAAGAGGGCATTGTTCGTCATAGAAAACGGTCAATGCCGTGCTTTTAGCCGTCACCAAAGCTCCAATTTTTTTATACCACGAGAAAGGTGCTACCAGAGTATAAAAAATAAGCATTCCAATGCCGAAAGGGTATATGTTGAAGGTGAGGGTGATACCTAGGTGAAGCCCAGCTCCAACAATAAAATAAAGGGGCCTGAGTTTGCGGAAATGGAATAGAAATATAAAGCTAAACTGGAACGCTAGGATTAAGTAGCCAATAGATTTTTGCAGCATTTCATTGTTTAGCAGCCAGTTCATATCAAGAGGAGATATGTAATAGGGGTGGGAGGATGGCAGCCAGGCACCCAAGCCATTTCTCCAGTGCTGTGCAAACATTTTATGGATGGCTGAATCAAAGTAGAGGAAGCCTAGACAGACTACGACAGGAATGTAATAGGCAAGAACCGAAACTTGCTGTTTGGAGTAGAAAGAATAGTGCTGAAAGGGGGTTTGCAATTTGCGCCTAAGGCTATCAATGGAAAAGGCTTTGTCGATAGGCATAAAGATCATGAGTAGATTCGCTCCAATCATAAATAGATCAAAGCCGCCATCAAAATCACGCTGCATAGGGGTAAATGAAACAAAAACCAGCCAAAAAATATAGTTGGCAATAATTGCTTTTTGACTGTGATAGCCGAAGGTGAGAAAACAGGCAACAATGGTCCAAATGCAAAGAAAAAAAGGAATCATTGGGAATTCAACATCCAGATAGGGAATTGGGTCAAATATTAAATGATTGAAATAGAGCAGAAAGCAGATTTCTTGAAGTGTTACCAGGCCAAAGAGTATGCGAAAAAGTCCGATTCCCGTTGCGGGGGCCTGAGTATGGTAAAGAGATGATATTT
The DNA here is from genome assembly GCA_026988155.1 of Methylomonas sp. GTDB lineage: Bacteria > Pseudomonadota > Gammaproteobacteria > Methylococcales > Methylomonadaceae > QPIN01. Next base: position 19,722 of record JALSLW010000059.1, on the reverse strand, counting down.
TGGCGTGGAGTTTTTTATACATTGGCGGGAAAAAGTGTCCTGATAATAGTGCCACCAATTATAAGGGAAATAATGCTGAGTGTGAGGATTTAAAATGGAAGGGTATGGTATTTACAAGGCTCTAGAAACTACAAAAGCCGTACCAGAAAACTGATACAGCTTAAATGTAGAAAAAACTATTTAAAGCTTATTCTTCGTCTTCTGGCTCTGCGAAGACCCATTTTACGAAAAAGTAACCGACCGCAATAACTACTACTGCAACAGCCATGCCTGCTGGTTCTTTTAACATTTCTACTACGTCTAAGATCGCTCCCATGAGTGTCCTACCTTTTTTTATTGTGAAAATTTAAAGTGCCAGTTATCTGGCTCCCGAGCTACATATGTTACTTTAGACAAGTCTAATGTCAAGATAAATGTGAGATGGCGTGGGGTTTTGATATGCATTTAAAGCATGTATGATTCGGTTTGAAATTTGTTATAATTGCCTAAGGCTATATGGTTTGCGGTGTCTGAAGGAAGGGATAAGATTTTTTTGGGGGGTGATTTGAGTAGCACAAAAATAGAAAATTTCAAGAAAGCTATTAAACATAATAACTACTTAGCGAATAAATGGGAGATTTTTGTTTGATTAATATAGATTCACTGGAATTATCGTATGGCAATAGTGGATTCCGGCTTTCAATTCCTCAGCTGAAAATTGACGATGCTGAAAAAGTTGCCGTAATAGGCCCTAGCGGATCAGGAAAAACAACTTTGCTAAGACTTATTTCCGGGATTATTGTGCCGCAAAAAGGCCATGTTTCAATTGATGGAACAATTGTAAGCCGGCTTTCAGATACGCAGCGCAGAGACTATCGGATTACAAATATTGGGTTTATTTTTCAAGATTTTGAATTGCTTGATTATCTTAATGTGGAGGATAATATTCTCCACCCATACAGAATCACACAGGCATTAAAAATAGATGCACAGGTGCGGACCAGAGCAAGTGAATTAGCTCTGGAGTTGGGAATCCAAAATAAAATGAAACGATTGACAAATACCTTGTCGCAGGGGGAAAAACAGCGGACAGCCATCTGCAGGGCCATGATGATTTCGCCTAAGTTGGTTCTAGCTGATGAGGCAACAGGCAATCTAGATCCGAGCAATAAAACCAAAATTCTTGATACCCTTTTTCGCAGTGCTGACAGCAATAAGGCCACTTTAATTGCAGTGACACATGATCATGAACTTTTGGATCGGTTTGACCGAGTGATTGATTTTAAACAATATTGTGAGGCGGAGGCCGTATGATTGATAGTTTCTATCTCGCATGGCGATACATTGTTTTTAATCGGGTTAAGACTATAACACTCGTTTTATGCATCAGCCTGGTTTCTTTTCTTCCTTTTGCTCTTAAAACACTGCTTAATGAAAGTGAGCATCAGTTAATGTCCAGGGCGACAACGACTCCTTTGCTGGTGGGGGCAAAAGGCAATTCATTAGATTTAGTGATGAACTCTTTGTATTTTTCCAAGGAAAAGCCAGATTTTATCAGCATGAAGGCCATTGAAAAAATAATGGACTCCTATCTTGCTCTGCCGATACCGCTGTATACGCGATTTCATGCCCGAGACTATCCAATTGTGGGGACTACGCTAGATTATTTTGAGTTTAGGAAACGTACCATTTCGACAGGAAGAGCATTTGCAATGCTTGGCGAATGCGTTATCGGTGCAGATGTTGCTAGCCGTTTAAATATAAATGTAGGCGACAGTATTCTGTCCTCTCCTGAGAACCTATTTGACTTGGCGGGCGTCTACCCATTAAAAATGAAAGTTACCGGCATTCTTGATAAAACAAACTCAGTTGATGATAAAGCCGTTTTTGTTGATTTGAAGACCACCTGGGTCATTCAGGGATTAGGGCATGGGCATCAGGATGTTAAAACGCTCAAACAGTCAGGCGATGTGCTAAGCCGCTCAGAGAAGTCCATTACTACTTCCGCAAAAATCAAACAGTATACCGAAATTAATACAGCCAACCTTGAATCATTCCATTTTCATGGTGACCCTTCAATTTATCCCCTAACTTCAATCATAGCAGTTCCTCAAGATGAAAAATCAGCAACCATTTTGATGGGGCGTTATTTATCGGAACAAAAGAATCAGCAGATAGTCAGACCTAAACAGGTTATTGAAGATTTGCTAGGAAATATTTTTCAAATCAAGGAATTTATTGATGCAGTGGTTTTGATTGTTGCAATGGCCATGGTTTTGGCTGTTTTTCTTATCTTTAGTCTGTCTTTCCGATTGCGCCAAAAAGAAATAGGCACTATTTTACATTTAGGGTGCAGCCGCAGTACAGTTGTTAAATTAATAGGTGCTGAAATCTTGATTATAGCAATGTTCAGCGGGATGCTATGTTATTCTGCACTATTGGTACTGCAACATTTCCAAGGCGAAATCGTCCATAAACTATTTATTTCATAACAATAATAATGCATAAGTTGACCGTAAGTTTTATTCAAAAAAATATCATTTTTTCAATTCTGTTTTTTTTCTGTAGTCAGGTACACGCAGATGAATCAGTCGCTTTAAATATTTATACAGTGAATTACCCGATTAAGTTTTTCGCAGAGAAAATTGCAGGCAAGCATGCCAATGTTACGTTGCCAATGCCTGCTGATATTGATCCTGCATTTTGGTCACCTAAAGCCGAACAAATCGCTGAATTGCAAAAAGCTGATATGATCCTGCTTAATGGTGCCAATTATGCAAAATGGCTGCCAAAAGTTTCGCTGCCTTTATTTAAGCTAGTAAATACCTCTGCTGAATTCCGGGATGCCTATATTATGTTGAAGGAAGGCATTACTCATAATCATGGCATGGGAGGCAAGCACTCTCATGTGGGTACTGCTTTTACCACATGGATGGACTTTTCTTTGGCAGAGAAGCAGGCAAAAGCCGTTTTTAAAGCATTATCAAGGAATAAGCCGAAATTAAATACGGTCTTTGAGCAGAATTTTATCCCACTTCAAAAAGCATTATTGGATCTGGATAAAGAATTGACTGAAATAGGGGAGAGGCTTAATGGACAGCCACTCCTGGCTTCCCATCCTGTTTATCAGTATATGAAAAACCGTTACAAATTGAACCTAGAAAGTGTCCATTGGGAGCCGGAAGATGCACCAACTGATGAACAATGGGCTAAGTTAAAGGAAATCATTGAAAACCATCCTGCTAAGTGGATGCTGTGGGAAGGTGAACCAGCGACGGATACCGTGCTGAAGCTAGAAAAATTAGGGATAAAAAGCATTGTTTTTAGTCCTGTTGCCAATGCACCTGAAACGGGAGATTTCATGAGCATAATGCATGAAAATATTGAAAGGTTAAGAAAGGCTGTTAATAAAGAATAGGTTTTATTGTTGATTTTTTGGGTGGAAGTGAAGATTGATAAAAATAAAAGCTATGACTGTGTGAATCTAGAAAACTGTTCAAAACTGATTTTTTAGGTTTTATGACTGAAAGAGGGGGCGTTATGAAGCATCATCAAATAATAATAGGTTTTATTTTTTGTATATTTTCCACTATTGCACAGGCAGAGCATATTCCTGGTGGCACAGAAGTTTTAGCTGACTGTCACGGGTTTTGGGCTAAAGGCAAAATCAAGCAGCCATATAGAGAAAAATATACCGTTCACTTTTACAAAGATTCCAGGCCGGTTCACTGTACACCGTTTGCATGGGATGTCATGTTTCTGGTGCCTTTTGAGACGGTGAATAAATATACCGGCAAGGTTAAGCCAAAATCCAGTTTTTTTTCCACTACGGTAGAGTTTGAACCTGGAGATAAGCTGGAGATTTATTATAAAGCCTCTGAACGAGGGAAATTTCTTGATTATAAGTCGACTGTTACCGTTGAAATTGCAGAAATCAGTGTTAATGGTGCTGCACTATTAAAAGTAATTGGCGGAGAACCGAAGGCACAGCAAGTTTTTACCCGCTGGGTGGGAACAAATTATGTATCGCTAGATTTTTCCCGTAAATTAGTGGCAGATAAGTTAACAATCCTTAATGTTGATAAGTTGTAAGCTTATATTGACTCAAAAATGAGTGTGTAATATGCCAAGTAATAGGGCTTAATGGTACAAATTCTTTTATTTTGACTTAGGGGCGGGGAAAATAAGGTTTACCTGGGAGCCTTGCCCCATTTTGCTGGAGATTAAAACCTGCCCTCCATGTAGATCCATAATAGACTTTACTATAGCAAGGCCTAGACCAGAACCCTGCCTATCATATTGACGTGATTTATCTGCGCGAAAAAAACGGTCAAAAATATGCGGCAAAAGAGCTTCATCAATACCTTCACCAGTATCTGTGATGGTGATTTTTACGGCCTTATCAGCAAGATAAGTTGCAGTTAGGGTGATACTCCCGTTAGCTTTGCTATAGCGCAGGGCATTGGAAAGTAAGTTGCTTAAGACGCGACGTAAAAGACTGGGGTCGGCATAAAGCTCAATTTGGTTTGATTGATAGCATATTTCAACTTGCTGTTCAGATGCCAGCATGCCATAAAACTCTGTTATAACCTTAAATTCATTTTCTATAGGAAAAATGTTGCGGTTAATCTCTGTCTTAGGGTTTTCTGCACGCGCTAAAAAAAGCAGTTCATCGATCATTCTTGCAATTCTTCCGCATTCTTCGATATTAGACTCTAAGATTTCGCGGTATTCCTCAGGCGACCTTTCTCTCGATAGGGCAACTTCAGCAGTTCCCATTAAATTGTTTACAGGAGTACGCAGTTCATGTGCTAAATCAGCTGAAAACTGGGATAAACGGGCAAATGACTGATCTAGTCTAGTCAGCATTTGGTTAAAGGCATTGGCTAATAAGGCGATTTCTTTGGGCCACTGCTCTAAATTAAGCTGTTCATTTAATTGCTGGACGTTAATATTTTGAATGGTTTTTGTGATTTGGCGCAACGGGCGCAACCCTCGGCGAGTGACCCAAAAGCCAGTAAGAGCGGATGCTAATACGCCAAAAATTAATACTGCTATCAGTGTGTGCCGAAAATCGGTTAAAAGGCTTTCATCGGGAGATAGTTTTAAAAGAGCCTGTATCAGCACTTTTCGGGGATGCTTGCCACTTACTGTAGATGCCCATGCACTGCCAAGCAAAAATAGCTGGTCAGATTCTGGATTCACTTTAATAATAGAAATGGAATGGGTATCTTGCGGGTCGACGATGGGAAAACTAAGTGATTTGGGTAATGGCTGAGGCGTACTGGATTCTATTAATAAATTGCCCTGCTCATCAAAAATGCGTAAAAAGATGTGATGGGGGATGCCTGGGTGTATAGCAGAGGAATGCGTGGCCTGTGAGTGGTGGTGTTCTGTATCAATTAAGCTGTATAAGGTTTCACCCAGTAAAGATGAATCTTTGAAGTATTGTCTGAGCTCGAATATTTTTGCAGACAGTAAGCTTTGATGCTCTTTTTGCAGGTGATCAAGCACTGACCAATAAAGTAGGCCTGAAGCAATTAATAATACGCTGAAGGTCGTCGTTGAGTAGAGAATCGCCAGTTTTTTAGCCAGTGATTGCAATGAGGGCAGTTTATGATCTTTGTTCAAAGGCATATCCGACACCCCGAATGGTATGAATTAATTTATCCTCAAAGGAGTCGTCCACTTTATTGCGCAATCGTCTGATAGCAACATCAACAACATTGGTGTCACTGTCAAAATTCATGTCCCAGATCTGTTCAGCAATGACTGTGCGGGAAAAAACCTCTCCCGGGTGGCGAGCAAGCAGCAGTAATAACTGAAACTCTTTGGGCGTTAAGTCAATACGCACTCCTTTTCGAGTGACACGGTGCTTTATGGCATCAATTTCCATATCGGCACATTGAATTTTTTGTATTTCTGCTGCCGTGCCACGTCGCAAAAGGGTGCGTATTCGGGCTAATAATTCAGAAAAGGCAAAAGGTTTGACTAAGTAGTCATCAGCTCCTAATTCTAACCCTTTAACGCGATCTTCAATCGAATCTCTGGCGGTAAGCAGCAAAACGCGGGTTTGAATGTCTTTGTTTCTGAGCGTAGATAATACCGACCATCCGTCAAGCAGCGGCAGCATAATATCCAGAATGGCTAAATCGTAGCTGTTTTGCTCCAGAGCATTTAAGCCATCAATTCCATTGCAGGCTGTATCGACAGTAAAACCATTTTCTTTTAATCCTTTAGATAAAAAGTTAGAGGTTTTGGTTTCGTCTTCTATGATTAAGATGCGCATAATGGATAAGGATATTTTTCAATCAACCCGCAGTTGGCCAATGGATTCCAGTCCAATAATTTTCCAATTGCCGTCAATGGGGGCTATTTTAATATTCGCATGATAAACATTATCTCGGCGGTGCTGATGCCCCCAATGAATCACTTCTCCTGTCACCAGCCATTCGCAGTCAAGCAGATAGCCATCATCAAAAGTAATGCTGTTGATGCCTTGAATTTTTATACTGCTGACTTTTGACCAGGCGCCATCTTGAGCCAGAAATGATTCACGATTTTGCAGGTAGAGCTTTTCTATTAAATTGCCATCGACACTGTAAGCTAGCAGATCATATGTTGCATCTTCCTGGGTTGCTTCAAAAGCCTGATAGATATTCCATAATAGCTGCTTGAGGATTGGTTTGGCCTGCTGCTTATCTAACTTTGTCTGGCTATTATTAAAAAAACTATAAACACTGGCTAGGCAAAGAAGCAAAAGAAAGGTGAGGGAGTATTTACGTAAGCGGGCGGGGTGGAATTTATAGCCGATAAAAAATAAAATGACCAGGCTGATAATCCCTGGCAATAGGTATTGATGGTTTTCCTGCTGTTCGCTGTCTGCTGGAACCAGAGCCACTTTGGGTTTGTTTTGCAGCTCTGGCAAGTCGATATCAGCCAGCATATTTTCCCATTCAAATACAGGGTATTTTGGGGTTACGTAACTGTCGAATAAGCCAGCAGGATCATAAGCCCGTATAGCCACCTGCTGAATTTTTGCATTAAAAAGATTCCAGTGCCATTGTATTTTTGCTGGAATAGAAGAAATGGGGTAAATAATGCTCACACCGATTAATGTAGCCACCTGCTTTTGGGCTTGCTGCGGTTTGTAAGCCTGAATGCCAGAGGCGCCCATGCGAATGTAATCAACGCGCTCAAGTGTGGGCTTCGTTACGGCGCCAGTTATTAATTTATTGTTTGCTAATAAAAAATCAGCAATTTTTTGCTTTGTGGCTGCAAACTCATCAGGATAAATCATGGATTTATCGCGCAGATCTAAATTTGTCCAGCTTGCCATTTCTTTAATTCTGACAACTACTTCGCTTTTAATTTGCTGAGGCTCAATGTATAGAAAAGCCATCACTGGATCGCGATGTCCACGTTGCAGTTTTGGGTTAAGAAAGTGACTATACCAGGGGTCTTGCCAATTGAGCTGCAATGTTTCTGCGGAGGTTAAAACGCCATGATCAATAACAGGCAAGCCTTGATGAGATACCGTAATAATATATTTATCACCTGCCTGTTCAATAGTCTTAAAGTTAGGAATAATCCGCAATTGCTCGGGCTGGGCTTTTGAAAATGGGAAAAAAACACTGGCAGCGGCTGCAGTATTTTTACTGTCAGTTTTTATGGGGGATTTTAAAATGGGTGTCAGTTGCTGACCGGTTTGTATTTTTATGGCTTCTAAAGCAAATTGATTGAGGTCGCCTTTAGTTTTTCCAGCATAGAATTGTGAGACCGCACCGTCTTTAAGATCAATTGACACATGTACGCCGGCAGTAGCAATATCAATAGCTATTCGGGTTGATATATCTTCAATCGTTATGCCTGAATTCCAATCGGCAGTTGCAAGCATTGGAAAAAAAACAAAGTATAGGAAGAGTTGAACGCTGGCCCGGCAGGATATATATCTGCGAAAACCAGCACGTTTTTTAGGCATGATAAATGAAGGTTGTCTTAAGTCTTATTACCCTTTCTTTAGAAAGAAGGGGGGGAAAGGTTGACATAGGGGCAATAGAGCTTTGCTTACTCTTTTTGCTCAGTACTGTTCTTAAGGTTATAGCGGTAAACAAAGAAGCGGTATATGCCATAAACAATCGCAGCTATAAGAATAAAAAACAGATAAGGATATATAACCGTTATGTCAAAAGCTGAACCAATACCTACCCGTAAAGGAATGCGGATTTTATCTGCAAACATATCGTCGCCGATGCTGGCGACTAAAACATAATGGCCTGGCTTTGGAAAGTCGACCTGGATTTGTGCAACCCCCGTTTTATGTAATTTGGGAGGGATGACAGCAAGAGACTTGCCATTTATCATCTCGCCGCCTTCTGGGTTGTCAATAAGCTCGAATACCTGCATTCCAATAGGCATGGTGCGTGTATCTTTGTCCATGAGATCAATGGCTAGAAAACTTGGACCGGCTTCGGGAAGTTCCTTACAAAAAGGCTTAAATTTATGCCTTTTTTCTGCGCCTGGTTTTGGCGGTTGATAAGAGGTTAAATGAACAATATAAAAATCAGTAGTGACCATGCACTCCATTGATTTCATTGGGTCATATGCGGACTGTTTTTTTTCTAGCGCTATTGCATTACTGAAAAAGAATGAAATACTGAAGGTAAGTAACAAAGTAAAAATAGTTTTTTTCACTGCATCCTCGCTTTAAGATAATAAGATATTGGGCTAAGAGAAAAATTATTCTGTGATTTCAAAGAAAAACTTTCCGGTTACAATATGGCCATCGGCTGACTGTACTCTGTATCTTACGCCATAACGCCCAGTGCTAATGTTTTTAAGAGTGGTGGTCAGGTGTGATCTATCAAATGTATCAAGGGCGGCATCTCCGTTGTCTACACGTTCTCCTTTAGTGTTAACAACGGCAAGGGAAGTGTATTTGGGACCAACAGCATCATCAAACCATACTTCAACTTGAGTAGGTATAACATTGCTAGAAGACTCTTTTTCAGGAGCGGACTTTACCATAATGGCATGGGCAGAAACCCATTGGCTCCATGACATGCCTAGTGTTAACGCAATTATTAATATTTTTTTCATAGTATCTAACGTTCTATATTTATTTTAATTCCGAGATGATTGCAACAGCATCTCCATTTTCTTGCCACTCGGTCCAGAAAAACCGAAAGCCACTCGGGGTGGCAATTATTCGGGGATGAGACGGTTCAGCGCTATCGCCCGTTAAACGCTGTTCGTTCGACCAAGAAAGACCTCCGTTACCGGAGAACTTGGCCGTCACTGATTTTGATTCAAAATCCCCTGCGGTATAAGCGATTCCAAGGTGACTATTATCCAGAGCAGCAATATCGCCTGATGCGCTATTATTGTCGCCTATTGGCAGTAAAACGGCTATTTTATCTTTGTTTGGCTCGAACTGGCTATAGTAAATGCCTCTGCTGTCAGCTTTTCCGTTCCAGAGGGCACTATGCAAAATAGTTTTTCCATCGGTTTGAGTGCCGGCAAGACCGCCTCCCTGATGAGGACAGCCTATAAATTTCCAGCCAAAAGAGCCGGCCGTTTTTGATTTCTGCCAAGAGTTCCCGTTATTAAAGGAAGAAATAATTTTCATATCGCGTGGACTGTCATCACGATATAGTACATGAAGGTCATTTTTTTTATCCGCTATAATGCTGGTCCAGCAACAGGTGCAGGCAGTCAATTCTAAAGTTTTATGTGACTCCCATGCGTTGCCACTTTGATCAGAATAGCGGGCATAGCGAAGCGCCTGGGTGTTGCCCGCTTCTTCACGGTCATCCAGCCAGACAATATGAAACTGACCTTGATTGTCAGCGGTAAGGTCAAAATACCCCTGATCAATTTTCTCATACTGATCGCTTATGGGGCTGGCTATTTGCTGCCAGGTTTTGCCAAAGTCACTGGATAGCGCAACTGCAATTTTACCCGTCCAAGGTTCACCGCCTTTAGATTGCCACACAGCCATTACCTTGCTGCCATAAGCGGCAATCCGAAAATCATTGCCTCTTTTTGATTTTTTTAAAGGTGCCAATTTCCTGTTTACCGAAATAGGCGCAGACCAAGTTTTACCAGCATTTAAAGAAGTTATATATTTCAGAGCAAGTTTCTGGCTACTGTCTAAGCCAGAAAATAAAGCATGAACAGTATTTTTTTCAGCATAGACATCTAGGGTGTGGACGGTTTTTAAACCTGTATTAATGACTCTTTGTACTGGTGTCTTATGGCTTAATAGAGCACACGAAGGCAAAAAAAGCATGGCAATGATAAAAGGCAAAAATGTTACCCTTATCCTGGAAAGATTATAAACTGTTTGATTTATAGCTGTAAAATTCACTTTATTCATTTTTTTCAGAAATAAATACCCTAATGAAAGACTATGTTTTAGAATAAAAAATTATGATGTTTTTTGTAGAAGTAAGTTCCTTTGCTTTGGTTGGCTATTATATATGTTTAAATTGTTGGTGGGCTCTAAATTGCTATATGGTTTGAATATGAGTAATATGAACATACATTCTTGAAAGTATTTTATACAAAGTGGAATTGATGATTTAAAATACGTATTCTGATGGATACATAAAACTGGAAGGTTTTTTGATGGTAAGGTGAACTATTCACAGCAATCGGGGTTTAAAGGATAATTGGACGTATGCTGAATTTCAGTAATGATGTCGATGTCTTTAGGTTGAGCTTAAAAATTATTACAATAATAAATTAGAGGTAAATAAAATGACTTATGGTGGAATCTTCGCTATTCTTATAGCAATATGGATTTATAGAACTGGGGTTGAGAATAAGACGGGTAGAGTGTTTTACTGGGTGGTAGGCAGTTTTGTTGTATATTTAGCCGGGACGCTTTTAGCGACCTATTTTAATGGTATGATTATTGAGATGTTTGATACTGATATAAGTAGTGAATACGATAATGCTGGAGGTTTGAATGCCATAGATGACAGTTCATCTGGAATACAGGCAGGGGCTGGCGGTAGTTTTATTGGCATTATCTTCGAACTTCTTACTTGGATTATACCCTTCTTAATTGTAGCTGTTCTCAGACAGCTTGTTATGCTAAAACAGCCCTTTAATTTTATGGGTCTGTTCAGTGGCATTAAAGAAATGTTTATTGCCATTAAAGACAGTTTTAAAGCTTCGTAGCTTTAAACTTTTGCCGAACCAAAAAAGCCTAGATTAATCTAGGCTTTTTTGGTTATATGCTTTTTGTATTTCCGCATTTGGCTTGTTGCAGCGGAAACAATAGATGCAACGGTTAGAACAAACAATGCGATAGCAATAAAACTGACAACAAGGTAAATAGAAAGTGTGCCATGCTTAACGTCTATTTTCTTTTTTTGCTTTGCACAGCATACCGGTGGCAAGAGTGCTTTATATAACATTCTGTTCACCTATTTATCACTTAGTATTTTATAATTTACGGCTAATTGGACCAAACTCCTATCGTTAATCTCTATGAATAATACCGAATTATTAAAACAGCAATTATCACAGCGTATTTTATTCCTTGATGGTGCCATGGGTACGATGATTCAAGGGTATAGGCTAGAGGAAAAGGATTATCGAGGTGAACGTTTTGCTGATTGGGACTGTGATTTAAAAGGCAATAATGACCTGCTGTCACTGACCCAGCCTAATATTATCAAGGCGATTCACCGTGCCTATTATGAGGTCGGGGTAGATATTGTAGAAACCAACACCTTCAATGCAACAAGCATTGCTATGGCTGACTACAATATGCAGTCATTAGCTTATGAAATAAATTTACAATCAGTCCGGTTGGCAAAAGAAGTTGCAGCCGAATTTACGGCATTAAATCCTGATAAACCGAGGTTCGTAGCCGGTACATTAGGTCCCACAAACCGTACAGCATCTATGTCGCCAGAGGTTAATGACCCGGGCTTTAGAAATGTCAGTTTCGATGAATTGGTTGAGGCCTATACAGAATCAGTAAAGGGCATGTGTGATGCTGATGTCGATATTATCTTAATCGAAACCATTTTCGACACCTTAAATGCAAAAGCGGCTATTTTTGCAGTTGAGCAGTATTTTGATCTGCTGGGCCATAAACTGCCTGTAATGATTTCAGGAACTATCACAGATGCATCAGGCCGTACATTGTCAGGCCAGACGGCAGAAGCTTTTTGGAATTCATTGAGCCATGTCGATCCTATTTCCATAGGGTTTAACTGCGCTTTAGGCGCAACAGAATTGCGGCAGTATATCGCAGAAGTATCAAATATTGCTGATACACATATTTCAGCCCATCCCAATGCAGGACTGCCAAATGAATTTGGCGAGTATGATGAAACGCCCGAAGAGATGGCAGGCGAAATAGCTGATTGGGCCAGGCTAGGATATTTGAACATTATTGGCGGCTGCTGTGGCACATCACCAGAATACATTAAGGCAATTATTGACCAGGTCCAAAAATATCCGCCCAGAAAAATTCCGGCGATAGAAAAGCAATGTCGGTTAGCCGGTTTGGAACCTCAAAATATTGCCCCTGATTCTTTATTTGTCAACGTAGGGGAAAGAACAAACGTCACTGGCTCGGCAAAATTTAAGCGATTAATTGTAGAGGGTGATTACGAAACGGCCTTAGAGGTTGCTAAAGACCAGGTTGAGAACGGTGCACAAATAATTGATATCAACATGGATGAAGGCATGTTGGAATCAAAAGAAGCAATGGTGCGCTTTCTGCATTTAATTGCCTCAGAGCCGGATATAGCTAAAGTGCCTATTATGCTGGATTCGTCCAAGTGGGATATTCTGGAAGCAGGGCTTAAATGCATTCAGGGCAAAGGTATAGTTAACTCAATCTCTATTAAAGAAGGTGAAGAAAACTTTATTCGGCAGGCCAAATTAATTCGCCGTTACGGTGCCGCCATGATTGTGATGGCGTTTGATGAAGAAGGTCAGGCTGACACCAAGGCAAGAAAAGTTGAAATTTGTCAGCGCGCCTATAAAATTTTAACGGAAGAGGTAAATTTTCCGCCCGAAGATATTATTTTTGACCCCAATATTTTTGCCATCGCCACAGGCATTGATGAGCATAATAATTACGGTGTAGACTTCATAGAAGCGACAAAAGAAATTACCAGAACATGTCCCCATGCCTTGATCTCTGGTGGCGTCTCTAACGTGTCTTTTTCTTTTCGGGGCAATAATTTAGTACGTGAAGCAATTCATGCTGTGTTTCTCTATCATGCCATTAAGGCTGGGATGGGGATGGGAATAGTCAATGCGGGACAATTGGCTATTTATGAAGATATTCCTGACGAATTGCGCAAAGCTGTAGAAGATGTTGTACTAAACCGACACCCTGATGCCACTGAAGCCATGCTGGAAATGGCTCAAAAATATCAGGGCGAAGGAGGCATTGCAAAAAAGGAAGATCTGGAATGGAGAAGCTGGCCGGTAAAAAAACGTCTGGAACATGCTTTAGTTAAAGGCAATGCCGATTATATTGTTGAAGACACTGAACAGGCTCGAATAGAATCTGAACTGCCTTTGCATGTGATTGAAGGGCCATTAATGGACGGCATGAATGTAGTCGGTGACTTATTTGGCGAAGGTAAAATGTTTTTACCTCAGGTTGTCAAGTCTGCGCGGGTAATGAAAAAGGCTGTGGCTCATTTAATGCCTTTTATGGATGCAGAAAAAGATGGTGGGCTGCAGTCTAATGGCAAAGTTCTGATGGCAACAGTAAAGGGCGATGTGCATGATATTGGGAAAAATATTGTTGGTGTTGTATTGCAGTGCAATAATTTTGAAGTGATTGATATGGGGGTAATGATTCCGGCTGAGCAGATCCTTAAAAAAGCGAAAGAAGAAAATGTCGATATTATAGGGCTAAGCGGTCTGATTACTCCATCGTTAGATGAAATGGTACATGTTGCCAAAGAAATGCAGCGGCAAAATTTTGATATTCCCCTGATGATCGGTGGTGCAACCACTTCGCGCGCACATACTGCGGTAAAAATAGAGCAGAACTATCACGCCCCCACCATTTATGTCACTGACGCATCACGTAGTGTGGGAGTTGTAAGTTCTCTGCTAAGCGATGAATTAAGAGAGGATTATATTGCTAAGATAAGGGCAGAATATGAACAGGTGCGCGAAAGACATAAAGGCCGAAAGGCTAATATAAAACAGCATAGTTTAGAAAAGGCTCGGTTAAATAAGTTTGATGCTGGAGATCATCTGCCTGTCAAACCGTCTTTTTTAGGAACTAAGGTGATTGATTCCTTATCTTTGAATGTGCTGCAGCCTTATATAGATTGGACGCCTTTTTTTCAGACCTGGGAGTTGTCGGGTAAATACCCGGCTATTTTAAAAGATGATCTGGTCGGTGAAACGGCGACTAAATTATTTGCTGATGCAAAGAAAATGCTGGATCAAATAGTTAACGAAAAGTGGCTGTCAGCTAAAGCAGTAATTGGTTTTTTTCCAGCCAATAGTGTGGGTGACGATATTGAACTTTACACCGATGATTCACGCACTGAAATATTGGAAACCTTGCATCACCTGCGTCAACAAAATATAAAAGCACCAGGTAGAGCTAATTATTGTCTGTCCGACTTTATTGCCAGCAAGGACAGCGGAAAAGCTGATTATATCGGTGCATTTGCTGTAACTACGGGTATTGGCATTGATGAAAAAGTTGCACAGTTTGAAAAAGACCATGATGATTATAATTCCATTATGCTTAAGGCCCTGGCAGATAGACTGGCTGAAGCCTTTGCAGAATATCTGCATGAACAGGTGAGGAAAGAGTATTGGGGATATGCGCATGACGAAATGCATGAAAACGAGCAATTGATTGCGGAAGACTATAAAGGTATCAGACCTGCTCCTGGCTATCCTGCCTGTCCAGATCATACAGAAAAAGAAAAGCTGTTTGAATTGTTAAATGCAACAGCCTCAACCACAATTGAATTGACAGAAAGTTATGCCATGTTCCCAACTGCAGCGGTAAGCGGCTGGTATTTGTCCCACCCTGAGGCACAATATTTTAATGTCGGAAAAATAGATCAGGAGCAATTGGAAAGTTATGCAAAAAGAAAAGGCATGACCAAAGAAGTCGCAGAACGCTGGCTGTCAGCACATTTGCATCATTAGGGACTGAGCAGATATGGAGGCTAATAAAATCGAAAAAACAATGGAAAGGTTTATGTATGCCAGTCGCTGGATATTAGCCCCCATTTATTTAGGATTAAGTCTGGCTCTATTTGCATTGTTTATCAAGTTTTTTCAGGAACTTTATCACTTTTTGCCACAAATATTAGCGATGAATGAATCAGCATTGATATTAAAATTGCTTACACTGGTTGATATAACGCTGGTAGGCAGTTTAGTTGTTATCGTCATGTTCAGCGGCTACGAAAATTTTGTTTCACAATTAGATATTAAGGATGAGACAGAAAAGTTGGACTGGTTAGGAAGCCATGATTATGGCTCACTGAAAATGAAAGTAGCCTCTTCAATTGTAGCTATTTCTTCCATTCATTTACTCAAAGTTTTTATGAATTTAGAAACCACTGCCAATGATAAAATTATGTGGTATGTACTCATTCATTTAACTATGGTCATATCAGCTTTATTGATGGGCTATCTGGATAAAATTTCTAGGCACTAATATGGTCGAATTGATTTTGTTCGGAACCTTGGGCTGTCATTTGTGTGAAGAGGCTGAACTGATTTTGGCTCACTTCAAGCAGGTTAATATTGAGCTGATTGATATAGCGGAACAAGATCAATGGCAGGATAAATATGCGATTCGTATTCCTGTTTTGTATCATGCCGAAACGGGAAAGGAGTTATGCTGGCCCTTTGAGCAGGTGCAGGCACAGGCTTTTATTAATGCTTTAAATTGATAAATGCAGTCTTTTCAACAGAGACTGAAGAAATAAGTTTGTCGATTAAGATATGACTTGACTGATCCAGAACGGGCTTTGTGCTCCAAGATTCAGCCAGTAATTGAAATTAATGGCGTCAGAATTTTTGAACCTGATTATTTAGAAAATGATACTGTGTCGACGATGATTGATAGGGCGTTGAAGAATATTTGAAAATCCCCCCTAACCCCCCTTTTTCAAAGGGGGGTTAGGGGGGATTTTACTGTAATGAGGTGAGTGAAGAGCAGTTGCTTTTGCTCTTAACTTCTCCCTTTGAAAAAGGGGGATTGAGGGGGATTTTATAAATAAAGGTCTTAAAAAAATGACAAATCAATACAGAACAGAAAAAGACAGCATGGGAGAACTGCAAGTTCCTGCTGAAGCGCTATATGCAGCCCAGACACAAAGGGCTGTCAATAACTTCCCAATTAGCGGTTTAGCCTTGCCTCCAACATTTATAAAAACAGTTGCGTTGATAAAAAAAAATGCAGCTAAAGTAAATATGGATCTCGGCGTATTAGACCGGCAAAAAGGCGATGCCATTGTATTAGCTTCCCAGCAAATCATAGATGGTCAGCACCAAGACCAATTCCCTGTTGATGTTTTCCAGACGGGATCAGGCACTAGTACCAACATGAACGTCAATGAAGTATTGGCGCATTTAGCAAGCGATATTTCAAGTATGAAGGTAGGTGCTAATGATCATGTCAATATGGGGCAGAGCAGTAACGATGTGATTCCAACAGCAATTCATGTCAGTGCTGCAATAGAATGTCAAAATGTATTATTGCCCGGATTAACTCATCTGGCTGAAACGATAGAAAATAAAGCTGAATCGCTGGATAACATCACTAAGACAGGACGCACACATTTAATGGATGCAATGCCGATTAGAATGAGCCAAGAGCTAGGCGCATGGGCATTGCAGATTCGCAACGGCATAGAGCGCATTAATGCAGCACTGCCCAGGGTTTATAAATTAGCGCTGGGTGGCACAGCTGTAGGTACAGGCATCAATGCAGATCCTCAGTTTGCAGAAAAATTCTCTCAAGTTTTATCAAAAGAAACGGGGCTGCCCTTTAAGCCTAATGATTCTTTTTTTGAAAGTTTAAGCGCACAAGATGCAATAGTTGAACTATCAGGCCAAATGAAAGTGATTGCTGTCAGTTTAACAAAAATAGCAAATGATCTGCGCTGGATGAATAGCGGCCCTCTGGCCGGCTTGGGCGAAATAGAACTAACGGCTTTGCAGCCAGGCAGCAGTATAATGCCTGGGAAGGTAAACCCTGTTATCCCTGAAGCCACAGCAATGGTGGCAGCTCAAGTGATTGGCAATGATGCAACGATTACCATAGCCGGACAGGCAGGCACTTTTCAGCTTAATGTAATGCTGCCAGTGATTGCCTATAATGTTTTACAAAGTATAGAGTTGCTTGGCAATGTCTCTAAAGTATTGGCTGATAAGGCTATCGCAACATTTAATGTGCGGGAGGATAATCTGCAGGAGGCACTGTCAAAAAATCCTATTTTAGTTACTGCCCTAAACCCCATTATTGGCTATGAACTGGCGGCTAAGGTGGCAAAGCAAGCGTACAGCCAGGACAGGCCTATTGTTGATGTTGCTGAAGAAATGACTGATTTATCGCGTGCAGAATTAGAGAAACTATTAGAACCAGGCCATTTGACAAAAGGTGGCATTAGCAAATAAAGTAAAAAACTGTAAGGTAAATTGGACTCGAATATTCATTTGAATGCAATACATGGATAGAACCCGTTTCGACCCGTTATTACTAAGTGTCTAAGCAAAAAGATGAGGTAATTTTACATGGACTCTTATATTGCATTCTTTTCTTTTGGAGGGACTATAGGTGAAGTAAATTATAGCCATAACCCTAGGAAAACTAGTTGAATGTGGCTGGTAACTGGTTTTTCTATGA
The DNA here is from genome assembly GCA_026988155.1 of Methylomonas sp. Taxonomy (GTDB): domain Bacteria; phylum Pseudomonadota; class Gammaproteobacteria; order Methylococcales; family Methylomonadaceae; genus QPIN01. The sequence goes on along the minus strand of JALSLW010000059.1, from coordinate 1,862 downwards.
GTAGTGTTAAGTTTAGCTTTACTTTGCAGTGAAAATGACACATATAACCCAGGCTATAAAGGAACAGCATAAAGACCGCAGTAGCTTCCTCTTATACTATGTAAGACTCATGTTTCCGAAGCTATTAAAAATAGACAGAGTGCATTCACATGTTTTCGCGCTATTTTTTTTCGTTTTCCAGTTTTTTTGTGCAAGCTCTCTTTTCTTTTTAAGTCCCATACTTCTGGCTGCACCTGAACCCGTCAGCATCCAGCTAAAATGGCAGCATAGTTTTCAGTTTGCAGGCTATTACGCAGCGATTGAAAAAGGCTTTTATCGGGATGCCGGGCTAGATGTTACGCTGAAAGAAATCGACTTTTCTAAAGATAATGTACAGCAGGTTATTGCCGGTGAATCCGAATATGGTGTTTCAGACAGTACTTTGCTGATTTATCATCTTAAAGGTGAGCCAGTGGTGTTGCTTAACCAGTTTTTTCAGCATTCACCCCTAGTTTTTCTTTCCCATCGAGATTCTGGGATCATTAGCCCTTACGAAATGGTGGGGAAGAGCGTAGCTTTCAATAATAATAATTTAGGGGATGCCGCTTTAAATACTCTATTAGTCAATAGCTTGGGTGATCTGTCAAAAATTAATCAGATAGACTACGACGAATCGTATTTTCAACAGTTTATTGACGGTAAAATTGATGTTATTTTTGCTTACTCTACTAACGAGCCCTATTTGCTTGAACAACAGGGTGTTGATGTCAATATTATCAACCCTCAGAGCTATGGTGTTGATTACTATGGAGATAATTTTTTTACTTCGCAGAAAGAATTAAATAGTCATCCCGAGCGAGTGAAAAAAATGATGCAGGCTACTGTTAAAGGCTGGCAATATGCGCTAGATCACCCCGATGAGATTATTCAGCTGATCCGCCATAAATATAACCCATCCTTGTCAGAAGATCATTTGCAATATGCTGTGCGGACCACGGAGCAGATGATAGTTCCAAAACTGATTGAGCTTGGCTCTGTCGATCCTAAACGCTATCAGCGAACAGCTTTGGAGTATCAGCGCTTAAGGTTAACTGAAACCAGCCAGGTAAAAAATAACTTCTTCTATAAAAGTGCGGGTCAAAATGGCATTTTGCCAAATCTTACAAAGAAAGAAAAAGCTTGGATAAAGGCTCATCCGCAAATCTCTGTAGGTGGCAGCCCTGATAGGGCTCCTTTTAACTTTGCTGACGAAAAGGGGCAGTATCGGGGATTGCCAATGACTATTTAAACCTAATTGCAAAAAAAACCGGTTTAAAGTTCCATGTAACTATTGATCAATGGAGTCATAGTCTGGAAAAAATTCGCAGCAATAAAATTGATTTATTAGGTGCGGTCTATTATACCAAAGCCCGCAGCCAATATTTAACTTACTCAAAGCCCTATTTTGAGATGTTAGATTATTTTTTTATTCGGGATGACCTGAAAGTTAAATCTCTTGAAGATTTAAATGGTAAGCGCGTTGCAATACCTAAAGACTATGCACATGAGGAGCTGATAAAAAAGCATTTCCCAAAAATTAAAATCATTTCCGTTGACACCTTTAGCGCGGCAATAGATGCCGTTTTAGAAAATCATGCGGATATGCTTTATGACACGTATGGTGCATTAACTTACACGATTGAAAAAGAAGGTATCAATACCATTATTCCTTTTAAATCCACACGTAACTTAGGTAAGAAGTATATTCATATCGTTACTCGAAAAAATGCGCCAGAATTGGCATCAATTATTCAAAAAGGCCTGGATTCTATTTCTGCCCATGATAAACAGGTGATTTATAACAAATGGCTAGGTAATAAACAGGCAAAAAAAATCACTCTAAG
>JALSLW010000058.1 GCA_026988155.1 Methylomonas sp. | reverse complement strand
GACGCAACCCCTTCGATCCAGCCCCATTACAGGACTTTCATCACTACTACGCGTTGCTCCGCCCCTGTGCTTCGCATTGGTACTCTGATCCTTGTGGGGCTTCCACTTGGATTTCTCCCTTAGCATCCCCCTGTGTCAGAATAGCTGTCGCCTCTAAGTTTAACTTTAAGAGGACAAAAAAAATGAGTCAAAAATACACCGAAGGATTTAAAATACAGGCCGTAGAAAAGGCACTTAACCGATCGCCGGAAATAACATTATCTGAAATGTCAGAAAACCTGACCCGTGCGACCCATTAGCTGTCATGCGTTGCTACATACCAGACCGTTTCACCCATTTTCGAGATGGCTCCTGAATAATAATAAAGCTCCAGCATTCTTGTTTTAAAATAGGTCTGACTGACAGCCGATCCAGCTGCATAGTTTTATCTCATATTTAACTGTGGAAAACTATACTCGGTTTTTTTGGAGCTGTTCAGTCAGAATGCCAGTCTTATGATGGATCAGCTCTATAGCTGAAGAATCAATTAGCCCTGTTTTCGCAACACCTCACGATGACAATTTCGTACTTTTTGTGTAGAATCTATCCCTTTTGATTAACAGTCTGTAGCTGATATGAGTAAACAAATTGTCCTTACCGGCATTACAACAACAGGTACGCCTCATTTAGGCAATTATGCAGGTGCGATTCGTCCTGCGATAGAAGCAAGCAAAGATGAAAATGTCAGACCTTTTTATTTTCTTGCAGACTATCATGCATTGATTAAGTGTCAAGAACCTGCCAGAGTCAGACAGTCAAGTCTTGAAATTGCAGCAACCTGGCTGGCCCTAGGGCTAGATACATCGAATGCAGTTTTCTATCGGCAATCTGATGTGCCGGAAATACCAGAGCTATGCTGGATGCTATCTTGCGTTACGGCTAAAGGATTAATGAATAGATCTCACGCCTATAAAGCTGCAGTTAGCGAGAATGATGGCGATGATCCCGATAAAGGCATTAATATGGGGCTGTTTGGCTATCCGATTTTAATGGCGGCAGATATGCTGATGTTTAATGCAGATAAAGTTCCTGTAGGAAAAGATCAGATTCAGCACATTGAAATGGCGCGTGATATTGCATCGCGTTTTAACCACATATACGGTGAACATTTTTCAATTCCGGAAGCCGTAGTTGATGAGCATGCCGCTACAATATTAGGTTTAGATGGCCGTAAAATGAGCAAAAGCTACAATAATACGATTCCTTTGTTTGAGACCGAGAAGAAATTTAAAAAATTAATTAATAAAATTAAAACCAATTCATTAGAACCGGGTGAGCCTAAAGAAACAGATGGCTGTACTTTATTTGGCATCTATAAAGCTTTTGCCAGAGCGGATGAAGTGGCAGAAATTCGTCAGCAATATGCTGAGGGCATTGCCTGGGGGGAAATGAAAAAAGTGCTGTTTGAAAAAATTAATGAGGAAATCGCTCCGGCAAGAGAGCGTTATCACGCATTAATGGATGCGCCTGAACATATAGAGGATCAATTGCAGGAGGGTGCTGCTAAAGCTCGGGAGATTAGTGTGCCCTTTATGCGGTCAATCCGTGAGGCTGTGGGTATTTCGCCCATTACTAAGTAGGCAGGTAAAACTTAAAGATATGAATGATTTTGTTCCTGGACAGCGCTGGATTAGCAATACTGAATCTGAATTAGGTTTAGGCCTGATTTTAGAGGTGGAATTTAACCGAGTTTCTGTGCTGTATCTGGCAACAGGCGATAAACGCGTTTATGCGATAGATAATGCACCTTTAACTCGTGCCCTATTTTCTGTAGGTGATGAGGTTGAATCTACTGAAAATATAAAGTTTATCGTTAAAGAGATTATTGAGCAGGATGGGTTGCTTGTTTATGCTGGTGTTGATGCTTTAGGCGTTCAGTACTTTTTAGAGGAGATGGATTTAAATCACCATATCCAATTTAACAAGCCGCAGGACAGGCTGTTTACAGGACAGATAGACCCTTCTGCCTGGTTTTCATTGCGTTATGAAACCTGGCTAAGGCAGCAGAAGCACCAGCAATCAGCAGTAAAAGGCTTGCAAGGAGCAAGAGCTTCTTTAATTGCGCATCAACTGTATATTGCTCATGAAGCTGCTAGCCGGGTTGAGCCGCGCGTTATGTTGGCTGATGAGGTGGGATTGGGCAAAACCATTGAAGCCGGGCTGATTCTTCAATACCGTTTAATTAATGGTTTAAGCCGGCGACAATTGATTATTGTACCCGAAAGCTTACTGCATCAGTGGCTAGTGGAAATGATAAGGCGCTTTAATCTGCGCTTTAGCATTTTTGATGAAGACCGCTGTCTAGCAATTAATGAGCAGAATCCTTTTGTTACGGAGCAGCTGGTGATGTGTTCACAAGCTTTCTTTTCAGAATATCCACGGAGACAGCAGCAGGCCTTAGAAGCAGGCTGGGATATAGTGGTAGTAGATGAAGCGCATCACTTGGAATGGAATGAACAGAATCCAAGTGCAGACTATTTGTTTATAGAACAATTGGCAACAGCGACCCCCGGTTTAATTTTGCTGACAGCTACACCTGAGCAATTAGGCAAAGAAAGTCATTTTGCCCGATTAAGACTGTTAGACCCCGACCGGTTTTATCAATTTGAACAGTTTTTAGCAGAAGAAGAACAATTTGCACCTGTTGCTGAAGCCGCTAGAATTTTAATTTCAGGCGAAGTTATAAATCCCGCACAGCAGCAAATTTTAACTGCGTTGCTCCAGCAGGATAATGCTACAGCTTTGCTGGAAGAGGTTAATGATAAAAATACGGCAGATAAGGCAAGAGAAGAACTTATTAATTTGTTATTGGATCATCATGGTACGGGGCGTATTTTATTTAGAAACTCTAGACAAACGGTCAAGGGTTTTCCTGAGCGTGAAAGCTACGGTTATCCGCTAAGGGGAGTCGAGTCACCGATATTAGAAGACAGCCCTTATTTTAGCTGGCTATTGGATAAATTAGTCGAGTTGCAAGAAGATGGCGCAAAGGCTTTGCTGATTTGCAGGCAAGCCGAAACAGTTATTCAAATAGAACAAATTTTAAAAACAAGAAAGGGCATTGCCTGCGCCGTTTTTCATGAAGGCATGAGTATTATTGAAAGGGATCGGGCTGCCGCTTATTTCTCAGATGAAGAAAGCACTGTACCTTTGCTGATTTGTTCTGAAATTGGCAGTGAAGGCAGAAACTTTCAGATGGTACATCATTTGATTTTATTTGATTTGCCTGAAAACCCAGATTTACTGCAGCAGCGTATTGGCCGGCTAGACCGTATTGGGCAAAAGCATGTGATACAAATTCATATTCCCTATTTGCTTAACTCGCCTCAGCAGGTGCTTTATCGTTGGTATGAAGAAGGCTTTAATGCGTTTCAGCACAACTGTTCAGCGGCCTCTCAAGTAGCCAGTCAACTTGCCGATGAATTATCCAGCGTACTTAATACTGTCAATCAGCAGGATGTAGATGCTTTAGTTGCTAAAACAGAGCAGCTAAATAAAAAAATAGAACAGGATATGCACAAGGGCAGGGATCAATTGTTAGAATTGAATTCCTGTCGGCAAGAGCAGGCGCAAGAATTGATTGAGCAATTGAACACTATCGAAAGGGACGGGTCATTATGGCCGTATCTAGAGTCTTTGTTTGATTGCTATGGAGTGGATGTTGAATACCATTCTGTGGACTGCAATATCCTCAAGCCCAGTGAAAATATGCGGATTTCCTATTTTCCCATGCTTTCAGAAGAGGGCATGACGGTAACAGTCAATCGGAATATTGCACTGGCCAGAGAAGATATGCAATTTATCACCCAGGAACATCCGATGGTAATGGGGGCAATGGATTTGGTACTTTCCAGCGAAACGGGAAATGCAGTCCTAAGTGTGGTTAAACATCCGGAGCTTAATGCAGGACAGTTTATGCTTGAGCTATTGTTTATTATAGAATGCAGTGCGCCGGCAGAATTGAAGATAGGACGGTTTTTACCCCATACCCCCATCAGAGTGCTGATGGATCAGAATAAGGCGGATGTTAGCCAAAAGTTTTCTCACCATAGTTTATTTGAAACAAATAACCGGTTTGATAAAGGCCAGGTCGTCACTTTTATAAACAGCCAGCGAGAACATTTGACTGATACAATTAAAAAGGCCGAGGGAATTGCAAAGCAAGAAATGCAGATGCTGCTTACTGAAGGTAATAAGAAAATGTTAGATGTGTTAACAGCTGAAGTCAATCGCCTGGTTAGATTGAAAAAAATCAACCCAAGCATCAAAGAGCAGGAAATAGACCGGCTAAAGGATATGGCTAGGTTGGCGCATGAGAATATTGCGCAGGCACAGTTGAGATTAGATGCTGTGCGATTTATAATTACCAGTTAATTGTTATGGTTTTTTAATGATCTAAAAATGATAGCGATTTGGAAATGGGGTTAAGGCCTTGCTTCTAAATATTAAAATTAAGTATATCTGTTGGTTAAGATAGCGATAAAAAAGAGGAAAAGGTTTGAGCAAACATATCTACCATACAATTGACCGAGAGCAATTGGCTAAGGATTTAGATGAAATTCGTAATGAAGTTTTAGCCGATTTAGGCGAAGAAGACTTTAAATATTTAAAAAAAATAGAGCGCTGGGGGCGAATATGCACTTTGATAGGTTATGGTACAGCCTGGATAATCCCCTTTAATCCTATTTCTGCATATCTAATCAGTCAAGGGAGTACTACACGCTGGACTACCATTGCACATCATATAACACACCGCGCTTACGATAAAATAGAAGGTATGCCTAAACGCTACACAAGTAAAGGCTTTGCGCGAGGAAATAGACGATTTATTGACTGGATGGAGTGGATGCTGCCCGAAGCCTGGGATAAAGAGCATAATGATATGCATCATTATAATTTAGGGGAAAAGGCAGACCCTGATCAAGTCGAATTTAATATGGAACAGTTTTTAAACATAAAGATGCCCATGCCAGTAAGGTATATCTTTTTGGCATTGATGGCCTGTACCTGGAAATTTCTTTATTATGCCCCTTCAACTCTTAAAGAGCTTAGAAAGTTTAAAGCTAAAAAAGAGGGTAATCCAGAGCCTGAATATTCTAGAGCAGATGAATGGAATCCGTTGAAGCCGGAAGGCAGGCAATTATGGAGTCAATGTCTATTGCCATACACTTTTATTCGCTTTATATTGATCCCGCTTTTGTTTATCCCTGTCGGAATGCTGGCAGCAATAGGCGGAGCTGCTGCTGCAACAAATGTATTAATTAACTCATTGATGGCTGAGGTATTTGCTAATTTACATACTTTCCTGATTATTGGCACCAACCATGTAGGTGACGATCTATTTTTATTTGAACAAAAGTCAAAGAGTAAGGGGGAGTTTTATCTTAGGCAAATACTAGGCTCAACAAATTTTGCAACAGGCACAGATAGAATTGATTTTCTTCATGGCTGGCTGAATTATCAAATTGAACATCATTTATGGCCAGATATGCCTTTAAGTCGTTATCAGCGGGCGCAACCTAAGGTAAAAGCCTTGTGTGAGAAATATGGATTGCCATATTGTCAGGAATCAGTGTTCAAACGTTTATGGAAAACCTTAAATGTTATGACAGGAAAAACAACGATGTTAAAACCCTCGACAGTGCCAAGCTAGGTTCAAAACTGAGACGTTCGTACAGAGCGTTTTAGCTTAATTATTGACTTCTTCTCTTATCCTCAAAAAACTGGCAAATTTTGGAATGCCTCTTTTTGTTTTGCCATGATAGGAGTAAGTAATGGTTTTACCAATTTTAGGTGGGTTGGATCTTTGCTGATCAGTAAACCCTGACCCAATCTTAAATTGCAGCCCGTCAGCAGATTCAACTAGCAAGGCCCCCATCATGCCCCTGTATTTACCTTTTCCAGCGGTATAGGCAATCACAGTTGCTTCTGCATCAAAATAGGGCTTAACTTTTAATAAATCACTATTTCGCCCAGCATGATAGAGGGCATCTGCATTATGCAAGATGAGTCCTTCACCCCTCATTGCGACTACGCTATCCAATTTTTGCTGCAGGCTTGTCTTGTCAGTGATTCGATATTGCTTAACCAGCTTTAAATAGGGATTGCTGGACAAAGCTATAAGTTGCTGCAGTTTGTCTAAGCGCTGAGTGAAGGGTTTATCTAACTGAGGAAGATCAAAAACAAAATAGCGGACTTGTCGCCATTCACTATCAATAGCCTGTTTTTTTCTGACTATACTGAGCAAAGATTGAAACTGATCTCGCCCAAGCCACAGTTCACCATCTAAAGCCTGTTTTGGAAAATCCTTGGTAAACCAGGTGGGGGCAGAATATGGGTTGCCCTGTCTTGAAATCAATTGCTGGCCATTCCAATAGGCGCGGACACCATCCATTTTTTCGCTAACCCAGTATTGAGTCAGATCTATCTGACCTTTATAGTTTTTTGCCAATGATAAAGGAGGGGGTGAAGTTTCTGCGAGGCTGAATGAGCTGAGAGCAGTAAGAGTCAGTAATAATAGTGCGGATAGAAAGTAAGGCATTGTATAGATAGTAAGGTGATATGAATTTTAAGTATAGGGCACCTATTAGGTTTTTTCTATTCTTGGATAGGCTTGTGCAGTCTTCCAAACAGCGTCTAACTCTGGATTTAACGTTTAATCCTAAATAAATCAGTTGAGCACGGATTTTGTGGGAAATCTGGGCAAAAAAGGCAAAGAATAGCTCGAAGATAATGGCCGTAGTCCTTATCGAGAGCTATTCTGCAGAATTTTTTGTCCAGATTTTTCACAAAACCGTGAAGCGAAATACACTCACCCATTTGGTGAATAGTAAAAAACTGGATTAAACAGTTTATTTAACAAGTTACAGTTAAACTAAGCGTTCAACTGATTTATTTAGGTTAATACCTAACCAGCTAAAGGCCGGTGGTTATTTAATTCGAATACTCACCTTTTTATGATAGGCTTAGAAATATCCGGTAAGAATATCTGCAATTGATTTTTTAGGATTAATAAAAATAGGATTATAACGGTGAAAAAAAATAATTTTGATATAAAAGACGATGATCCAAAAATAGAAATAAACAAACCTTTTGAGCAAAAATCATGGAAAAAACAAGAGTTTAGCTTATGGGTTTACCTTGTATTTATGATGGCTTCTCTTTATCTATGGGAAGGATTCAAGCATCAGCAGCAGGAAGAAATTCCTTACAGTGAGTTTCTGCAAAAAATGCAGAAAGGGGAGATCGAGGAAGCAGTTGTCACTGACAAAATTATTTCAGGAAAATTCAGGGCCTCAGCTACAGAGACTGAAACTGATATAGGCAAACCGAATACTCCCTATTTTATCACCGTCCCCCTGTTTAATAATGAATTGGCTAATGAGCTAGAAAAAAATGGTGTGAAATATACTGTTCGTCATGGAGACAACTGGCTAAGCACATTTTTATTTAGTTGGGTATTGCCCTTTGGGCTGTTGTTTCTACTTTGGAATTGGATGGCTAAGCGCATGAGCGGAGGGGCGCAAAGTTTTCTGAATATTGGTGGTAACCGTGTTCGTATCCATCCTGAAGGCGACAACAAAACCACGTTTAAAGATGTTGCTGGCGTTGAAGATGCCAAACAGGAGCTTGGTGAAAATATCGACTTTCTTAAGGACCCCACGCTTATTCAGCATCTTGGAGGACACATGCCTAAAGGCATTTTGCTGGTTGGACCGCCGGGAACGGGAAAAACATTATTGGCACGGGCCGTAGCGGGTGAGGCTGGTGTGCCATTTTTCAATATCAGCGGCTCTGAATTTATAGAAATGTTTGTCGGTGTGGGCGCTTCGCGTGTTCGCGATATGTTTGATCAAGCACGACAGAAAGCACCATGCATCATCTTTATTGATGAATTAGATGCCATTGGCGGAGCGCGTGGTATTGGGCCAATGATGGGAGGGCATGATGAACGGGAACAGACTTTAAATCAATTGCTGACAGAAATGGATGGCTTTGACCCTTCATCTGGGGTTGTGGTGATGGCCGCTACTAACCGACCAGAAGTGCTGGACAAAGCTTTGCTGCGGGCCGGACGTTTTGATCGGCAGATAGTCGTTGATAAGCCTGACCTTGAGGCGCGTATTGCAATTCTAGCGCTGCACACTCAAAACATGCAAATAGCCGATGATGTCGATCTTAAAGTCGTAGCCCAACGGACTCCAGGCTTTGTAGGTGCGGACTTGGCCAATATTGCTAATGAAGCGGCTATTCTCGCTGTTCGCAATCGTCATGATGCTATTGATATGCTGGATTTTGAAGCGGCTATTGATCGCGTTATTGCCGGGCCTGAAAAAAAACATCGAATATTGAGTTCAGCAGAAAAGCGACGCGTTGCCTTCCATGAATCGGGGCATACACTAGTCGCAGTGAGTGTGCCGACTGGTGAACCCGTACATAAAGTCTCTATTATTCCACGAGGCGTTGCTGCTCTGGGCTACACGTTACAATTGCCGACTCAGGAAAAATTTCTGTCTACTGAAAAAGAGCTAAAAGACCAGATTGCTATATTAATGGGTGGCCGAGTTGCCGAAGAGCTTATTTTTGAAGATGTCTCTAGCGGGGCTTCTAATGATTTGGAACGTGCTTCGGAAATTGCTCGCGGCATGGTCACGCAGCTGGGTATGAGTAAAAAGCTGGGAGCATTGACTTTTGGTAAAAGACAGCAGTTAATGTACCTAGGCAGTCAGGGAATGGAAGAAAAAAATTACAGTGAAGAAACTTCATGTCTGATTGATAGTGAAGTCAAAATTTTGATAGACGAAGGTTACCAGCGTGCAACTCAAATCCTTACTGAGAATAATAGCATTTTAGGTAAATTGGCCGAATTACTAGAGCAAAAGGAGGTGTTGAGCGGTGAAGAAGTTGCCGGTATCGTCAAGGAAAATGGAAAATTAGTTAATCGCATTAAATGACCCGGAAGTTATTAATCCTTGTTCCTATATATGGATGTAATATCGATATGGAAGTCATACAGTTTTCAATATTGAATGCTACTTTGTTTAGGTAGCAAAATATAGGTATCAGGTTTTGAAAGGTCGTTTTTCCTTGAGGCGACAACTATATTGAAAACCACCGTTCGCAGTAACAGGGCTATTGCCCTGTATCATGACTTTCTGTCTCCAGGCACTCTCCAATCTACCTATATTTTTCTGCTAGTTGTTTGTTCCAGAAGTAAATCAAACGTTTAAGATTAACGCTCTTCCTCAATATTCATTAATTTGGGTTTATTGTGCATAATCATATAATAAGCGACAGGAATAACCACCAGTGAAAACAGCGTTGAGGCAATAATGCCAAAAACAAAACTCCAGGCCAAGCCTGAGAAAATGGGGTCCAGTACAATAATGGAGGCGCCAAATACTGCTGCGGCTGCAGTCAGAAGTATTGGTTTTAATCTTGTGGCACCTGCTTCTATCAGGGCTTCGGTCATGGTTGTCTGTTGATCCCGATTGTAAGCATGCTCGATGAAATCAATCAGAATAATAGAGTTCCTTACGACAATCCCAGCTAAAGCGATCATTCCAATCATGGCTGTTGCGGTAAAATAGATGGGGGTTGCATATTCACCTATGGGCTGAGTGAAAAGATTGATAAACCAAAACCCTGGCATGATTCCGATAACGGTTAATGGGATTGCAATCATCATAATCAGCGGTATGCTTAGGGAACCTGTCTGCCCTACCAGTAATATATAAATCATGACCATGGCGGCAGCAAAAGCCAACCCTAAATCTCTAAATACATCCACGGTGATTTTCCACTCACCTTCCCCGGTCATTTCAGCCTGATAGCCTTGTGGCAATGGGTTCTCATCTAGCCAGTCATTTAAATCAAAAACAGCTTCCACCGGACTGCGTCCAGCCATTTCGGCCGTTACATAAGATAGACGGCGCAAGTTTTTATGATAGATGGTCGGGTCACCTGTCTCCTTGACCATAGACCCGATTTCGCTCAGTGGAATCAGTTTTCCGGAATCTGTTCTAACGCGTAATGCCATTAAGTCGCTGGCTGATGAGCGCATATCTCTTGGTAGTTGCAACTGAATAGAAAGCGGGTGACGTTCTTTAGCAATATGCACCGCCCCGAGCTTTTCTCCTGCTAAAGCCAGTTGCAATGTTTGTGCGACCTGCCCGACGGTTATACCGTGTAATGCCGCCTGTTTGCGGTTCAAGATAAAATGTAGCTGCTGATGAGGGGCTTCGATAAAGTCATCCACATCAACTACGCCTTCAACCTGTTCCAAAGCACCTCTGACTCTGCGGGATACCTGATTAATTTCAGAATAACTGGCATTTGGCGGACCATATATCTCAGCGACTACTGTCGATAATACTGGAGGTCCTGGCGGCAATTCGACGATTTTAATATTAGCCCCATATTGTTTTTTAATTTTTTCTATGGTTGGCCGAATTCTTAAGGCAATTTCATGTGACTGCTGTTCGCGTTGGGTTTTGTGTACCAAGTTGATACGTATATCCCCCACATAACTTCCCTTGCGTAAATAATAATGACGTACCATGCCATTAAAATCCATAGGCGAGGCCAAACCTATATAGCTTTCGTAATCAGTTACTTCGTTGACGGTTGATAAATAACGTCCAAGCGCTTTGCTCACATTATCGGTTTCCTCCAGAGTTGAGCCTCGGGGCATATCGATAATTAATTGCAATTCGTTTTTATTGTCGAATGGCAATAGTTTTAGTGGAACAACACGGGTCACAGCAAGCATGGCTGCACCGATAAAGGCAATAAAAATAGCAAACATAAACCAGCGTGAGCGTGCTGGCGTGGCTATAATCGGTAGTAAAATGCGCTGATAAAGTCTGTAGCCGAAGGATTTTTTCAGGTCGAAAGGCGCTTCATTATGTTTGCCGTAGTCTTTTTTTAATATGCGGTAGCTGGCCCAGGGGGTCACGGTAAAAGCAATAATGAGTGATAGCAGCATGGCAATAGGCACATTAAAAGCCATGGGCGCCATATAGGGGCCCATCATGCCAGTAATAAAGAACATGGGAAGAAACGCAACAATGACAGCAAACGTTGCCAAAATAGTAGGTGGCTGAACTTCATTGACAGCCGTTAATAAAGCGCGTAAGGGCGGTTCTTTACGCATTTTATAATGGCGATGAATATTTTCCACTCCAACAATAGGATCATCCACCAGCAAGCCCAGCGACAGGATCAATGCAAACAAAGTCACACGGTTAATGGTGTAACCGAATGCCAAGTCGCAGAAAAGTGTGATGGCAAAAGTCATGGGGACGGCAATGGAAACAATGAGTGACTCTTTCAGCCCCAGTGTTAATGCCAATAAAACGGTAATGGTGATAATCGCTATACCTAGGTGCATAACCAGTTCATTTACTTTGTGGTCTGCAGTTTCACCATAGTTGCGGCTAACTGTTAATAGCACATCATCAGGAATCAATGTGCCGCGTAAAGAGTCCGTCAACGCTAATACCTGCTTGGCGACACTTACTGCATTGCTGCCTTTTCGTTTGGCAATGGCAATGGTGACCATTTCTCTTTCTTCGCCAGCTACCGCTTGATCCCCAACGGCATTACCAACTGTAGTCATCTCATTAACTGCTGGACCAAAGCCTATTCGCGTATAATGCCGAGGATCTTCCGGGCCATCGATAATACGGGCGACGTCTCTCAAATACACCAATCGGCCATTCATATTTTTAATAACGGTAGCGGCAACCTGTTCTGGCGTTTTAATGAACGGCCCTGCTTCCACTAGAATTTCCTGATTCCCCTGTTCAAAGCTTCCAGTCTGCAGATTGATATTATTATTTGTCAGTGCCTGCTGTACATCTAATAAAGTAATATTTCGCGCAACTAATTTACTAGGGTCAGGATAGACTGAAATTTGTTTTGCGGCTGCCCCAACGACCCAGCTTTTTCCAACATTAGGCGTACTGCGAAGGCGGGCAATCAATTCATCAGCAATACGGCGCAGAGTCATTGAATCATAAACGTCATTCTGTGGTGACAAGGTCAGCATTACAATGGGCGTATCATCAATTTCCACTGACTTAACCAGCCAGCTTGTCACACCAGAAGGAACCAAATCTTCGTTAGCCTGTATTTTATCGCGTGTTTTAATCAGGCTGCTTTCTAGATCCTCGCCAACAAAATAACGAACAGTCACTACTGCCATCCCTGGCATGGAAGCGGAATAGACATATTTAACGCCATCAATCTGGTTAAGCAGGGTTTCCAAAGGTGTGGTGACGAGCATTTCAACTTCTTCACTGGATGCGCCTGGATATTGCACAAAAACGTCCATTACGGGTACGATGATTTGCGGATCCTCTTCTCGCGGTGTGAGGATCATTGCTGCTGCGCCCATTAGTAGTGAAATAATCAAAAACAGGAGAGGTAACTGCGAGACTGTAAAGAGCCTTATGAATTTAATCGTCAGGCTATCATTTTTTTGATTCTGTCCGTCTGTCATTGTGCTAACCCGCTATTGACCAAGATAGTTTCACCTTCATGCAGACCTGACAATACCTCCAGCTTGTCGCCTGTTTGCTTGCCAGTCCGTATATGGCGCGTATAAACTTGATTGTTATCAACAATTTTAACGGCTTCCAACTGCCCGTAATGAAGTACAGAAGACTCAGGAATCATTAGAATGGGTTGAGAGTTTTCACAGCTTTGTTCAAGCCAGGCAAACAGACCATGTACTAAACCTTCAGAGCTAGGCATCGAAGCTTTGACTAACTGGGTACGGGTTTGCTGATCAATTTCTGGAGCAATTTCGCTGATAGTGCCTGACAGTTTTTTATTTAGACTGTCAATTCGAACACCCACATGCATTCCCAACTTAATATGCTGGGCACAATGTGTTGGAATAGCCGCTTCCAAACGTAAATTACCAGATTTTTGAAGAATAACAATGGGTGCATTCGGGAACCCCATGTCGCCAGGTTCTTGTAATCTTTCGCTAATAATGCCATTAAATGGTGCCAACAGGACATTTTCACCAAGATTAACATGAACCTTTTTAACAGAGCTGGCCGCTCGTTTGACTGCAGCACGGGCGGATTTTGCCTGGGCAATAACGGCGTCATATTGTTGGCGTGTAGCGGCTTCCTTATTAAATAAGTCTTTAATGCGCCGTTCGTCGGCATTTGCCTGTTCAGCCTGAGCTCTGGCTGCATTAAGGCCTGCTAAAGCTTCTTGGTAAGTGGCTTGCATTGCCTGTTCATCCAGTTTAGCAATAACATCACCTTTTTTAACAGCATCTCCCACTTCAACATTAACATCCAGAATGCGTGAATTAAATTTAGGTGCAATTTTGACTACAGTACGGGAGCGGATTGTGCCCGGCCATGATATCAAGTTATCAGATTGATGAATCTTTAAGGTCAGTGTTTTAGCGCCTGATGGCACAGGTGACAGTTTAGGGGGGGTATTCCCCGGTTCTATTTTGGAGCCGCCACCGATAATGCCCAGTGCATACATGATTATCAATAAGAGTATGGCGATGGAAAAAATGGGCAGAAGCCATTTCTTTATAGTCATTTGCTGTGTCATGCTA
>JALSLW010000057.1 GCA_026988155.1 Methylomonas sp. | reverse complement strand
AATTCTTGCATCCGAGTTTCGATCGTCTGAGCATAAGGATTATTCAATTTTTAGAATCTTTGTGGATTGATGTTCACCTATTTTATCATGAAGTTGTCGAAGTTATTTCATGCGCGTTCCTTAGTGATGATTTCCTGGGAAGGCACATCTCTCACCTGTTCCATCATGTTCAGTTTATTGCCGATTCTGTCTATAATTGGCATGATTATATTTAATCCCGGCGACAAAGTATTGGTATATCGTCCAAAACGCTCCACCGTATACTCCTCTCCCTGGGGCACAGATTTAACACTCATAAAAACCAGTAAAATAGCAAAAATCAAAACGACAACGACAAAAGTTTCCATAGGTTTTTCCTGTTTTGTTGTAAATAGTTAATTAGCTTATAATAATGTATTTTTTATACGCTGTACGAAATAAAGGAACAGATTTATGATGCCGATGATGGTTTGGGCAATTAACATACTGCTTTTGTCAATAATTTTTCTTATTGTGGGAATGATTAAGCCCAAATGGCTATTATTTTGGATGGACAAGCCGGGAAGAATACCAATTATCCTGCTGTCTTCAATATTATTTATGATAGGTGCCGTAATGTTTGGCGAGGCAAACCTTGCCAAGCAGCAAGCGACTGCAAAGCAAAAGCCACAGGTAGCTAAAAATGCTGAAGATACTGCGCCTGAGACTGTAGAAACTGTAACATTAAAAAGCTCAACAGCCGAGAAATAAACGGTCAGCGTAATGATAAACAGTGTATATTTTTAGCATGTAAAGACTTGCATCGTTTAGTGCGTTATTTATAGTACCCCATCTCTTTTCTGAATATAATATCGGCAGGCATCAACACAGTTCATTTTATCTGGATAAGGGCCGCCAATTTTATCGACGGTAAAAAACCACCATTGTCCCTGCTGATTGACATAATACCTGTCTTGAGGCTTAAACACTGGATTTAAGGGTTTTTTTAGTCTTCTTTTCATCTGTACATTTTAGCCTATCCTTTCATGCTGAATTTTAAAAATATTTCATTGCGCCGTGGTGCGCGCGTTCTTTTTAGCGAAACTACCTTTACTATTCATAAAGGCCAGAAGGCTGGATTAACCGGAGCTAATGGCGTAGGTAAATCTAGCCTGTTTGCTGTTTTGCTTGATGAGCTGCATGTGGATGAGGGTGATTTTTCCATGCCTCCGGGGCTCGAAATTGCTCACGTAGCTCAGGAAACGCCAGCGGTTGATTATTCAGCTATTGAGTATGTTATTGATGGCGATAGAGAGCTGCGTCAATTGCAGAGGCAGCTGGAGCTTGCCGAGATACAAGATGACGGAATCAAACTGGCTGAGCTGCACAACACTCTTGATTTGATTGGCGGATATACCGCTAATGCCCGTGCCTCTAGATTAATGAACGGCCTGGGGTTTTCTGCTGGGCAGGAGCAAGATCCGGTAAAATCCTTTTCTGGAGGCTGGCGTATGCGTTTAAACTTAGCGCAGGCACTGATGTGCCGATCAGATGTCTTATTGCTGGATGAGCCAACCAACCATTTGGATTTAGATGCCGTTATCTGGCTTCAGGACTGGCTGTGCAAATATCCAGGCACTTTATTGCTAATATCTCACGATAGAGATTTTCTGGATTCTATTGCTGATCACATTATTCATATAGAACAGAATAAAGCTGAAATCTACACGGGCAACTATTCTGCTTTTGAAAAGATGCGTGCTGAAAAACTGGCACTGCAGCAATCAGCATTTATAAAGCAGCAAAGAGAAATTGAACACATCCAAAGTTTTATTACCCGTTTTAAAGCACAGGCAACAAAAGCTAGGCAGGCGCAAAGCAGAGTAAAAGCATTGGAACGCATGGAAATAATTTCACAGGCACATGTGGATTCTCCTTTTAAATTCAGCTTTCCGCCGCCAAAAAAAATGCCTAACCCCTTGCTTCAACTTGAACAGGCTGATATTGGATATGGCAAAAAGACAATTATTAGCAAGGTGAGCCTTTCAATCACCCCTGGCGATAGAATAGGTCTGCTTGGACCTAATGGCGCGGGCAAATCAAGCTTAATTAAAGTGCTGGCTTCCGAAATGAAGCCGTTAAATGGAAAAATGCAAACGGCTGAAGCTCTGCATATCGGCTATTTTGCCCAGCATCAGTTAGAACAGTTGCGACTTGATGAGTCTCCCTTGTGGCATCTTCAGCAATTAGATAAACAGGCTACTGAAAAAGATTTACGCAATTTTTTAGGCGGTTTTGACTTTAGAGGTGACAAGGTTACTGAGATTGTCAGGCCTTTTTCCGGAGGTGAAAAAGCTCGCTTAGTGCTGGCTTTATTAGTTTACCAGAATCCTAATTTATTACTGTTAGATGAGCCGACCAACCATTTGGACTTGGAAATGCGCCATGCTTTAAGCATGGCGCTGCAGGATTATCAAGGCGCTATTGTTGTGGTTTCCCATGATAGGCATTTACTGCGTTCGGTAACAGATCAGCTATTTCTGGTAGCCAATGGAGCGGCAAAACCCTTTGACGGTGATTTAGATGATTATCGGCAATGGATGACTGAACAGAAAAGAGCGCTGGCTGATTCGTCTGATCAGGTTCAGATTGCCACTGGAGACTCTGGCATGTCTCGTAAAGATCAGCGTAAACAGGAGGCAGACAAACGTAAGCGGTTAAAGCCTTTGCTGAATAAATTGAAAAAATCAGAACAGGCCGTGGAAAAATATCATGCCGAACAGAAAGACTTAGAGCATCAGCTGGCTAATCCTGAAATATACGAAGAAATACAGAAAGATGCCTTAAAAATACTGCTGGCTAAGAAAGTTGAAGTGGATAATGCTTTGGGGCAGGCTGAGGCTGAATGGATGGAAGCAGAAGAATTATTAGAGCTGGAAAGTGGCGAAGGCTAGAAAAGCAAACTATGAATACAAAAAAACCAGGGGTAAACCTGGTTTTTTTGTGCTTTTATAAAAAGAGCTTAATCAATAGCTTTAAGATATTTTTCATTCACTTTCTTAAATCCCATTTTTCTTTCCCACCAATAAATTGCTAGACGCTCTCTTCCCGTTTCTTCAAAATATTGAACTTCAATATCATGGAGGCCAGCAGTCAGTTCAATTCGTGAGTATTCAAAGTGACGGCCGTGTACTCCATCATTATTGACCAGCAACTCGCCATCAATAAATATTTTACTGCCATCATCAGAAATCAAAAAGATGTAGTAGCGCCCATCATGTGGAACGTCTAATCCCGAACGGAAGCGGAAAGCAAAGTTGTCATTTTTATTTCTGTTAGTTAATGAAAAATCATTTTGTTTGCCAGAAGCTACAGGTGTGAGTGAATCAAAATCTGGCAGACTGCTCCAGCTACCTTCATAATACTCGTAGCTTACGCCCTGTCTAACATGGATAGTAACAACCCCGGTATCTTCGCCATCGTTGCCGTCGCTGATGATATAGCTAAATTGATCGGTACCGCTAAACCCAAGGTCAGGCTGGTAGATCAGTTTGCTGCCCAGTAAATTAACATCGCCATGACTAGCTTCTCCTATAGATACAAGCTGTATCGCATCACCGTCTGTGTCTATATCATTTTTTAACACATCAATTAGGATTTCAGTATTTTTTGATGTTCTTGCTATGTCATCTGCCGCTACAGGAAAACTATTGTCTGATTCATCAAGGCGCAATGAACTGGATGACATGATTTGGCGGATAAACCCGGGACCTTGCCACTCAACATTAAGACGCTGATTGCCTGTTGCCTGAAAATAATGTACTTCAATGCTATGCAAACCGACATCCAGGTTAATGGAATTGCCTGTTGTTGCTGATTTATCGTTATTGATAACAGTGACATCATCTATTATTAATTTACTGCCATTGTCTGATGTTAGATAAAACTGGTAATTGCCTGATTGCGGAATTTTAAGCTGTGCAAAAAACCTGAACCCGAAGTTATTATCTCTCAAACGCTGTTCTAAACTGAAGTTATGAGAAATGCCTTCTTTTAGCACCGTGGCCGTATCAAAGTTTGGCAATTCATTCCAGGTACCTTGAAAGTACTGATAGTTAACGCCCCAGCCAACATTTACAGTGACAGTCGCATTGACAGGGTGGCTGTATCCATCATTAATAGTATATTGAAAACTATCCTGTCCAATAAATGAAGGCTCAGGAAAATAATGTATTATTCCATTTACAACCGATGCAGTACCATGATGGGCATCACTGACAGATTCGATATTAAGAGTATCTTGCTCAGGGTCGACATCATTATCTAATACGGCAATTTCAACGGCCTCTCCTATATGAGTTATTGCAAAATCTTCTGCCGCAGCAGGTGCTAAATTAACGTTGCTGATCAGTTCACTGCTTTCATTCCATGATGCGATTTGAGGCCCTGAAACATCTATAGCTTTAACCGCATTAGCTCCATCGCTATCTTCTATTGATTTGCCACATGCCAACCCTCTGCATTCTATAAGGTCAGGGTTAGAAAAAAATGGGACCCGACTTGCCTTATAGGCACTGACATATGCCATCGTCGTAACAAACTTACTGTCTTCTCCGTGTCCACGGCCCCAGCTATATAACCCCCCTGTACTGCCCTGTTTGGCTGAGTGCCCTAGGCCTAAATTATGTCCCAGTTCGTGTGCAAAGGATGAAACGCATCTATCTGCAACGACATTGAAGCCATACCTTTTATGTCCTGAATATACTTTGCCATTAGCTCCGCCTAATACATAGCCAACACCGCAATAAGGTCCTGTCGGCGTTATCATGGTAACCAGGTCAGCTCCATATTTAGCCCTTAATTCCTGAGCTTTCCGGCTATTTTTCAATGCTCTGAGAGTCGCGTTGTCTGTTTTTGGATTAGGCAGATCAATTTCTGCAATTTTTACTACACGAAACCGGATGCTTGATTTGCTATTTTCCAAGGCTTTATTGGCATACTGCTCCATACTTGCTACCCGAGTGAGTATGTCAGTATTTAAAACGCTTTTTGGCGGATGCAATACCAGCAAATCAATAGTATGTATTTCAGCGCGAGCTATACCGCTAAATAGACTGCCTGCAATAAAGACTACAGCCAATAATAGTTGTAATTTTTTCATCATATTCTTGGTGCCTGTATTAATTGATGTGTTCATGAAATTCCCTCTGGCGGAGGTGTGCGGCCATCGTTATGTTTACGGAAATAATCTAAAGACTGGTCATCTATAACGGTTCCAGTTCCTGTTTTATTGTTAATTTCTATTTGATATACTTTTTCGCCTGTTGCGACCATGACAAGAGTCAGCTCAGGCCCTTTTGTTACAGTGAATGAAGAAAAACGGCGCCCATCGTCTATAGAGCCCGTTGAGACCTGCACCTGGCCGTTGAATTGCGTATGGTATTTTTCAACTGTGCCTATATAATCCTGCTGTTCCTGGGGAATAAAAAAAGCGAGTTTTTGGCCATTGCTTAAATGGTCAAAAGCATTTGGCTGAGTTTGAATCTGTTCGACTGGAATCTCATCAGGCAATTTCTGTTTTCTGTCTAAAATTTCAACAGGAGCTTGCCCGCTGGCTGCAAATGTTCTTGTCTTTCCAAATGCGTGATCAATGCCCTTGTCTGCTTCCGCTATTTTCTGCTCAGAACTGATGTGAGTTGTGCTATTTTGCTTTAATAATGATATTCCAATAATCGATAGACCTAATATGGGTACCATTAATGTCTTTAATTTCATAATTCTTGTCTTGAGATTTAATTTAAATTAAGAATAGAAAAAAAAGAGTCACTGCGTTTTGGGTAATGTCACAGTTTTAATGAACATTCAATGCAATTTATGTAACTGGGCTTTTGGTCACATATTAACTGTTGTACAGATAGTATTTCTATATAACCGATTGAAATAAAATGGTTTATATGGATGTGGTGTGATGAGTCACTCAGTTTTTAGTGCGATTTAATGAGTGGCAGTCAGTGCACAATTAAGGTAACGCGCATTAAATAACCTACCCAGATTGCGCAGGATTTTTATTCGTCTTCAAGGCGCAACGAAGGGAGCATAGCAAGCTATGTGACCGAAGTTGCAACGCTGAAGACGGATAAAAAGACAAGCAAGATTGGTGGGTTATTTATTGCGAGTTGCCTAATACTTATGCAAGTGGACCTGGAAGAGAAAATTCAAAAACAGGCGTTTTAGAATTGGTGACAGTCGAGATGGCCAAAATGTAAAAATAACAGGTGTTGGAGCCTAGCCATCAGTATCTTTTAATTAAAACGATTTCTGAACAGACATTGATCTACGGGGAAGTAGTGCGATGAAACATGTGGTTCAATTTAGAGGCTTTTGAAAGGTTGTACAGGTGTTGCTTAAAATAGAGTGGACGCTAAGTTTGGCGGTAACTTGTAAATAATATGTTTTTGCAAGCATTTCTATTATCACAAGATAGGGAAAGTAATTCGTTTCACTGTTTTGTGAAAAAAATGGGCGAAAAATTCAGCAGAATAGCTCTCCATAAGGACTGTGCCCGTTATTTTTAAACTATCTTTTTGTCTTTTTAGCCCAGATTTTCCACAACCGGTGTTCAAGCAGGTTTATTAAACCAGCAGTGTTTTTTATTTCGGAAGATTTACCTGATTGATTTCACCGCCAACTTTTGCATAGTACATTAAATTGGCAATGCTCAAGGCCCGGTCTGCTATTTTTTCTAGACGACGCAATGCAAACATAGCGCCTTGATATTCATTAGAGAACTGAATGTCTTTATTGATCTTTTTAAACAGACTTTTTTCGACGATTTTATAAAACTCATCACTTTTTCCTTCTTCAATGACCACGGCTTTATAAAAAACATCAACGGCTTCCTTGTCTTCCGTTTCAAACAGCGCGATAGCATTTTTGACCGCATTGAGACTGGATTTTTGCAAAGGAATCGCATATTCAAGAATAGAATCTTTATCTATATCTTTTGATAAAACATAAGGAAAGTCTCGAATAAAGGAGCGACAGCTATTAATGATGCGGTCTAATTCATTGGTTATTTTTAAAAAGGCTATTAATTGCCTTAAATCACGAGCTTCTGGTGTATACAGGGCAAAGATATGAATAACTTGGGTATCAATAGCAGCCATTTGAGCTAGCCATTCCCGTTTAGAGGAAGGCTTTAATTTTTTTAAATCTGCTATAGCACCCTGCTCCAGTATCTCAAGCATTTGCTGATTAAGCTCAAGCGCCTTGCTGCCTAGGTGTGTCATGTCTTTCTGGATATTAAGCAGTTTTTCTTCTAGAGTTGGTAACATTATCCATATCTCCCTGTAATATAATCTTCGGTTTTTTGTTTTTCAGGGTTAACAAATATGGTTTCGGTATCTGCATATTCTATTAAATCACCCAAGTGAAAGAACGCTGTCATATCAGCAACACGGCCTGCCTGCTGCATGTTATGAGTTACTATAATGATAGTGTAATGTTTTTTTAATTCAAGCATTAAGGCCTCTATCTTCTCCGTGGAAATAGGGTCTAATGCGGACGTCGGTTCGTCCATTAAAATCACATCAGGTTTGACGGCAATGGTTCGGGCAATGCATAAACGCTGCTGCTGTCCGCCTGAAAGCGAAGTGCCTGGCTCGTTTAATTTATCCTTTACCTCTTGCCATACACCCGCCTGAATTAATGATTTTTCTACCAATTCATCACAGTCGCTGCCTTTTTTGACTATGCCATGCTTTAATGGGGCGTAAGCTACATTTTCATAAATGGACTTGGGAAAAGGATTAGGCTGCTGAAATACCATGCCGATGCGTTTTCGTACAGCCACTTCATCAACATCATTATCATAGATGTTTTTTGAATCAATAATTACTGCACCCTCAATACGCACGCTTTTAATCAAATCGTTCATACGGTTAAGGCATCGTAAAAAAGTAGATTTGCCACATCCAGAGGGGCCTATCAGTGCGGTGATCTGATTTGCGTAAATATCCATATCAATGCTATGCAACGCATGATTGTCACCATAATATAGGCTTAAATCCCGCACTGAAATTTTTGTGTTATTGTTTTTCTTCTGATTCATTTACCACTTGACCTCGAATTTTTTTCTTAAATAAATTGCCAATGCATTTAATGAGATTAATATACTGAGCAGTAGCATAATAGCGGCCGCAGTCCGTTCTACATAGGCTCTTTCTGGCATGCCGGCCCAGGTAAATATTTGCGCAGGCATAACTGTTGCAGCCTCAAAAATAGAGGAAGGGGTGTCGGGAATAAAGGCTATCATGCCTATGATAATCAGGGGGGCGGTTTCGCCCATTGCCTGTGAAAGCCCAATAATGGAGCCTGTCATTATGCCAGGAAAAGCTAAAGGCAAAACATGATCCTGCACCACCTGTATTTTAGTCAGTCCTAAGCCATAGCCAGCCTGTCTAATGCTATCGGGCACACTTCTTAAGGCTGCCCGAGAACTGACAATAATAATAGGCAGTGTCATTAAAGCCAATGTTAATCCGCCGACTAGAGGAGAGCTGCGAGGCATGCCAAATAAGCTGATAAATACTGCCAGACCTAATAGGCCGAACAATATAGATGGAATAGCTGCCAGATTGCTGATATTGACTTCAACCAATTGTGTCCAGCGGTTATCCTCGGCAAATTCTTCCAGATAAATTGAGGTCATTACGCCTAATGGAAATGCAACAATCATAGTAACCAATAAGGTTAACACGGACCCGGCCATCGCAGATTTAAAACCTGAGTTTTCAGGGATTTTTGAATCGCCGTTGCTAAAGAAAATGCTATTAAACTGCAATTCAATTAAGCCTTGCTCTTGCATGGCCTTGATCAATTTAAGGTCTTTGTCTTTTACTTTGTAATAATGGCCCTTTAAATATTGGTCGACTTGATGATTTAACAATACCCAGGTTTTTTGTTTGGTGCCCATTAATTCAGGGTTGGCTTTTACCCGCTTGGGAATATCTCTTAACCAGGCTCGGCTCACTACCTTACGGTATTTTTTATCAATTGCTTTACGGGATGAGGCGATGGTTTTATCGTTATACTCCACCTCAATCTTTATATAGGACTGTTTGAAAGCAGGCAGCCCTTTGTTAACCATATCGCCTAGAAAAAAAATCAGAAAACCGATGGAAAAAATAATGGAGATAATGGTAAAGCTCTTAAATGCTTTGGCTTTTGCGTGCCGTTTAGTGAGTGACGAGTCAAAAAAAGGGTTTTCTGATTGCGACTCAGAATCTGTATAGTTGCTCATAAGGTGTTCACCTTGTATTTTTCTTTAAACTTACGAATCATGCTGGTAGAAATAATATTTAGAATTAGCGTGACGACGAACAGTACTAAACCTAATGCAAAGGCTGATAAGGTATCGGGGGAATTGAATTCATTATCGCCGACCAATGCATCGACAATTCTTACCGTTACAGTCGTCATATCTTCTAATGCATTCCAGGACAGGTTTGGCCTTAAGCCTGCTGCCATTACCACAATCATAGTTTCCCCCAAGGCTTTGGATAAGCCTAATATGGTGGCCGCAATAATGCCAGGAAGTGCAGAGGGCAGAACAATGGATAGAATAGTTTCACCTTCTGTCATGCCTAGTGCTAGTGATGCTTTGCGCTGAGAGTCAGGTACTGCACGAATCACATCATCGCTTAAAGAAGCCATAATAGGAATGATCATAATCCCCATCACCAGGCCACTGGCTAGTGCACTGTTAAAGGATGCATGAACACCGAAGCTGTCAAAGAAATTAACAATGGCAGGTGCAACGGTAATGGCCGCAAAGAAACCATAGACAACGGTAGGGATCCCCGCCAGAATTTCTAAAAGAGGCTTTAATTTGTCACGTAAAGAAAAGGAGGCGTATTCGCTAAGAAAAATGGCGCTGCCTAAACCGATGGGCACGGCAACAGCCATGGCAATAAAGGTGATCATAAAAGTGCCGGCAAAAATGGGCACTGCGCCAAACTTGCTATTGTCAACACCGGGGGACCACTCTATTCCCGTTATAAAATACCAGAAACTGCGCATTTTAAAGAATTCCATGGCTTCAAATAGTATTGAAAAAAGAATGCCAAAAGTGGTTAAAATAGAGACAGTCGCGGCACTGATTAAGCAGAAGTTTATAAGCTGTTCTTTTAATCCATGGTGACGGTTTTTTAGCTCAAAGGGTTCCAAGAGGTGCTCCGTTTGTATGGGGGTATAAGGTGAGATGTCAAAATAATTTTGATAATTATTTTGGCGGGAATAAACTGTTATATTTAGGAGCAGAGGCTTCAGATTCGCTTTAATCTGGCAAGGCTAAAGCCTCATGCCCAATAAACGGCTTCTTATTTTTTGCTTAGGTCATCTAAAGTCAGTTTGGTATGACTCAGAACACTAGCCCTAATTGCTGCACGGCGAGCATCAGGTAGAGGAATCAGGCCAATTTCACCTAAAATCCCGTCACTGCCAATCATATTTTCGCTCATAAACATTTCAACATATTTATCAATAGCCGGAACATCAGCTCTATGTGAATTTTTAACATAGAAGAATAGTGAACGGGAAATAGGGTATTGGCCGCTTGAAATGGTCTCCGGAGTGGGTACAACGCCTTCTACTTTAGCCGCACTTATCTTGTCGCTATTTTCCATTAAAAAGCTATAGCCAAAAATGCCGATAGCTGCAGGGTTTTTATCCAGTTTCTGTACAATTAAGTTGTCATTTTCGCCAGAAGGTACATAAACGCCGTCTTGTCTGATTTTATGGTATTTTTTGTAGCCTTTGTATTTGACCTTGTCTTTTTTATAAAAAGAGGTGTAGACATCCATTTTTTTTGTCTGCCCTTTCATAATCATATCTTCAAAAGCATCACGGGTACCCGAGCTTGTTGGCGGACCATAAATGATGATTTCTCTATTTGGCAGGCTGGGATCAATCTCGTTCCAGTTTTTGTACTGGTTTCTGATTAAGCTTTTGCCATCTTTTGAAGGTACTTCTTCAGCAACTGCTAATAGCAAGTGCTTTTTAGTTAATAGCAATGGCGCATCTTTTTTATTTTGAGCAATTGCAATACCGTCAAAGCCAATCACTGCTTCGGTAATATCTGTTACGCCATTTTCTGCGCACATTTTAAATTCTTTGGCTTTCATGCGGCGTGAAGCATTTGTAATATCAGGAGTGTTCATATCTCCGCCTTTACAGAATAGCTTCATGCCGCCACCTGAGCCTGTTGACTCAACCACAGGGGTAGGATAGCTGGTTGTAGCGCCAAATTCTTCAGCAACTGAACTGGAGAAAGGGTAGACCGTTGAAGAGCCAACGATTTTAATCTGGTCGCGCGCCTGAACTGCTGTGATTGAGCCAATAGCAAGTATAGAACCCACCATAAGCGATAATACGGGTTTGTTTTTCATCATTTTTCCCTCTTTAGTTTTTTTAAGTTCACCCGAATTATAGAAATGTAATGTGACAGGAATGTGACAAAGGGATTTAAAATTCGCGCATGCAAAGCTGTTATGTATAACAGATGAATTTTTTTTAATGAGCTTCTGCTTTTTTTAAAACTAGCCACCCATTGGGTCGGTCCATTTTTGTACTGAATGCTATGTAACAATACCTGCCTGAAGGCTGAGAAGTTGAATGAATGTAGAATGGATGGCCAATAAATTTTTCGATTTCATGTTCATGTTATATGAGTGGAAAATATAGAAAAAGTTGATAGAAAGGTTATGTTGTCATTGTAATGTACTGTAATATAGGTTATTTTTTTATATAATAAAGACAGAGGGGGCTTGGCTTCTGTTTTCAGAATTAATGGCTGATGGCATTTACGGGCATTATTTTATCTGTTAGAGTCTTTAGGTTGATAGAGTAAAGAATAATTTGGGGCAAAGCTGATGAGTATAAAAAAACAAACTGAAAATAATAATTTTATTTCTAACTATATAAGGCATGTTATATATAGTTTGATTTATTTCTTAAGAACATTTCGTCGGGCAGCCGTTTTCCCCTTGGTGCTTCTCTTGCTGCCCTCTATAGTCTCTGCGTATGAGCTGAGTGCTGGAGGCCGGCATACTTGCGCCCTAGGTGACAATGGTGTTTTATGCTGGGGCTATGATGATTTTGGACAAAGCAGCGTGCCTGAACTGTTAAATCCAACGCAAATCAGTTCGGGTGACCTTCACACCTGTGCCCTGGATAGCAATGGGGTGGAATGCTGGGGCCGTAATGCTTCTGGACAGGTTACCGTGCCTGCGCTTTCAAACCCTATACAGGTCAGTGCGGGCGATAGCCATACCTGCGCTCTTGATGATAATGGCGTTATATGCTGGGGATATAATGCTTTTGGGCAGACTAATGTGCCAGCTCTTTCAAACCCAACACAAGTCATAGCAGGCGCCAATCATACCTGCGCCATAGATGATAGTGGCGTTGTTTGCTGGGGTTGGGATGCATTTGGACAGGGGACTCTGCCAGAACAGGTGCTAAACCCAATTCAGATTGCAGCTGGGTTTGGCCATACGTGTGTTTTGGACGGCGCTGGAGGGAGCGATGGAGCTGGAGTTTTATGCTGGGGACAAAATGGGCTTGGACAAAGTACAGTGCCTGCACTGTCAAACCCAACACAGGTCACTGTGGGGGCTTATCATAGCTGTGCTGTAGACGACAGTGGGGTGGTATGTTGGGGGCAGAATGGCTACGGACAAACTAATGTGCCAGCACTGTCTAATCCAACGCAAGTCAGTGCGGGTTTCGGCCATACTTGTGCTTTAGATGATACTGGTGTTGTGTGCTGGGGGTGGAATTCCAAAGGACAGGCTACTGTCGATAATAGTTTGATTTTTACTGCTGTAAATGGCAGTTGCGGAGAAAGTCATGATAAGGTCTTTTCCTCAATTCCTACAGAAAACTTATGCGCATCAGGTTCTTCCAGTGCTATTTCAGGCAATGACCCTTGGGCATGGAGCTGCAGTGGATCGTATGGAGGAAGCAGTGCCAGCTGTTCAACAAAGAAGACAGAGCCTGAACCGGCAGTAAATGGCATCTGCGGTGAAAGCCATGATAAGGTCTTTAACTCGATTCCAACAGAAGGTTTATGTGCAGCAGGTTTTTCCAGTGATATTACAGGCACAAACCCTTGGGCATGGAGTTGTGCCGGAGCAAATGGAGGAAGCAGTGCCAGCTGTTCCACACTAGCAAGAACAGCGCAGGAAGAAAGCCAGGTCGCATTTATAGAGCGGTTTTATCAAAATATTTTAAAAAGGGACTCTGATTCTGATGGCATGAATTTTTGGTTAAATACACTCCAGAATGAATCAGGCGCAAAAGTTGCGCTTGGTTTTTTTAACAGTAAGGAGTTTAAAGGTTTAAAGCTGGATGATACTGCCTTTATCAATATTCTTTATCAGACGCTATTTGGCCGTCAGCCAGACCAGGGCGGTTCGGATTTTTGGATGGCACAGCTAGAAGCAGGTACTCTAAGAGAAACAGTTATTCAGGGGTTTGTAAGAAGTCAGGAGTTTAAAGACCTCGCCAGCAGTTTTGGCGTTGTCGCATTAAATGATGGCGATAATGCATTATTTCAAATACAATCTTTTATAGAACGTTTCTATGGCCTGGTTCTTGACAGAAAACCGGATATAGATGGCTTTAACGACTGGACAGGTCAGCTAAGCAATCCTAATGGCACCAAGTCAGCTGGGGATATAGCAAGAGGCTTTTTTCAAAGTAATGAATTTGTTGGCAGAAAGACCAGTGAC
>JALSLW010000056.1 GCA_026988155.1 Methylomonas sp. | reverse complement strand
TCGCTTTCTCCCTGTTTTTTTATTTTTATGATCTCGTCTAAAATTACATGTACTTCTTTGTGGGCTGCTTCTAAATCAGTGTAAGCTTTAAAAGATCTAATATTTTGGGTTTCTTCAGAATAAAACCATCGTCCAAATTGACATTCAGTATGCTGGCAATTATCTGTAGGATCCAGCTCCGCAAAATCCTGAATAAAGGCTTTTACTCGAGTTTTCCAGGCATAATGCGATGCCTTTGCGGCATAAAGATCTAGACCAGGCTCTTTTTCAATTACAAAATAATCCATCTGAGCCTGAATTTTTTTAATGGATTCACTCAACTGTAGGGAGGCATAGTTAGTGTCATTTAAACTGCTCTCAAGCAAAGAGGTAAACTGATACACATTACTGGTCATATTGGCTGACAAATTTGTAAACAATGGAACCTGATCACTAGTGATTTCAGCAATATTAGTATTAATCCTGGTAATTTCCATAATAGAATCAGTAATTAATTTCAATGCAGTCTCGGTATCATCAATAGATGAAACACTTTCTGA
Source organism: Methylomonas sp. (assembly GCA_026988155.1). Lineage (GTDB taxonomy): Bacteria > Pseudomonadota > Gammaproteobacteria > Methylococcales > Methylomonadaceae > QPIN01. The sequence continues at coordinate 1,497 of JALSLW010000056.1, read as the reverse complement.
TGCCTTTTGATTACTGCTGCCCATAACACTAACAACAGCATTAATTGATTTTTTTAAACGCCCTATAATATTGTCAATTTGCTGAGTAGATTCTTGAGTTTTTTTAGCTAAATTTCTAACTTCATCAGCAACAACAGCAAAACCGCGACCAGAATCTCCTGCTCTCGCCGCTTCAATAGCCGCGTTAAGCGCCAGTAAATTAGTCTGCTCTGCAATGGATTGAATGACAGAGGTTACATTTTCTATTTCCTGGCTTTCACCCTGCAGCTGCTCTACTGTTTGAGTAGCTGATTTAATTTCATCAACCAAGCTTTTAATGGCAAGGATAGTTTTTTCAGAAGTATGTTTTCCATCAACGGCATATTTTGATGCCTGAATAGCCGACTCAGAAGCATTTTTAGAGTTATTGGCAATATCTTGGACTTGATTCAGCATAACCGCTAAGTTTTCCGTTACTTCTGTCGTCTCTGCTTTTTGATTTGTTATCCCGCTACTGGTCTTGGATGATGCATCAGACATAATACTGGCGGCTTCTGATATATCAAGGGTTGCTGAACTGTTTTGATTAAGGAATTTATTGACTGTACCGACAAGACTGTTATAAGAATTGCAGATCATCCCAATTTCATCACCTGAATCATGGGCTATTTTTTTACTTAAATCCCGCGTCTCTATACTATACGCAATCTCAGAAGCTATTCTGTTTATTGGGGCTACAATGATTTTTTGAATTGAAACGTATAAAATCGTTAAAATAAATAATAGAACAGCTCCCAGAATAGCTGTTTGCTGATATATCATGGATTGTGTTTTTCGGACAATTTCTTCAACACTTTTCAAAGATTTAGAGACAATTGCGTAGCCCACTACATTTTCTTTAAAGTCGTAAATAGGAACAGAGACAGAGTAGTAATTTTTTGTCAGAATGGGCTCGAATATATTGGTTCCTTTTAACTCATTTAATAACCCCGTATTAATAGATGATGCCTCCGATGCCAAAATAAACTGGCTATTGAAAACCTGTGAGTTATGAAGCTTTGTCGCAATGCTTAAATATTTTTTATCCATTAGAAATAGGATATCGATAAACTCAGACCTCCCCTCATGGGTTAGCCCGTCAAGATCCTGAATAAACTCGACACTACCAATGTATTTATTTTCTGCAACAACTGGAGCAATTCCACGGAGCAATAAACCGGCTCTTCCGATTTCAATGGCTGCAATAGGTTTTTTAGTCTGTTTAACCGAAACAATAGTTTTTCTAAATCCTGCTAAGTTATCTCCAAACTTATTAAGTTTCCACATCCGGACAAAACTGTGAACATCTTTATCATGTAAGTGGATTTTAACCGCTTTAAGTTTTGTGTATGTCTGGTAATTATGAATAATTGATTTTAAACCAGAAATTGCAATATCTCTGTTTCCCTCTCGTAATGCGGCAATTACTGCATTATTATCCGCCAGACCTATCACATTTGTTAGCACTGTCTCTTTAAG